>NZ_SJDS01000001.1:0-826585 GCF_004332175.1 Lysinibacillus sp. OL1 | reverse complement strand
ATTTATAAGCAATTCACATTACTTACCTTAAGAAGTACGGTCATTTGACGATACTCTCGCACATGATTACGGGTGCTTACCGGCGTAGCCTACTTAGAATAATCCTTTCGGTACACAGCTCCAAGATGAATTCTCAATCGTTTTACATGCACCTCTCATCGACCGGTAACTTTCTGTTCGTAAAAATAATTGATACTACTTCTTTTCATAGCCTTTGTTCTATACAAATATTTTTGAATTGTTTTTCATTTTACAGAAAAAAAATAGTTTGTCAATATAATTTTAAAAAATTCTTTATAAACTGCATAAATTACATATAACAATTTTATAGGCGGTTTAGTTCAGCTAATTTTTTCTGTTGCTAAAATTCTGTGTTATTCTTTCCCACTAAACTCCCATATATTTAAACCCTCGGAAGCTTCTGGTGCTTCAAAAAATTTAGTAACTTCAATAAACGTCGCTTCCGTGTCAAAAGCTGCTCTTTCGGGTTGTTCGTTACGCCTTTGCGCAATTTGACGCAAGCATTGCGGGTTATTTAAATTAAGGTAGATTAGTTGATGGTTTGCATTGACGTCTGACGCTATATCCAAAAACCACTTTCGCTGTTTTTGAGTGTTACCTGGAAAATCCATTACTACATGCGTACCAACACTCAATATGTCTTGGACATGCTTTTTCACCATTGGCTTGAGCTGTGCCGATAATTTTAGATAGTCCTCAAATGATGTGATCTGATTGGGATAAAGAGAGGAAAGCCATTCATCCTCAGATAAAAGTACCGCATTTTTTTCTTTAGCCAATTGTTTTGATTTTGTTGATTTTCCTGCTCCCATTTTTCCACAGAAAAAGTATAGAGTCCCCACTTGTTGCATGTTTTTCTTCCCCCGAGCTTTTTTTATTGGTTTTAGTTGTTACCCTACCTTGTAAAACTATAATTTTTGGAACAAGAAAAACGGATTCTACAAGCAAAATCCGTTCTTCGTCATTTCTTATAGTAACTCTAACACAATATTGAGAATACATTAGCTGATATGTTTTTGCTAAGATCCTATTCCAAGTGTTATGACGTCATCAAAAGCGTTCCATCGTTAAATCAGTATTTACTGAAACAGCAGCTTTATTACCTTTGGCAGCTGAAATCATTAAAGTGGAAGGTTTAGATCTTTCGGTTTCCCCTGCAATATATACATTTTTTTGAGTTGTTCTACCAACACCATCTGTTATGACTTTTCCATCTTCGTCAATATCACAGCCAAGCTTCTCAGCAAACTGATTGGGGCGATAATAAGAGGGGGCCACAAATCCACCCGACCTTATAATGGTGGCTCCTGATTCAAATTCTATTTTTTGCAAGTACCCATCATTACCTATGAGGTCTTTTACCTTTTCTGATATTATTTTGATATTGTGTTTTTGTAACTCCATCTTACCTTCTTTAGATAGGTGAGCTCCATTCGTTAAGACAACCAAATCCTGTGACCAATTATAAATCAACTTAGTCAAATGCAGTACATGCTCTTCTTTTTCTGCCATCACCACTAATGGCCTATCCTTTTGCTCCCAGCCATCACAATACGGACAACTAAATAGACTTTTCCCATAAAACTTTCTTATACTTGGTATAGTAAATATTTCTTGAACACCGGTGGCGAGGATGATTTTTTCTGAAACAAATTCCTGACTCGTAGATGTTTTGACAGTAAATCGCTCATTACCTATATCCTTTATAATTTCAGTAACTGTCGCATTAAGATAGGAGACGGACGGGTAATTCACCAACTCTTTTAACGCTAATTCTTTAAATGCTTGCGGTTTTATCCCATCACGCGTAATAAAACCATGAGACGCCTGTGTCACTCTATTCCTATTTGTCCCATCATCCATTAATGCAATATTTCTCCTTGCTCTTCCTAAAGTTAAGCCAGCACTTAACCCAGAAGGACCTCCGCCTATTATGATACAATCAAGAACAGTCATTTTTACCTCCGTATTGATTTGCTTTCTTTTGAATTGTAATTTGCATTCGAGAACTACATTATTTCCTACATCATGGATTTCCATTCTTTACACACTAATAACGCGAAGTTTTTGTTTATTTCGTATTAAAAAAGACGCATTCCTTTTTAAAGAAATGCGCACAATTGTGGTAGATTTTTTCAAGATAAATTTGATAATAGTTGTTCAATAGCTTCCTGAGTCTTTCGGGTATATATGAATCAAAACATAAAGTAACAACACAATATTTTTTATGTGAAATAACAGGTGGGGATTTTCAATATCAAGATCCAGATGAATACGAGCGCTGTTCCTTATTGCAAAATCGCGCCCGAATCTTGAACAATTTAAAACCGTTGATTTCTGTTTCAGACGTACGCATTCTGGAGGGTTTGCTTCGCTCCTCCCATAGTCGCTGTTTTCCACTCCAATCAACTTTAAATCTGCTTCTTCATTTTGTTGGATATTCATATTCTTTTGGTTGTCTGCAAGACTTCTTTAACATGGGCAATACTGCCCCAAAACTTTGATAATTTTTTCTTGCTTCAGTCAATGTTAAGCCATGGTTTTGGTCACTTGCCTCAACATTACTTTGAATAAACAAATCTATCTCCCAAAAACATACGGGGCAAATATAAGCAAGGGCATCGCCATTGTTCGGAATTGTAATAAACTCGCAGCAAGGGCATGGTGAATTTCCAACTACTATATCAGATTCAATGTCATGTTCGCAGTTAGTTGTATCATCGTAGTTTATGTTTGGCATGAATTTATTTGTCTTATTTTCTTCGTTTTTCATTTTTGAGAAACCTCCTGGTAAAGTCCTTCAAATTCTCTTTACCTAAGTTCTGGAACAACAATCTTTCTCTTTTCATTTTGATAAAATATTATGAGTTTAAAATTGTAATCTCCTTATTACTGAGCATTCATTTAGCCATCAACGAAGGTCAAAATTAGCATGTCTCCATAGACAATGAAAGATGATTAAGTACCTTCAGGGGAGTTTAATCTCGTTATTTGCGAGTTAAAGGTGTTTCTGGTCTATTAGAGCAATATTTGCAAGTAGGGTCACTACATTTTGATTCAGTCCAACTATTACAATTAGGACAAAAATAAGAATCAAAATCATCGTAATATACTAAATTATATTTGCATTTAGAACATTTATCTTGTTTAATTTCACCATAAAATTCAAAATCATCTATCATCACTTTGCCGTAGCCTTCGGTTATTTTCATAAATAACCTCCTTGAAACTATTTAATCGATAATTGTGTAATTAATAACTATTATAACATATATTATCCATACATTTTTTTAAGTATATTACATTTATTTTCAACACTCTACTTCGTTATAGGAATAAATAAATGTGCAAAAATTTTTGAATTATTGATAAAATCAAACCATTAATCTATTGGAGGACATCATGAACACGAAACAATTAAATGAGCAATTTTATGCGAAGAGAGAACTTGTTGGTACTGTCGATCATTGCCTATGTGAGGATTGTATTTTTTATGCGGAGCAAATTATGAAAAATAATACGCTTGTCGAGTTTTTACATACTAAAGGCCTTGATCCACGAAAAGCTGATGAAGTTTGGTGTTACATGGAGAAAGATGGATATAAACATTACACAATTGATTTTTTTGAAGTGTATGCAGATAAAGAAGAAACGCATACTTTTGGCAACGCAAAAATCACATTTTATGTCAACATCTACGCTGAAAAAGAGCAGCTTCCATATGTATGCACAATAGATGCTGTTTTTAAAATGTAGTGTAACTTTAAAAATCTCCAAAGCATCGTTTTCGAACCTTTCGTTAAAGAATGTTATTCAGCAATCTGGCCCTGTTTGTTGGACGCAAGTCAAACAAAGCTCTTCAAACTAAACTACCATTGGTCTTTAAGTTAAGGTTAAGACTTTGTTAGTTGAAGCGTATTTAAGACATGACATTATTTTATTAATTTTTCCCCTATTAAAACTTCATAGAGATTTTCTGAATCTTGCTTTGTTAATTTCACATAATTATCACTATCCGTAACAATTTCTAAATTTTCACCATTTTGGCTAACCCAAAGCGATTTCGCTACTGTTCTTAAATGGAAATTGAAATTGGTAGTCAGCATAGCGTGCCATTTCTATTTTTTTATTTATCCAATTAGCATTTTCCACTATTTCAATCGCTTTTTCCACTTGTTTTTTTGATTGACTTCTTTAAAGTCTTCAAAAATATTTTCTTCACCAGTTCGTTTCTGTACAGTTATTTTTTGTCCACCCATTTCATTCAAACAACCCGAAGTAACTAACAAAACAGCTAGTAGGGAAAAAAATAATATTATTTTTTTCATGTGGCCTCCTTATATATTACTTTCTTATAGTACTAAACTACTCCGTTAGTTTAATAAAGAAAAAAGAGCTGCATTTGCAACTCAATATTAGTTAATTAATGCGCTCCGCTAGTAACGATGTAAACTTTCTATAAAGGCCTCTGATTCCTCAGCTATTCGCTCATAGTCAATACTATGAATATAGTGAGATGAATCTAACTCTATCAATTTACCTTTATCAATCCTATTAATAAAGTCATTTTGAATTCCATTCCACTTTTGATTGTCAAAACCAGTCCCCACACCATTCGATGAAAACAAAAGCATAGGCATGTTCGGGATTCCAGCTTCTTTGACTTTTTGCGCATTTGCTTTTATATAATCTATTTCATTAACCATATCTTTAGTCAATGTTCTTCGATAAAAAATTACTTTATACAACACTTTCTCTTCATCTGTTAAATTCCCATATTTTATTGCATCACTTTCCGATAGATTTGGAATCCATCTGGTCAAACCAGTCTTAGCAGTAAAAGCACCTAATCGAACGAGGAACATATTGATAGATAATTCTTCATATACAGCAGGAACAGCCATATCTAATCCAATAATAGCTTTTATTTCATCAGGGTAATCTTGCGCCCATTTCAAGGCTTCAATGCCAGACATCGAATGCGGAAGTAAAATATATGGACCTTCAATTTCTGATTTAAAAAGTGCCTCTTTTGTTTCAGCTAGAATTGTATCAATATCTCGGTCAATATCTGTGACTTCGCTAAATCCATAACCTGCTTTTTCAACAACAACAATTTTATATTTATCGCTTAACAAAGTATAAAGTGATTTAAAATCTAATGCAGGTGAGCTCGTACCACCACCAGACATAAAAACAAGGGTATCTTCTCCTTTTCCTTCTGTATAAACGTGCATTTGATGACCATTAACTTCTACAAGTTGCCCAGTTGGAACAAATCGTACCTCTTCTTTTGATAATTGTATTTTATGATTAATAAAACTCAAAGTAAGAATCAACACAAATAATGAAATGATAATTGTAAATATAATTAACATAATGCGTTTAAATCCTCTTTTCATATTTCTCACCTATATCCTGCATTTTATACACAATCCAGTTTCGGTCCTTTAACACCTGTAATATTTCATAACTGCCTGAATGGTTAAAATGAAACTAATGACCGTCGATAATAAAAGCTCCATTGCTTCATGCCGATTCCATATCAGCCCATATCGCATGAACAAATAAAAGCAGCTTGCCAATGCGTGGCAGGTAAATAGACATCCCCAGATTACCGCCTTTGACCTTTTATAAGCATTACTCCCCCTTAAATACTTCATATAGTAGAAACAAACAGCACCTATTCCTATAATGAACAGTGAGGTCTGCGCAAAGGATGTTGTCACAGTCATCGCTTCTTCATGCGGCATATCCACATAGAGAAGGTTTCCAAGGTGAATTATGTTAAAGCTCAATAGACAAATTACCACATATAAAAACAATAGCCATTCGGCAGTTATCATGAACCATTTCATTGTTGCCTCTACCATCCTAGTCTAATAACCTTGTATTCTCTTTATTTTCTATATATCTACAAAAGGGACAATAATGATCTCTCGCTATGAAGATCGCACGGTACATTTCTGACCAAGGAATGGTATCTTCACAGCTATCACATTCTACATAGAGATCAGGTAATAAACCCTTATCTAACAAAACATCCCACTGTGTGTTGGTTAATTGATCAGGTCCATTTTTTATAATATCTATAATGATTGCCAATACTTCCCCATCATAAATTCGATTTGACTTCACTAATTCTGTTAAATAAGCCATACATTCGGTTGGTTCACTTATGATTTTTTGCTTTAGCTTTTCCCGTAGCATGTAACGCCCACTTTCTTTTCTAACTTCACTTGTAAATCTAACACTACTCTCTAATTATGTAAAAAAATAAAAATTAAGTAAATAAAAAACCTTCTTCTACAAGAATGTTTTCAGCATTTTTTAGAACCATAGGGTAAATACCATTTCTCCTTTCTGCAAGCATACATATTATAAGTTGTAGAAAGGAGGGATTTTCAGTGGGATACAATGGAAACGTAGGTAACATGAACAACAGCTGCTATTATGGCGGCGACTCTGGCGGTGGCGGCTATTACGGTTCAACATTCGTATTAATCGTCGTTCTGTTCATTCTTTTAATTATTGTTGGCGCTTCTTTCATGTACTAATCATCCCAATTAGCACCTAACCCTTTTACAGACTCCTAAGTTCTGTAAGGTCATACTAGCTATTTTATTAGGGTCACTTTACCAGCCTAGTGACCCTTTTCCTTTTCAGACAATCGTGCGATAATCAAATCTGAAATGGTAAATTTGAGGTGAATTTTACATGATGAGAGTAATTAAAGCATTGTTAGGCATTGCATTGATTATGGTTGGCCCTATGTTGATTGTCATTACGGTTGACGATACTGTATTTCTCAAAAATATATTATTAAGAATCATTGGTGGTCTGTTCATTTTACTGGGCGTTCATTTATTACATAGACAGTTTCATCCGAATTCATACACAAGTAAACCCACGAGCTCCGAATAAAGAGCACTTGGGTTTACTTGAATAATTTAGAAAATATTATTCATTGGCAAAATATTTTGGATCTATTTGAAGAAGAGTTGTATTCATATCATAAAAGAATCCCGATTTTAACTTTTCCTCATGCGTAAATCCTTGTTGTTGTTGAATAAATGCTAACCATTCCTTTTCTAACTCACTACTACTCTTCCCGTAAACTTCCTCTAATTTTTGCGCTAGTTCTTTCTCGTTGTATATATGTTCAAACTTTTCGAGTCCGTAGGTATCAATTAAGAATTTAACAAATGATGCCGCATGCGTGTAGCTCATCTCCATCATGACTCGATTCTGTTCTTCACTTGAAAGTGCTGGGCGAAAATAGACATCATCTTGATTTGGATCAATTAACTTACTAATAGGAATTAACTTATCTGAATCCAAATAATGCTTCATGAATTTTTCAAAGGAAAATTGTTCTTTTTTCCCATATTGCTCCTCCATATAACTTGCAAAACCCTCTTGTGTAAAATAGCCATGGTCTGATCCAAAATTGTTGCCATAGCCAAGTAAAGAATGGGTCATTTCATGGACAAGTGGATAGGAATCTTCTTGAACGCCAACTAGTTCGATTTTCGATGCAAGCCCCCAGGATAGACCGTCTTCCTTAAACCATACGTTTATGTGCTCGGATGGCGTGTAGGAAGTATGTATAGAAGCCTTTATGTGGTCGTATGCTGTTACAATTTCATCCTTTATAGCCTCTACTTTTTCTGGTGGAACACCAATCTCATTCTTAATCTCAAAGGTTATTTTGCCATCCTTTGTGACCACAATATTTTCATCGTTTTGCTCTTCCTGTATTTGGTCTTTAGGTTGAACGGTTTCTGCTGTACAGGCTGTTAATAGCAATGTACAAAGAAGGATTGTGCCTCTCCATTTAGCCATAATTACCTCCTAAAAAAGTATTTTCCAGTTTATACGAAATTTAAAATCCAAAAGTTTCATTTTTAAAAGAAAAATAGGGAAAATTAGACAAAATTATTTATAATGTTAGTAGACAAAAAAGGAGGTCGCAATGAACAAAAGTACGTGTATTCATTACAATCCACGCTATGGCTGGGATTTAAATAGTGATGCAAATTTAGAAATGCGGTTATTTGCCAAAGCACAGCGTAGACAAGTAACTATTCTCAGCTATGGATGTGACTTAGATCATCACACCATTAAAAAAATTGCTCGGCACTACCTCACTAGGAAAGAATCTGACGAAGCCGAAGAAACATTAGAAATAAGATATGATACATATGATGCTAATTCAAGTAAACATGAAGAAAGTCAATACTATTGGAAAACCTCTTTCATTAGTGAAAGAACATTAGCTGCTTTCCTACAAGCGCTACGTCGATTATCTGGTACACATATTCACTGTGAATTTAATGTGCGGGGACATTTTGAAGTAAGGATAAATGGTGTGGAATTTTCTACACGTGTATTAAAAGCCCTTGATTATCCATCTATGTATAAGGAAGATTTAATCGGACGCTATCTTTTATTTATTGATACAGAATCACCTGACAATGAAATAATACGTCATAAAATACACTTGCTCCCTAAAGAGCTGCAAAGTCTTTCTCTTCCCTTAGATAGTTCACAGCTCCAATGGCAACTATTAGTAAAGGACTGGATAACAGCTATTCTTCGCTACGATGTGTAAATTTTAGCATATGCAAGATGATGGTCTATAAAACCAAGTAATCTTATCATATAAATAGAAGTAGTGTTAAACAGATTCGTTTAACATGGCACCTCCCGATTTGTTACTAAGGGGCACTTCTATCCGTGCCCCTTCTATTTTTTGCCTATTGCACACTTCATCGCCATCCAATATAAAATTAATTCGTTATGATGGGACGTAGATTTATGTTAGAGGTTATTTTAAATTTTCTATCGAATACCTATGTTGGTCAAAATATAGAAGGCTCCGACAAAATGATTGGTTCCACACCATTTATTATGATGAACCGTATCACTCCTTATTTTTTGTCAATCGTCATGTCAGAAAATATCTTCAATTGTTTGTATAACCTATACTTGAACACTTTTACTTCAATCATACATACTTCATTCCATAAAGGTAACAATACAATGCATTAGGGAAAGATCACAAAGAGGTGGTTGGAAGAAAATGAAAAAGATTTTACTGTTTTTTATATTCTCCCTTGTACTAATTACTTCATTTCAAACCATACCCGCTTCAACAGCTGAACTAACACAGGATTCTAACGAGCTGAGATTGCAGGATATGCTCATGCTTTTGCTTACTCCTTATATTGACGAAGATTTGACCAATTATTATTCAAAGATTAGAAAGGATGTTTCCCCTCATATTACGCCTTGGAAAATTGAAGTAATTGATACAAAAAGAAATCATTTCCGAGGCTTTCAAATGCAAATTACATTTGAAATTGAACCTACGGATGGCGGACAATGGATTCCTATTGGAAAGGATCGAATGACCTATGAAATTTCTTCAGGACCTGATGTTAAATTGATTCATCACACACATCTCAAAACGTATAAATATCCGCCTGAATAATACCTTCCCATTAAAATCATAGGCTTGTCCCTTTATTGAATGTCATGCGATTTTTTTATCTGTGAATCATAAAAGCACCCCATCAAAGCTTGTCTTACTTTGATGGGGTATTTCATCGTAATACTAAATTTCGCTGTTCCTAGACGATCTATTTATTTTCCATCTCTTATTTCTTCTAGTATTTCTATTATGCGATTGTTTTGCCTTTCAATCGATTTTAACTTTCTCTCTATTATGCTTGAAGAGAAAAACACAATTAGTACAATTGCTATTCCAATTAGTAAATCCATTTTAATTCCCCCACTGTTTATTTATGTAATTTCACTTCATCCTACATAGATTTCAAAAGAAAAAGATGGCTCAATACGGAGGCCATCTTTAAGTAAAGTATCCATGGTTGATAAACAACGATGAATTAACGGATTCGAGCCTTGCGGAAGCCGTCGAATATACTGATTGTCGCAGATACAACAAATATAATGATTATGCCGCCAATTAGCCATATTTCAAATTGCTTAGTAGAGGTGGTAAATAAATTACTCATGTACGCGATACTTTCTTGGTTCATAAAATTCGGATTACTTACTATCACAATGAATACAACGGTTGCGAAAAGCTCCACAATTGTATTAAAGATTGCCACCTTTTTCGTCCATTGCCCTTTCAGTAGTTTGTAGAGAGCTAAGCCAATTTCGAGAGCAATGACAACGATCACAATAGGCCAATAATGAAGTAAAACATCCTGATTTAAAGCTGGCATTATGAATTCGAGACCCTCTCCACCATCTTCATATATACCTAAAAGATGATTTGCATAAAAATAAAAAGTTGCCCAAATGGCCGTCCACATTAAATAGCCAAATACTTCAAGCTTGGTAATTGCCTTTTTCTTAGGAATATAAATGACGGTTTTCAGATCTTCGGGAGTCCATTTTTTTAGGCTTGCTGATAATGGATGCTGCTCTTTTCCTTTATCAGTACGTTCCAAAATGACGAATACGACCGTTAGCCAGAAAAAGACATGTATGCCTACTTCAATGATTCTCCATATTCCTTCACCCATCATATTGAGGACAGCATTCATAACCGCTTCTTCCCCGCCAAAACTAATAAAATATTCAGCAATCATTGAGATTACCGCAATGACAGCGGCAATGGGAATAATCATTTTTAGTAACGAGAGGTATACATCAAAATAGCGAGGGCCGATTAAATGCATTGGTTGATCACGATAACCGCTCGCTAACGCCGCTGGATTCCCTAACTTTTCCAGCACTTCCTTTACATCATGCTCATTGTAATCATCAGGCAGCATATCCCCAATGGTTGATCGTAACTCAAGTGCGATATCCTCACGATTTTTTTCAGGGAGCCTCCGCGTGACTTCTTGAATATAAATTTCAGTCAGATTCATCTTTATCCTCATCTCCTTTTAGTAGCTCATAAAGTTCTTTTGAATTATTAATCCATTCTCGTTTCAATTGCAAAAAGACGTCTAATCCAAATTCACTTAAGACATAATACTTGCGGGGTCTACTCTCAGAGGTTTCCCAGCTACTTGTCACTAACTCTTGTTTTTCTAAACGACGAAGCAATGGATATAAGGTACTTTGATCGATGTTAATGCCCGAATCTTCCAATAATTGAACAAGTGAATATCCATACTGCGGTGTTCGTAATTGACTTAAAACGGCTAATGTCAGTGTTCCTCTCCTAAGTTCTGTCATTAATGAATTCAGTAACGTACTCATTCACTCACCTCAATTTCACTTACTATATGACATACACTGTATAACTTATACTATGTATCGTACACTATTGTTGTTACAACAACAAGCAATTTTATTGTCCTTTATAGAAAAATTAGCTGTTTTCAGGAGTCTTAGTCCTTTTTCAGCTGCTTGGTTTCTAACAATTAAATCGGAAAGGCAAAATTTATAGCAACAACCTTCTGTTAATTAAAGGTCCAATCACTGTATTATCGTCAAATTACCAATACATAACATTTCAGACATTAGTCTGAAGACAATCATTGATGTTAGACGTTATATTGTATTTATACTTTTTAACGATAAAAGTATGAGGAAAAATCCTAGACAACCATTACGTATAGAAAAAAATTACTACTAAAACGTTCAAGTATCTTAATTTATAAAACTATACGTAATGTGTTTGTTAGATTTGTACTTGAAAAATTACCAACAGGTAGAACATCTTGTACAACGTAGCGTACAGTGATGTTTTTTTTATGCGTTTTTGCTATGAGCAAAAACTGTATGTTCAGACCGATTAACTATTTATTAATAAGGAAATACAAATGTGTCGAGGTGACTTCTATGAAGGAGAAAATGCATTTTACAATTTTAAGTAACGATTCAACTGACGGAGATGGAGGTTACGGAGTAGGTACCCTTGATCTAAATAATGTAACGTCAATTATTATAGATTGTGAAAAAGAGCACGTGTTTATAGATTTAGAAGCCTTACACGGACGAAGTAAAATTGAAAAAAAAGTTCGTTTTTCACCTGATCTAGCTCATGCTAGTAGCGATTATTATCGTTATTGGATAGTTTGGGTAGCGATTCAGGTTAATCAAAATGGCCCCTATTATGCGGGATGTACCGCAAGTGAAGTACGGGTATCAAAAGAAGAACGTCGTATTAAGCTTGGCTATAAATCTTTGCCAGAGCAGGTAAATTTTTTAGATAAGGCACTGAAAGGGAAATTTCACTTGCAGCATATGGATAGTCATTCAAAAAGGCTACTTTTTCAGTTTTTATCTGAATTTAATGAAGCGTATTGGAAACACTCACCCGAAGAATTAAAACACCAGTTGTCTGTATAGGAGGATTTATAATGGCATTTGTAATTACAGAATTATGCAGGGATGAAAAAGCGGCTGTCTGTTTGGATGTCTGTCCAGTAAATTGCATTGTTATGACAGATACCCAATATGTAATTGATCCAGATCTTTGCATTGATTGTGGAGCTTGTGAATTAGTTTGTCCAGTAGAAGCGATTTATTTTGAGGATGATTTGCCTTCTGACTATCAGTCAGCAACCCTTCTAGCACGAAATCATTTTCGAAATTAGCATGGTCTTTATCCATATAGATTGAATAGAAGCGAGAACAAGTCGATTTCCTATACAATAAGAAATCGACTTTTTCGTATGGCTTATTTAATAATGACGAATTTAGCCTAACTGGCGTTTAAATTGTTTAATGGCGAAAAAATATGCGATGACCATGATGCCGATGCTCCACATAAGAGCGGGCCAGATATCATTACTAACAGAGACTAAAAGAAAAACCTTGCTTTGAATCGATAAAGTCTGTTTGTTCAATAAAGTAATAAGGGCTACCTCGCAACTCAATGTTACCTTTTCTGCTTTAGAAACATTCTTTATAAAATCTTTAACTATGTGTTGAATAATCGTATCATTAACTTTTTCATCCTTCGGAAAAATTACTGATGCAGACCTTTTTTAAATTACCACCTGTTCTTATGCTAGTAAATCCTATCATTTGTATATCTATTTATCCATAGCAGGTATCGTGTGGGTCATTACTTATCTAAAAACAAAAAGCTTACGCTCGATTATTTTATCTCATGTGAGTGTAGATTTAAGGAATTTGACTGTCTTAACCTTCTTAACTATTTACCTTCCTCATAGGCAAAGATGGTGTGAAATCTAGGACACCATCTTCTATTTTTCATGCTACTTAACGATTGCTAAAATATCCTTTGGCTCATAAAAAACGTAATCTGCCTCCTCAAAGCCAATGGTGGATTTGGCTCCCCAATGGGCAAGGGCAAATTTGGTGCCTGCTTGCTTTGCGCATTGGAAATCATAGATAGAATCACCAATATAGATGGCCTCTTCTGGTGCTACCTGTAATGCGTCCAGACATTTTAACAGCGGCTCTGGGTGTGGTTTATGCTTTTCCGTATCACTGGCACTTACAATATGCTGGAAATACTCACTTAACCCAAACGGCTCAAATTCATCCACTACCTCTTGCGCTGTTTTAGAAGTGACAATCCCTAATTGTAGTGGCTTTGTTGCAAGGTGCTGAATAACTTCCTCTAGACTTTCGAAAACAGCCACTTCATTTGAAAAATCAAGCACAGCCGCAGACCATTTCTGATGCACAGCCTCTATGTCATCCACATTAAGCCTCTGCAATGCATCTTTTCCTGGGATGCCTAAAGCAAATCGTAATGCCTCAAAGGGATAGTCCTGTTGTGTTTCTTCTCGTAAGGTTCTTTGCAATGACTGTAAAATCGCTTGCTCTGTATCCAAAATCGTTCCATCTACATCAAATATAATCGCTCTTAACATGTATAACCCTCCTAGTTAAAGCACGTTATTTATATATGTGCATAATTGCTGATACAATTCCTCTTCATAATCCTTCTGGCCTCTTATAAATTTCTCCTTTAAATTAAAAAAACATATTTCAAGATATTCCTGATTATGATGCTGTTGAAAGGGTCTCCTATCCTTTACTGGGCCCAAACCCTTAAAGTAGTTATTCTTTTTTTCGTAGGTTCGAATTTGATAACCCCGCTTCTGCATTTCATCCATGACTTTTTCTGTATACAAATACAAATCTTCTTTTGGGTATTCGTATATATAATTAATCAGTATATGCTGATCCTCTTTCGCAAATATGCTATTTAGCTCTCTCCACTGCGACAGTAGTTGTCCTTTTGGTAGATACGCAATTAAATCTATATGCCATAACCTCATGCGCCTTCCCCTTTCTATTAATCAACCATTAATGTAAAATATTACTTACTATGATACTAAACTGACGGAGGGATAGTATGGAAATAAAAACTGCAACGCTCGATGAAATTCCACAAATTGAGCGTTTATACCAAGAGCTTTTTTTAGAGATGTCGATTCTTCAACCTAAATATATCAAACCTGCCAAACAAGATGCCAACTTTATCAGGTTTACGATCATTGAAGATGATTCAGATATTTTAATCGCAACATTCGAGAACGAAGTAGTAGGCTTTTTGCTTATTAAAGAAACGACGACCCCACCCTATACTTGCTTGGTTGAACACAAATATGCTTTTATTGTGGATGTGATTGTTGGCAAGCGTTACCAAAATAAAGGAATTGGATCTGCTTTATTAGAAGAAGCGAAAAAATGGGCAGCCTATCGTCACTTGGACTATCTGGAGTTAAATGTATTGACTGAAAATAAAGGCGCTAAATCCTTATATGAAAAACACGGATTCAAGGATACGAACCAGACGATGCGCTTAGAATTTTAAGTATGTGATGAGAAAGAAGGGATTTCAATGGAAGAAATGAAAACCGTACACAAGAAAGCCAACCTCATAGTGCCTGTCTTTATTGGCATGGGGGTAGGTGCGTTTATCGGTTTACTTGCCTATGTAAAAGACTGGCTATAAAAAGAGACAAAGCCCCTCAAACTGCTTTGTCTCTTTTTAACACTATATTAGTTTACTTTCTTTCAGTAAATCATAGATGATTGTATCCTTTGTTTTATGAATACCCAATTTACCGATTTGCTTTAAGATAAATGGTGCATCAATATCTGTTAGTTTTTTACCATCCAGCAAACGAGCCGTTGATGCTAATAATGTGCGAACATCAAAGGCAGACGCAAACACCTCTGGCACACCTCGGTCAATCGTTAATAGTTGATAGACCGCCTCCATCGCCGTTCTTACGGAATATTCCGTAGTAAAGACTGTATCTTTTGCTGTTTCGCTGAAGTTGCCAATAAAGGCTAAATTAGCTGATCCTTCTGGCACAACAAGTGGACGATCACCCATTGCTCTTGGCATGAAATAAGAAGTGATGTAAGGCATATAGCATGGAATCGTATTGCAAGAATTTTGTGCAATGTCTGGAATTTCATCCACTGGTACACCCATATGGTATAACCACTCTTGTGCAATCTCAATGCCTGTACATTCTGTAATACTTTTTTTAATAAAATCACCTGGCTTGTTTGAAAGTAAGCCATAAATCCAAACAACTAACTGGTCCTTTGGTTGATTTTTAAAGTGAGGTTGGCGGTTCAATGTATAGCTTAGCATCCAATTAGAATCGGTAGCTGTGACAATCCCTCCTGTTACAACCTTACCAGCGTATGGATCCCTTTTACTGATTTTTTCAATATATGGAGCCACTCGATCATCTAATGTTGTAAGGGTAGCTGAAACAAACCAGCTTTCCTCTGGCAGATTATCGCAGAACTTTTCTGGTCGACCAAACTCTTCACCTTGGGCAGCGATATTTTTCCACAGGGACCAGCTGCCACCTAAATCTTTATTGATAGGGGCTGGCGTATTATTATCCCCGTATGTTGTACTTTCTGTAATACTACCATTTGTCACAAACACTAACTCATTTTCTGTTAGTTCAATATTCTTTTTCACACCATCTTTTCGTAACACCAATGTATGAGCTACTTTTTTGTCTCCTACCTTATCAACTAAAACATTTTCTACAACCGTATTATATTGGAAATCAACATCATGACTTTCTAAGTATTTAATCATTGGCAGCACGAGCGATTCATACTGATTATACTTTGTAAATTTTAAGGCCGATAAATCTGGTAATCCGCCAATATGATGAATGAAACGCATAATATAACGACGCATCTCCATCGCAGAATGCCATTTTTCAAACGCAAACATTGTAGACCAATAGAGCCAAAAATTCGATTCAAAAAATTCATCTGAGAAAACATCTGTGATTTTTTTGTCCTCTAATTTTTCCTCAGGCGTAAAGAATAATTTAATCATTTCTTCTGAGGATTTGTCTGATAAAGTGAACTTGCCATCATCCTCAAGTCTTTGGCCTCTATCCTTCATTAATCGACATTTTGAATAATTAGGATCCTCTTTATTAAGCCAGTAAAATTCATCTAAAACGGAAGTATTTTCTACTTCTAACGAAGGAATGGAACGGAATAAATCCCATAAGCATTCAAAATGATCTTCCATTTCTCGTCCACCGCGAATAATAAACCCTCTCGTCGGATTAAGTATGCCATCTAGACTTCCTCCTGAAATATCTAACTCTTCAAGAATATGAATGTTCTCACCTTTCATTTGGCCATCACGAATTAAAAAACATGCTGCTGACAGTGAGGCTAGTCCCGAGCCAATCAGATAAGCAGACTTTTTATCGACTCCCTCAGGTTTTTTAGGACGTGCGAAAGCTTCATAGTTACCATTGCTGTAATACATATTACCGCCTCCTAATTTATTATTCTAATATAGAATAACACAGGTTATCGACAAAATGGTAAAATGAGCTAATAATTAACAAAAAATTCAAATCCGCTAATTGTGCGTTAATTTATCTTCCCTTCTCATTGGACAAAGCAAGTGCTTGTATTTTTATAAAAGAGAACCATACAGTAAATAATCGTAATAACCCCCTTAACGCCTGCCTTAAAAAGGAAAAACCAATTCAATATGTTACTATTAGCTTTGCATAATTATTATCTCAATAAACCTTTTTCAGCCTTCATTCCCTTTTTATGTTTAGCCAATTTCTCGTTACCTCGTTTAAAATTTCCCGTCATTTTAGCTAACAATAGCTGGATTTCCTTTATCTGCCCCTCCACCTGCTGAATTTTTGCTAGTAGACGCTCAGCCTCTTTCTCCTTGACGATTTTAATTTGCTTCCCTTCATAATAAATAACGACAGTCCCCTTTTTTGTCGTTTGATATGAGAATGGTTCCTTGTTTAGTCTATTACGTTTATCGATTTCACTCACAGCTTCATCCCCGATTTCTTTTTAATTAGATTCAATAATTGCTTACAACTTTTTCTATTTTCAATATGTTATTATTAACATATATTATATAAATATGGTATTTTCAGTCACACTTCAAGCATAGAGATAAGGAGAGAGGTATTCATATGGAATGGTTGAATGTTCAAACACTAATTTGGTTGTTTCCTATTTTATTTATTATTCACGATTTTGAAGAAATTATTATGGTAGAGAAATGGTTACATCATAATCGTCATAAGCTGTATGAAAGATTACCCAAAAAAATAGCCGATAAAGTGGTAAAACAATTTTCAATGAGCACCGCACAATTTGCAGTTGCTGTCTTATTTATCTTCTTGTTTGTCAGTCTCTCTACCATTCTGGCTAACTACTATTTTCTAAACGGGGCTGCTTTTACTATTTATTTTTTCACAGCTGTTACACTTGTTTTCTTTATCCATGCTTTTACCCATATTGGACAATCGCTCTTATTTCGTTCTGTTACTCCAGGAGCTATAACATCAGCCATCATCATTATTCCCTATATCATTATTTTATTTAAATCTTTGTTTACTAGTGGCATCCTTACTTGGCATATCGTTTTGATAAGCCTGCCTTTTGGCATACTATTTTTCCCCATTGTCTTTACTGCGCATTGGATAGGAAAAAAAGTGATATAGATACATATTCATGAAAAGATAGAAAGGAGGCAGGAGAATGGCAAAAACTCCGATTTATTTAAAATTAATGATTGGTATTGGGATGGTTATTATCCTAGCTTCGTTGTACTTTTTAAAAGACCAGCCTTATTATTTATGGGTTAGGTGGACAGGTAATATTTTATTGATTGTAGGCATTGTATGGATGCCGTTCACTAAAGAAACCAATAAAAAACATGTAAATTCTTAGCAGGAGAAAATCTTCTGCTTTTTTTGCGGTATAATAAAAGTGATAAAATCAGATAAAAAAAGAAGGTCTTTGTATGTTAGAAAAACTAAATGTATTTCTCCAAAAATACATTGCGATCCTGACACCATTAAGTTTAATTGTAGGTGTATTCTTAGAAAGTATTGGACATCATTTATTATTCCTCGTCTCCTGGCTATTTGCCTTCATGACATTCTCAGGAAGCTTACATATGAAATTTAAAGATGTAAAAATTTTCATGAAGCATCCAGTTCTCATTTTATTCTCCATCCTTTTTCTTCATCTCTTGATGCCTTTATGGGCTTATTTCTTATCCACTGTTTTGTTCGATGACCATTTGTTGACTGTTGGTTTTGTCTTAGCAGTTGCACTTCCAACAGGTGTAACGAGTGTTATTTGGATCAATATTTGCAAAGGGAACTTACCGTTAGGCTTATCAATTATTTTAATTGATACGCTCCTTTCACCCATCCTCCTCCCCTCCATCCTCTATATCGTTTCGGGTGAAAAAATTGAGTTGGATGTGGCATCCCTGATTCTGAATTTACTATGGATGATTGTCTTACCCACGATTTTAGGTATCTTAGTGAATGAACTTTCGAAAGGAGCCATCCCTCAAAAAATCGGTAAAAAACTTGCTCCTTTTTCAAAGCTATGTTTATTTGCTGTCATACTGATTAATAGCAGTGCCATTGCTCCCTACTTAAAGGATATCAACTTGCATCTCTTCTTCGTGGTGCTTTTAGTGTTCTTCCTTGCAGTATCAGGCTATCTATTTGCTTACCTCATTGGTCGATATCTGTTAAAAGACGGTCCACAAATGGCAACCTTTGTTTTTACTGGTGGCATGAGAAATATTGCTGTCGGTGTCATCGTGGCCACAACGTACTTTCCAGGTAAAGTCGCCATGCCTGTTGTGTTCGGTATGCTGTTTCAACAGGTGCTAGCCTCCGTTTTTAGTAAGATGGTGAATCCTTTGTATAAACCAGATAAGAGCACCGTATAGACGGTGTTCTTATTTTAGGTTTACACTTATACTAAATAGGAGAAGCTTTTATTTATATTTGAAGGGTGTGCTAATATGTCATACAATTTCCAACTTATATCACCAAAAATATCCCCGAATCTTGACAAAGCAAATTTTCAGGATATTTTTTATGAGGAGGAACCCTATTTAACAAATTGCAAGATTACGGATACGGTCATTGCTCACGAGGATATTGAACGATTAATCGTCTCTAATGTTATCTTTAAAAATGTCACATTCATCGATTGTACCTTTCAAAAAATTGATTTAACGGACGTCATTTTTGAAAACTGTGATTTATCTAACACTAACTTAAGTGAAGGCATCATTCATAGAGTGGCCTTCAAAAACTGTAAATTATTAGGGTTGAATTTAACTGAAGCAAACCTCGGCAATGTTTCATTTGAAAATTGCCTTGCAAACTTATGCAATTTCCCCGAAGTGCGCTTTAAACAAGTGCTATTTGATAGCACCTCCCTGCAAGGTGCGAATTTTTATGATTGTTTACTTAATAAAGTAGCGTTTCAGGAAAGTGATCTAAATGATGTTGATTTCTCTCAAACTCCCTTAAAAGGAATAGACATCAGTACATGTAAATTTAAAAGACTTCAAGTAACTCCAGAAAGTTTAAATGGGTGTGAAGTCTCTACTGAACAAGCCATAGGTTTTGCTTCATTACTAGGGTTGAAGGTTAAATACTAGTTTAAGGGCTTAAAAGTTCAAGAAAAAAATAAAGCGCTTATCCTTATGCTCGGATAGCGCTCAATTTTTACAATTTGTTAATCTGCTATTTTATCATCTTTTAGTATTTTATCCTGCTATTTGAGGGCTATCCTCCTAATTTGCGGGCTATCCCTCACTTTGAACGTTCTATCCGCTACTTTTTCAGTTTTATCCTCCACTTTTAGAATTCTATCCTGCTATTTGAGGGCTATCCTCCTCTTTAAGCGCAAGGTGTCTGATAATTACAGCCTTTTATATAGCATTTCTATATGTTCTATTCCATCTTCTAAATAAACTTCTGATGTCTTTTCAAATCCGAAGCCCTCATAGAATTTTAGCAAATATGCCTGCGCAGAAATGCGGATTGCGTCTTCTCCAATATCATCTAGAATGTAATCAATTGCTCTTTTAACCATTTCCAGAGACAATCCCTTTTTTCTGTAGGTTTGCTTTGTTAACACTCTTCCGATTGCTGCTTCTTGATATGCTATTCCTTTGGGTAGAATTCTTAAATACCCAACTACCTCTCCTTGGTCTTCACCAAATAAATGATAAGCATTTTCGTCTTTTGAATCTAGATCCTGATAGACACATTTTTGCTCTACCACAAAAACTTCCGCACGAACCTTCAGTATCTCATATAGTTCTTTTACTGTTAATTCATCAAATTTTTTTATCTTCCAATCCACTTTTATAGCCTCCTATACTATTCAATTTCATAAAGTATAGCAAAAGTAGAATAAAAGTGGATCAGCCCCCTTAAAAGATTAAACTACATATCTATCTAGAAATTTACTTGCGTCACTATTAAACTTCCATAGGATTCCGAATTCTAACTGATAGGTTCTACATCTCTTCTATGAGCAGTTTTCGTTTGGCTAATATCACCATATCATCCATCTCAGACCGTTAAATCATTTTCTAATTTTATATTCGTCACTTCTTGTAGAAGCCGCTGGAGGACAGCCGCAAAAATGGCGATAACTAGTGAAACAAAAATGATGAGGAGTCCCACTATTCCAAAAGGAGGATCCATTTTGTTTGTTATAAAATGAAAAAGTGGTGAAGCTAAGACATGCAAGCCACTGATTATTATCGCACACCACTTTATGTACTTTAATGCTTTTACAGATAATTCCGAGAAAGCTGTATTCGCTTCAATGTACCGTAAAAGATTAAAAGCCTGATAGAGAGCAATGTAAAAAGGTACAGCCGATCCATACATCACAATGAAAATGAGATAATTCATTGGGTAAAAATTCGGATACAAACTCGATGCGAAATGAGCCATAGGAGGTACAAAAAATATACATAGGGCAAGAATGGCCATCCCAGCCAGAAGAATTATTACCTTTAAAAAAGATGTTAAACCTGGTTTAACATTCATTGAAAGCACCTCACTTATTTAATGACACTATAAATTTAACACGAAATTTATTGATTAACAATAAATAATAGTTGTTTTTAATTATATTATTATTGTTATTTATATATTTAACATTCATTGAAATATTCACAAGCGCCTTACTACATTAGATTGTAGTAAGGTTATTTAAAAAGCATTTGACTTTCCCCTGCACAGGAAACTGTATACTTGCATTAAGTTATTAGATTGGAGGTGATATTTTGTTTAAAATCAGTGAATTTTCTAGGCTAAGCAAAGTATCCTTGAAAACATTGCGCTATTATGATCAGATTGGCATATTAAAGCCGAGAAAGGTGGACCATGATACTTGCTACCGATACTATTCAGCAGACCAGCTACTAGAGCTCAATCGGATCTTTCCCTATAAGGAATTGGGGTTTACCTTGCCACAAATTATACGTTTGCTCCACGAAGATATTTCGTTAAAAGATATACAAGGGATGTTTAAGCTGAAAAAAAGTGAGATTCAACATATTATCCAGACGGAACAGGCCAAGCTTGCACGAATTGAAGAACGTATGCAACTTTTAGAACGAGAGGGTCAGGTGGAATCAGATCAAGAAATCCGCATCAAGGCAGTGGATGCTCAGCAATTCCTTTCTTTGAAAGCACGCGGGAGCGAAGAAGATATTCCAGATCTGTTTCGTACATTTAATCAATTACTCACAAAGGAAATGCGCCAATTAGCTCAAAGTCCTCAGGTTGTTTTATGGAAAGAAATAGAGGAGAAAGAAGACGAGTTTGAATTTGAAGTCGGCTATTTTTTAACCAAGGAGCTTTCATCATTCCCTGATACATTTCAACTACGGACTCTTCCTTCTGAGCCAATGATGGCCACAATGACCTTTCGTTCAGATTCTAACTTTGCTTGTACAGCCTGTGTTGATTTAGCTAACTGGATTGTAGAAAATAACTATCAAGTCAAGGAAAACGAACCAGGTAGAGAAATCTATTTACCATTATCTACAACCCAAAACGTGCAATTAATGGAGATACAAATACCTATTATAAATAGCTGAAGGAAGCGTGAATTGAGTTGAAAAATAAGCTGATTATCTATGTTTTATCACTCATTGTTTTCCTAATCGGAACCGTTGAGTACATTATCACAGGCGTTATTGAAATGATTGCCGTCGACTTTGGAGTAACGATTTCAGAAGCTGGGTTATTAGTGACTTTATTTGCCCTAGCAGCAGCTATTTTCGCTCCAATTCTCATTGCGCTCACGATCAATGTGGATCGCAAAAAGTTGCTTATGGCTACCGTTAGTGTGTTCATTATTAGTAACGGATTCATGTTTATCAGCTCTTCTTTTGAGTACGCACTAGGGATACGAATTATTCAAGGGGTTAGCGGAGGAATTGCTACAGTGGTAGCCATGGCAGTAGCTACTCGATTAGTTGAAAAAGAACGAAGAGGCCGTGCTATCGGCATCATTTTGATGGGACTAAGTAGTTCGCTCGTGCTGGGTGTTCCAATTGGCACATTTTTTAGCGAAATAGTTGGATGGAGAGTTTTATTTATGCTGATCGGTTTATTAACTATTCTACCACTGCTTATCATCTATAAAAAAATTCCAGTTATCAAAGAGGAAGAAGCTGTTACACTCAGGTCGCAGCTTTCGATTTTAAAAGATTCAAAAATTCTAACTGCCCTGGCGATTACTTTATTTTATGTCGGTGGCTACGCTACCCTATTTACTTATATTACGCCTTTCTTACAAGCCACATCCCCTCTTTCTATGACCGAAATTAGTGGCATTCTATTTTTAGCTGGCATCTGTAGCTTTCTTGGCTCAAGAGTGGGCGGGCAATTGGCTGATGCAAAGGGTTCGCGTTTTACCATTTGTTTTGGCTTGCTGTTACAAGCAGTAACGCTCCTCTTATTCGCACTAGCTGGTATCAATCTCTTTGTATTGATCTTGATTTTAATGATTTTTATGGTAGCAACTTGGAGTATTTCTCCTGCCCAGCAGCTCCTTCTTGTTACACTAGTACCTCGAAATCCAGACATTGCCCTCAGCATAAATACCTCCTTTATCCAATTCGGTTTTGCACTGGGGTCTGCATTAGGCGGGTTTGTCATCAGTCATACCTCTGTCCTAAATTTGAATTGGGTCGGTTTTGGTACTGTAAGCATGGCTTTATTCCTTGCTATCTGGCTATTCCAAAAATTGAATAGTAGAGTTGAAACCCCTATTATCACTAAAGTCAAATATTAATTTTTTTATCCTACCTTTATATTGAAAATGGCATATTCAATATAAAGGTAGCTTTTCTAAATATGTACTCTTGATTAAAAACATTTATATTTAAAAAATAACAGGTAAAAGCCCCATTGGATAAACCTGTGGCAGCTTCCACATCAATGCCATAGAGTGAGCAAAAGTTTCGGCTCTCTGCTATTCCTTCCTTTGTATCAGGCGTAAACGCATGAAATCCGCCTTTATTATGCAGCCTAGCATAATCCGTCATAGGCTTTAAAGCATACAGAGCATCCTTCGTCTATTGTAGCATTCCATCCCAATGACCTGTGTAGCAGTTTTTGAAGAGGCTTGATACCCGTGCATAATCATTAAATGTTTTTCTTAGTTTAGGTTGATCGTTTAAACAATAAAAATCATTTAATATTCCTTTCTATAACGAAAAGGACTCGCACTTTTACTGACACAAAAGCACGAGTCCTTTTTGATGAAAGCTAGAGTTTTATACCAGCCTCTATTTTGTATTGATTAAGATTGTTGCGTGAGCACGCCATCTTCCATACGATATACATGGTCACAGAACTGTAGCATTCGTTCATCATGGGTTACCATTATGGCAGCTTTATTACGTTCTTTTGCTTCTTTGGCAAGAAGCTTTACGACTTCAAGTGCCCGTTTAGAGTCAAGGCTAGCAGTTGGTTCATCGGCTAAAATCACTTTTGAGTTATTCATGAATGCGCGTGCAATCGCAACACGTTGACGCTCACCACCTGATAATTCATTCGGCATTTTTTTACATTTATCACTTAAGCCAAGCTCTGTAAGTAGTTGCTTTGCAAACTCTTTATCCTCTTTTGTCACTTTACCACCCATTTTTTTCACCAGTAGTAATTGATCAAGTACATTTAAGTAAGGTACTAAGTTAGATGTTTGTAAAATGAAACCAAGCTCTTTTAAACGGAAACTTGCTAATTGTTTTGCTGAAAGATGAACAATATTCCTGCCGTTAATTTCTAGAGTACCCTCTGACATCTGTAATAGAGCGCCTGCAATTGAAAGTAGTGTACTTTTACCCGAACCTGATGGACCGATAATGGCTACTAGCTCCCCAGCTTCTACTTCAAGTGTTGCTTGCTTTAATGCTTGGACAGTGCTAGCGCCTTCTTTATAGCTTTTAGAAACATTTTGTAATGATAATAGCGCCATTTATTCCACTCTCCCTAATGCTGTTAATGGATCGATTTTAACGATTTGACGTACAGAAACAATTGAACTTAATAATGCAATAATTAATAAAACAATCGCATAGGTAATGATTAAGGTCGGTTCTAAGTCAAATGGCATACCCTCTGGTAAAATTTTAGCCGTTAAGTATGTGAAGACGATACCAATAACGATACCTAATACTGATAGAATCGCTACTTGTGCAACAATTGCTTTACCGATGAAACCATTGCTAGCGCCAATTGCTTTCATGACACCAAATTGTTGTGTCTTTTGCATTGTAATGACGTAGAAGAATACAGCAATAATGAATGCAGAGATAACGATACAAAAAGCAAGCATCATCATAATAGTGCCGTTTTCTTCTTTATAACCAGGCATACCGTTGATTGCTGTTTTCTTTGTAACCGTTTCAACATCTTTTACGGCTTTATCGATAGTAGATGGATCTTCTAAGTTAGGAGCCTTTAGGAAGAAAGCTTGTACAGCCTTGTCCGTATCATTATCAGAGCCAGGAGCTGCATATTGATAATCACGCCAGTTTTCCAGTACTGTGAAAATAGCAGGTAAGTGATTATAGGTTTCTCCTTTTACATAACCTACCACTTCTAATTTCATGTCAGAGTTTGCTACTAGTAAAATATCACCAATCTTGTAGCCTGCTTCTTTTAACGTATCGTTAATAACAACACCTTTTTTGTTGTCGTATGATAATTTTTCACCCTCGATTACCTCTGGCATAAAAAATGCGTCTGGCTCAACGCCTAAAAATGCGACATCTTCCTTCGAATCGGCATCTTTTGACTTTGTTTTGCCGACTGCTATTGTAGAAGCGCCAAACGCAGCTACTTTATCTACATTTTTTTGTTTTTCTAAATCATCTTGCAGATTTTCTGACAGGATCGATTTTGCGAATGTAGCCCCTGCTGTTTCTTCATAGACAACGTATTCTGCGTCGATATTTTTCAGTGTAGCGGCACTCAAAGTCGCTAAACCGTTGCCAAGTCCTGATAAAATGAACACGAGCCATGCGATTAAAATGATAATTGTGGTCATCATTACATAGCGGAACTTCGCATATTTTAATTCTTTTAGTGCTAAAAACATGATGTAGCCTCCATATTAGAAATAGAATTCATATGAGCAAAGATTGAATCCTGCTAAATATGAATTCTTTTTCATTATACACAAAAGTTACACATGTGTAACTAAAATAAGTGACATACTTGTTACTTATTTTGAAATACCATGTAAAATAAGCAATTTGATCTCCTTTAAAAAGCTTTCTATAGGCATATTGAGATGGTTTGGCATGTCAATCAATTGAAAAATGAAGCTAAGCAAAATAAAGTTGTTACGATCTTCTGCAATTATCCCCTCTTCCTTCCCCTGTTTAATTACTTGTTGAAGTGGTATGTAAAGTCCACCATGCATGTTATTTAATACTTCCTTTTTTTGCTTCACAACCAGCGATACGTCATTAATTTGTGAGGCGAATCCTAAAATTTGATGTAGGTCGCGCATATCAAACATACGAACAAGTAAGTCCTCAAGCTGTTGTTCAAATGATTGCGAAAAATTAACATTTGAAAGGTTCTCGATGCTTTTTTCCATTTGCCAAACCATAAATTGAATAATAAGTTCTTCTTTATTTGGATATTGTTTATAAATTGCGGCCCTTGATACGCCGATACTTTGTGCAAGCAAGCTCATTGTAAACCCTTGATATCCAACAGATAGCA
This sequence comes from Lysinibacillus sp. OL1, assembly GCF_004332175.1. Lineage (NCBI taxonomy): Bacteria > Bacillati > Bacillota > Bacilli > Caryophanales > Bacillaceae > Lysinibacillus > Lysinibacillus sp. OL1. The sequence goes on along the minus strand of NZ_SJDS01000001.1, from coordinate 800,009 downwards.
AAAGCTGATGCGTATGATGCCAAAGGTCTTGTTCAGAAAATTTTTTATCTCGTCCCATATGATACCTCCAATATTCTACAATGCTAACATTGAGACAAAAAAAAAGCGAGTAACCTTTAGCCATGTTTGATGTTTGAGAAGATGGCGTTTTTGTAACCCCAAAATCAATATTGTCAAATCTCCATAGGTATTTAAAATGTAAGAAAGTTGAAAGGAATGATTGCTAATGTTCGTTTCTCTTTACAAGTGTTTTCAACAATTTTAATAATTATCTTTGTCTTCATAATTTTTCGGGGGACATAGGATTCGATCACCTTCAAACTTTACAAAAAACTCCATTTCAAATCATCTGTGGTAAAAATAGAAATATACTGGTATATTATAGGTTATATTCTATTTATTTCATGAAGGATGGTGCGTTGATGGATAAAACACTGGAAGATTTACAAAAGGAAATGATTGTTGAAGTAAAAAAGGGATTTCCCATTTTACTTTCTGGTGCGGTTGTCTTTTTACTTTTTACTCTAATGCCCTTAGTTTTGCCAATCGAAGCGGTTCGTTTAAGTTGGATATTTGGCTTAGGTGCCATTTTCCCTATCGGTTTAGGCATTAGTAAAATTCTTGGGATTAATTTAAACGCTACTGGCAATCCTTTAGGGACGTTAGGAGGAATCGTTGCCGCTCCTCAAGCTTTTTACATACCTGTATTTATCATTGTGTATATGAACATACCTGAATATCTTCCCTTTACAATTGGTTTACTTGCAGGCTCTCATTTTCTGCCATACATATGGATTTATAAAAGTAAGGCTTATTTATTTGTGACTCTAGGCGTGTGCTTTTCTGCCCTGATTTTAGGTGGCTTCTTTGTTGATCAAGCCTTCACACTTGTACCTTTAGCCATTTCTATCGTGTATGGAGTGGGCGTTCTTTTAATTCTAAGAGAACTTAAAATCAATCCGATCTAATCACCTTCCTCTAGGTGATTTTTTTAATATTCCAGACCTCTTTTAATCTGAGAAAAAAGGATTCATTTCCTATCCTGTGCTTGCTCCTTTACAATAAACCTATTAATAAAAGAAAGGATGTATAGATGTGCTATTTCCATATCGTAATGATCTAAGGAAAACGTTAATACCTTACCTAAGGACACTTGATGAGGCGTTTTGGTTTAAGACATCTGATTTTTATCCAAATAATGTAGCATGGATTATTTCTCATTTATCAAGTAGCGAAGACTATTGGGTGAATGAAATTGGACTTAAAAATCCTTGTATATTAAACCTTCACGATGATTGTTCGCCTAAGGAAATACTAGATAGCTATATTCAAATTAGACATTATACGGATGACATACTACATACATTAGACGAATCGCAGCTCAATGAAATAGTCGAGGTGCCGAAGTTTTCCGATGGTTGGACGCCACCTTCCGTCCCTACACGTAACTGGTTGTTTCATCATGTTTACTCACATGAAGCTTACCATGTTGGGCAAATCTCTGTTATCGCGCATCTTAGTGGATTGCCAAAGCCTTTATTTTAATAAAAGGCAACGTAATGAAAGGAACAGCTTTTTAAATGGAAGAACAGTAATTTGAAAAAATTTCGTGGGAAAAGGCGTTATTTCCGTAACTTATGGCGACAAACAACCACAGAGCTATCTATTGTAGACATTGACGAAGAAGGTTGGTTTAATTTGTGGCACATTCACCTTGATTTTTACGGGTACGGCAATGATGGTTTAAAGATAAGAAGAGAGCACATCAAAGCACATATAGCCCTATATAACCGCTTATCAGAAAGGCTCTCGACATTGGGAAAACCTTATCAAATATGGATGGAGTTTGTAGAGGAGGATGCTGGTTTGGATTCAGTTAATATCCATACACCTAATCCGGCTGAGGATAATTTCCCACTAACAATAGCAAATGTAGATTGGAATTGCCCTGTCCCCAAATCCCTTAAGGATTTAATCAACTTGAATGAGTGGAGTGTAGGGCACTATAAGCAGGTATCCACTAACAGCTATTTCATCCAGTCTAAAAATGTAGGGTCGGAAACCATTGGTGGGTTTCCGCCCCTTCCCTTTAATCCAAATATTCTTGAGCTAGTTGCTGATTTTTATAGATGGCCATACCCGTTTTCAATTTTCTAAAGCCCATTTTTGCATAAAACGGTTCATTCCCTGTTGTGGCGATTAACTGAATGCAGGATACCTCCCTTAACTGTGCGATCAGATCCTCCAGAAGTAAACGAGCAATCCCTGTGCCTTGATAGGCTTGATGCACAATCACATCGTAAATGGCGGCATTAAAGACGCCATCTGACAAAGCTCTGGCAAAGCCCACTATTTTTCCATCTACCACAGCGAATACTTGATGTGTGCTTGCATCGAAAACTTGTTTGATAATCTGTTCATCATGTTTCATCCACCCAACAGATTGATAGACCTCCTTTATGATTGGCAAATCCTTCTCTTCCATCACATATTGAAGTATTACCATTTTCATCCCCCTCTTTTTGCTTTCATGAAATCTCCCTATGAAAACGATGTCTATTCTATTATACTAATAAAAAATGACTTGAGGATGGTGGGATTATTATGATGTTTGCTCCATTATTTGAACAGGACGTACCAGCACTTCTTCTTCCTTAACGGTAGAAGCTCTTTTTCTCCGTTAAGGGCATAGGTATCTATGAAAACGGAGGAAAAAAACATGAGAAATCTAATAATCGGTGCTATCTTTTTATCGCTTGCTGCGAGTATTTGGGGTGCCATGTATGTAGTTGTTAAAGTAGTGGTGGAGGTTGTGCCACCATTAGAGCTTGTTTGGATGCGCTATTTGATCGCGGTGATTGCACTTGGGATCATTGGGGTCATGATGAGGCAATCCTGGAAAATAGCTAAAAAAGATTGGCTGATCATTTTTCTTGTTGGCCTTATTGGGAACACGATTTCAATTGTGACACAGGAAATGGGCACAATGCTATCCACCGCGCAGATGGGGGCAATTATTACTGCTACAACCCCTGCTTTTATGGTTGTCTTCGCCCGTTTGATTTTAAAAGAAAGCATTACGCTGAAAAAATGCTTGTCTATCACTCTTGCCACGATTGGTGTCGGGATCGTTGTAGGCAATGGTCAAATCGATGTGACACAGCAATTAGGTGGACTCTATTTACTGCTTGCTGCCTTAACGTGGGCACTGATGTCGGTATTCGTCAAAAAGGTACCAAGCCATTACTCACAAATTGTTGTCACAACCTATACATCTATGATTGCCGTGATGTTATTGACCCCTTTTGTCCTTCCAAGGCTAAAGAATTTAGATCTGGCAAGTGTTTTACAACCGACCATTTCAGGAGGCTTGCTTTACTTAGGCATTATCTCAACAGCTGGTGGTTTTTTATTGTGGAATAAAGGGCTTCAACTAATGAATGCGTCTAGTGGCGGCTTATTTTTCTTCTTTCAACCAATTGTCGGCACATTTTTAGGCTGGCTCTTATTAGGAGAGACGATTGGGCTTTCCTTTTGGATAGGCTCCCTATTAATTTTTAGTGGTGTTTTTATTGTCCTTCGAGATGAATAAATGGAAGTGCGTTTCTATGTTAGATAGAAACGCACTTTTTATGTTGGCTCAGCTTATGGTCATTGAACGTCTTGTTGGCACATATATTGCCAATGCCTAAAGGAGCTGATATTCTGAACATCTTTTTAGATAACTTAAAGGATTTTACTTTATTAATTTTTTTACTTGCTAGTATGGTCTATTGTCGACAGCTAAAATTAACGAGGTGGCAACGGAAATTATCGATTGGTGAATGGAGCATGTACATCCTGCTCTCGATTGCCCTTCCCCTTTATGCAGTGCTTTATCTTGCTTTTCTTTTAGGAGCATAGGAAAATAAGACATCATAGGCTATTTTTGGGGGGATTTCATGTTTCAAACAATCGATCATTTTTTACAGTCTTGGGCATTTGAAGCCGCTGCTACGCAAAAATTACTTAATCATCTAACAGATGAATCACTACATCAGGCAATCACTCCGGAAAACTGGACTTTAGGACGCGTTGCTTGGCACACGGTTACTGCAATTCGAATTATTACCTCGAATTCGAATTTAGCGTTTGAAGCCCCAGCAAAGGATTTTCCAGTTCCTACCTCTGCTCAGTTCATTGCAGATGGCTATCACCAAGCGAGTGAAGCCTTTGTGGAAGCGATACAATCGCAATGGACTGACAAGACAATGACTGAAACGATTGAATTTATTGGTCGACAAATGCCCAATGGTTCCCTGTTATTATTTTTACTACAGCATCAAAGTCATCATCGCGGTCAAATGACGGTTCTGATGCGTCAGGCTGGTTTAACTGTTCCAGGTATTTATGGTCCAGCGAAAGAGGAATGGGCTCAGTTTGGGTTGGAAGCTCCTCAAATGTAGCTAAGCTTGTGCCAACTAATAAAGAGGTTGTCTATTTTAAGACAACCTCTTTTATTGATTAACTATAAAGATGCTAGCCAGTTATTCGTATCAGCGATGGTTGGGTTAGCGAGGTAATGTCCGCCTTCAATTTGTAATGTTTGGCCCGTCATAAATTTTGATTCGTCAGAGGCTAAAAATACAACTGCATGGCCAATATCATCCGCTTCCCCATGATATGGTAGCGCATTAAATTTCGCATAAATGGCCAGCATTTCTTCTGGCATATTGTTTTTTGCGGCAGGTGTTAATATGAGACCTGGTGCAACCGCATTACAACGGATATGATCCTTCCCAAATTGTGTAGCAATGTTTCTTGTCATATTCACCACACCTGCTTTTGTTGCCCCATAGGCTGTACGAATTTGGTCACTGGCGAATGCAGCCATAGAAGCCGTATTAATAATTGAGCCCCCGCCCGCTTTTTGCATATGTGGAATGGCAAAACGACTACCCAGTAAAATCGATTTTAAATTCACATTGACTAAACGGTCCCATTCATCTAAATCAATATTTAATACATCTAAATCTTTCTTCAGGTTAGTTAGACCAACATTATTAAAGAGCACCGTTAATGAGCCGTATTGTTCTACAGTGAAGTTCACGGCCGCTTCAATGGAGGAAGCATCCCCTGCATCAAGGAAAACCGCTGCCGCCTCATACCCATCATTGACTAAAGTTGCTGCTGCTTCTTTCGCACCCTCTACATTAAAATCAGCAATGACTACTTTTGCACCCTCTTTTGCTAACAAGCTAGCTGCCGATAAACCAATACCAGAAGCCCCACCTGTTACTAATGCCACTTTATTTTTTACTCGATCCATTTTCAATTCCTCCTTCAAATCACACGAAAAAGAGCAAATTAGCTCTCCTAACGTAAAATAGTTTAACATTAAACTATTTAATTTTAAACTAATAACCTTTAGCATTTTATAGCTCCACTGTGAACTTGTTGATTTTACAAAGATCGTGAAGATGGCATAAATGATTCACTAAACATTCTCTATGTCTATAACGTAGTTAAACAGCATATTTTCAGGAATAAAGATATCACCAATCAGAAAACACCCAATCTTTTCGTTCAAATAGCCAATTCGATAAAATCAAATGAAGTCGCAACATCTAGTTATTTTCCTTCATCTATACAATGAATAAGTTGTTATGCTATAATACTTTTGAAAACCTCAAAGGGTATCAACCAATTCTGACTACAGTGATGCATATCGCTGTAGTTTTTTCTATGCTATAATTTCCTTAAACTTACATTATGAGGTGAGAATATGGAAACAAATACATATAGTTGTAAAGCCTGTGGCGGGCAATCTTTTTCTGAAGGAAAATTAGATGGCTATGCTGCTTTAAGACCCATGAATACCATCTTTTCCTCAGGTTCACCCCTTATTTTCACTGTCTGTACGCAATGTGGAGAAATTGCCTCTATTAAAGCCACAAAACCCGAAAAGTTCAAATAAAAAACAAGAGAGCATCATTTCAATAAATGAAATTTGCTCTCTTGCTTTATGTTTCTTTATTAGTCTTTTTTCCCCATTGATACGGCTTTTTGGACCAATTCCACATCCAAACAAAGAAATAGATGAAGACCATTGTGATGACCAACATCGTCACATTTTCTCCCCATGCAATCGACTCATGCTTCCTCCATTGATTAACCGTTCTAACAATGAAGTATAAAAAAGGATAAATAAAATAACCTACTTGATCCCGTCTCATCTAAACACGCCTCCTTTTAGAAAAGATGAATTTCTCTACTCACCAATCATTGTCGCAAGCTTCATCATCGTTTTCCAATTGCGAACTGTAGCAGGCACCTCTAGCTTATGCAGTTGTTGACTAAGCTTGGCATTGCGAATGCTATCGTAAAATAAAAGATAGACATCTCTCCCCTTGATCATGCAACGCTCTTTTTCACTTGCATATTGTAATAACTTAGCACCGTTCTCTTCAGTTGGAACTGTTGGAAGTAGTGCAACATGGAGACTTTCCCCTGTAGCTACAGCTCTTGCATCTGCTAAGTCTTGATCTGAGAAAGGACAATTGTTCACAATAGAGCAAAATTCTTCAGCTGTACGAATGATTACTGTACTCGTGATAGTGAAGGTAGTTTGAATGGTCTCTTGAATTTGCTGTTGTAAAAGTTCTTCTGATTCACTCGATTCAAACAGGATATTGCCACTTTGAATATAGGTCCGAATATTTTGGAGTCCTAATGGTTGCAACGCGTCTCTCAATTCAGCCATTTTTAATTTATTGTGCCCACCTACATTAATACCTCTTAAAAGTGCTACGTATTTAGTCATTCGCTTCCACCTTTCCTGTTATTTATAGTATAGCAAGAGTTAGGGAATAATAGGAAAAAACTGCACCCTTTGACGGAAGGTGCAGCTTGATTGGCTATACTAATTGGTGGATGTCGTCTAGTAAACGATCCACATTTTCTTTGGTCGTAGCCCAGCTTGTGCAAAAGCGCACAACTGTATGAGTATCATCGTATGCTTCCCAAATGGAGAAGGAATATTTTTCTTCTAACGTTGGAAGTAGATGGTTTGGTAAAATTGGAAATTGCTGATTCGTTTTTGAATCATAGCGCATTGCGAAGCCTTTATCGAGAAATGCCTGTCGTATCAGCATTGCCATATCTACCGCATGATGCGAAATATCCATATAGAGCGTATCTTCAAATAGCGTTTCGAACTGAATGCCTAATAATCGACCTTTGGCAAGCAGCCCCCCTCTTTGCTTGATCATGTAGCGGAAATCCCTTTGGTACGCAGGATTAACAATCACGACTGCTTCGCCAAACAATGCACCCATTTTAGTGCCACCAATATAAAATACATCACAAAGCTTAGCGATATCAGCGAGTGATAAATCACTGTCTTGTGCCACTAGACCATAGCCTAAACGAGCACCATCGATAAACAGTGGTAGGTCACAGTCTCGGCAAACTTCACGTAAGGCTGTTAATTCTGTCTTACTATAGGTCGTGCCATTTTCTGTAGGGTGAGATATGTACACTAAGCCTGGCTGCACCATATGCTCATGTGTGCTATCCAGCCAGTGCGCATCATAGCAGGCTTTCACCTGTGCCGCAGTTAGTTTGCCATCACCGCTAGGCAATGTCAGCACCTTATGACCAGTTGCCTCAATAGCTCCTGTTTCATGTACCGCAATATGACCTGTACTAGCAGTAATGACGCCCTGATGAGGACGCAAAATAGACGCTATCACGGTCGTATTCGTTTGTGTACCCCCCACTAAAAAGTGAATGTCTGCCTGCTCCGCTGCAATCGCTTTTTTAATAGACGCTCTTGCTTTTTCGGAATGCTCATCCATACCATACCCAGGAGATTGTTCTTCATTTGTAGCCACTAACCGCTGCAAAATTTGTGGATGGGCACCTTCTGCATAATCATTTTCGAATCGAATCATATCAACTACTACCTCCAAATTCTCTCTATCTATTCCTCTATCTTACGCCTGTTGCTTCATTTTCGCTATATCTTAAAGAACAGTTCACAACTTCTCTAGTAACAATAGTTACTAGTGGTGAGGTGATGAAATTTTACATATGTACTTCGGAAGAGATCGGTGCAAAACAGACCTCCTCCGCTTTTGATCACGTTATAAAAAATTTGCTCTTAGTTCGATTACTTTGAATTCTCGTAAGCCAATTTACTAGCAATATCTCCATAATTCAGAATGGGCCACCTTCATTCCCCACCGGAGCCACAGGATGAGTCACTCGTAGTAGCACTAGAATCAGCACACTGTTGGCTGTCCTGGGAGGAAAGATATGCATCATTTGTTGAAAAATCGTTAGGGGAATGGATATGGTGGTTGTGCTCATTCGATTTGCTGTGATTTTTATTTGCATTACTGACGATGCCTATGACAACGACAACTCCAACAAATACGATAAATAAAATCATTTATTCCAGCTCCTTTCATTCATTCTATAAATTGTAACATTAAATCAATGCTCGGTAGTACAGTTCTATGTAAAAGTGGCAAATAGATAAAATAACACCACAATCGGAAATGATTGTGGTGTTTACGTTATGATTGCGATTTGCGTGTGGCAGATTTTTTTGAACGATTTCCTTCGCTCGAATTTTTCTTTTGCTCTTGTGTTAGAGCATTTTCTTCGCGCACATCTAAATCATCTGGACTTAAATCTGTCGCTAATTCCGCCAACTCTGACTGACGTTTATATTGCTTGCCCTTTGTCAAAATGATCACCTCCAAGTAGTATTACATTGCCCTATTTGGTTTGATCTATTCCCGCGACGGTATGAAATGATTATTTCTAGCTAAACTAATTGCACCATCTGCTGGTTCAAAAGATGGTGATAAGCTTGTAAATCTTGCTCATATAAACGCTGATAGGTCGCTAGGCTATGCTGTTTAATATAGTCAAAGTCCTTTTCAGGAACTAAGTGATGTGTATGGTTAAGCATCCATGCATTTTCCCAAGCCGTTTGCTCAAATTGAATATTCATTTCATGTTCTTCAATCAGCATGGCTAGTAGTTGTTCCTGACGATATATTTCTTTTAAGGCATGTTGCTTTTTCATCGTAAAGATTTCAATTGTACGTGGAAGTGACGCCTGTAATGCTTGTCGATCCACTGCATGACCTAGCTCATGAAGGGTCATTGTTTTGACATAAATTTCAAGTGAAGTTGGAAGCATTAGTTCATTTCTTGCCTCTACTAATCGTTTCGCATCAAATCCTACATAATCCCCAATAAAGTTATAGCTCATATTAATACCTGAATCATCTTGTTTTATCTTGACCGTCATGTTCACAGCCTGCACGACGGATTGAATTACCTGAAATAGTTCTTTATCTTTAAGTTGTGTCATTCTCTCTATCCTCATTTCCTCTAAAAACAAATAGAAGCGGATTAAATATATACTACAATTAGGAGAAATTCAACAAATTTATCCTGTGGATTGAGAGGAACTTAACAACAAAAAAGGCGCCTGTAGTTTAAAACTACAAACGCCCTGTGTGTGAAGGGTTTCAAGCTATTTAAAAGTGATTAGTTATTATTGTTATTTCGACGATTTTGATTGCCGTTGGAGTTGTTACTACGCTGTTTACTGCGTGCTTCTCCACCTTTACGTCCTATTTCTTCATAAAAATCGTCGTCGTGCTTTTCAGAGGTAGCTTCTCCGCCTTTGCGGCCAATTTCTTCATAAAATTCTTCGCCGTGGTTTTCAGCCGTAGCTTCTCCACCTTTGCGGCCAATTTCTTGATAAAATTCATGTCCATGATTTTTAGACGTAGCCTCGCCGCCTTTACGTCCTATTTCTTCATAAAAATCACGGTCATGATTTTTGGAGGTAGCTTCTCCGCCTTTACGTCCCGCTTCTTCGACAGTCATGTTTTCATTGTTGTTTCTGTTGCGATTGTTTTGCTTGTTAGCCATTTCTATTCCTCCTAAATATTTTTTTGAGCTTTTTACTAGCTCGCTATTTATATTCCCAGTCAAAACACATCTAAACATATTTTTTTAAAAAATTGATTTTCTTATTGTAATAGAATACTGTTAGGAGCTGATTGTTAACAAGCCCATCAATCATATACATGTACCCTTTCCAATATAATACTAATCTATAGTATGTCATCGATGATGAAAGAAGGGTGATGGAAAAATGACGACGCTCACAAAGCCATCTATTGGTTTAACACAATTTACAGACTTCACAATGAAGGGAAGTGCAGCAAAAACAAAATTTGTGAAGGATATCAAATATCAGGGAGAGTACCATCCAATAAAAGATTATTGGAAAGCCTTGCGTGATGGATTAAAAAAATACCATGAGCAGCGTTTTAATGATACCTATTTACTCGACATCGTGGATAATGCCCTTCCTGCACGCCAGAAAAATTACCAAGAAGCCGTTAAAGCCTATATAAAATTCTTAAAAAATAAAAACGTTCAGTGGTTTGAACCAGGTAAGGCAAATTGGTATTGTGACGATTTAATTGTGCGTTCCAATCCTGAGCTCGGTTTAATCATTGACGATGTGCCCTATTTAATTAAGCTGTATTTTAAAGGAAAAAATGAGCGCATCGATAAACATAAATGTCGATCTGCCCTCACTCTTCTAAAAGACTCCCACTATGCGATTGAACATCCAGACTCTGTTAAACATGCCATTTTAAACGTGCAAAAAGGTCGCTTGATTACAGATGATGATTCAACAGACTATCATCAAATTGCCCTCGAATCGGATGCAGCTCAATTTATGTTTATTTGGAATAGGCTCTAGCTAAAATGTGGATTTGGAAAATACCAAATCCACATCTTCATTTCATATAATAGTATTTTTTCTATTCTAAAAAAATAGATGACATTACAGATTTTTCTCTTTTCTATTTGCTAGGAATAATTTTATTTTGTCGGCAAACCCAAACCAAGCTGGAATAAAAATTGGCATCATCATAAACGTCAAGATCACTAATCCAATAATGACTGCCATCGCTACCTGAATCAGCGTAATAACGCCAGATGGCATTAATGCAGCAAAGGTGCCACCTAAAATAACAGCCGCTGCTAAAATAATGCTTCCCATCTGTAGGCTTGTCGGAATAATTTCCTTCAGTCCTGCTTGTGCTGTCTCGTTATAGCGCATCAACAAGAAAATCGAGTAATCCACACCAAGTGAGACAATCATAATGTACGTAAAGAACGGTACATTCCAGCTAAGCATGTCATAATCTAGCAGCTGTTTCGCTATCATTTCAGTTATACCAAGGCTGGAAAATGTCGCGATTAATAAGCTGGCATTAATAATAAGTGTTTGTAAAAAGGAGCGTGTGATTAACCATAAAATCACGCTAATGCCGGCAAGCATCAGTACTGCACTTCGTATAAAGTCAGCTGAAGAAATTTCTTGTAAATCGATATTACTCATTGTTTTACCTGTTAAATAGACGTTTGCTTGCTGCAATAACGAACTTTCTACATAGCTGTCTACTCGACGCTTGATGTCACGCATAATCGTCATAGCTTCTTCCTTATAGGGATTGACATCCAAAATAATCATGAAGGTTGCGGCATGACGATCATCGGTCATATAGGCATTTAAGCTTTCCTGGAACTCACCCTGTAACACCTCTGCTGGTATAAAGAATGTCCCTGTTTCTTTGTTTGACAATTCATGTAAATAGCTATTTGCATCATCTAATCCTGCGTAGATATCTTCTAGCCCTTCTGCTCCTTCGCCTAATCCATTGCGCAGTTCCACCATGCTATCCTGTAGACTAATTAATTGTTGCTGTAATTGCTGTTGACCTGCTTTTACCTCAGCTAATCCATTGGTTAAATTGTGTGAACCAGTCGTTATTTGATTGGCTCCTTGTGCTGCTGTCCCTATTCCTTGGGATAAATCATTGACACCATTTTTTAGAGTACGAGCGCCTGCTTTTAAAGTCACAATGGCTGATTGAGCATTACCTAAGGAAGTATTGGCTTGCCCAAAAGTCTGTGTTAATTGATTAAAATGGGCTGAAAGTGATACAGCATCTAATGCATTTAACGAACTTAGTCCCTGCTGAGCAGTCCTTATAGTTGTTTGGATGTTGTCATCTTCTGCTGCTTCCGGGTTTGCTTGGACATACGCATTCATGGCCCCTAAAATACCTTCAAACGCTTGTTTAGAGGACGTGATTAGCTGCTCGATTTGAGAAAAAACGGAACGATATTGTTGAAAGCCCGTATCAATTTGTTGATAGGAGGTTTGTAATTGATTGAGCCCTTGCTGAAGCTCCCCAAGTCCCGCTTCTAGGGATACTGTCCCGTCTATTAAATCGGTAGAACCATTTGTTGCATTGTCTAAGCCATTCGTTAATCCCTGTAAAGCATTCGTTAAATCACTAGCCCCATTCTGTAATTGTATGGTGCCATTAATTAAATTTTGGACACCACTGACATCTTGTTCTTTCGATAATTGATTGGTGGCATCCTGTAGTCCTTCTTGAATGGAACTGACACCCTCCTGTGCTTCTCCTAAGCCCCCCTGTAGTGTATTTGCTTGTTCATTCACATAAAGATCAGCAATACGCTCCCCCTCTGGACGTGTCGGAGAATAGACTTTCGCTACACCAGGTGTATTCGCAATAATGCCAGTTAATTCATCTAATGCACGTAAATAATCAGTGCTTGCGAGCGATTCATTTTGTTGGATGACAAGTGTGGCGGGCGCACTCATACCAGGCTCATAATGTTTTTCAATCAAACTAATTGCCTGCTTCGATTCATATTTGTCATCGATTTCTACTAAATCATTATAATTAAGCTCTCCTGAATAGTGATAAATAAATGGTACAGTGAGGATACAGGCAAAGATAATGCCAACGATAGGTCTTGCAAAGGCGTTTTTTGCTAAAAAACCCCACAGCTTATTTTCAGTATGCTCTGATATAACCTTACTTGGCCAAAACAGCTTAAAGCCAAGCAATGCCATAAAGAATGGGTTTAATGTCATCAAAACCGCCAATAAGATACAAATGCCAATGGCGATTCCACTAACACTTTGATACAAGGTAAATTTTGAAAAATACAACACCGTAAAGCCTATTAACACAGATGAACTGCTTAGTAATACGGTTTTGCCTGCGGTTCTGTAGGTGTTTTGTATCGCCTTTAAGACATGATTTGTTTTAGCCAATTCCTCTTTAAAGCGAGTAAACAAAAGAATATTGTAGTCTGTACCAATCCCAAATAATATGACAACTAAAAATACTTGTGTAAAGTTAGAAAACGGAAAATCCCAATAATTAGTAAGTAAGGCGATGATGGATAATGATACAGCATAAGCCACCCCTACTGTTAAAAGCGAGATCAATGGAATGATCGGTGAACGGAAAATAATCACTAATATGGCAATGATAAAGACAATAGCAATGATTTCAGTCTTTTTCACACCATCTTGGGTTGTGGCAGAGAAATCATCCATCACAATATCGGCTCCTGTTACATATGTATCCATTGGTAAATTTTTTACTTCCGCCCTTAATAGCGCTGCTGCTTCACTGGCTGTACCGATCTTTCTATCGATTGACAATTGTGCCATGACGGTTGTATGGTCTTTACTAACCAATTGATTCGCCGCCTGCTCACTGTCTGTATGGAAGAGCGCATTTGTGATAAGAAGCTTATTTGTGTTTAAATGATGAAGGACCCCTTCGATTGCCAAATAATCAGTAGCTGTTAAACCCTTTTCTTGATGAAATACATAGACAAACGAATAGGTATCCTTCCCTTCGTTTTGAATATCGTTTAACAGCTCTGTGCCAATGACACTCTCTAAGTCACTAGGCAATGTGATTTGTCCTTTATCTAGTACAAGTTTTTCAAGATTAGGCATTATCATCAGCATCACGATAACTGTTATCACCCAAAAAACAGGACTCAATATCCATGACTTTTTCATGCTTTTCTTCCTTTCCAATTAGAACTGACTATACTGTATATCAAGAAAGGAAGAGCAAGATATAGACAGATAACGTGATCTGTATAAATTCAGACAAAAATGCAAAATTGTAAAAAAGGTGATCTGTATGAAAAAAAGTGAAAAAACAAAAAGGCAATTAGCCAGTGTCTTAAAAGAATTAATGGTACTCAAGCCATTAGAAAAGATATCCATACAGGAAGTCATGGAGAAAGCACAATTAAATCGACAGACGTTTTACTATCACTTTGAGGATATTTATGATTTATTGAAGTGGACACTAGAGCGAGAGGCAATTGAGTTACTGGATGATTATAAGGATGAAAGCCTTTGGCAAGAAGGCTATCGAGATATATTATTGTACTTAGAAAAAAATCGAGCGTTTGCACTAAATGCTATTAACTCCATGGGCCATGAGCATTTTAATCGCTTTTTTCATCAAGAAATATATAGCATTATTGAAGACTTTGTGAAGCAAATTGCGGAAATGTGTCAAGAGGTAGAGAAAAAATATATGAGTTTTGTGACCCATTTTTTCACTGTATCCATTACGGCTGTTACCATTAGCTGGCTACAGGGCGAGCTTGATTTTTCCGTTGAAGAGCTTATTCAAATGGTGGATCGGTTCTTAAGCGACCACTTAGAAGGAACTAAAACGCTATATGGTGTAAATAATACTAGCTGTCTCAAGGCAATCGATATTTAAAGAAAAGGAAGTGCTATTATGAATGCTGAATTGGTGATGCAGGAGCTAGAGGCTCTTGGCAAAGAACGGACGAAAAAAATGTATATGTCAAATGGCGCCCATGAGCCGTTATTTGGCGTGGCAACAGGTGCCATGAAGCCTATTGCGAAGAAAATTAAAATAGATCAGAGTCTTGCAGAAGAGCTTTATGCTACGGGCAACTATGATGCGATGTACTTTGCTGGCATCATAGCAGATCCAAAAGCCATGACTGTGGAAGATTTTAATCGATGGATGGAGGCAGCTTATTTTTATATGCTGTCGGATTATGTAGTAGCGGTTACTTTAGCAGAGGCACCGATTGCTCAGGAGGTGGCGGATGCGTGGATTGCCAGTGGTGAGGAACTGAAAATGTCTGCGGGCTGGAGCTGCTATTGCTGGCTATTAGGGAATCGCAAGGATAGCGAATTTTCCGAGAGCAAGCTAGCTAACATGCTGGATGTCGTGAAAAATACCATCCACGACGTACCCGAACGTACAAAATCGGCCATGAATAATTTTTTATACACAGTGGCTATTTCCTATGTGCCGCTCCACGAACAAGCAGTAGCAACCGCACAAGCGATTGGTCCTGTAGAAATGAAGCGAGACAACAAGAAAAGCACACAGCTAAATGCTTATGAAACAATTCAAAAGGAAATAGAGCGAGGCAGAATTGGCTTTAAACGTAAATATGTAAGATGTTAATCATCCCACTTAAAAGGCATCTATCCTATAAGGATGGATGTCTTTTAAAACGAAAAAAATCAATGAATAGCAATATGTTTTTATTGAAAAACGATAAATTTTATTTTAAAATCAATATACCATTACCAGTGAGGTGTTTTGTATGAAACATAAAAAGGGCTCAACCATTTTCCTAAAGAGTGTGATTATGCTGCTAGGTATCCCTGTATTAGCTTTAGGACTATTTTGGCTACCTGGGATAGCCAGTAGAGATGCAGCGGCACATCCCGAATCCTCCTATTTGTCTTATCTTTTTTTACTCTATGTGTATGCACTATGCATTCCCTATTACACGGCGTTGTATCAGGCCTATCGCCTCTTAACGAACATCGACCAGCATAAAGCGTTCTCCAAATCATCTGTACGGGCTTTGAGAACGATCAAAAATTGTGCTCTCACTATTGTAGCCGGCCTTGCGCTAGGTATTGCATCAATTATGATAATGTTTACTGGCCAGGAAGATATTACAGGAATTATTACGCTGACACTTATCAGCATCTTTGTAACCAGTACGATTGCAACCTTGGCAGCCGTTCTGCATCGACTGCTCCAAAAAGCCATTGATCTCCAAAACGAAAATCAATTAACCGTATAACAAAATGGCACTACCAATCTTGACTGGTAGTGCCTTTTAATGGGTTAAAACTAATTTCCTATAAAAACATATCAAAATTCTCTTTTCAATAGTATAATAATTACATATTTTGATAATTGGAGGATTTATATGAAGAAATTGGTTTTGTTGATGGCGATGCTTACATTATTTTTCACCACAGCCTCTATTGCGAGCGCACATCCAGGGCGTTTAGATAGCAATGGCGGTCACAACTGTTCTGACAAATCAAAGGCTAAAGGGCTTTGTTCTGGCTATCATTATCATAATGGCAATGGTGGCAATGATGCAGGGTCTTCTTCAGGCGGTCAAAGTTATTCTACGCCAGCCCCTAAAGCAACGGTAGCACCTGTATTAACGAAGGTTGCTGTCTATTTAAATGACGTGAAGCAAAATTATACGCCTAGCGCTTATATGAAAAATGGCACAACCTTAGTGCCAATGAAGGCAATCTTTGAATCTCTTGGGGCATCGGTTAGCTATGATAATGCAACGAAAAAAGTAACGGCAACAAAGGACAGTAAAAAAATTGTGATTGGTGTGGGGAATAAAACGGCTTATGTTGATACAAATGGTTCTGCATCAACAATCACACTCAGCCATCCTGCTGAAATATATCAAGGTACAACAATGGTGCCTTTACGCTTTGTCAGTCAAGCACTTGGCGCAAATGTAACATTTGATGAGGCAGCACTTGTTGTTTATATCTCAACTAAATAATGGACAAGTCTTAAGCAGTATGCTCCTACAAGGTGCTGCTTTTTTTATTGTTTCTTAAAGTTAAAATCATACTTCTTGTTGATTTTACCAGCAATCGTTTCTAGAAATAAAGCCACTGTCATATTCTCGACTTCATTTGTATACCATGCTAGCTTTGCACCATAGTTCTTTTTATTATAATTCACTTCTAATGGCCAGAAATTTTTTGTTTTATACGTATAATCAAATTTTACATAGAGTTGCTTACCATCGGGACATTCCATCACCACCTGGTATAATGGATTTTTTCTTTCTTGTTCAAATTTTACTTTTCTTATTTTAGTTAACATCAAAACCCCTCCTCTCTTCTACTACATTCGACAAAATTTTGAAAAAACCTTTATTCAATGAAAAAGGATAAAGCTCGTGATGACATAGGAGCTTTATCCTACACAATTAGTTGGCTATAAATTTGTCGTAATAGCGTTTCAGCATGGTCGCCATTTGCTCTCTTGTTAAGGCGCCTGCTGGATTCATGTTCTTACTTCCATCGCCTCGGATAATGCCTTCGCTAATAGCCCACTCCCAAGCCTCTTTATGGGCTGCTCCCACTTCTCTGCTTGTTTGTAAACTAGCTTTTTCAGCTAGTAAGCTTTTCAACGTTTCTATTTCTTGTTTTAGCTCATTATATTGTGACACTGTTAATCCCTCCTCAAGCCCATTTTTAATATCTTGCTGGAACTGTGCTTCTGTAATCCCCATACTTTTTAAATAGTCAAATGGATCTTTGTGCGTAGTGCCTCCTAGATTTTCTGCAATCCATCGATGTGACTTAATGCCGTTGCCGCTACCATCTAAAACAGTGGGAATCCCTGCCTCTATCGCAAGCTTACGTAACAGCCAAATATAAGCCGCATAGTCCTTTTTAAATTGTTCCTTATCAGCAGTCCGTGCCAATTCCACCTGGGCATAGCTATACGGATTTCCCTTTGGTCCACAGCCATATTGCACGCGATTGACTGGGGCTACTTGTACGATTCTTCCACCACCGCCTACCCAGTGAGAAACAAAGGCATTGGCTTTATTTCGATTCATATAGGCAATTTCGTTTTCCAATGCATTTGGACCTGTATTGCTGCCATTACCTGATTCATGCGCCACAACGTATTTGACTGCCGTTAGCGCTTGATTCGGTAGCCCTGACATCATCTGTTTTTCAATAACATAACTCATGTTGCACCGTCCTTTCCTATTATTTTTAGCGACTGATGCTATGTTATTCTTTTCTTCCTTTTGGGTTTTTTAGGGTAAACAACAGATAATTAGAGGTTCCTTTTTTGGCTTATTAGCTTCTTTTCGCGCTTAAGGCTACTGCGATCGTTTCACCTCTCTTTCCTCGAAGCTATGAAGTGTGAATGTCACAAGGACATCCACTTACTATTAGTAAATGCGCGCACAAAAGTGTTTTCTAGTTAGTTGTGCTCTTTTACTATTTTTTCATTATGATTTTATAACCTCTTTTCTCGCTTCCAAGCATTGACAAAGTATTATTTTCTGTAGTATTTTAGTTCTTCTAAAATATTGAAAGCGAGGAAAGAAAGTGTGCAGGCAGTAGAGATTATTCGTCAATTACCAAGCTTACACGGCTTTACACAGCTAGTGAAAATTAACAAAGGCTATTCACCTGATAGCAAGTATCTGGTAACAGTTGGTGAAACGCGCTATTTGGTGCGCTTGTCAGATCTAGCACATCATGACAAACGTGCAGTAGAGTTTTCCTTGCTCCAAGAGTTAGCAAAGCAGGGTGTAAGAACACATAAAGCCGTTAACTATACCTTGTTTCAGGAAGCCAATGTATCCGCAATGGTCGTTAGCTTTTTAGAAGAAACACCAGCAGATGAAATTATTCAGGAACTTTCTGACTCTGAGCAATTCCACCTTGGTCTTGCGGCGGGGAAAGAATTGAGAAAAATACATCAAGTGAGCCCTCCGCAAATAATTCATTGGGAGACAACACAGCTCAAAAAGTTTTCTACCTATTTGAAGGCATACCAACAAGATGCCTATCAACTTCCACAAGAAGCTAAACTATTGCGCTTTATTGAAACGCACTTACCGCTATTAAAGCAACGCCCCATCACCCTGCTTCATGATGATTTTCATCTTGGTCATATTATTTGTAAAGGACATACTTACAATGGGGTGATAGATTTTAATGGCTATGATGTGGGCGATCCTTATCATGACTTTTATAATCTTGCCTTGTTTAGTAGACGACAAAGTATCCCCTATTGTATTGGCCAGATTGATGGCTATTTTTCATCTGCACCAGACGATATGTTTTGGCGTTTATATGCTCTCTATGCAGCCATGACTGTCTTTTCAACCATTGTTTGGACTCGTCACTATGACCCACGCTCCTTTGATGATGCGTTGGAAAGAATTCACATGATTTTACAGGATCATGATAACTTTTCATCGATTAAGCCTATATGGTATGCGGAGAATTTATTCACTCCGTAAGAGGGCTAAAATTTTTTGTCGTTCTGCTGCAAAATCAATTGTTGGCCGAGATTCTTGTTCCTGATCACGCTGCTGAAACCACTGCGGAATGATTTTCCGTCTTCTGGCTTTAGAATGTGATGACACTTGCTGCTTGCGGGCTTGAAAACGCTGCTGGTCGATAGCAATATCTGCAAGACTCTTTATGTTCTGATTGCACCAATTTTGTAAGATGCTCTCGACATACCGCCAGCGTAAAACATTATGCACCACCGCTAGCTTCATCGCATAGATGACCATGTCCTCTGAAAAAATAGTGAGCCAATGACGAATTTTACTAGCAATATAGGCTGTTTGTGTGCCAAAGCCTTGTTGCACATAAAAGTGGTAGGCAGTGTTAGTAGACTCCTTATCATCTTTATCTTTTAGTAATTGATTATTTAGTAAATTATTATTTAGTAGTGTGGGCTTTTCCGTCGATGGTACGACCGTTGACGGTATAGCAGCACGTTTTGATGCTTCATAGACGAAAAATTCTACCCCACCGTACTTGCCGTCTTTTCCTCGTTCCTGTACTTTTTGAAGATAGCCCGCCTCTATGAGTTCGTCCAAAATTTTGGCTGTCGCTTCCCGCCCACATTTACTACGTATTGCTAAATCTGCAAGACTAAATGACCAATCATCTGGCAAAGACAGCATATAGGCAAGCAGACCCTTTGCTTTCCAGCTTAATTGCTCATCCTTTAAAAATGCTTTATCCAAAACCACATAATTCTCCTTTTTGGCTACTCGATAAATCATGACGATCCCTCTTTCCATCTAATGTCCTTTCTAACTAGATAAAGAAAATTTTTTAAAAATGGGACATAAAAAAAGAACATGCCATGAAGCATGCTCTTTTAAGAACAAGCGAAAGATGGTAGAAAGAATGAAATTTGTAACGTCGTCCCCTCTTAGCAAGAAGGTGAATAATGTTTTTATTCATGTCCGAGATTTACGTCAATCAGCAAAGATCTGTAATGGAAAATGAAAGCAGAAGCAATTGTTTGCTTCTGCTGTTTGTTATTCGTAAAGCTCTTTATAGACAATGACTTTTAAAGCTGCAATCTCTTCATCGGATAATTTGCCTTCCACCATTTTCAGGGCTTCTTCCTGCGTCATCGAGCCGTCCTGCAATTTTACACGCAAGTCGTTCAAATCGGTAATGCCCACTTTTTGAATTAAGACTTTCGTTGCCTCTTCTTTAGTCGTAAACGGTAATGTACTGCTATCGACCGTTTTCGCCTCTTCCATATAGGCTTTTAATTGTGGATCATTTTCAATGGTATTTTTGATTTCTTCCTTTTGTCCGCTATTTTCTAATTCTGTCGACAAGGTATCTACAATTTTTTCAGAGGCAAATTTTGTGCCGAAATGTAGTACACCATACCCCACTACACCAACAAATATAGCAATTACCACTAGAAATTTAATCAATCTCAACTACGCTCACTCCTTTATACACGTTCATCATACTATATGGAGCGGTTGTTGAGAAACAATTCTCCCTAGAAATTATGTAAAAAAACCCCATCTATGAAGATGAGGCTTATTTAACGTATTTCAAATACTTCCGCACAAATTCAACAATGTAGAGAACTTCCTCTTCCGTCATCGTTAGCAGCTTGCAAACACGTTGTAGTCTAGCCGGTAATGCTAACTGCTGACGCACCTGATGAATATACATATATTTGCATTTCCGCGGATTTACTTTGTCTCGTATTTGCTTATATCGTAGGTATGCATAGCGGGCAAAGGCGTTGAGCATCTCCCGCTCCTGCTCATCACGCTCCCTCTTTTTAGCAGCCTCATCAATGATGTCCGTGTCAAATATCTGTGTACCATCTGTTAATTGCATAGTACCACCTCTCTATTGCAAATGTACTCCTCTCTATTAAATGCAACAAAAAAAGCCACACCTAGGGTAGATGTGACACTTTTTATGATTTTTATATGTAACGATTGGTGGATAGCCTGTAAAATGTGGTGGATAGAATGCTCATTTTGATGGATAGAATCACTTAGAATGGATTGCTCATTCGTATCGGTGGATAGAATACTAAATGTGACGGATACAATGTCTAATCTGACGGATACAACTCTTATTTTGACCGATTGAAACACTTAGAATGGATTGCTCATTCATATCGGTGGATAGAATGCTAAATGTAACGGATACAATGTCTAATCTGACGGGTACATTGCTCATTTTGACCGATAGAATCGCTTAGAATGGGTTGCTCATTCAAATCAGTGGATTGAATGCTAAATGTGTTGAATACAATACTTATTCTAAATTGATTGCTGCTATTAGCTTCATAGATAATACACAAAGATTGCTACGATAATGTTTGGTATGGCTAATAGTAACGCATTATTCATGAGAAGATTGCGTTCGTTTCTGTCTTCATTGGTTTCTGTTGCGAAATTGGCGCGCATTCGATCTCCGCTTGCGATGGCTCCTGACAATAACATGGCAGAAACGATGAAAATTCCACCGAGTAGCCCTGAAAGCAAATGGGCTTTCTCTGTACCCCATATGAGAATGGAGCATATAACACCTAGAATGGACAAGATGGTGCCAATGCCTATATACTTCATTTTCAGCTCCCCTTCGTTTATTATACGGCTAACCGCTCTTTTTCGTTTCAATAAATCCCTATTTACCTATACAAAATTTTTCCTTTTCCAGTAAAATAACTATAAGGAGGGAGGCTATGCAAATGAAAGACAAAATAGAAGCATTAACAAAAATGACCTTAGATGATTTAGTACATAATAGATACGAGAAACTTCAACAGGAGAAGATATTAACAGAGGATACTGCTATATTTCTGCAGGAGGTTTTCGCCTTGCAAGGTATCTTAACATGGCCGCTGGATGAAGCTTCCGTAGCTATTGATGTGTATGAAATGAATGACCAAAGTTGTTTTACAACAGAAATTCGCTATTTATGGTTTGATGATGAAGAAAGTGCTGTGGTTCTTTTTTGCAAGGCCTATACAAATGCAGATCAAACGGAGATCACTGCTTTCATGATTGATACGGTTGATGCCTAGTATAGTATCCGCGCCAAACGTTCATAGTAAGTATGGTGTGAAACTCACGCCGAATCATACGACGGAGGGATCAATTTATGAATGGAATTCGTGAAGGTTTAATCCCCACTATACTCGGGTCAGCTGTTACGGCGGCAGGCTATGCAATGAAGCAAAAACATGGCTCTAACAAAATGGTGGCCAATACGATTTTTGGCTTCGGCTTAGCACACATTGTGTTAGGTGCGATTGACCTGGTAGAGCATCGTCGTTAACGAGAGAAGGGCACGCTATGTGCTCTTCTTTTTTGTATTTTTTTCTATTAAATGCTAACATTGTCATAAAAGCTTAAGGAGTACAGTGATGGCGACAATAGAAGATTTTATAGCACTTGATATACGAATCGGCACGGTATTAGAGGCTGAGGAACTGCCAAAGGCTCGGGTTCCTGCGATTAAAATGAAAATTGATTTTGGTGAAGAATTGGGCATTAAACAGTCTTCCGCACAAATTACGAAGCGTTATACACCCGAAGTCATCATTGGGAAGCAAGTAGTGGCGATTGTTAATTTCCCGCCACGTCGCGTTGCGGGTTTTAAGTCAGAGGTATTAGTCATTGGTGGTGTACCTGTGGAAGGAGATGTAATCCTGTTAACGCCCGATCAGCAGCTGCCCAATGGAACGAAAATACAGTAAAAGCCTCTCGCATTATGCAAGAGGCTTCTTTTTCTGAAGTGGTATCCAGATTTCACTTGTAAAGGTTGGTGAGGAAAAATTCGTGCTTGTATGGTGCACGATTTCTGGACCAGCAACCTGTTCATAGCCAGATGATGGGAACCACTCCGCATAAATGCGCCCCCATGTTTCCTGCAGTGTTTGTGGGAATGGTCCAACCGCTTGAAAGACAGCCCACGTACAAGCGGGTACATCCAACTGTGAAAAATGGTGAGACGTTTCGGTTGTGGCTACGCCGATATAATGATCCAGCTCGCCCTTTTCCTCCATTCTGTCCTCAGAAAAGTTTGTGGAGGCTTGGATGATTCCTGTTGGTTCTACATTCGACAGCTTTTTTAGGTGCCCAATATCCTCCATTGTTAATGCACGTGCCATTTCAGTTATCGCTTGATTTTCTCCTTGAAAGACGATAGGTACTCTTTTCATAAGACCCACGATGTGAAACGCTTCTTTTTGTTCGAGTCGGTAATTCATTTCACAACCTCCTTGTATGGTAAGTTGGAAGGTCATTCGTGGAAACGCTTTTAGGTGCTGACCATTTTGCCTCGCCTCCGATGGTGTGATGCCATGCATTTGCTGAAAGGCTCTTGTAAATGCATCTGCAGAGCGATAGCCATAACGAATCGCGATATCGAGAATTCTCATAGATGAATCTGATAGTTCCAGTGCGGCAAGCGTCAGACGCCTACGACGAATATACTCTGATAGCGAGATGCCTGCTAGAAAGGAAAACATACGTTTAAAATGGTATTCCGAGCAATAAGCTAATCTCGCAGCTTCTTGCACTTCAATTTCCTCTGTTAGATTGGCCTCGATATACGTAATCGCCTCATTCAACCTTGTTAAAGAATCCACTTCTATCACCTTCCTTATCTTTACTTTAGCAGGAATAGTAGCCTTCCATCCGACAATTGGTGCCCCATTTAGTCGCCTTCCAAAAAATAATCTATTGAACAGGCAGATAACTAGCTTTTGAAGCTACTTTCACATACATATAATAGTGTAAAGCTAATTTTAGCCTTACACCTCCTGACTTGATACTTAGGGTCACTGCTCGCACAGTGGCCCTATGAAAAAAAAGATTCTTGTGTCGCCTCATAATTTCCGTTACAATATTTGTAAAAACAGTCTATTGAGCTGGAGGCAGCAACATGGATCGTCTTTTCCAGTGGTACAAGTATTTAAAATACATACTCATTCCTATAATTATTTTAAAATACTTTCGTGGTGAGGGTGTATCGAATGTGCATCCTCTAATCATTCTTGAATATGCTCTCCTATTTGGAGTGAGCTTTTTACTCATTATTCTACAGGATTTTTTCGCCATTCGTAAAAATCAAAATTCCTACTGCGCCTCCTCATACTGATTATTTTACTGTTTTTGGCTATAACCGCCATTGTCTATCAAGCGATTATGTCTATTATTTTTTCAACCCTACTACTAGGCGTGTTAGGTACGGTACTTTATTTACATAGCAATGATGAAGGAGAACAATAAATGGTACATGAAAGCAATAGTAAGCGATTACTTTTAATCATCGGTTGGGTCAATGTGATAGCTGCTCTTCTCCTATTCCAAGCTTTTTGTGGGCTCATGGCTATCTGTATGGGAATTGTACTTAAAAAGGATTATCAAGCACCAACCCATGGGCTGGTTTTGATAGTAGTTGGTATCTTCAGTACTGTTATAGGTTGGTTGCTCAATCACTTCTATATGTAAAAATGACCAAGAGCCTAGATTCTTGGTCATTTTTTAATTAGCGATAACTATTATGTGTTGGTTCAAATAATGCTTCGTCGGCGTTTCGTACAAGTGAGAAATGATCCACATTATAATGGCCATGTAGGATGTCATTATGGTGTGCAACCGTATCTTCTGGTGATAAGTAGTCGGAACCATTTGTTGAATGGCCATCTCCCACTAAAGTGACATCAAAGCCCTGTATAGTTGCTGCTCTAACTGCTGTATCCACGCAATGCTCGGTTTTGCAGCCCATCATCACCAAATGCTCTACCTCATTGGCCTGTAAGTAATCGAGTAATCCCGTCCTATAAAAAGCGTTTGTAGCCAGTTTATCAAAATAAACAGCGGTAGTAGGTACTTGGATCGCTTGATGTACTTGAAAGCCTTCCCCTTCTCCACCCGCTACATCCTGATCACGTACAAAGATAATATGTGCCCCTGCCTCAATAGCTTTTTGAATAACGGCATTGATTGTTTTAAGCAATTCATCCTTGCGATAGACGGCTTGTTCATCCTGATTTCCCTCGATTAATTCTTGCTGTGCATCAATGACCACTAGTGCTTGCTTCAAAAGCATCTCTCCCTTATCGTTTGCTAACAATATTTTACCATTAATAGTTAATTTCTGATATGCATTATTTTATAACTTTTGAAACCGTCATACCATCCCCAATGGGTAAAAGAATCGAATCCAGCTGCGGATGATTAGCCACTGTGACATTGAACTTTTTCATGATGGCTGTATAGCGCTTGGGTGTAGCCATAGGGTCTGCTACACTGCCTCCTGCTAGGACATTATCTGTCACAATGAATGCACCAGGGCTTGCTAGCTGTATGCAATAGGCTAAATAATTTTCATAGTTATCCTTATCAGCATCAATGAAGAAAAAATCAAAACACTGTCCCGTTGCCACAAGCTTTTCAAGGCTATCCAATGCAGGACCTGTCATATACGTTACCTGCTCGGCAAAGCCTGCCTTGTCAAGATTTTTGGCGGCTAGCTGTGCATATTTATCCTCTAACTCTAGGGATGTCAGTTTGCCTTTCCCTTCCATTCCTCTCGCCAGAAAATACCACTATAGCCGCCAAGAGCACCAATTTCTAAAATAGCCTTTGACCTAGTAATCGATACAAGCATCGTCAACAGCTTTCCTGATGATCGAGAGACAGAAATAGCAGGCATACCATTTTCGGCAATAGAGGACAGGACATCCTCTAATAGGGCATCGTCCTGATAAAATACCTCATCTATATAGTTATTCATTTGTTTCATGTGCGTTATCTTCCTCTTGTAGACTGTCGTTGGTTTCATTTTCTTGAATATCAAACAACTGGCAAAATTCTTGGATAACCAGATCGATGGCTTTTAATTCACCGACTAAAATTTGCTGAATCGATTGATATTCTGGCTGTTCTAATTGCTGTTTAATGGTAGCTCGCTTCACATGCAGCATCTCTAAAAATGAAATCGCTTTGCCGCGTCGGAACGTTTTTGCTCCTCGCTGTGGCGCACCTTCCATGCCTCTGTGGCGTCCTCCACGGTGATGTCCCTCTCTCATATGCTCTCTAAATCCAGATCCTCTCATTTCTAAAACACCCCTTTTGTATACATTTGTATACATTAATTTAAACTATTTGTATACAAATGTATACAAATTGTCAATTAAACATAATGCTTTCATGCTTCAACATATGTTAGACAGTAGGGTGAACGTATCGAAATGGAGGTAAGATGAGTGAAAAGGGTTATAAAATATGTGTTGGGCATCGGTACATTATTGATACTGTCAGGCATATTTTTGATTGGAGCACAATCTCACTATAATCAGAAGGAAATTAAAATTGCCAGTAAGCTATGTCTTGAAAATGGCGGACAGCCTACTATCATCCGCGATTATTTGGCTTTGAATTACTCCTTTTCATGTCAGAAGAACTGAGGTAGTACATATATGGATAGTGAACTGAGTTGCTAGAAAATCGAGTAAATTTCATCTATCTTTCAGGCAAATGGCTAGCTAACAAGATTACTTTTACATACAAATAGTAGTGTAAAGCAAATCTAGCCTTTCCACAGCTCTCCTGTTTTGAGGTCACTTTCCTTGGAAGGTGGCCTTTTTTGGCATGAAAAAAGACGTCATGTCGACGTCTTTAATGTTTGATCGATATCCTCAATCAACCTATCCACTTGTTCCTTTGTTATCTTGATGACATATAATTCTGTCGTTTCGATTCCATCAAGGCTTGTTAGGTGTTTAGGATATTGATAGTTATTTGATATCTCCTTGTCCATACAATCACCTCTTCAATAGATATATTCGACATAAAGTATAGCAAACCTTCTATAAAAAGGAAAATAACAGTATATTTTTTCACTAAAATAGCTATCATTTGGACGATTTAGGATAAAAAAAGGTTAAAGTCATAAGTCCATTTAGACTATCCTTATGTAAAAGTGCTTATTGCTTACCAAATTTCGCAATTTTTTTGAGGTAGAATGACCCGATGAAAACAATGATAACTCCATAGACTTTCAGCAGCACATTTCTCACAGGTGCCTCTTCTATGGTTGTACTGAGATAGGCACATCCTACGACAATGATTGTCATCCCGATGATGGCATGAATATATTTCACCATAGCTCCCCTTTTCTAGTAGGCAAGTCCGACGCGCGTTCTCAAAAAATCCTTGCTAAAGATTTGTTGGTAGGCAAAATCTGCTGTATCCGCTACTGAAATTTCGCTACCTCCCTCTGGCAAGAAGTTGCGTTCAACGCGGTAGTTTCCTGTCCAGGCCCCATCAGGTAAATAGGTAGGACAAACAATTGTCCAATCCATTGCAGATTGCTGTAGCTGTTCGAATACACGTTGGTGCTCCTGTGCAGCAAAGGTCGATTTTCGTTTCGATTCCGTTGATTGGTAACGAAGAAGAGTCGGCGTTACACGACTTTGTAGAATCCCTGCTGTTCCAATCGTAATGATTCTTGTCACCTGTTGCTTTGTCATCGCTTCAAGAATCAATGGTAAGCTAGCCGATAATGTAGTGCCTCCATCTGTATTTAATGCACTCACCACCACATCCACATGATGCATTGCCTGCTCGATATCCTGCTTGTTTAAAACATCCCCTTTCATTACACACAGCTGTTGATGATGGTGCGGTAATTTATCGGGATTTCGGACTAATAGGGTGACCTCATGCTGATCCTTTATTGCTAGTTCCACCAGATGGCTGCCGACACGACCACTCGCGCCTAATATTAATATTTTCATTTCTCTCACCTCTTTTATCATTATATTACAATTCCCTATATATGTAAAAAGGCACAGATCACAGTGCCTCCCCTCTACTATTCACGCTCTAGTAATTGAACATCAACCATAAATAGATGCATATTATTCTTTTCAGCTAGCTCATCGATAATCGATTGAATTTCACTTTCTGTACTTACATCAATTTCTTCCCCATCGTGTAATTGAATAGTGATGACTTGATGCGCTGGAGAGTCTATTAGATAACCAACTGTACTATCAGGCGAGTAGCCTGCCGACCGTATCGCCTGTAACACTTGTTTTGTAAAATTCGTAGCTTGTAATTTTTCGCCAAGCTCCTCTGCATAGATAGTCGCTCTTTCAGGGCTCGGGGTTATAATTGAAGGCTCCCTTTGTACCATCCACAATGACACCACAACCAGTAAGCACATGAATAAAAAGAAGATTTGCAGGACATTTTTCATACACTCGCTCCATTTCTCCATGAAATTTACAGGCGGAAGTCTAGCAATCTTTTTCCCTGAAATTGTTATTATTCTCACAGCTATGTATAGCTATTTCTCTCTTTAATTATTAAAAAATAATTTTCTTTTTGTACAAAGGGCAAATTACCAAGAAGTTTTGTTTGTGGCTTCATAGATTAGAAATGTAAAGGTTAGCGCTACCATTACTAAAAAACTAACAAAAAGGGAGATTAAAAGATGCAGGATAGTAGATATAGTCAATATATGAATTGGAATCATAAAAAAGAAAAGTGCTGTGAACAATATGTAAAATGCTATTGTCATTTAGAAAAAAAATGTGAACACAAACAAGAAGGATGCAAATGCAAACACAAGCATGAGCATTGCAAATGGGAACAGAAGCACCAGCGATGTAAGTGTCATGAAAAGGATGACCATTGTAAATGGGAACATAAGGAGGATTCTTGCTCTTGCAAAAAAGAGGAGGAAGAGTACTACTACGAGAAGGATTATTCCAAAGATCACAAGTGTAAAGGCTGTATTTGTCATCTATTAAGATGCTTATCTCCTGGTACTTTGGTAGATGTTATTTTAGCAGGTGGCGGTAGCTTTGCAGGAATTTCCTTTATCAGCTTAGATCCTAAAACTTGCTGTGCTACATTCTTAGAGATAGAGGCAGCAGCACCAACACCACTTATCATTGATTGCCAGCAAATTATTGCCATTAGAAACGCGTAACTGTTCCATTATCCTACTTGACAACAATTCATATACCATAATCCTACCACTATAAGCACATTTAATCTTCTGCCAGGTTCGTGAAACCATACCTGGCAGAATTCATATTTTTTCAGCTATTCATTGACAATGACTTTGACAATGGGCTCTAATTTCCCTCTATTCACATCGCCAAGATAATCAACATCTACTACGACAGCTCGTGGCTCAAAACGTTGGATACATTCTATAAGGCGTTTTGTGTTTATTTTCTTCATACGCTGGAAGGGTTTACGAATATCAGACCTTGTCACATATTCGCGGAGCGGACAAGGAATCGTAAACGTCGATAAAATAAATGCTACATTTTGTAATATACCTTCCACGCCTGTAGCATTACCATTAACATTACTTAAAGCCGTTACTTGATGTGTCATTCTATCAACCTTTCTTCTACGTTCATACAATTGGTACTTTGGAAAAGAGCACTTTGTTATTTATGCTTGCTCATTAAAAATTATGAACGCTTTGTTTTTATGTACCCAATGTTATTTTTATTCAAACAACATCTTAGTTGATAGGCTGACCTACAAGCTTAGCGCATGATGGCGTAGTAAATAACATACAGCCAGCTAAAACAGCCATGAATGATTGCCCAAATGATGGAGTGATGCACACTCCAGGAGATCGTAATCGCTAAAACCGAACCAAAGCCAATGCCATTTTTGACCATCGTTTTATGCTCCACTTTTTTCACCTTCCTAGTGCTTTTTAACTCTCCTTCTTGCCATCGCAATCGGTTTCCCTCCTATCGTTTTCTATGTTTATGCAGGAACGAACAAGGGCAATCTGAAAGAAAGGATGTGATGTTATGACAATTTTCATGCTGACTGCCACGATTGGCATCCCCAGCCTTATGGCATATCTTCAGCACAAATGGGCTAGCTTTCGCCTTCTTTTCAACATACTAGGTGTCCTTGCTGCGATTCTGTTTAGCACGATTGCCGCTACAGCTATAACGAACATTATTCTTGAGGATGTAGTCTTTATGACAACGATCCATGCTGTGTTCTTAAACCCTGTCTTTCTAATTACAGGGGCGTACCTTGGCTTATATCTGATTTACCAGTTCATCATGATGACAATTCATGAAAGAGACAAGCCGCCATCCCTTTAGTAGAAATCACAATAGACGTGCCAAGTCTGGATGGTTGGATTGTAGAAAAAATAAAAATTACCATGATCCACGATGTTCAAACGCGCTTTTGCATCGGAGGCAATTTGGAGGACAAATGGCGCATCGTCACCGAAATCAACGCCACTTTGACAAAAGCTTGGATAGCCACCAATTTTATGGAGTGGATAGAGGTCTTCAACAATATCCTCAAAATAGTCGAGCTGCTCTTCATGCTCCAACGTCAAAATCTCTTCCTCCAATTGAGCAGGAATACCGCCCCCATCCCATGTTGGATAGTCGTTCGTGATATGCTGTGGTAGGAGTGGAAACGCGCGAATTTGTTCATGCTGCCATTCGCGCTTTACTAAGCCTTCCAAAGAGGTGTACGTTCTAATATTAAAATAAGAACTAAGATCATCCTCCATGAGATGATCTAATAGACGTTCATCGACAAAGACTGTGACTAAGTGAAAAGGCTGTAATGCCATCGGTACATAGGGTAGACCTTTTAGAAAAAACGTAGCGAGCGGCTGATAGCCAGATGGTGGCTGCTCTTCTGGTAAGGACCAGCCCACATAGCCAATCCAGCTTTCCAATAAATCATGTGTAGGTCGAATACCACCCGTTTGAAAAATCGTGGCCTGCGTGGCTAGTTGAGCCCGAATATGTTCAATTGCCATCCGCTAGCTCCTTTTGTCGACAGCAGCAATCTGTTGTATGGTCGTTTACCATGCCTACTGCCTGCATAAAGGAATAACAAATTGTACTACCGATAAATTTAAAGCCATCTTTCTTCAATTGCTTGCTCATACGATCACTAATTTCTGTCGTCACAGGCACCTCTTTGATGGATGCCCACTCATTCAAAACTGGTTTGTGATCTACAAAGCCCCAAATATAATCTGAGAATGAGCCATGCTTTTCCTGTATTTGGAGATATGCTTTAGCATTTGTCACCACGCTAGCTATTTTTAATTTATTGCGTACAATCCGTGTGTCTTGCTGCAATTCCTCTAGCTTGTCTGCTGTATAATGGATAATTTTTTCCACATCGAATTGATCAAATGCCTCACGATAGCCTTCACGCTTTTGGAGAATCGTCCACCAGCTCAAGCCAGCCTGTGCCCCCTCCAAGCAAAGCATCTCGAATAAATGCTGGTCATCATAGACAGGTACACCCCACTCCTTGTCATGGTATTCCACATACAAAGGTTCATCTAGCTTGACCCAATCACATCTTTTCATTTTTATACCCTCCATTTTATGTATCCTTTACTTAATAGCTGTAATGCAAAGCCATCCTTTACTTGATTTTTCGGTGACATACACGGTTTGAAAACCGATACGTTCTAATAATTGCTTCGTTGCCTCAGGTGTTTGATAGGCTTTCATATGATAGTTCATTTTGTAGAGCTCTGCTATGATAATAAATTTCCCACCGTTTTTCAGAACCCGCCATACTTCCTCTACATCCTGCTCCAAGGATGGCCAAAAATAGTGTGTTTGAAAGGCTGTAATCGCATCAAAAAACTGATCATCGTATGGAATGCTTGAAACACTTGCCTCTTTCACAATGACGCTACCCCTGGCAACATTTGCTTTATTCAATTTGATTGATTCCTTCACTGCCTGTGTGGAAAAATCTATCCCATATATTATACCATTTGGATTTAATTTGGATAAAATTTGGAGCGTTTTCCCACCACCACAACCTATGTCTAACACACGATCACCGTCATTGATAGCTCCTTGCCTGATGAACCATGCATTCATACCACGATGGGCAAAATTCATAATTTGTAGCATCGTTGAGCCAATCCATCCATTTGGCTTTTTCGCTTGTTCAATTAACGTTTGTAAGAGTGACATGATTGGATTCCCCCCCTCAAGTAAGATTGTTAAAATAGAATTAGAGCTTTAAAATAAAAACGCTTACTAGTTTGTACGTACTTCAAAACAAATTGTTTCATTTTTTACAAAGGAGGAAGATTTTATGATTCAACAAGCAAACCAGAAGGACGCTCATGCTGCAGCCTCATTAGCCTTACTGCTCTGGCCCAATCATACACGAGAGGAATTTACCGAAAAGATGACACAGCTGCTAAAGGAAGAAAACGCAGCTATTTTCCTTGTCTATGACGATGACGAAGCAGTTGGATTTGCCCAATGCCAGTTAAGAACAGACTATGTAGAAGGGACTGACTCGAGTCCAGTCGGCTATTTAGAAGGCCTTTTTGTGAGAGAGGAATATCGCCAGCAGGGCTATGCAAGACTGCTTGTGGAGAAATGTGAGCAATGGGCAAAGCATAGGGGCTGTCTAGAGTTTGCCAGTGACTGTGAATGGGACAATGACGAAAGCCTAAGGGTTCATCTTCAGCTCGGTTTTACAGAAGCTAATCGCATCATTTGCTTCACAAAAAAATTATAAAAATGGCTGACAAAAAAATCACAGGCGTTGCAAACATAGCACCTGTGATTTTTCGACATTTTTTTAGTTTAGATATGTATTGTTGGAAATATTTCGTTCGCGCTCATCTATGATTAAATGGATCATTAATGCGAGTTGTTGTTCGATTCGCATATTATTTAGATGTAAGATATCAGCAATCACATTCTTGTGCTTCTCTGCTAATTCCATCTCCTCTAGCATTAACATAATTTCTTCTTTTGTCAGCCCAAACATACTCATATCACCCCAATACTCTCTCTATTTATTATTGTAAAATCATTACTCCCATTTCATAATTAACGAAAATTTATCTTATTGCATGAACCATTTTTACTAATTATAGGTTTAAACATAGAAAATAATCAATCTATTATCCACATTTATTTAATATTTATTTTACATTCAGTAAAAACTTTTATTATGTTGGTTATAACTTATACAAAGATTGTATAAGTTTTCCTGTGGAATATTTCAAAATATTGCAGTAATTGCAACAAGACATCTATACCATTATAAAAATATTCTTGCATTTTGTCGAATTATAGTTTTTTTCACAATTTAAATTTAATTAACAACCCAAACGTATTCCTTTACCCATTTTTCACATATATGAAATATCAATACGCGAATCCACAAAAAAAGTAATTTCAAAATTGAAACTACTTGTCTTATTTGTATAATCGGCTTTTATATTATTTTTTTAATATCATGTTTCATTATTTCTAATTTCATGTCCTCCATTTGCGAAACCTTTGATGCTGCATCCTTCTGCCATGTTGCTGACTGCACATGTCCTTGTACAAATAATTGGCTGTTTTCCTGGACCACCGCTGGAGCCTTTACCGCAGCTATATCTGTATGACGCATTTCCAATAATGATTTATTGGACAGCGCTAAAAATGGTCTAGCCGCCTTATCCACCCTACAATTTTCAATACGCCCCATTGATTGATCTGACCAAATCATGGCATACGAGCTTTCTTGACCATCTTTAAAATAGCTATTAGCTATCTCAAAAATTGCATCAATGCAAGTGATTCCGTTTCCTTCCATTTGTTCAAACGTGCAATATTGTGTAAATAATCGGGCATTGTTGATATAGATATGGTGGCTTTGCAGCTCTCGTATCGTTGTATGATGCATCATGATTTTGGCATGTTCATTACCATAAACACCACCTGATTGCCCAAATTGAATAATCGATTGCTGTAGCTTTAATCCACTAGCATCAACAATAATATGAAATTGCTGATGGTTTTGAATTTTACATTGGTTCATCGAAACATTTGCTTCATCCACAATGGTAAGTCCGACAGCCATACCATTGCGAACATGACATGTATGAAATTCCACCTTGCTATTTTCAATCAACACCTGCGCCTTGACATGCCGAGAAACTTGACAATCATAGAACTTAGCTTCGGTTTTTTCTCCAAGATACAACCCATGACTTTGACCATCTGAAAAAATAGAATCAGATACCATTAGATCACTGCGATGAACCACCATATTCGTATCAAGATGCTCTTTTATTTCACAGCCATCCATCCTGAAAGTCGTGCTATCAAACAATTGAATGCCCACCCCTTGCCCTTGGTGCACTAAACAATTGGTCATCGTCATCTCACTCGACGCAGCCATTACTTGTGCCTTGTCATGCCCATGAATTTCACAGTCCTCCATTGTCAGCTTGACATGGCGAATCGCAAAAACACCATGCTTCTTCCCTTCCAACAGCATACAATTCGTCAAGGTCAGCTCACAGTTTTGAGCAATAATCTGTGCCTTCCTATGATGCTCAAATGTCGTGTCGACTAGAATAACACTGGAGCCATTCGCCACACGCAAACCAAAATGATTCAGTGGCGTAGCAAGCACTGCACAATTTTTCATCAGCAAACTACCATAGCTCACCATCATCTGCGTTCGAATCAATTGCTCCTCAATGACACAATTCTCTAGCTGTAAATCGCCTTTCACATATAGCCCCTGCCCTTGCCGGAACCGTAAATTACGCATCGCAACAGGTGTTTGATAGCGAATAAAAACGCCACCTTTGATGGTCACATTGCCAACCCCATACAACGTCAGCCGCTTGGCAATATCCAAGCTTTCCTCATAAATCCCATCCCGAATTTCAATCATATCCCCAGGCGCCGCCTCTTCAATCGCCTGCCCGATACTTTGATAACGATGCATTATGCTCCTCTTCACCACAAGTACAGCCATTTACACACTCCTAACCAAAAAATGTTCGTACCCTATTTATATACCGAACATGCTTGTGCTTATTCAATTTTGTGTAAAATTGCTGGAATATGCAGGTGTTTATTTGGAATGTTTGACGGTTTAATGAAAGTGGGGAAAAATGAAAAAACCAACAACAACCGAATTCCCTCGGTCATTGCTGGTTTTTTTCATTTACATTATTTCTTGCGTTTCACAAATACAATAACAAAAATAGCGGCTAGTGCTGCTAGGATAGCGATCATCCAAACTGTGTTTGAGTTGGATGCTGTGTCATCTGCTGCGGCTGCTTGTTGCTCTTCTCTTGGTGTAGCGTTCGAAGACTCCATTTCTTTGGCATCCTCTTTTACCACTTGTGCAGTGCTAATTTGCACATATTGTAGTGTTGCTTCATTGGAGGCGGATGCTTCATGCTCGTGGCTGTCGCCGTGGCCTTCTGCATGATCCCCGTGGCTTTCCTCTTGCCCACCGTCATGATCATGATGGTGATCCGCTGCTGTTGTAAAAATAGAACGTTCTAGCTGTTGCCCTACCCAGCTTTTGGCATCTGTTGAATCGGCAAAGATGCGAGGGTGTCCTGACAGCATGTATGTTTTACCGTCGATGATGATTCTTGTTTGGTCACCTGTGACAACGTCTTCAATCGTACCCGTTGGTCCTTCTGCAAAGCCGCCCATTTGAATAAGCGTATGTCCGTCCATATCAAATGTTAGGTGCTTTGTTAAGAATGCAATGTACTCTTCTTTCGTCATGGTTGCATCAGGATTGGCTAGCTCAAGTTTATGATGAAAAAGTGCTGTATTTATTTCCTTGTACGTAATATCTCCCTCTAGCGAAGACACGTAATCCTCTTTTTGAGCTGCTTGTGCTAGCTCATCCACTGTTGCTCCCTCAAGGCTGAAAAAGCCACCTACCCAGCCTGCAAAGTCCTTGCGTGAAAGATTGTCTGTTGGGTTTAAGGCCATATCCTTGCCATTGTACCCAAGAAGCCCAATACTGTGTAGTACCATAATGTCCTGAATATTGGCGGCTGTTTCAGGGACATCCGTGAATAGTGTACTTTTATCCATCGTATGGGCGTAGGCAACGGGTGCCATGAATAAAGTACTCATCAATAATAAAAGTAAATATTTTCTCAAAATGATTCCACCTTCCAATGCTTTAGTATACAGATGAAATGTGAGGGAAGTTTGAAATCCACAGCTAATTACTATAGCTTAAATTGACGAATCAGGGCGTTTAGTTGTTCAGCCATTTCTGCTAAATGCTCGGCACTATGTTTAATTTCCGCCATGGAGCTTGCAGTTTGCTCAATGGTAGCCGATGTTTCCTGAATACCCGCCGCTGACTGTTCGGAGACCGCAGCAATTTCATCGACTGCTTTATTAATCGTGACAGTATTGTGAACAACCTCTGCTAGCTCCACTGACATACCTTCTATGCCTGTCGCAATGGCCTCAATAGCATCCGCAATTCGATAGAATGTCGTATTGGTTGCAGCCATTTGTGTTGTGCCCTTTTCGACTTCCTCATAGCCTTGCTCTAGCGAGGAGGTTACTGTATCGGAATCATCCTGAATTTTTCTGACAATCGCTGTAATATCATCAACGGAGAGGGCGACCTGTTCAGCTAATGTCCGAACCTCGTCAGCCACCACGGCAAAGCCTTTCCCCTGTTCCCCAGCTCGGGCTGCTTCAATCGCTGCATTCAATGCGAGTAAATTAGTTTGGGCAGCAATCGTTTGAATGACCGCTACAAGCTTAGAAATCTCCTGTGTTTGCTTACTTAAGCCATTTACCTGATTCACCGCGTCCTTCACTGTATGCTGGATGGCTTCCATTTGTTTGGTGGAAGTGGTCATTAAGCTTCTACCTTCTTGTGTTAAAGCCTTTACATTCTGCGAATACTGTTGAACATCTTTACTGCCGTGATGAACCGTAGTGACTTTGCTAGTAAAATCATTCATGACGGAAGCGACATCAGAGGCATGATCTGCCTGTAATTCTGTCCCACTTGCCATTTCCGTAACCGTATGAACAATTTGCTCTGTCCCAGTTTTGACCTCTGAAGTTGACTGAAGAAGCTCCTCACTATGTGCCGCTACATCATTGGACACCGTTTGAATGTGCTTTAATAGACGATTTAAAATATCTGACATCGTATTGGTCGCTTCCATCAGTTGCCCTACTTCATCCTTCGATTGAACCTTCAAAGGCGGCTCACTTAAATCACCATTAGTCATTTGTTGCATACGCTTGGTTAACGTCACGATTGGTCTTGAAATACCACGAGCACTTAATAGCTCAATTATCACTGCTAGAAGAATAATCACAATACCTACGATAATGGCGATTCGCTGTTTCTGCTCTCCAGCGGCAATGCTGTCTTTCCCTACCTCATTAATGGCTAGCTTTCGTTGCGCTGCTAAACCTTCGTAGCCTTCACGAATGGTCGTAGCTGTGTTATCCATTTTTGTGAGGTTTTGAGTAGCCTGATTGGTGTTCCCCTGGTCATATACCGCAAATACCTCTTGCTCAATATAACGGTTCCATTCCTTAGACATCTTCGCAAATTGTCCGAATTCGCGTGAGGAAGATAATGCTGATCGCTTTTCTTCATTGCTTAGTTCCTTTGCAACATTATCCTGAAATATCTCTTTATACTTTTCTCTCCCAGAAAGCACATAGCCTCTAGCTGCCGCTATTCTTAAATCAATGGACTGTGCCTGCTCGTAATCGATAATTAATAGTTGTAATTCTTGCTGTACAATTTGCTCTGTCGCATCATTGCTTTGCTTGATGGCAAAGTAATTGTAAACAATGTATCCTATCATGATTGCAATCACAATGCTAAAGGAAAAAACAATGCGTCTACTGATTGTTTTGAACTTCATTTGAAAAAACCCCTTATTTTCCTAATCTATTCCATCCTTAAAAATCTACCATTTAATTAGGAAGATTAGCGGTTTTAGGAATTTTTGCTATATTTCCAGAAATAACTTGGTCAATATAATGTTTTTTATAGCATCTTTTATCGTGCGCCTTTAGTACTACACTTAATCCCAGCCATTGAACATTACATCGCCAATGGTTTGGCTATTAAAATAAGTAACGTATTTCCATTCTATAGCAGATAGGCTATGGAACGCCTCATCTTTTGTTAGTAATGTTGTAAGTGTTTCCGCTTCCAAGCATTTTCGCATAGGAAAGTATTTATGCAGGTGAGACTTGGATAAAAAGGTAAAGCTACTCTCCTCCTGCTTGGCAAAGGCGATGTACGGCATCAAACGATGATGAAGAATTGTCAGTGTTTCTCCATCGATTTCAATTACTGCCTGCATATAGACAAAGGGCGCTTGATCGATAAATTGCCGTACTTTCGCTCGTTGTTCACTTGTCACTAAATGGTACACCATCGACTGAAACATGCGCATGTCCTGCTGAATTAAATGCGCTGCATCGAAACCAGAAATTCCTTTTGTTAAACGCAAGCCATCCATCACTCCTTGATATTTGTCTCTATAATAGGACCTTCTCGTTCGGTTGAAGAAATTCCTGCCAATCTATGCATTTCTTTTAATATGATAATCAATTTGTAGGAATGGAATACCAAATAACGTCATCTGATGGTGTGCTGACAATGTCTTGTCATCTACCGCAGAAATTTGAAAATGCTCCTGTAGGGGTAGCCTCATCACATTTTTTCCTATCGCCAAATAAATTCCTGCATCTCCATCATGGCGACTTGTTAGGTGTAGCTGACCATTTTCTTCATAGGCATACAAAATGCCAACCATTGTTGAGAACGGGAGTGGTAAGGCTATATTCATATAGGTCGTTTCGTCGCTTGTGTGCTTCGAATAAATCGCGACAAAAACGGTTTGCTGATGAATTGTCCGAATCCATGCACGTGGAGACGGACGGCTATCTCGTGCAGAATCGACCTGAACAATGCTACCCGTCATCTCAACTTGCTTACTGGAAAAGGGTAAATTGAGCTGTTGGAGCAAACGGCTCATTCCTTGGTACAGAAAGGCAAAAGGTCGAAACCAAGCCTTCCATTGCACCGTCGAAAGCAGCCGATAGGTCATCGTATACTCAT
The DNA here is from genome assembly GCF_004332175.1 of Lysinibacillus sp. OL1. Taxonomy (NCBI): domain Bacteria; kingdom Bacillati; phylum Bacillota; class Bacilli; order Caryophanales; family Bacillaceae; genus Lysinibacillus; species Lysinibacillus sp. OL1. The sequence continues at coordinate 760,775 of NZ_SJDS01000001.1, read as the reverse complement.
AAAAATGTGGAATGACAGGCGGTAGCTTTGTAGTATCGACAAAATCCTGTAAGGCATCGACCAAGCCAGGGTGTGGTATATTCTCATGATATAGCTTCCCGCGAATTTGGCTTACAGGGAACTCAAACGGACGCTGTGTTGTTGGGGGGACAGCCATTAGCCAGGCGATGACCCCTATCCCCCCAAAGAAAACACCATTGATCACACCATGGAATTGAAGCATTTCTGGAATGCCGATGGAAACGTTTCCGCTGACACGACTGTAAACATACAGACAAGATCCAAGAATCGTCAGACAGAGCGCTCCATAGGAAGTCCTCAGCAATAGCCCCTGTCCAAACGGAAGCTTTGTTTTGAGCGCTACGAAAAACAAGCCGTAAATGGCGAAAATATAAAGAACGACTGCGATGATTTCGATGAGAATGGAAAAGGCAATACCTATCGCAACAAGGATTGGCCCTGCCAGCAACATCATCACCATCACACGATAGCCGCTACTATCATGTAATCGACCTAAAAGTCCGACTGAAATGGGTAATAAACAAGCCGAATAATGAAAGTGAATGGCCGTTAACCACGTGATTAATGGTGAAAAACCAGTTTCCATGTTGGTGACATAGGCGAAAAACCACAGACCACCGAGGGCTAGGTAGAAAAGCCCCATGTCGATAGCAAACTCCGCAATATTTGTAAAACCTCGTTGTAAAAATCTTTTCACGCCTTGCATGGCGATATAGAAGGTATACAGTACATACATGCCTGCCAAAACATTAACCAAAACGCCATCCGTCGACCAATGCAGCAGTGTAACGGCTAGCATCATCCCTAAAATAATGGCTGTGCCGACTTTCTGAACATCCACAACCATTGATACCATGGTGGGAACGAAAACTAGTTGAGCAACGGTTAGTAACCATAAGTAATTGGGTTGCCCACTAAGCACAAAGCACATCACCGTGAACAAAATCCCTAGTAAAAAAATGAAATTACTTCGATTGTCGCGTAAATTCACCAGCATACATCATGAGCCTCCCTATGAATGGATTATGGATGGAGACATGAATGGTAAAGACATTTTTCGATTCATCAAAGCCTTCCTCTACAATGACTCGACCCTCTAACAGTCTAGGCATCGGGCATTCGAAACGCGAGAGGACAAAGCGCTGCTTACCTGAACGAATGACCAATGTCCCCGCTCGTGTCACCGTAAAGTGCAAATCGGAATAAAAAAGAGCGGGTGTGCCTAAATAATCTTTCACAATTTTTTGGATTGGATCAATGGTCATCCTTGCATCAAAATGCCTTGTTTTCTGCGGGAAATAAAAGGTGCGCTCCCATAGCACGTCTAGTTCCCCACTTGGCAGGGCTCTGCATGTATTCGAAATAGTAAAGGGGATATCCTCCCCTGACTCTGGGAACAGAAATCGCGTTTTCGCAGCCAGTGTATAGAAGGGACACATCCATTTAGCACCAGATTTTATTTGATGCATCACACCCTTAGCAAAAAATGGTTCATCAATTGGTAACGCATAACGCTGTTGTAGCATCGGATGAAGTCTTGCAAAATCATCCCCTAATAATGTTTGATAGATCGTCATCCTTGTTATCCTCGCTTTCTTTTACAACTTTTAGCACTCGGTACATCCTTACTTAAGCTAAATCCGACAATCGACAACACCCATAAAGCACTATTAAAGGTAAGTGGATTAAAGGGTGCTTGTACACTTGTCGGGTCCGCAACAATAGCAGCTATCGTCAAGAGCGGAAAAACGATGATTTGCATGCCAAAGAGCCAGCGTTTTCCTCGCGGGTAAAGCCAACAAAAAGCAAAGAGAATTTCCGCAACCCCTATCCACATAACTAGCGGATCTGCATGGTTTAGTAATGAAGCGGTCATCTTTAATTCCTGCGGATGCAAATGGATGATCTTCGGTACAAGACCATGATAGAACCAGACAAAGCAAAAGAATAGACACAGAAGCATTGTTAAAAAGAATCGTCTATACTGTGCGGTAGGATTTTCTCCTTTTTCTAGCCATCTTTTTAAAACATCAAAGCTGAGTGCCGTCGCCCACCCCATTAATGGACGAAAAAATAAATCAAAGAATACGCCAAGCTTGCCATAGCGTGTATCATAATCATATTGGGTCAGAAATGTCAGCCCCTGTTGATGCGGGATATATTGCCAATAGCCTTTTCCCTCCGCTATGGGTGAGCGCTTTTGAGGCGTACCAAAATGCAGTGAGGATGTTCGCGTGCCATTTTCTTTATGATGCTCCCCCTTGCTTTCTCCCCAGCCGCTTACCTGTAAGCCTGGCATTACCTTCGTTTCATAGGTAAAACGCTGTGGCTCCTCGGGTGCTTTTTTCGGCATATATGTAATCGATGTAAAACGTAAATCCCATTGCTCATGCAGATGTGGATTTTGTGTATAATCCCATGCTTTCTCTATAGGAGCCTGAATGTCTATCTCGACATAAATAGGCTTTCTGCTCATAAACTCACTCCTTTTTTTGATGAAGCCACTATCATTATAGCAGTAAATTGATAACCTTCTATTAAATGGGTATGCTTATGACGTTTCTCAATAAAAATAAAAAACTTGAATCGAAATGATGACTTGCTGAGTCTAATGGTCGAAAAGGAGGCGATTTTCATTACGAGCACCCAACAAACTCTTGTAGCCTTAGCCCAACAAGGTGATGAGCAGGCGTTTTATCAGCTCATTGAGCAGGAGCAGCATAAGCTTTACCGAATGGCCTATGTCTACGTACAAAATGAAAACGATGCCGTAGAAGTTTTTCAGCAAACCATTATTCGAGCCTATGAGGGGCTACCGCAATTAAAGGAGCCTCACTATTTTGCCACTTGGCTTACCCGCATTATGATAAAATGCTGTAAAACCTATATTGCGAAGAAAAAAACAGTTATGCCTGTTGAACCACAAACTTTCGAGGATTTAACAAGTGCATCTCCTACATACATCGAAGAAGAGCTGGATTTATGGCAGGCTCTTTGCAGGCTTGAGGAAAAGTACAAAACGGTGCTATTACTACGATTTTATCAAGACTACTCTGTCAAGGATATTGCGGCGATTTTGCAATGCCCTGAAGGTACCGTGAAAACACATATTCGCCGTGGCTTGCATGCATTACGACAACAATTAAAGGGGGCATATCTCGATGAGTGGGTTCAATCCGCTGAAAGAAGTCATTAATGCAATACCCATCCCTGAAGGACGTTTAACAGAGGTGCTACGTGTTGAAGGGATGTCCAAAATTTATCAGCAAAAGCATCATACTGTGAATGCCTTGAAAAATATCCATTGCACCATTTATCAAGGAGAAATGGTGGCGATTATGGGGACAAGCGGCTCTGGTAAAAGTACTCTTCTGAATATGATCAGTGCCATTGATGAGCCAACAGATGGCGCATTATTTTTATTTGGCAAGGAAGCGCAGGCTATTTATCAAGAGCCAAAAGCATCGCAATTCCGAAAAGAAAATATCGGCTTTATCTTCCAATCCTTTCATCTGCTAAAGGATTTAACCGTCGAGGATAATATTGCACTTCCCCTTATTTTAAATGATATTCCTAGCAAGGAGATTAAGATGCGTGTGCAGCACATGATGGAAACCTTAAACATCGCTGCTTGGGCAAAGCATCGACCACATGAGCTTTCTGGTGGACAGAAGCAACGTGTCGCCATTGCGCGAGCGATTATTGCCAATCCTCCTATTTTACTGGCAGATGAGCCAACTGGGGCTTTGGATGTTCATACAACAGATGAAATTTTAGAACTGCTTGTTGCTCTGCAAAAAAAGAACCAGCAAACGATATTACTTGTCACACATGACCCCTATGTGGCTACCTATGCCAATCGGGTATTGTTCTTCCATGATGGGGCGATTGTGGATTCCTATCAAAACCGACAAAATGAAGAGGATTTAGATTGTATTCTAATGAAATTCAAGGAAATAACGAGGGGGGATCGCTAATGTTTACGATGCGTAATATTGCCCTCAAGCTTTTTCGTGCCGCTTGGGCAAATGTCCTAACGAGTATTAGTATTATTACGATCTCAATTTGCCTGGTGATGACGATGACCGTCTACATTTGGAATGCGAATAGCCAGATGAAGGCAGACATCCAAGCGTTGTATGGGGAAATGGATTTAATGGTTGGTTATAATCCCGATCAGCAAAAATTGTTGACGACAAATCAAATAGAGGAGCTTTCTACTCTAGCCGGCGTCACACAAGTGTCCCGCTTATCGATAGCTCACACAATCGTTGAACATGAAAAGTACACCGCATTTTATACCGTTGGCGTCGAAAATGATGACCTTGTGAAAAGTCGCTACCATTTTGCGGTCAATCTTGGACCGAATGATGCCATTCTTTCGGAAAATGTTGCCCGTCTTTTCAACAAACGAGTTGGGGACTCCATTCATATTCAATCAAAGGATTTTATCGTGCAAGAAATTTTACCGACGATGAAAGGCACTGACAGTCCTAATATCATCCTCTTAGCGAATGACGTAGTTAAGGCATGGATGAACAACAGTCAGCCACAAACGGCAGGCATATTTGCGCTCATTAAAACTGATGAGGGGCGTGCCAAGGCAGTAGGCGCAGAAATCAAACAACTGGATGAAACATTACGTGTTGATGTTATGAGTGATTACGATGTCATTAAAAGAAATTTACAGAGCTTAATGGTTTTTATGATTGTACTATCTGTTTTTATTTTACTCATTTCAAGTGTCCTATTGCTGTCCACATTCCAGCTATTATTCTATAAAATCAAAGAGCAGCTCATGATTTTACGGGCTCTCGGGGCATCCGTGAAACAGGTTGGACATATAGTCAAGCTCCAACTATCACTGATCATTAGCTTTGGCGTTACGCTTGGAACAACGCTGAGCCTTGTGGTAATAAAAAGCTGGCTACCACAATTAATTAGCTTTTTGCATTTACCCGAAGCTAAAACAGAGCTTCCTATTGTGTTTATTCTTTTAATTGCCCTTTCCAGCTTCATCATTCTTCAAGTGATGACAAAATGGCAAGTAGCGAAAAGCTCTCGACTACTGCCATTACAAATCGCGACAGATAATGAAAATTTACAGCTACGTTGGACAAAATGGAAAACAATTATTGTCAGTATTGTAGGTGTGACAGCTACCTTCTTCTTTTTACAAGCCTATTTAGCTGGGACAGGAAGCGATCAAGGTGCCCTGTTTATTTTACTCGGAACACTACTTGTATGTGGGATTTTACTGTTACTAATCCCCTATCTATTTACAGCCATCCTTCATCTGGCTTTAAAGCCGATTCGAAGGGTACTTGGCAAGGAAGCCTATTTAGCATGCCAGCAGCTCATGCCGCAAGTACGCAAAAATATACCCGTGGTGCTCAGCATGATAGGATTAATGGTTATTTTAACCTTTGGAAGTTCATTAATGAAAACCTTACAACACAATGACCTTGCCTACACAGAATCACAATACGAAACAGCCATAAAAATCAATAATGAATTAAATGATCCAACGATCACGCCTGCAATTATAGAGGAAATAGAAGCATTGCCAAGCGTACAGTACGCGTATACACAAAGTAATAATGCGTATATTGCTCTACAACTCGGTGATGAATGGCTACCAGAGAACTATACAACCATTGATATTAAGAAATTTATGCAATTAAAGAAGTTGCCTCAAATTGAGGAAGGAAATTTACAAAATGGCCTTGTCGTGACAAAGGGCTTTGCCGAGCATTATCATTTGGCAGTGGGTGATCGTGTAACGATGGGTACCTATGATTTTACGGCCCAGCAGGATATACCTACTGGTGAGTTACAAATTATAGGAATTACTGATACACCTATTCACCGTGCTGATTTAATCGTTGATTGGTCATCATTCCTCACGGCACAGGATCACCCAATTATCGAAGACATTATGGTCGAAACATCCCACCCAGAGCAGGCATTGGTGGAGCTGTCATTCTTGGGACAGCGCTGGCCAGCCCTGAAGTTGACAGATAAAGCGACCATATTAGCACAATCCAATGAAATGTTCTTCCAACGGTGGAGCTTATTTGTTGGCGTCTTTGTTATTTTAATAGCTGCCACGGGGCTTGGTGTCCTCCAAACATTACTGCATACCATTTATACAAAACGCAGTGACTATGCCATCCAACGATTAATTGGTCTGTCACCAAATGGGCTGATGAAGCTCATACTGACACAAGTCCTATCGTTCGTCCTTTATGGTCTCATGGTCGGGACATTTCTGGGGTTCGTCTTAACGAGAATGGTAGCCTTCATTGATGAAGGCTCTCCAATGTCCTATGACTTTCTAACATTGGGCCTCACAAGTCTCGCCTTCCTAGGGTCAACCCTCATTGTCTTTACCCTCCAAGGCTACTGGATGAGCAGACAAATGCGAACGAGATATTGGAAATATAAGTAAAACAGCCCCTCTATGGTTAGAGGTGGCTGTTTTTTTAGAATCGGGGCTCTCTCTTGAGCGAGCGCTTTTACCCCTCTTTGAAGCGGAGCACCCCCACTCCTTTTATAAAATGAAATTCTCCCTAAATTTGAAGAAATTCTATCATTTCCTTTATGATAGCCTCTTGATCTCGTCCTAATGTCATGAGATGCTTAGAATTTCCAAAGCCTTTCTTCTGCTTTCTAGATGAATGAACGTGCTGATAGATCGTTTCAGCACTTTGCGTGTATAAGGCATCGTCTTTTTCACCATAGTAGATAGCGATAGGAATGATAATTCTATCAAGCTGTTCCATCGTTGCTTGGATAAATGTTTGGAATACGTTCATTGCATGTAATGGCATGTTCTCAAATGGCTCCATTTCCTGAGCGATTTGAAGTGGTGGCTTGCCCTCTATTGTTTTGTAATTATGGGCATAGTCCATAATCCTTTGTTTTAATTGCTCTGGCTCCTTATCAAACGGCACAGATAAGACAATGATTTGCTCGAGCCTTTCTAATTGAGCAAGCTTCAATGCGAAAATTCCCCCGATGGATAGACCGATGACCGAAATCTTTTGATAGCCTTCATCCAATAAAAATTGATGAGCATTCACTACATCCTGCCACCAGTCGTCTACCTGATAGTGTAATAACTGTTCTGGATGAGTGCCATGTCCACGATATAGCGGCGCATAGCAAGTATAGCCTTGGTTATGTAGTGCAGTGGCTACTGTCTTCATATCTCTTGTATGACTTGTAAAGGAATGTAAAAGCAGTAGGGCATGCTCATTTCCCTGTAAATAAATCTCTTTTGCTGGTAATATGTTTAGCATTTCATCAAGCCCTTTCTTCCATCTACCTTTATTTAAGCCCCAACAAACAGCACTGCCTGTCCGATGGCAATAAAAAAGGCTTCCTGCTGAATGGGACTGCTGTCTTCAATTTGTAGTGTAATGTTAAAATGCGTCTCGCAGAAAGTCGCTTGCCAGCGTGCGATAGGCTGCTCATTCACAGTAAAAACAGACCAGTCCTCCATTTCTTTGTTGAGCTTGATCTGCTGTTCGCCATCGGTAATAACTAAATCAGGAATCATAATTTGCCAGCCATCATAGGCAATCATATAGTCTTTACCTGTTACCAAATCCTTGCCACGGAAATGCACGCGCCCGCGACGGGATACTTTTTTACACGTAAAAAGCGGCTGACCATTGCGATCGTGAACATCAAAACGAACGAAATAACGATAGTCCATCGTTTTATCGAATGCTTTTTTTAGTGCATTGGAATACACGCGTTGAACGGTGGACGATACCTCCCCCGCTTCATTTAAAATTTTAACGGCCTCTGTTGACTCGATGGCCGCTGGTTGCTTGTATGTATAGGTCTTCAATCTATTCGCTCCTTTGAAACATTGCTTTCTTAAAACTACCATAAAATAAGCGTCAAATACAAAGGATGTATTTGACGCTCCTATTATTGTACGGGTACTTCTACTGTAAATGGTTGGAAGTTCACTTCTTTATAGGCTGATGGATTGAATGGAAGATGTGTTTCTTTGCCATCAGCATCTATTTGAACGCTCCCACCCCCTGTTGGAATAGCAACATAAGGCGTAATGGTTAATTTTCCAACGTGTTGTGCTATTGGATCAAAGGCTTTCGTGCTGCTTAATTTCCACACCCCATCATCAAATTGCGCTTTTCCACCGCCCGAATGAGAGGCGATCTCCCTGCCTTGCCCATCTGTTATGAAAAATTCTATAGATGCTGGTGGGTTATCGAGGATTCCATTCATCTTTGCTTCATAGTCAAGGGAGATCCCCGATGGACTGAAGGAGATGTTGGATATATCAAGCTCAATGCCTTCAAACTGCTGTCGATGATTCACAGGAACATGGACAATCTCTGTAATCTTTTCAATCGGGGTCGAAAACGTCCATTTTTCTCCCTTTTCGCCTGCTAATATTAAGCCCAATTGAAAGAAATCTGGCATTTCCTCAACCTGTTTGACATCAAACGTCGCAATACCTGTCCGAACCGTAGGACTTAACCTCTGTTCAGAATAGCTACCTGAGCTGACAGTTGGTTGGGCGCCATTAATGGTAAATTCCAAGCCTGCTCCAAAATATAGTTCACTCAATTCCTGCTCAGATTGCATCGTTACCCCAACCGTTATACGAGAATCATCATAAAGCACCTCATCTACTGTGACCGAAATCCCATTGATGGTTTGTGTTTCGCCAACAGCTTTGGTTAGTCCCTGTTCACTGGCTTGTTTTAGCCCAGGCAAGCCTGAGTCATTGAATACGGAACCGATAATTGGTAGCTTGGACAATGTGCTCGCAAATGTTGGTGATACATAGGCTGTGCCAATGGTTAAACTAAAAACGGCAACAGTACTGGCAATAAATACGAATGGTTTACGCTTGCTTCTTCTTTTCATTTGAATTGGTTTACCTTGTGCTTGTTGAATACCTTGTGCAATCGCTGCTCGTACCTCATCCCGTGGAAATTCAGGTAGGGTCACTGACTTTTTCATTGAACATTGCACTCCTTTCTAATTGTCGTTTTAGCTGTTTTTTACCACGATGCAAATAGGTTTTGATGGTGTTCTCAGGCTTTTTCATCATGTCTGAAATTTCTTTAATAGGTAAATCGTGATAATAAAATAAAAGGAGCGCCATCTGCTGGGAATGGTTTAATTGTTGGATAGCTTCTGCTAAATCAATAGGATTCCCTATGACCTGCTCCTGATCATGCAACCGCTCTAATAATTCCCTCTCCTCATAGGGAATCATTTTCTTGCCCTTTTTCAGCAAACGATAGCATTCATGAATTAAAATGCGGAACAGCCATGTCGAGAAAAATGCTGGATTTTTTAGTTGATGAACGGTTAAATAGGCTTTACATGCCGCTTCTTGAATAGCATCTAGCGCATCCTCTTTTTGACCAACATACGATAACGCCGTGTAATATAGTTTTTCTTCCTCTAGCACAAGTAGCTGTTCAAAGGCTTCCTTCTGCCCCGCAATCGCTTGTTTAACGATAGATAAATCATGTTCCATGCTTGTTTCCCCTCCTTCCATACTTAGAGTCTTTTATCCAAGCAAAAGGTTTCACTTTTATTTATTTTTTTGGCCATACAAAAAGAGACTACTTCAATGAAAGTAGCCTACTCCATTTTCTATCGATCTAACTTAAAGGTAATTTCCCCGATGCCCAATTCCGAATTGACCTCTAGCACGACATCCGCCTTGTCGTAAGCTTCGTTGACATAGACACCATTCCCTTTTGATATAAGGCCCTCCACATTAGACGAGCCAATGCCTTTTTCTGTCGTTAATTTCACGCCAACCTTTGAAGGTAAAATAACGGTTGTTTGACCGACACCTGTTTCAATAGTCGTTGTAAAGCTCTTTTTCCAGTCGCCACCTAGATTAACCGTTAGATCACCGACACCCGCTTCAATATCGAGCTTTTCCAGCTGAAGACCCTGTAAATCAAGATTGGCAAGAGAGGCACCCGTTTCCACATTTAGATCCATGGGGATGCTGTCGTTCAGTTGAATCGCCCATGTGTTTTTAATATTGGAGAGCCCCAGCTTCGTTGAGCCCTTATGCTTGATTTCCACTTCTCCTGTATCGCCATGTAGATCATAGTCTACCTGAGGGGCTAGCTTTTTTACATTATATTCTGCGTTGCCCTCAACCCATTCCTTTGCACCACTCGATACATTCATTTCGCCAACACCTAAATCAATGTCTACCTCTAATGCTTTCGCTTTATCCTTTTCCACCAAAATGGCTTCCTCTCGCATTTTATTTGGAATAAAGGAAAAGCACCCCGATAATACCAATGCTGACGTGCCTATCACGACACCTAAACCCACTAATTTTTTCACTATTATTTCCTCCCACCGTATAATCTACCAATAATTTCATTATATAGAAGGGAGGAAATTAAAATACGACCCTCCGCTCGAAATTCATCTAAGACCTAAGACGTAGAGAGGCTTACTGATAAGGAATGTCATGCCCCTCCAGCAATGCCTTTAAATTCGCAAGAGAGGCATCATAGCCTGACGAATTAAAGCTCACCGTAGTGCCATTACCCTGTTGGGCTAGCGTAATAGCAATCAATGTTTCAGGAACTTCTAGATAGAAGGAAAATTCCTCATTTTTCTTCACTTGCTGAATCGTTAGCTCCATCGGCAGTTTTTCAGAAAGCTGGTTATGCGCATTTGGCATTAAGGTAAATGTCATCTTTTCTCCAGCTGTTAGTATAGGGATGTCCCATATGGAGCCTGGTGCGTACCATCGGGAGAGGGATTGCTCCTCTGTAATCGCCTGCCATACTTTATCTATCTTTGCCTCAATCCAAATCGAACTGGTCATTCGTCGCAACCTCCATTTCCTCTTTTCCATTATTTTACCGAACTTTCAGAAGTTAGACTACCTTGGGATGTTCTGTATAAGTGAAATGCCCCCAGTATAACCATCACAGCGATAACATCCAAAGCGAGCTGATAGCTGGAAAAAACAGTAACTAATAAACCATAAACCGTTGGTGCCAAGACAATAAAGAACTGATTAATCGTTAACGCTGCACTAACAGTTAGTCCTACTGCTTGCGAATCGGATTGCTCCGTGACACAAGTGATATATATGGAATACCAGCCAAGCGCTAAAAACCCAAATAGACTGCAAAATAAAATCATGAGGCCCTTGCTATGTATGACAAAGGGCAAAAAGCCAACCATCAGGAATGTAGCGAGCATGACGAGCACTAATAATGGCTCTCGTTTTAGAGCGAAATAATGATCACTCATCCAAGCAAGTACAATTCTCCCAAACATCCCACCAAATAAAATCAGACTTAAATAGCGCCCCGCCTCGGTTAATGTATACCCACCTTCATGATGTAAATAGCTCATAAAGTGAGCAATGATAATCATTTGGAGGGACATCATGACCATGCCCACAAAAAATAAAGGATAGAGCGCTCGATTGTGCCGAATAGCACGCATCTTCTCTTTAAAAGGAATGAGAGGTGCCGTAGCGGAGTCATGCTGTTTTGGTTCTTTGTACAGCAATAAAAATAATAGTCCCCCACCAATCGCCATCAAGCCCTGTGCTAAATGGACAGAGGATAGATGATGATGTTGATACAAATAGGTCAGCAAAGTGGAAGCCAATGCACCACCAATCGGAATACCTGTTTGGCGTATCCCAATAGCCAGTCCTCGATGCTTGTTAGGAAACCATTTCACAATAGCAGTACTGCCACCTGTTTGCGCACTGCCATACCATATCCCCACAACTATTAATACGAGAAGCAATGTCGTATAATGATTCACGGGTATTAGCAATAAGGCTGACATGCCTAGTAGTATCGAGCCCCATCCAATAATCTGCTTTTCTCCCTTTTTATCCATGAGATAACCAAATAGCAGCATGGAGAAAATTGGCCCTATATTGACGGCTGAAACAATTAGCCCTGTCTGGAAGGACGTTAAGTGCCATTCCATTTGATAAAAAGAGGCAACTGGCCCCATTCCGTAGGTCACAAAGGTTGCGGCTGTTTGCGAAAGCGTAGCCACAAGCAAGATGACCCATCGATAATATGTATGCATAAAAACCCTCCATCAGGTTACTGCTTTTGCAGTCTACCTTTTCATTATCTAGAGTGTACGTGGACAGCTCGCGTACGTAAAATGGAGGAAAATGATAGCGGCTATTAAAAAAATCTATAGGTATGTGAGGAACAACATGAACATTGAAGAAATTGCCTTAAAAATGGAGCTTTTAGAGAGGCAAAACTTGAGTAAATCAGCTGAAATCACCAATTATACACAATCTGCCTTAACAGCAAAGGTGAAAAAAATGGAGCGTGAAATTGGGCAGGACGTCTTTAAACGAACACCCCAAGGCTTAAAGCTGACAGAGGTAGGTCTACATTATTTACAGTTTTTAAAGAAAGTTGCCGAGCAGTATGAAGACTTTTTACATACCATCGGCCCTACACAAACGAGCATTTTGGTTGGTACATCTCATACAACCATTAAAATATATGGACCATCCATCATGAACGCACTGCAAACTAGTCGAAGTCCGATAGATGTTGATTTCACTGTGGAATCAAGTACAGCCTTAAATCACAAAGTCCATCTGGCGGAAATAGATTGTGCATTGACAAGTAATCCAATCAAGCATTATAGCGATCTACACTATGATGTACTAGCCACAGAGACGTTTGAAGTTATCTCAAGCTCCGCTCATATCATCGACTTTGAACAACGAACACCTGTCACATTGCTTGTGTTAAGTAAGGGCTGCATGTATACCCATGCATTAGCACAATGGCTCACTGACAAGCAGGTACCTTTTACGATGAAGGAAATTAAATCAGTTAGTAGTATTTTAGATTTTCTTGAAATCGAGCATACATTGGCTGTATTAAATACCAAATTACTAGCACTTTATCCTTGTCCCGACCTGTATTTTTATGATTTAGATGGGCTTCACAGTGCGATCGAAACAGTTTATATCTATAAAAAAGATGACAGTAAGCAGCCCTTCATTCTGCAATTAAAACAGGTCATTGAATCCTTGCTTGAGCAGAATTAGCTCCATAAACCTATTTTGTGCTAATATTCTAAAAACCCTATATTATTCATGCGGACTACACTATAATAGGTTTGTCATTATTAATCTTGTAAATGCTTAGGAGTACATCATGTTTTATTACATCTCGTTATTTTTTGCAGTATTTGCATTATCTACCTCAGCAATCTTTGTTAAGCTAGCTGATGCACCACCAGCGATTACAGCCTTTTATCGACTATTTTTTGCGATGCTAGTACTTCTTCCATTTTTATTGGCACAGAAGAGCTTGCGGCAGGAGCTTACAAGTCTCTCGAAAAAACAATGGGGACTCGGCATTTTATCAGGCTTATTTTTGTCCTGTCATTATGTGTTATGGTTTGAATCATTAAACTACACATCTGTGGCTAGTTCAACCGTCATTGTGACACTTCAGCCACTATTCTCTTTAGTAGGCAGCTATTTTTTATTTAAAGAGCGATTTTCAAAAGGAGCGATTGTTGGCTGCTTCGTAGCGATCATCGGCTGCTTCATTATTGGCTGGCAAGATTTCCAGATTAGTGGACAAGCCCTTTATGGCGATATTCTTGCCTTTATTGCGGCAGGTATTATTACAGCCTACTTTTTTATTGGGCAATCAGTGCGCAAGGATTTATCGCTCATTCCCTATTCTATTATCGGCTATGGCAGTAGCTCGATCTTTTTAGCCGTTTATGCCCTCTTTATGAAAGAATCGTTTTTTGATTATTCAGCCTCCACCTGGTGGTCCCTTGTAGGGCTGGCTGTCATTGCAACGATTTTCGGGCAAACCATTTTTAATTGGCTATTGAAATGGTTAAGTACAACGGTGATTTCCATGAGTATTTTAGGCGAAACAATCGGCACATGTATATTAGCTTATTTTATTTTAGATGAGATGATTTCCGTTCAACAGGGGATCGGTATTGTGGTCATTTTACTAGGACTTGCCCTGTTCTTACTACAGCAACGAAAATCAGTGTAAAAGAAAAAACAACGGCAAAGGCTGCCGTTGTTTTTTATTCGTGTGTAAAGTAGAAGGTCGTGCCATTTTTGTTTGATTGTAAGGAAGCTTCGATATTCAATGTTTTAGCAATATCCTGAATGATTTTAAGCCCAAGTCCGCCATGCTCATCTTCGGTCGTAAAGCCAATACCATCATCACACATGACAACTTGCCCGTCCTTAATCGTCACCTCTAGCTTAGATGCTTGGGCATGCTTTAATGTATTTTGAAAGACATTATCGAATAAACGCTGTAGCCACAATTCATTGCTAAGCCAAGTTGCTTGTAAATCATCGTGCTGAAAATGCAGCGTAATATTCTGCATGCGATATAGATACTGCCACTTCTTTATCATCATTTGTAACAATGGGACAAGTTGAACCTCCTCCTGCATGACATAGGACTGTTCACTCGTATCAAAGGACTGTAACTGAAATGCATTAGTTAAATTCGTGATATAGTGAATTTGTGCATGTAAGGATTCCACCAATTTGGGCTGCCCCTGTAGCTGATCCTCTAGATAAAACAGCTGCAAACGGATAGCCGTTAACGGCGTATGAATGTCATGTCGCAACTTTTGTAGCAGCTCTTTTTGAAGCTCCTGCTGCTGGGCAAGCTCTAATTCTCGGTAAGTTGTACGCTCAATTAAAAGATTGACAGATTGGCTAAGCTGTCCAATTTCATCCTCACTTTTTATCGTTAAAGTGTCAGGTATTCGCTCATTACTTGCTAGTTCTCGTATCGTTTTATTAAGTAGTGTAATTTTGGATAGTAACGAATGAATCGATGTGGAAAATAGCCATGCGAGCATTCCTAACGCTAGCACAAACGTAATCAGCATCACAGGATAGGCATAGGACTCATGAAACGGGATGCCGTCATTTTTCATTTTAAAGGCCTTGTCATACAAAATTGACATGGCCACACTAATGCCTAATAGTACAACAGGCACACTCCCAATGGCTACAAATAACAAAGTACGGTATTTTGTTTTTAAGGTCATTTTTTATTATAGGTATTTAAACGATACCCTTCTCCATAAATATTTTGCACAATAGTACCTGCTGGGTCTTGTAGCTTTGTTCGAATTTTTTTAATATGGACATTCAAAATATTATGATTGCGTTCATCGAGCGGCCAAAGATAATCAAAAAAATGTTCCTTTGTTAATACTCGGTCACGATTGTCAAATAAATAAAAGAAAATTTTTCGCTCAATTGCTGTCAGGGCGATTTCATCATGGATACTATGATGAAATACTTGACGGCGCTCCCCATCGATCAATAAATGCTGAATTTGCGTAAGTGTACCATACTGTTGTGCTAGCATTTTTTGCATTCTTAGCAACAGCTCTCGCGGATCAAATGGCTTTGTCAGGTAATCCTCTCCGACCATCAACCCCTCTAGCTTACTTTCAATATCATTACGTGCCGATAGAAAAATGATTGGAATATTTAAGCCTAAACGTTTAATATTTTTGCTTAATTGATAGCCATCCTCTCCTGGCAGCATAATATCCATTATGACTAAATCCACCTGCTGAATCAGCGCCATCATATCCTTGCCATCTGTTTTCCAGATTGCCTCATAGCCCTCATGCTGCACTATTTTTTGCAGTAGATCACCAATCATGTGATCGTCTTCTATAATTAAGATTCTAAAACCTTTCATACTTATCGACCTTTCTCATCACCCGTTGTTTTCATAAATTCCATTGCCAGTTGATAGATTTCATCTGGCTGATAGAGATAAATACTATGTGTCCCACTGACCTCTTTCACCTGTGCATAAGTGAATTGCTTTGCAAAGTCAGCATAATCCTGCCGATTTTGCTTCGTATATTTCGAATGTTTATTTTCTTCCGCAATCGCATCAATCAGTAAGATAGGCGTGTCTTGCGGCTTTTTGAGCTGTTCTGATTGTAAACTATTTTCGTAGACCTGCAACAGCTCATTTTGCATATCTTCATTAAAAAATTGTTTAAAGGACAACGCCTGATAGATTTCCTTTTCCTGTGCTGTTAAAAACGACAGTTGAAGTACTTGCGGATTATAGACCTGTGTTGGCAAAAGTCGATGTAAGCCGAGTTTAGTAGCGAGGTGCATGCCTCTCACCATCCAACGATCGACCGTCCCCATTTTATGCTTTACATATTGACTAGGTAGGCCAATGTCTAGCGCGATGATGCCCTTTACTTCCTCTGGGTATTTTTGAGCCCAGTAAATGGCCTCTAGCCCTGAAATGGAATGTGGCACAAGGACATATGGCGGTTTAAGCCCACTTTGCAGAAGTGCCTGTCGTGTTTGCGCTAAAATCGTATCGATTCCTCTATCATCATGGGCTACGTCGCTATAGCCATAGCCAGCTCGATCCACTACTGCAATTTGATGATGCTGTGAAAACTTACGATACAGCCCTTTTAGCTCATATACGGGTGCTGCGATACCTGAGCCAGCCATAAAAATATATGTATCCTCGCCAGCCCCCTCCTGATAAACATGGAAATTTTGACCATCTACATTGTTTAATGTGCCGTTAGGTTGTAAAATAGCTGACTCCTTCTGTATTAAGCTATAGTGATAAATACAAATTATCACCATTCCAAGCACAATCAATGCCCCCATATAGACAATCATTTTCTTTGCTTTCTTTTTCATACGTATCTCCTCTTTTCGTTGATACTTGCAAGGATACACGGTAAAAATAAATTTCTACTAAACTTTTGGAGAAAATAGATAAATTTCATACAAAAAAGCTACCTAACTAATAGGCAGCTCTCTTGATTAAGCATCTGGATAGGTTTTTCGTAAAAAATCGATCGTTTGTTGTATAAGGGCTTTTAAGATGTCTTCATTCACATCCGCTAGCTTATTAATATAAACGCAGGCTTTTCCTGTTGTGTGTTTACCAAATTGTTGTAATAGTTGCTCTCGTTCATCCCCTGGAGCAAAATATAAGCTAATTTTCGCTTTGCGAGGGGAATAAGCAGCTAGTGGGGCATCCCCTTCATGGCCTGTTTGATATTTGTAATGATATTTACCAAAGCCTATAATACTCGGTCCCCACATTTTGGCTTCATAGCCTGTGACCTCTGTAAAAATGTCCAATAATCGATAGGCGTCTTCTCGCTTTTTTGGATGGTCTACACTTTCAATAAATTCAATGACACTTACATCGGTTTCTTTGGTCTTTAATTCATACATGTCAATCCCTCGCCCTCTGGAAGATGTACCTTTATTATTCCCTATTCTACCTGCTCTAACAATAGTTTTTGTTGAAGATGACGATAGATCCCCTGCTGCTGCATCAGCTCTTGGTGATTGCCCTGCTCGACAATTTCTCCCTGCTGAATCACGAGGATTTGATCGGCATTTTCGATTGTTTTCAGACGATGGGCAATGACAAAGCTTGTGCGTCCCTGCATTAAATGCTGTAAGCCTTTTTGAATATCGACCTCTGTTTGGGTATCCACGCTAGATGTCGCTTCATCCAAAATTAAAATATCTGCATTCTCTAATATCGCACGGGCGATCGCAATAAGCTGACGCTGCCCCTGACTTAAATTGGCTCCTCCTGCCTGCACGGGTGTTTCGTATTGGGCAGGTAAATATTTGATAAAATGATGGGCATTCGCAATTTTTGCCGCTTCCACAACCTCTTCATCTGTCGCATCTAGCTTACCAAAGCGAATATTTTCACGAATCGTTCCCGAGAACAAATAGGTGTCCTGTAAAACCACACCAACTCTTTGGCGAATCGTCGCCATCTGATAGTGTTCAATATTATGCCCATCAATTAAAATCTCACCTTGATCGACGTCATAAAAACGTGTTAATAAATTGATAATCGTTGTTTTGCCTGAGCCTGTTGGGCCAACAAGAGCAAAAGTTTCTCCTGCCTTGGCATGGAAGTCAATGTTTTTTAACACAGGCTTATTTGGCCCATAGCTAAATGATACTTGCTTGAAAACAACATCCCCCTTGAGCGATGCCGTCTTGATCGCATTAGGCTTGTCGGCTACCTCTGAGGGTTCATCTAGTATCTCAAAAACACGCTCTGCCCCAGCAATAGCAGACTGGAAGGTGTTTAATAGATTAGATAGCTGATTAAGCGGACGGAAAAATTGCCGTGTATAGGTCACAAAGGCGGCAATAATCCCCACTGTAATAATACTCTTTACTGCTAAAAAGGCACCTGTTCCGATGACGACAGCAAGGCCTAAATTATTCATAAAGTTATTAATCGGACCTAGTAAGCCAGAGGTAATTTCTGCTCGTTGGGCAGAGTTTCGTAGATTTTCGTTTTGCTGATGGAACGTATCAATCGTTTGCTGCTCCTTGCCAAAAAGCGTAAGTACCTCCGAACCTGTAATCATTTCCTCAATATAGCCGTTGAGCTTCCCAAGATCCCGTTGTCGTGCTGCATAATTTTTACTGCTGCGTTTAATGATTTGCTTGGTTGTGAAAACGATCAGCGGAATAATAATCAATGTCACGATTGCTAATTGCCAGCTTAATGTAAACATGGCGATACTGACACCGATTACAGTTAAAATGGACGACACGATTTGCGTAACACTTTGCGCAAGTGCTGTATTTAAATTATCAATATCGTTGGTCACACGGCTCATTAAATCCCCAAGTGCACGCCGATCAAAGAAGCGTAATGTCAGTGTTTGAAGCTTTTGAAATAATTCAAGACGCAATGTCCGAATGGTTTTCATCGCCACATGAATCATGACATAGGTTTGCAGCCATGTCAGAATAGAGGCTACTGAAAAAATAACGGCCAATAGGATGCCTAAACGAATCGTTCCGTCGATATCCTTTTTCATAATATAATCATCAATAATATGCCCAATCATGTAGGGCCCCGCAAGGCTTAAAAAGGTCGAGGCAATGACAAAAAAGATAGAGAAAAACAGCCCTATTTTTTGTTGCTTGACATAATGCCACACACGTGACAATGTCTCCCTTTGATTTTTCGCCTTCTCAGCTGGTCCTCCCGTACGCGGTCCACGTCCAAAATTCATTTGCTTTGGTTGACCTTGACTCATCCTTGTTCACCAGCCTTTTGCTGTGACGCATAAATTGCTTGATAATGCGCATTTGATTGTAGAAGCTGCTGATGGGTTCCTTGCCCAACAATGTCGCCATCCTCTAGTACCAAAATAACATCTGCCTGCTGAATGGAGGCAATTTTCGACGCTACGATGAAGGTCGTTGTGTCTTGATAATAGGTGGCAATAGCTCGCTGCACTTGTTGTTCTGATGCACTATCGAGCGCTGACGTTGTATCATCCAACACCAAAATAGCAGGCTTTCGAATAAACGCACGACTTAATGCAAGGCGCTGCTTCTGCCCACCCGAAAGATTCGTAGCACCCTGTGATAATTCATGTGCTAAACCCCTATCAAGTCGCTCTACAAATTCACTGGCGCAGGCCGCCTCTAATGCCTGCTGTATGTCCTCAGCTGTAGCATCATCCTTACCGAGACGAATATTTCTTTCAATCGGTCCTGAGAACAATAATGCTTTCTGTGAGGTAAATCCGATATGCTCACGTAGGGTTGCGAGTGAGTAGGATTTTAGCGGTTTTCCGTCTATGCGGATTGCGCCACCAGAGGGATCAAATAAGCGAGGTAATAGCTTCACCAGCGTCGATTTACCACTACCTGTTTTCCCAATAATACCGACCGTTTGCCCTGGTTTCACCGAAAATGAAATCTTTTTGAGGACATCCTCAGCTGTTTCATAGTAACGATAGCTCACCTGATCAAAGTCAATGGCCCCTTTTATTGGATCGGTCAGCGCATGTTCCGCTTCCTTAACAGCAATCTCTTTGTTTAACACGTCCACAATGCGTTCTCCTGAAGGCAAGGCTCGCGCTATCTGCATCAGCACCATACTAGAGGACATCAGTCCATTTAAAATAATCGTTAAATAATTGATGAATGCAAGAATAACGCCCACTTGCAGCGTACCAGCGTCTACCTTAATGGCTCCAAGCCAAAGCGCGGCTACAATCCCTAGATTGACAACAAACATCGTAAAGGGTACAAGCACGCCGACAATTTGCTCAGCTGTAATAAAACGTTTCGTCAACGCCTCATTTAATTCTCCAAACTGTGCTACCTGCTGTGTTTCACGGCG
This sequence comes from Lysinibacillus sp. OL1, assembly GCF_004332175.1. Taxonomy (NCBI): domain Bacteria; kingdom Bacillati; phylum Bacillota; class Bacilli; order Caryophanales; family Bacillaceae; genus Lysinibacillus; species Lysinibacillus sp. OL1. The sequence goes on along the minus strand of NZ_SJDS01000001.1, from coordinate 740,505 downwards.
AAAGGCTTTAACTACACGAATACCCGCCAAATTTTCCTGTAGCTTCGTATTGACGGCATCAATGGCCTCCTGAACACGACGATACAATACACCCGAATACTTCGTAAAAAAATACATCGCTATAACCAACAATGGTACGATAATGAGCAATATGGAAAAAAGCTCACGTGCTGTGACAAACACAATAATCACTGCGCCGATAAAGAGCAAGGGCCCACGCACAAAAATACGCAGCGTCATCATAAAGGCACGCTGAATACTTTCCACATCACTCGTTAAAATCGTAATCAGCTTCCCCGTTGTAAAAGCATCTCGCTCCTTGGCTGAGTAAGTCATCATCTTCTCATAAAGAGCCTGTCGAATATCCGAGGCAAAATGAATCGCCGCCTTCGAGCTATAATACGAGCAACCAACCCCACCAATAAGTCCGAGCACTGCACTGCCAAGCATCCACACAAACATATTCAATACGTAACGATTATCCCCATTGGCAATCCCCGTATCGATCATATGTTGCATGATGGTCGGCTGAATTAAATCCATCGTCACCTCTAGCACCATCAATAACGGTGCAATCAGCGTGAAAAATTTATAAGGCCCCAAATACTGCCCTAATTGTTTAACTGCCTGCATACATTCGTCTCCGTTCTATTTAAATCCCATTCGTTCCTTATTATAACTGAAAATCATTCCCATTTGATAAATAATTTTTCGGGTCTCGTAATATTATTGGAGTGGTTTGATTGTGGTGTAGTGTCTTCATAAGGAGAAAAAATCTAATTTCTAAGCAGATTTTGGAGGGTGGTGACTTTTTAGAGCGAAGTTCTACTTTGGAGCGGGGTTATCCTTCTTTGGAGCGGCCTCTTTGCTCTCCTTAAGAGCGACTTCCTCCCCTTTCAGAGCAGGCCTTTTCCTTTACAAGCAACAGCCAGCTACTTTAGATTCAGCGTCATCCTGTTAATATGTAAGGAACTACCCAGAGCAAGGATACTACAGAAGTAAAATAACACTCGCTCTGGATTATCTGGCCCTGTCCCAAGAAACGATCATTTGCCCAAAACAAGCCCCATCACTTTTCAGAAATGCGTAGTTTCTCAAAATTTCGCAGGAAAATTTTTTGTGCCTGTGATTCATTGTCTGGAGCAATGCCTAGCAAAATGACCGTACAGGGGCCTGCTGATTTTGCACCATCAAGGGCGCATTCCACATGTCGCTCCCCAAACAGACGGGCAAATTCTCCTTGCAGCCCCCTTGATCCGACTGGCCATACTTGCTGAACAATTTCTGACTGCCATGCCTTGAAAACAGGCAGCAACTGCGCCACATCTTCAGGCTGTGCCAACACCTCTTCACCCACAAACGGCAGGCCATAGGTGTACCAGCTAAGCTGATCGTGGTCAAATGCTCGACGCTGCTGCTGAATTTCTCCAAGCATTGTAACAGCTAAGCCTGACTGCAATGTGGGCATATTGGATTCCGTACTCCCCGTAATGGCTGGGCATGTAAGACCTGCCTCTGCAAACACTTGCTGTATACCTTTTTCATAGCGAGACCATGCAGCGTCTCCAGAAAAATTCGCAAGTAGAACTTGAATAGGTAGTGCCTGTGCAGCAAGCTGTTCTAAAAACGTTACACGGGCTGTCATATAGGCTGTCAATTGGTCTGATGCCGACACAACATCTTGTGGTTTTTGTCCAATGGCTGCGGCATTATCCATGGTCGCAACGAATGCCCCTACTTTCATCGCATTTCTCACTGTACACGACCTTCCTTACGCACAAAAACCTTTGATAGGACGGGCATTACTACCGCAACAATGATTAAATTGATCACCGTTGCCATTAGAATACTACCTAAAGCACCCCAGAAAAATGCTGGACTAATAATAAAATAAAATGGTAGTGGCGCAACAATACCATTTAATACTAAGGCAACTGGCCATTTCCAAAAGTGCATGCCTTTTTTATGCATCACCCCGAAGACCCATACAACAATCAACATTTCTACCGCAATAATAATATGTAAAGGTCCTAGGGGGAATCCAGCTGTTAATGCTGTAATAAAATGGCCGATTAATCCAGCAACCCCTGCTAAGATGGGGGATAGAAAGACAACACCTAAAAAGGCAGGAGCCGAATCCAGTGCAGCCGTTGAAATAAACGCTGGTACCTTAATCATTGCTCCTACTGCACAGATGGCCGCTACCATCGCCGTCAAAATCAATTTTCTTAATTTTTGTCGTTCCATTTCATTCCCTCTTTTCTGTTGAATGTCTACTTTACTTCAATGGCTCAGCAATTCCATACCAAATCCGTACAACTTGCTCCGCTTCCTTGAACAAAGCTTGATATAGACGACCACAGGTATCACGTAGCTGTCGGGCTTGTTTTTCCATTGGCACAACCCCACGCCCCATATCCGTCACAATAAGTGCGAGTGTACAATGCTGTTCAAGCTCTTGTAATGTGGCTAGCACCTTTTGTACGATTTGTTCATCTTCCTCCAAGTTTTGTGTCACAAGCCATTTTTCTAAGTTCTTTAGGACAAGGACATCACAGGCGGGCGCTACCTCAGGTAGTTCACCAGCAATCATCACCATCTGTTGCGGTTCATACAAGCGCCTCACATAGTCGGTTTTGCCGTTATAGGCACCTCCGATAAAGACATGCATCGTGCTCCCTCCTCCCAAGCCTTTCTTGTAAATGTTAAAACAAATTGTTTATCATGTGGCACTTGATAGGACCAAAAGGGCTGTTCTGTTGGCGCAAAGGCAACAAGTAAGGCACGAATAACCCCACCATGAACCACTAAATAATAGCTATCCTCATTTTTCGGTAAATAATGAAATCCATCTACAACACGTTTCATAAAATCATCGAATGCCTCACCTTGTGGAGGGGGTGTACGGATTGGATCATCTATCCATGCCCGATAGTGAGCATCCATTTTTAGCTCCTCATAGGTTTTCCCTTCGAATGCACCAAAGTTCGTCTCTCGAAGGGATGCCTCTGCCTGATAGCTAGCATTGGGAAAATAATGAGCAGCCGTTTGTCGACAGCGCTGTAGATCACTGCCATATACCTTTTTAACCAATGCATCCACAACAACAAGCTTGGCTGTATCTGCTAATGGTACGTCCGTCCACCCAAGGTAACGCTTTTCAAGATTCTCTTTAGTAGGCGCATGCCGTATTAAGCACACAGTAACAATGTCACCCATAGCACAACCTCCATCCCTTCAATGGAGGCACCCAGTAAATCGCCAGATACTCCACCAAAATTACGCAACGTAAATTGTCGAAAAATAAAAAGTGCAATGGCTAAAACGACGACTAGGACAACAGGAAGAAGTAAGAACTGCGTGCTGATAAAAACAACCGTCATCGCCAATACGAGCGATAACAGCATGAACACTTTTAATCGATTAGCATTCATATGAGACTTAAAAAAATAAGCAAGACCTTTTTCCTTTGAGCAATGGAGTGACATAAAATAAAAGCTCATGCCCACCCTTGTTAGAAATGGAACGAATAGTACCATCCACAAGTCGAATTTCTGCTGCACTAAAAGCTCATGTAGAATAACAAATTTCCCCATTAATAAAAACACCACAGCCAATACTCCGAACGCTCCCACACGGGGGTCATCTAAAATCTCCAATCGTTTTTCTCGATCTCGATAGGAAAAATAGGCATCGCCCATATCAATAAAGCCGTCTAAGTGCAAACCACCTGTCCATAAAGCAAATAGCCCTATCACAGTGAAAGCTAGCATCACTTCACTGCTGGCTGTCCACTGCATAAGACTATAAAGCACAGCTGCCACCGTTGTTCCCATTAAAGCACCTATCCACGGTAAGCAAGCAAACATGCCTGTGATGGTGGACCTTGTTAGCGGAAGCTCTTTATGTACTGGCAATACCGTAAAAAATTGAAATGCCAGTAGGAGGCTATGCCAAAAATTTTTCATCCTCTTGCCTTCCTTCTTGATTATTTCCATCTCTTTACAATGCCATAGTTCATTTCATAGGCCTCCTGTGCCATAGAAACCAACCATTGATGGAACTGTCCGAGCGTTCGTCGGTATAATTCTACTTCCTCACTAGCATAAGGAGGTTCATCAAACAGTTCATTGGATACCACAAAAAAAGTCAAATCCTTCTTCAGTAGTGATTGGATCGCCTGCTTGACGGCCTGTAGCTTCTTAGCTAAACAACCAGGCTGTTGTAAACAGGGTGTCCCCTTGTCATACCCTTCGTAAAAAGCATTGGTCAGCCAAGTTGTCACGCAATCCCACAGCACCACATCTCCATCCTGAAGTGTCTCAAATACTTCAGAAATTGCATAGGGAGCCTCCACCGTCAGCCATTGAATAGGCTGTGCCTGGCGATCTGCCTGATGCCGTAAGATTCTTTTTTCCATTTCATGATCTAAGGCAATACCCGAGGCCAAATAGAGCAAGCGTTTCGCTGTACATGTCTGTGCCTCATAATGCTGAAGCGCTGCTTGCTCGGCAAAATGGGATTTACCACTACGTACACCACCTGTAATAAAAATAAGCGCCATGTAGGACACCTCCTATTGTAAATGATGTAGATTACCAATATCCTTCACAAGCCATTGTTGACCTTGCCGTTCAATCACTGTCACACTTGTCCCATGAATGTATGGGGCTGCCCACAGCTCACTAATGCTGCGCTGTAAAATAGCATTGATAATGCATTTAATCGTTACAGCGTGGGAGACAATGAGGATCGTTTCATTGTGATGTTGGGCTGCTATTTTTTTTAATGTAAACATCGCTCTTTCTGTTACAGCTCCAAAGCTTTCTGTATGACTCGCCACAAACTGCGCAGGGTAGTTCGTATATAGCTCATAATCAAGCTTATGTGTCGCCAGTATATCGTCGATTGTCTGCCCCTGCCATTTCCCTAAATAGATCTCCCGTAAATCATCTTCATAGGCAATAGGCAGCTTGCGATTGGCCATCAAAATAGCCATCGTCTCTCTTGCACGACCACTTGAACTACAATAAGCAGCGGTAAAAAGAATCTGTTGCAGTTGCTTGTGAAGTTTTTCAGCCGCTGCTCTACCGTTTTCCGTTAATGGAGAATCCAGCCACCCCTGTAGTCGATGCTCCTGATTCCAGTGTGTTTCCCCATGTCTTACTAGATAAAAAGTTGTCACTTTTCTCTCCCCTTATTTAGGTTAAACCACGTTTGTAGACAATTATGTAAAGATGTCATGGCTGCAATGTCTTTTATGCCAATACGGAACCACTCACCCTGCAAGCCTTGAAAGTTTTTTGTGTGACGCAGCACAACCCCCTGTGCAAGACAATAGGTGAAAAAGGCGTCTGCTTGCTGTGTTTTCGGTAAGGAGAAGCACACATAATTCGTTACACTATTCGTTACTTGGCAGCCATTGTCCTGTAAGTAACGATGCAGCCATTCCCTTTGCGCAGCGGCATAGGTAATTGCCTGCTGACAATAGTGCTGTTCGTCTAAACAGCTTGCCCCAATTACAAGCGCAAAGGCATTTAAATTCCAATGCGGTAGCATTTCTTTTAAGGCGCTCACAATTGTAGCATGCGCAACCAAATACCCAAGTCGTAAACCTGGAATCGCATACATTTTAGTCATCGAACGAACGACAATAACATGTGGGTTTTGTGCACTAAATTGAATCAGCGAATGCGCCTCATCTACCCAATCCATAAATGCCTCATCGATAACAAGCTCACAATTAACGATTGCTCCGTGTGCGATTAAGGCGAGTAAATCTTCCTTATTTGGCAGTACGCCAGTCGGATTATTAGGTGTACAAAGATATACAGCATCTGCCGTCATCATTTCCTGCTGTAGCTGCTCTAATGGCAATGTGTAATTGATAAAATCTGTCACGACAATAGGAACGATCGTAGCACCTGCAGCACGCAATGTTCGCTCATACTCTGAAAAAGTTGGATGCACAATGATAACACGCTTATTGGCATAACGTCTTGCTAGTACACTAAAAAGCTCTGAAGCCCCATTGCCTAGTAAAATCGTATTCTTTTCTACCTGATGAAAAGCTGCGACCTTCGTTAAAAAAGGCTCCCCATCTGGATCTGGATAGCGTTGAATTAGTGGATAAAAAGTACGCCAACGTGCCTCCACAAAGGCTGGTGGTCCTGCCGCATTGACATTTTCGCTGAAATCATATACCACCTCAGGCATCGTTAAGCCTAATTGCTGATAAACATTTTGCGGATTTGCTCCGTGATTAGGTAACCGCATAAATTAACACCTCCACTGCTAACATAACAAGCGCAAACAGTACTGTGGCAATACGCATATGAATAATGGACGTTGCAATATGCTCTTTCGTTAATGGCACTAATTTTTCCCCCATAATTGCTCGATGAGAGACAACGCCCTGATACGTATTTTTTCCCCCTAGCTGTACACCAAGCTGCACTGCAGTCGCTGCCTCTAAATAGCCACTATTTGGACTAGGATGCTTCTTAGCGTCCTGTACCCAACGCTTTAAGCGCTTGCCAAGCGAACGATCTGTTTCATTTTTCGTACCAAGCACGATCAGTAAGCCTGTAATGCGACTTGGAATAAAATTCAGGACATCATCAAGCTTGGCTGAAAACATACCAAAGTCTTTATATTTTTCATTTTTATAGCCCACCATCGAATCCAAGGTATTGACAGCCTTATAGCCCCATAAACCAATTGCCCCAAATAGAAAGGCATAAAAGAGTGGAGCTGTCACACCATCACTTGTATTCTCAGAAACCGTTTCTACCACACCACGCACAATTTCATCCTCACCTAATTTATCGGTATCACGTCCGACAATCCAAGACAGCTTAACACGTGCTTCGGCAAAATCCCCTTTGACAAGCGGCACATAGACAGCCATCGCCGCCTCCTTCAAGCTCCGCTGTGCCAGTCCGATACCAATCAGCAGACCCTCTACAAGGATGCCAAAAATGATACTCACCTGATAGCTTAGTAATAGAATTAGCGTCACCACAAACATGGTCGTGCCAACAACAGCAAGTGCCATCACTGTCCCACGTAGCTTGCGCCATTTGCCCTTATTCCATAAAGCTGTTTGCGATTGAATCAAGTGTCCAATCCAGCGTACAGGATGAGGAAGCTTCGGAGGGTCCCCTACTACTAAATCAAAAATAAGCCCTATGATGCAGGCAATCACAATAGCAATCATTTAGACCTCTCCTCTTTATCTTTTTTGTATTTCCTAACCGCCTCACACATCGTTTCATAAACACCATAGCCAATGACCTTACCAAGCATAGTGATGGGACCTGCATATTGATGGAAGTCCCCTTCTTCTGTCGAGGCAATAAGCAAGCTATCAGTAGATGTACCTGTAGCTAGCGTGCCTGTCGTAGGATCTGTAACACCCTCATCTACTAAAGCCTTGACCTTGGCTTCCGTAGTTGAAATCATTGCCTGAAAAAGTGCCTCATCAGACAGCTTGCCATTGATCAGCACCCAAGTATTGATAGTGCCTGGATGATACTGCTCCTCTCGATGAAAAGCACGGGTAATATCTACCGCATTGCCAAGTCCTGCGGTAATCATAATGACAAGGTGGATTCCCTCATATGTAAAGTCACGAATAGTCGCAAACTTGGCTTGGACAGCCGTCATCATAGCCACTGTATTGTCATGCGGGAAATGCTGTGCCTGCAAAAACTGCAGCAATTCCTGATGTGGCTGTCGCTCATCATAGGTAATAGGCACCGTTCGATTCATCAGATGCGTATAATGACCAAAGCCTGGGTTATGCATGGCTGAGGATACAACCTTCATGGCTGAAGCTGTTTGAAGGGCAACATAATCGTCAAAAATATGAATGCAATCCTTAGTAAGTATAGGCAATCAATCGCCTCCTCGCGATAAAGTTGTTACGGAACATAAAAAAACAAATTCTTACAAAGAAGAATTTGTACGGTCGATTCTTTATTAAAATTTGAACCTTCTGAACATTTGTACAGAATAACAACTTCATAATACTCAAATTATTTATTTTCTTTGAAATTGTATCATAACTTTGGCGATTGTCACAATTCCATTTTCAAAGTGTTATTGCTGCTTTTGTTTGAGATTCTTAAAGCGGATGACAGAGCCGATGATAATAAAGACCCATCCAATGCCTATGTAGACAATTTTCATTGTTTTTGTCGATGACGGTAAAATATCCATAATCGTTAAACAGACAAAAAGTATTCCAATGACCGAAAAAAGCATACCAATTGTTAAATTCTTCACGAATAACCCTCCCAACTATGTACGCCCTCGATTTTACCGTATTCTCAGCAAAAAGAAAACACTAATCCAAGCAAGAAACACTTGGATTAGTGACGATTGTGTCATTATGCTTTTGCATGGGCAAAAAACTCTTCATATAACGCTTGTAAAATGCGGTTTTCATATTCCTGAAGGACACCAAACACGAGGCTCACTTCAGAAGAACCTTGATTGATCATTTCAATATTTGCGCCAGTTTTTGAAATCGCTGTGGCAGCACGGGCAGCTAATCCTGTGTTATGACGCATCCCTTCGCCCACAATCACGATCATGGAAAAACCGTGACGCATTTCTACATACTCTGCATGTAGCTCTTCTTTCACACGACTAAGAATGCGTGCTTCATTTTCTGGTGTTAGTTGATTCGAACGCATGATGACAGAAATATCGTCTAAACCAGATGGTGTGTGTTCATAAGAAATATTTTCATCTTCTAAAATTTGGAGTAGCTTACGTCCAAAGCCTACCTCACGATTCATCAAATATTTAGAGACATATAAAGTTGAAAAGCCACTGTCTGCCGAAATACCTGTAACTGGACGACCTGTTGCAGGACGGCTTGGTACAATACGTGTACCTGGGGCTGATGGATTATTTGTATTTTTTATGTTAACGGGCACCCCAATCTTGTAGACAGGCATTAACGCTTCATCATGGAACACTGAAAAGCCTGCATATGATAATTCGCGCATTTCGCGATACGTAATTTCTTTAATTTCCACTGGATCGTTGACGACTTTCGGATTCGCGGAGAACACACAATCCACATCCGTAAAGTTTTCATACAGCTCCGCTTCAACGGCTGCTGCTAAAATAGAGCCTGTAATATCAGAGCCACCGCGGTCAAATGTTCGCAATACGCCCGCTTTAGTGTAACCGAAGAACCCTGGGAACACAATAATTTCTTTTGTGTCTTTTAAAGGGGCTAAATTAGCATACGCTTCAGGTAATGCAAAGGTTCTTTCTGGTAAATCATTGACCACTAAACCTTCTTTAGGACTGACATAGCGTGCGGGCATACCAATGGCATTAAAGTAAGCGGCAATAAGCTTGGCGTTATTATCTTCACCTGCTGCTTTAATACTATCGATGAATAATTCCACATTTGTTTTGTCACCTTGTACACGTTCACGTAAATCTTCTGCGATTACGTCACAAATGGCATTATCTAGCCCCAAACCATCAGCAATCGCTCTAAAACGATCCACAACAGTTTGCAATTTTTCCTCTGTATTCTCTTGTAGTAACGCTGCATTTGCTAATTGTATTAATAGGTCAGTTACTTTTATATCGTCACCAGAACGTTTCCCTGGTGCTGAAACGGCAACAATCTTACGCGCCGGATTAGATTTTACAATGTTTGCTACTTTTTGTATTTGTTCTGCACTTGCTACAGATGTTCCACCAAATTTACACACGATCATATCTATCAAATCCTAACTTTTTCAAATTAATTGTATTCCTCCACAAAACAATTGACTGTACACAGTGTACAAATTATCGTTTCCTACGTCAATACAATTTAAAAAATTCACGCAATTTTTCGAGAAATATGGACAATTTTCGTACTGTTTGATTTATTATACGGATTTCACATGAAATAGTTAAGGTTTTTGTGAATTTTTTTTCGTGACGTTCACATAATCGTGAAATTTTCGGTTTTGACTTTCTTCTATATAAATGAAGAAAACGCTTACTCCATTTATGATATGCACAAATATCCACTATGTCTGTGCTATTTTTGTATGTATCAAGGATTCCTTCAGCAGGGATTTCTCTTTTATTTATTTGGTTTATCGCTCGTTATCGAGGATTTATTGCTTAATCGCAGGTATGACCGCGTTTATCTTCACTCGATTTGCCGGTATTCACCCTCGTCCATATAAAAAAACTAGGCTCACGTCGAGTGATGCCTAGTTTTGATTTTGCTATTGGATTAAATGGCTGTCCAGCCGCCATCAATTACGAGCTCTGCGCCTGTCATAAAGCGGGATTCGTCTGATGCTAAGAACACTACGCCATAAGCTACATCTTCAGGTTCACCGAAGTATGGTAATTGCGTGTAAGCTTGATAGTATGGCAATGCACCGCCCTCTTCCATCGTAGGCGCTGTCATTGGTGTTACAATAATGCCTGGATGAACAGAATTCACACGAATTTTATCTTTACCATATTCAATCGCAGCCGATTTAGAAAGCACACGAAGCGCTCCTTTTGCTGCTGTATAAGGGCTTGTACCAGCCATTCCCACGATTCCACCGATCGAAGAAATATTGATAATTGAACCACCGCCAGCTTTTTGCATTTCAGGAATCACATATTTCATGCCAATGATACAACCATTCAGGTTAATATCCATAATTTTATTCCATTCAGCCATTTCCATGTTGGCAATTGTTTTAGGTGATGAAACGCCCGCATTGTTGACGAGGATATCCACTTTGCCATATGCCTTTACAGCCTCGGCAATCACTGCTTTCCACTCATCCTCAGAAGTAACATTATGTTGAAGACCAATAATGTCCCCACCATTTTCTTTAATTTCTTTTACTAAATTATTCAAGGGCTCGATTTGTACATCTGTTGCAATAACCTTTGCGCCTTCTTGTGCAAATAGTTTTGCCTCAGAAGCGCCCATTCCCATTGCTGCTCCTGTAATAATTGCTACTTTCCCATTTAAACGACCCATCATAAATCTCCCTTTCTTCTATATAAATGAACAATTCGTGAACACGTTAACAACTAGTTGTATTATCGACACGGTGTCGTTAATATAATTATAACGCGCAATTGAAAAAGGGCAAACAACACCAAAGCCCAAAATGATGCTTTCACAACACTTGCAATCGGACTGTTGTTTAAATAGAAAATTTAATACAAGGAGCTTCAAAATGTCGAAAAAAACGGACCCTCGCGTCATCAGAACGCGCCAATTATTAAGAGATGCACTAGTGGCATTAATTGATGAACAAGGCTATGAAAAGATTACGGTACAAGATATTACACAACGGGCTACATTAAACCGTGCCACTTTTTATTTACATTACCGTGATAAATTAGACCTTCTCTATCAAAGCTCAGAAGAAGCCTTGCATGAGCTTGTAAGTAGTATTCACCCACCCTTCGAAGAGAAGAAGGATTTTGATTTATTACCAAATTATGACCAGCCACATGAGACATTTATGCATTTATTTGAACAAATAGCGCTGAATAGTAAACTATACAAGGTCTATCTCACAGAAAAAAATATCCCTTATTTCTCCGATGGCCTTAAAGACATTATTATCAATTTTGTCTCGAGCGGCATTCAAATGATGGAGCCTGACGACCAAAAGCTGACCGTGCCGCGCGAAATGGCCGTCCGTTTTTATGCAGCCGCCTTTCTTGAAGTAATCGTCTGGTGGTTAGAAAATGATATGCCCTATACCCCCAAATTTATGGCGACCCAGTTAATGCGTATTACCATTAAAGGCCCTTATATTGACAACCCTTTTGAAAGATAAAGCAGAACACCAAATTTCAATTAACAACAAAAACAAAAGGTAATCACAACGCATATGTGATTACCTTTCTCTATTTGTCTCGAGTTATACGATTTTCATGTTTAATTCTCTAGTAGGGTTATAGAATTGTAACCATTTCTCCGCTTCACTGACCATCCACGTTCCAAATTCATTTAAAAACAATAACAAAACGTTCGTATCGATTATGGGTGTTATTGCATATTCAAGTGCCCTTCTCATGTCGCTTTCCTTGTCAGGGAAATATTCTGAGAACCGTTTATAGGAGGGGTATAAATCCCTTGTATAGGTGTTTTCCTTCGTTATGACAAGTGCAAGCCCTGCTCTTACTATAATTTTCATAATCCACTTACAACAATCTTTAATATCCTCTCTATCCGAATTATCTTGAAGATCATCACAGGCATTTTTTATTTGCCCCTGCAATTGGATAAGGTGGTCATTCGCTAAAGCCTCGTTCGCTTTATATCTTGGTAATCGAGTTATTAAATCCTCTCCAAACACACATATACTATGGGTTTGGAGGATGAAACTAATGATTGAAAAAGATGTCGTATTTAAAATATCTTCTTTGCCGAATACACTTAGCTCAATCCCATCTACACAATGATGGTTTTGAGTTAACGCTTGCTCTACATCTTTTATCCGCTTTACCTGCTGTTTTTTAGGATTTTGCTTCGTGACCGCTATTGTGTCTAAGTCAGCTACTCCTTCAATACCTATACCCTTTGGAATCGATCCCCTTATATAAATGCTATGTAAGTCATCTTGGAGAAGGGTGCGATAGGTATGAACCACATCGTTGATGACAGCAAGAAAAATAGGGTTGATTTTATTCCAATCTGCATGATTAATTATGTATCCATCACTATCCGTCAGACATAAGCTGCCAATTTCTTTTATAGTCGTCATTACATCGCTCCTTTTAGGTGACTGATTTACTTAAAAATAGGATAGCATGTCCTATACAAACACACTATCCTACTTTCATGTTGGAAGTCCTTTGAAACTAACAGCATTTACTTTTCTTTAAATTCAAATTCAATTTTTCCTTCTACCAAACGTAGGGCTGCATTAAATTGTTTGCCATTCTTTGATTTAAAGCCTTTCATCATAGCAGTTTTCCCACTCTTACATAAATCATGGATGTTTTTTTCCGTTAGTTTTTTTCCTAATAGCCTTTGTGGGAACGTTTGCTTACAACCATTTTTATAATTCGAACAACCATAAAAGGTTTTACGCAAGCCTATTTTCCCTTCCTTGCATGCTGGACACATGGCAATATCTTTTACCACGGCTGGTTTAAACTGCTCTGCTTCAATTGTCAGTGCCTCTAACTGTTTAGGCACCTCTGCTATTAATTGATGAATAAACTTGCCTATGCTCTCAATAAAATGCTTGGCAGAGCCTTCCCCATGGCCAATTTTATGTAAGTAAATTTCCCATTTGGCCGTCATAGAAGGACTTGACAATAATGTTCCTTCAATTGCCTGACATAAAAGCTGTCCTTTCGGTGTAATGCTCACGATATTTTTTCGTACTTCAATAAATCCATGCTTCTTAATCGTCTCAATAATGCCACTCCGAGTTGCTTCCGTCCCAATCCCTTCAATCGATTGCAGCACCTCGATTTCCTCTTCATCCTCAACCGATTTACCACAGGTTTTCATCATCGTAATGAGTTGACCTTCTGTATAGGGCTTCGGAGGTGTTGTCGTGCCTTCTACAATAGCAATCTTACTTTGTACCAGCTCATCTTGGAAGACAACAGGTAAAGACTCCTCACGCGCCTGCACCTCTGTCTCATTTGAAAATAATTCTTTCCAGCCTTTGACAAGCTCTGTTTTCCCTACTGTTTTAAACTCTACATTTTTGACATTCGTGATAATCGTTTTTTCATCGTATTCATAATCCTGATGAAACATAGCGAGTGTCGTATTGAGGATTTCAAAATAAATATTTCGTTCATCAGCATTCATGGATTGCAACGCTTTGGCGGTCGGTATTTTTTTCGTTGGAATTATCGCATAGTGCTCCCCAACATTGGCACTGTCGACATAGCGCTTGTTCTTCCCTCTATTGATTGGTTGAAATGCTTTTCCCACGAGCTGCTGATAGTTTCCTAATGATTCATTTAAATAAGCAAACTCATTATGTGTAATGAGCTGTGAATCGGTACGTGGGTAAGAAACGAGCTTTTTCTCATAAAGTGATTGCGTAAGTTTCAACACATGTGATGGACTGTATTTCCAACGTTTATTGGCAGCCGCTTGTAAAGTTGATAGCGCATGTAGTTTAGGTGGTGCCATCCGCTTCGTTTTGTTCGTGACACTTGTAATGAGACCTGTATCATTCGGTTCAATCCCATGCTGTTGCAATAACTGCACTGCCTCAGCCCGCTCTTTTGTCTTTAGCTTCGCCTTCCCTTTATATACACCATTTTGAGCTTTAAATACCCCTTCGATTTCATAAAATTTTTCAGGCTTGAACTGTTCAATTTCCTGCTGTCTTTTATAAATTAAATAGACGGTTGGCGATTGTACTCGTCCGATGGAGATACTGCCCTTGAAGCCCTTTTTCTGCAACAGTAGCGTATAGAGGCGACTACAGTTCATACCTACTAGCCAATCGCTAATTTGACGCGTTTTGGCTTCTTGGTACATAAGCAAATCACGCTCATTACCTTGCATATGATTAAAACCTTTTCGGATTTCCTCCACTTCTAATGAATTGATCCATAATCGTTTAACTGGCTTATTTACTTTTGTCATTTTCAAAAGGGAGTAGAAGATATTTGAACCCTCACGTTCACTATCACAGCAGTTATAAATCATTGTTACTTGGGGATCACTAAAGATTTTTTTGACTGCATTGAATTGTGGATACATTTTAGAGACCACTTTATCTTCAAATTTTTGCGGAATGATCGGTAATGAAGCAAGCGACCACTTCTCCCATTCCTTTTGATATTCTTTCGGCTCCTTTAATTCAACAAGATGACCAACTGCCCAGGTAATAACTGCACCATGAGGAAAAGTAGCACAAGGTTCCAGTTCAATAAAGGTTTTCTCTTTTTGCTTCACTTTAAAGGCGTCTGCATATGCTCTTGCTTGAGATGGTTTCTCTGCTAATATAGCAATTTTCCCCATTTATCATCACATCTTCTTTACAATATTTTAGTAGCTTTTCTATAAAAACATAAAACTCAACTAATCAGATTAGTTGAGTTGATGGTGAAATACCTTACTACTATTTTACTTTAAACCATATAAAATAGCACTTACTAAAATCTTTGACCTCTTAAGCAAATTATAAAGAAGCAAAAATTTTCTTTACCCATTCAAGATACGCTCGCATATAGTATTCCTGCTTAAAGCCATGATTCTGGTCCTCTGCTACTATCACAGTCACATCCGCGTCTGCGTTTCGTGCAGATTGGATATACTCCTGTGGACCTTTTACCCCGATTGCTAAATCCTTTGTCCCATAAGCTATAAACTGAGGTATATGAGCTGTTCTGAAATGCGTAGATAAATCTGTCTGCTGCAAGAGCTCTTCACGTTTTTCTGGATTTCTGACATCTTCATCATTAAAAGAAGCAAAGAGCATGGGCACATTATAGCGATACGTCAATGCAGGGTAAATCATAGCAGCAGATGCTACTTGATCATCAACAGCATCAATGGCATCAGGCTGATAACTAGCAGGAAACAGATTTTCTCCCTGAATAAGGTTAATAAAGCTACCCGTTTGATAGCCTCCAGCACTAAAACCTATTAAACCAATTCGATCTGGATGGAGACCATAATCATTGGCATGATAACGTAGAAATCGGACGGCACGCTGAACATCTAGCTGTGGAATAGGCCACTCATAGGGATTGGAACGATAGTGGAGAACGAATGCATTAATACCTGCTTTATTTAATGATGCAGCTACTTCCTTTCCTTCCGCTGTTCCTCCATCCATTTCCTTAAAGCCATAACCACCACCTGGCATAATAATGACGGCACTGTAACTGTTCGCTACCGTATATGGAATCAGATAGGGCTCATCTTCATAGGTTGATTTTTCATAGCCCCCTTCAATTTCATAGACATAGGTAAAGGTATCAATGGCCGCTTCATTGTCTTTATAGTCTTCTCCCACAATGCCAGTGGAAAATTTGAATGTCGCCAAAAGTCTGTTAGGATTGCCCTTAATATTCATATCGTCAAGTTTACTTCCCGAATGATTACCTGCCACTTCTTCTCCCCATATCTCCACCTTGTCTTCAATATCCGCAACTGGCTTGCCTGGTTTATTTCCTAACGGATTAATCACAAGAATAGCGTATCCAACCCCCATAAACAAAGTCAGTATAACTAGAAGGATTCCTGCCATCTTGGCTATTTTCTTCACTACCCTCATCATCATAACCTCCATTAAATTTACTTATGTATCGTTTACTATTTATTATCTCGGGTAAAGGATTATTAACCTTTAGCTCATTCTTTAGCAAATAACGATTGAAGATCTTGTATAGCATCATTACAAAGTTTTTATTCTTTCATTTTCTAAAGGATTAAAATGACCCTTTAGAGGAAGCATGACGCATTCCTTACTAAAGAAATTTCTGAAGACCACAAATTTTTTAAAAACTGCATACGTACCTTGTAATGACGTAAACTATAAAAACACAACAATAATTCTTTCGGAATATGAGGTAGGTATTGTAAAAAAGAAGGAGGGATACGATGTTTGATGAAGCTGCATATTTTATTTTTAGAGCGCTGTTAATTTTAACTGTTTTGGTTGTTGTGGTTGGAATCCCACTTGGTGAAACACTGATTAGAAAAAAATAAAACTGCATCTAAATGGATGCAGTTTTTGATTTTTATCCTACTTTGTGTCGATAATATTGGAATTGGTGAATTAGTGACCATATAGAACCCCGTTTATACTATTATCCACCTTATGGAACTGTATTACTCATAACCGTCACAAAGCCGTTCAACGAGGCTGTATCAATTAATTGAAGTATTCCCAGTCTTGCGGTATCACTGTAGACATACCAATGATTTGCAGTAGTATCATGCACCAAAACTCCGCCCAAGTCCCCCGTGGAAAAATAAATATCAAACCGTTTGATACTGTTAGAGTCTTGGTCTAAAAAATCAAATTGCGCAGTTTTATCATAGTCTCCTACTGGAATGGGATGAGAATCCCAAGGATTATAAGTAGGTGCTTCGATTTTACTTCCATTATTTTTTATAAAAGTATTATAAATAGCTTCGTTATAACCATTCCCATTGATTTGCTGTACGACTCCGCCTAATGTCATATGATATTCGTATTGCAATGCTTTTACTTTTATACCATCAATAAAGAGAGGCTGTGTCTCAACCGTTACTGTACCGTTTTTGTAAGTGATATTGCTGCCAAATGTTTCGGCAAGAAAACGCATCGGAACAAAAGTACGATTATTCTTCATATATGGCTTTACATCAAGCGTTTCTGTTTTACCGTTTTTCACCACTTGATTACGATTAAGTTTTAGTGTTACCTGTATATCGTTTTTAGTAAGGGTGATTTGGGCATCCGTCCATACAACATTTACCCCTAAATTTTCACTAATTACACGTAAAGGAACCATTGTCCGATTACTTTTAACTTCTGGATTTACATCAGATGCAATTGTAACACCGTCAACTTTTATTTGAAAATCGGCTGCATATGCCGGTGACGAAGTCATGATTAGAATCAACCCAAGAAAAATTCCTGAGAACACTTTTTTCAACATTGAACACTCCTTTTCTTAAAACTCACTATTCTCCCCAAAAATACATTCCACTAAAATATTTTACCATAAAAATCCACCTATATCGTTAAACTATCCTGCTCTTTATTCAATCTACATGACCTATAAAAGAAGACGCGTTTCGAAATAAACGCGTCCGATTGTTAGATAAAGATACTGATGAAAATTAGAGTTGATGTCCTTTCTAAAAACCTAATAAATTCCCCTACTAAAGGCTGGCTGCCAAATTCCTTGGGCATTTTTCTCCATACCTAGCTCTGTTGGTCCTTCAAGTGAAATAAATTTTACAACACCTGTTGTATCTGTTTGTTGCTCAAACTCCGCATGTTCTAGCCCAGCAAAGAGGTTTGCAATAATAAGGCGATTTATTTCCTTTGTAAACAACTCCTGACGTACGATTTTCGTTTTCTCATAATATCTTCGAACACTTTCTGTTTCTTCGTTCTTATTTGTTGTGAACAATGCTTCATATGTTTTAAAATCTTTTTCAATATCACTCATTAAAAACATTTTAGTAATCGCTTGGGGTGTCATATTTTTTAACTTTTCAATATTATAATCCGTTTTAAAGGCATTAAAAACTTGCTGCTCCTCTTCAGTCAATTCAAATGTTAGCTCAAAATTTTGGAAGCCTACGACCTTACCGACTAATTGCCCCTCACTAATTTTCATAATCGTATGACCTTCGTCACTGTCATAAACAACCATTTCTTTTTCTTTCGCAGAAATCGATTTGTCATTGAATGGCGCTGGTCTTGTTCCAAAATTATGAAAAAAGTAAGGATTTTTCATTGGGTCATTGATATCCTCTTTTTTTATTTGCTCATTTAATCCATGAACTTTTAATGGGGTATTCTCTACTAAAATTTGCCCTTGCTTCATTGTTACATGATCATTCCCTAATCCTAATACAGTTGAAACGACAAGCCCATCCGTTCCATAAAAAGCAACATAATCTCCATACGTAATGGGGGCTTCCTTATCGATAATCATTGGCAAAAAATGCAGCATCCATTGTTTCCCAAGTAGATGGGCATAGTTCGGCTCAATGATGTCTAGAGAGGAAACATCATCGACAATTGGTAATAGCTCATTTTGCTGACTTGCGTTTTGTAGGTTATTCTTTTGAGAAAATTCAACGAATAGCATGAACCCAATCATGAAAAAAGCTGCAATAGATACGGAGACAACCTGCCAGTTCAACTTTCTTTTCATGGGTTTCTTTTGCAATATACGTTGCTTGATGTCATTTGTAAATGGGGCATCATGTCGCAATTCTTCTTTTAGCTTGTCTTTAAATTCCTTCATAAAATATTGCCTCCAGTTCCGGATTTGTTTTCAACAATTCTCTCGCTCGACGAATCCTTGTACGAACGGTGTTTTGTGAGACATTTAATAAACTAGCAATCTCAGAAACATCAAATTCTTCATAATAAAACAGTACAATGACTTCCCTATAATGAAGTGGTAAGGCAAAGACAATTTGCTTTAAAGTTGCAAAATCTTCAGTTGCTATATATGTTTGCTCTACGGAGGGTTCAGTTCTACCTAGTGGTAAAAGCTTTGAAATAAATGATTTTCTCTTTTGTTTACGTAGTTCATCGTGACAGCAATTAATAGCGATACGGGTTAAATACGTTTTCAATGAAGCATCTTTTCTAAAATCGTCTTTATGTAATAAGTACTTCATGAGTACGTCCTGTGTAATCTCCTCTGCAAGCTGAAAATCCTTCATATATAAATAGCTAAGATGATACAAATATTCACCATATTGTTCTACGATTTGTTCCAACAACAGCTCACCTCGTTTCAATCCTACTACTTAGACGCTCGTTTTCTAGAAAATTGTTCAATCTCCTGGAAATATTTTAGAGTAGCCTTTTTATCAAGATTGCAGTAGTATGCAATGCACTTCTAGATGATGCAACAGTACCTATGTATTAGATGGGCTTACTGATAATGGCCCTTTTCATGAAGAAAGACGCTTTCCTATTATTTCAGATAAGCGTCCCAGAAGATCATTATTCAACTTTACCTATAGTTCGTTCAAGAAGGACTGTTCTTTTTTCGATTTGTTAAATAAATCTACTCTTTCTTTTATACTTTCGTTCTTACTAGTATCCCACCATTCAACGACCACATAAATCTCATGTATATCTTTCAGTGTAATAAAGTCACCATTTTTATTGATGTATGGCCCTGCAATAGCACCAGTTGTATATTCTGCTATATTCGTCTCACCAGTAACTGAATCAGTATGAACTACTGAATCATCACTCTCGATAACCACATGCGTTTCAAAGTGGAAGAAATCTGTCATATACGTATTGACGTTTTTCATTTTTAAGGTCCCAAATCCTGCTTTAAAGTCTTCTGGTGTTATAACAATTTCATACCCAGTTAGATTCCAGCTTTCACTTTCACCCATCAATAATAAATAATAAGTATTACCACTTTTTTGAGCATTGCAGCCAGATAGTACAAAGAACGACAACATCAAATAAATGCAAGGCACTAACCCTTTTATATATTTCTTCATTCAATCCCCCTTTGAAAAATGAATGCAATTCAATTCTTTAAAAGAAAAAGACACGTTCCTATATTAACGCGCCCTTTTCTGGAATAAAAAATGAGTTACTAACTATTCATAAACTTTTGTAGGCAACTTGAACGATTTGTTGTTCACCATTCTTCTCAAAAATCTTATAATTTTTCATCCCGATTTTTTCCGCAACTTTTTGGGATGGGATATTTTTTAAGGTCGTGTATGAAAATATTTCAGAATAGCCCAGAACATTCCATGCATATTCCTTACAAGCAGATGCCGCTTCTGTCGCATACCCCTTATTCCAATACGCTTTAATAATGTGAAAACCGATTTCAGGTAACCATACACCGTCAATGTTCTGCATGGTTATTCCACAATCACCGATAAATAGATCTCCTTCTTTTAAAACAACTGCCCATAGTCCGTGATTATATTGCTTATAATTTTTCTCATTCCATCTGATCCAATTTTTAACCTCTTCTTGATTAAAGGGATGAGGGTAATATTGCATAGATTCGGGGTCGGAAAGCACTTTTGATAATTCATGATGATCGTCCATTTTTAACGCTCTAAGGTATAATCGTTCCGTCTCGATTATCTTCAAAATACCCACCCTTTGCTTTTAATATATTTTGCTACAATATTTCATTTAGAAATGTGCAGTACCTGTTTTTACCCATTTGAAGCCAAAAAGTTACCCAAAGTAATGATGGACACACCAAACAACAAGAAACAGACTTACTATCCCCCAAGCAGTGGTACTCCATATCCACCAAACTACAGATCTTGCTTTTGATGAATTTCCCTCTTCTTCCATATTCAATTTTATAAAAGCGACCTTACTTTCCATATCTTTTTTCATAGAAGCGAGCACAACAAATCCAATTATTATGAAACCAATAGTTACCAAAAGTAGTAGGTCCACCTTTACACTCCCTTTATAGAATTGAATTTCACCGCAATTTATTATAATAATTAGATTCTACAAAGATAACAATATACCTTGTGTTAATTCAAGTGCGTTTAAGTATATCATGTATTAAAATGCTGAAACTTAAAGTGCCAGAAGCTTTGTTTGGAAACTTTACTTAAAAGAATGTTATTCAACAATTGGACCCAATGTTAAGATAAACACGCAAATGTAAGATGTATTGCTTTACTCAACAATATGACCCTTAAATGAAAAAGAGCAAAATAGATGGCCCTATCCCTCACTTTGCCTACTCTATCCATCACTTTTCACCTTGTATCCGCTACTTTTCATGTTTTAACCACTACTTCAGAGCCTATCCCTCACTTTGCCTGCTCTATCCATCACTTTTCACGTTGTATCCGCTACTTTTCATGTTTTAACCGCCTTTTTAGAACCTATCCCTCACTTTGCCTGCTCTATCCATCACTTTTCACGTTGTATCCGCTACTTTTCATGTTTTAACCGCTACTTTAGAGCCTATTCCTCACTTTGCCTGCTCTGCCATTTGAGTGGTTGAACTAGAGTCATAAAATAAACCGACCCAATGGATCCGCCAAGTGCAATTAATTGCATGTGACGCGTACTTAATTCCCGCTTTAGTTGTGAATCTTGATGATTATCTTTCATAATGCTTGCTCCTCATACATTTAGATTTTCAAATACTTGCTCAAAAAAGGAATAAAAAAAACGCCCTTTTGGATTAACCAAAAGGACGATTCAACTCGTGTTACCACCTTATTTATAAGCAATTCACATTACTTACCTTAAGAAGTACGGTCATTTGACGATACTCTCGCACATGATTACGGGTGCTTACGGGTGTAGCCAACTTAGAATGATCTTTTCGGTACACAGCTCCAAGATGAATTCTCAATCGTTTTACATGCACCTCTCATCAACCGGTAGCTTTCTGTTCGTAAAAATAATTGATACTATTTTTTTCATAGCCTTTGTTCTAGCCATCTCACGAGAAAGAGTAGATTTTCGCTAAATAAAGCGCCCGATTGTAAAAGTCCCAAAAATTACCATTATCTTCATTACACTCTCTGAAAACCAAAAATATATTTCAATCATACGAACAGGCAACGAATATCTTACTTTTTGTTCTTTTGATATACAATAAAAGTAAGGCCATTTAATAGCAATGTAAAAATGAGAAGAACTGCTGTGGCTATCACGACTGCACGTGTCGTGTCCATGAGTGCCGTCCAATCCTCAATTTTTACTAAATGATAATTATAAAACATCTGAAAACTAATTGAAATAGCGCAGGCACTGATGCTGAGAACGGCAAGGATGCCCCAATTAGAATGTTCATGTTTTTTATTTCCCATTAGATAAATAACCGGAAGTATCCAAGCGATTATTCCTAGTAAGAGACTGCCAATATTAAGCCAACCAATCATAACGAATCCCTCTTTCTATTTGTATTGCCGTTTAACAATACTTAACGGTAAATTGTAGGAAAGGTTTCAAATAACTGTATTATTCAACAATATTGCCATTTAAAAGAAAAAGACACGTTGATAAATAAACGCGCCCAATTGCCGAAAACTATTATTCAATTAAAACTACCATTATAAACTTTATCTTTTCGCTTCATTTGTATATGCGTAAATATTTTCACTATTAATATACCAATTATTCCACCAAGTATATTACATAACAAGTAGATAGCATCTATAGAACCAATGTTCCTAGGAACTAAACTAAACGACCCTAATAGTAGACGTAAAAGCTCTGTACCTAAACAACACAATATCACTAGAAAAATGGCTTTATTTATATTTTTAAAATGGAAAAGAATGCATAAAAATATCCCTAAAGGAAGTAATAATAAAAAATTATAAACTATAGATGAATAGCTCCACAAATACATATTGAAGTGGATACTATCAAAAATTCCAAACCAATCATTAGCTGTAATAAAACGTCTACTCTTGTCTGCTGGATTTAGAGGTAAAAGTGTTATTCCCCCTACTTTAATTTGAAGTAAACATAGTAAATAGAAGAGAAAGCTGTATAAAGTAACACGTCTTTGATTACTCTTGATTTCTTTTCTAAAGTAATCAAGAAATACATCTATAAAAATATAGACCAACAACACTAAAAATCCGAAAGGAACAATATTATATAGAACATAGTTTGTATGCAAGTAAACACCTCCCAAATTTTGTAACAACTATCATTTTACTTATTTTAACAATGTTAGTCAAATAGTGTTCTTCCACTACCATTTTTTCATTTAGCTGTTTTTATTGTCATTATAAAAAACACCCCCATAGACCACCATATCTATAGGGGAAAAAACGGTACGATATTCGTATGAAGTTTAGTAGGTTACCTCGGAATCTTTTCGCTTCGGAATAAGTGCAGTAAAAAGTGCAATTAAATTAGGTGGAATGCTAAATAATAAAAACAGCCAGTTTGTCGTCAGGATCGAGATGATCGTGAATACAATAATGGACGTCATGAAGACGAATAGGCCCACCTTCACACGCGAGGGCTGTAACGGGGCTGCGCTGGACATATTGATGGTCATCATAATTCCGATGATTCCCCAACTCGCTACGTGTGTTAATAAAAGGATACCTAAAACCATGGCAGTGCTTAATTCAATCCCAAAACTGAGTAACGTAAAGAAAACATACAGCGCTCCTAATGTCACATACCATGAATAGGATCTCGCCTTTTGCCAAATATGATAGTACAGCTCGTCTAAACCTCTGTTTTTTCTAGCTTTCTGTCGCCCGAACCACCATCCAAGGAGTCCACCAATCACTCCCCCATACAATCCAATCATACCCCAGATATTAATCTCCATCATTCATTCTCCCCTCTTCAAATATAAACACTTCTTCAATTGTGCTATTGAACGCTTTGGATATGTTGTAGGCAAGCTCTAAGGATGGATTGAATTTGCCTGATTCAATAGCAATGATTGATTGCCGTGAA
Source organism: Lysinibacillus sp. OL1 (assembly GCF_004332175.1). Classification (NCBI taxonomy): domain Bacteria; kingdom Bacillati; phylum Bacillota; class Bacilli; order Caryophanales; family Bacillaceae; genus Lysinibacillus; species Lysinibacillus sp. OL1. The sequence goes on along the minus strand of NZ_SJDS01000001.1, from coordinate 716,380 downwards.
ACGCCAACTTGTTTCGACAACTCTTCCTGCGTAATCTTGTTCAATTTTCGTAATTCTCGAATTCTGTTTTTCATAATGCCTCCTTTATAAATGTAAAGCAAACTATACATTTAATGTTAAGTAAAGTTTACTTTACATCACTACGTATGTCAAGCAAACTTTACAATTTGATTTTTAGTTAGATGAAATGGCAATGTCGAGTAAAGAACAACAAAATTCTATTACTATGTACTATTTTCGGAAAATTTGATAAATTAATAGTAAGGAATGTTTTGAGCGTTACAAAAAGGAGGTTATCCAAATGAGTAAAAAAGAGCTCTTGCAAAATGGAGTCAATCAGGTTTTTTACGAAGAGGAATGGTACCCACCGTTATCAGAAGCATTAAAGAATCTCACTGCTGCGCAAGCTAGTTGGCAACCAGAAGGAAATGCCGCTAATACGATATGGGAAAATGTAAACCATTTATTAATCTTTAAAGAGCGCTTACTTTCTCGCTTACATAAAGATGAGACATTTGTTGCTCCACAAAATAATGATGAAACGTTTGTCCAAGGCGGAGCTCATGATGAAGATGCTTGGCAAGAAACAGTGAATCGAACCCTTCACGTACATGATGCCCTACAATCTTCATTAGCATCCTTGCATGAAGAGGCATTAGATCAACCTAGTCCCGCTCTTCCAGTTTGGCAACAATATCTAAATATCCTTTTGCACGACGCTTACCATACAGGACAAATTGTTCAACTTCGTAAACTACAAGGTTCATGGCCAGCTAAGCGCTCCTACTTATAAACGAGGATTCAAATTGGTGACGGAAAAGCAGATGCCCCCTTAAGTTAGAGACAAACTACTAACTATAGGGGGCATAGCATTTAATTCGTTTCATTATCAATCTTAAGCTGTTTATCTAACATAAACAGTAGAACATCACTAATGTCGAGAGTGGTTTTAGTAAGTTTATAAGTCTATCGGCTTACCACCTGTCACTCCATAAATCTGACCCGTGATATAACTTCCTTCATCCGAGGCCAGAAGAACATAAACGGGTGCAAGCTCTACTGGCTGTCCCGCACGGCCGAGAGGCGTATTTTGACCAAACTCAGGAATCTCTCCTTCTAATTTCCCGTTATCTAGCTGAAGCGGCGTCCAAATCGGGCCAGGTGCAACACCATTGACACGGACACCTTTAGAAGCAAAGTACGAGGATAGGGATACCATAAAGTTGCTTATTGCACCTTTTGTCGCGGCATAATCCATTAAAGATGAGGATGGATCGAAAGATTGAACCGATGTGGTGGTGATAATTGCACTTCCTGGTTCCAAATGTTCTTCAGCAGCTTTTACGGTCTCGAACATGCTGATGATGTTTACTTTGAAAGTGTCTTGCACTTGTTTAATTGTTAAGTCACTTAGGGATGGCTGTGCGATCTGTTGCGCAGCATTTAATACAAGAATGTCCAATCCGCCAAAGGCTTCTATGGTTTTTGTAACAATCTCTGTGGCCGCGTTATCTTCTCGCAAGTCATACGGTAGCAGTAATGCTTTTCTTCCTGCTTTTTCAATTAATTCTTTAACGACGTTGGCATCTTCCTCTTCACCAGGGAAGAATTGTATGGCTACATTGGCTCCTTCACGTGCATAGGCAATAGCGGCAGCACGGCCAATCCCAGAATCGCCTCCTGTAATTAAGGCATTGCGCCCTCCTAGACGATTGTATCCTTTATATGATTCTTCTCCGCAGTCAGGTTTGGGGATCATTCCACGCTGTAGCGCTGGCGTGTTCTGTTCCTGATTTGGGAATTTTTCGGTATGAAATTTTTTACGTGGATCGGTTAGATGTGGGTTTCCCATCAGCTATCATCTCCTATTTTGATTAATTCGTGACAAACACTTTGTGTGCTTACACTGTTACATTTTGTTGAATACCCTCTGAACATTTACTTTAAACAGCATCAGATTTCTTCTGCCCTTCCACCAATGATGGAGTCATTTACATTTTCCTTACAAAAGAAAAAACACCCTATATAAGCGAGCAGACTAGTCCAATGTTGAAATGGATAGTTTGAACACTTACATTGAGTGTTTGAAGAACCTCTATAAAGTAGGTTATGAAAGATATTTAATAACGCTTTGTTTGTTTAAATTAACGCCTCAATTGCTTGAGCTACTTGCTCTTCTGTTAAATTGTGACGCACGATGTAACGATTGCGCGCATGCTTTGTACATTCGATTGTACAGCCACCTAAATGCTTTGCTTCATTTTCTTCAGATGCGATGATTTGCTTGTTACATTCAGGATTTGCACAGTTAATGTAGCGTTCACAAGGTTCACCGTCATAGTGATCACGACCGACAATCACATGCTCTACTTGATTGATTGGCACCGTTAAACGCTCATCGAAAACGTACATTTGCCCATCCCATAATTGACCTTTCGCCACAGGATCTTTTCCATATGTTGCTACACCACCATGTAATTGACCGACATTGCCAAAGCCTTCACGTTTCATCCAACCCGAAAACTTCTCACAACGAATACCACCCGTGCAATATGTTAAAACATTTTTCCCTTCGAATAGCTCACGGTTTGCACGGACCCATTCTGGTGTATCACGGAAATTTTTTACCTCTGGTCGAATCGCGCCACGAAAATGGCCGACATCGTATTCATACGTGTTACGCACATCTAATACTACTGTATTTTCATCTTGCATTTCAGCAAGGAATTGTTCTGGTGACAGGTAGCGACCTGTTAATTCATGTGGGTTGACGTCTTCTTCTAAGCCTAAGTTGACTAACTCAGGACGTGGGCGAACGTGCATTTTTTTGAATGCATGTCCTTCTGCCGCATCAATTTTAAAGACAATGCCTTCGAATAATGGGTCTGCTTGCATGTTTGCCATATATTGCTCTGTTTGCTCAATCGTCCCCGAAACAGTCCCGTTAATGCCCTCATTGGCTACTAAAATACGACCTTTTAAACCGATTTCTTTACACATTTCTAAGTGCGTTGCTGAAAACGTCTCTGGGTCTTCAATCTTCGTGTAATGGTAATATAATAAAACTCGATAATTCATTGTTTTCCACCTATCATTTCAATATTTGCAGGATATTCCTGATAGTGTCTTTTACGACCTATTAACCATAAAGGATAATCCGTTAATATGCTATCGGTAATTAGACTGAAATGAGTAGAAATAATTTTCCATATGCCGCTAGATAAAAAAAGACACATTCATTCGTTAAACAAATTTTATATTTTTCTTCACCGCATTTTCTACTAAAGCATAGAGTAAACTCGCAATACCAAAAATAAGCATCGAATTGATAATACTTAAATTATATTCTTCTATAAATCGCGAATCATAAATGATTACGAAAGAAAAAGCCCCTATTGCCCCACCAAATAAAGTGAAGGTAACCACTTTAAACAGCCAATTTTTCATAAAACGACTCACAATAAATGTTAGCGGTAAAAACGAAATCGGATAGAGAATAAAAGCAAAAGAGCCCATTAAGAACATATAGCCAACGCCTAAATCACGAAATCCCGTCATATATTCTGATGTCCTGATTTTTCTTCCTTCTAAAACTTCTAAGCCAAATCCAGCTAAGGCAAACAGCACTATAAAAGGTATCCACATGATTAAACAATGATAGAAAGTTTTCATTCTTATCCTTCCCCTTATGAATTTTTACTGCTGGTACAATTCAACCTCTTAATAGATCAAACGAAAATCATGGAAGAAAGTTACAATGTTTCTCACCTGACAAAAGATCAAAAAAAAGCATATTTTAGGGATTGATACGCCTAAAATATGCACCTCTCATTTCTTCTCTTTAAAACACAATCCCAATAATGATGGCTGATAGAACACTTACAAGTGAGGCACCGTATAGCAATTTTAATCCAAAGCGTGCCACTACATTGCCTTGCTTTTCATTTAACCCTTTTACGGCACCTACAATGGTACCAATTGAGCCAAAGTTAGCAAAGGATATGAGGAATACAGAGACAATCGCTGCTGTACGCTCACTGAAGCTATCTTGAATTTTAACGAAGTCCAGCATGGCAACGAATTCATTTGCCACAAGCTTTGTCGCCATGATACTCCCTGCATTCACAGCTTCATGCCAAGGTACACCCATGACAAACGCAATTGGGGCAAAGACATAGCCTAGGAAACCTTGGAATGTGATACCGAAAATGCCATCAAACACACCATTAATGAGGGCAATTAACCCTACAAAGCCTACTAACATAACCCCGACGATGATGGCTACCTTAAAACCGTCCATAATGTATTCGCCTAGCATTTCAAAAAACGTTTGCTTTTCACCTTCTTGCACTTCGATTATATCTTCCTCCGCTTGTACTTCATACGGGTTAATGATTGAGGCCACGATAAAACCACCAAACAAGTTTAATATGAGAGCTGCCACTACATACTTTGGCTCTAGCATCGTCATATAAGAGCCCACAATGGACATCGATACCGTTGACATCGCAGAAGCACATAAGGTATAAAGCCGATGCTTTGGTAAAAAGCCGATTTGATTTTTCACTGAAATGAATACTTCATTTTGCCCTACGATTGCCGCTGCAACCGCATTATAGGATTCTAGTTTTCCCATGCCATTGATTTTACTTAATACGAAACCTATATATTTAATCATAAACGGTAGAATTTTATAATGTTGCAATATGCCGATGATGGCTGACATAAATACGATTGGCATTAAAACATAGAGGAAAAATGTATGTGCACCCTCATTCGCCATCCCACCAAATACAAAATTTGTGCCTTCATTGGCATATTCAAGTAGTTTTGCAAAGCTATCAGCAAATCCTTTAATTAAAAATTCCCCAATACCTGTTTTCAGTAATAGAAACCCTAAAACAAGCTGGATAACAATCATCACAATGATTGGGCGGTATTTAATCTTTTTCTTATTATTACTTGCAAGCCATGCTAAAAATAGCACGAGTAGTAGACCTACTATCGAAATAATATAATGCATGTTGTCCCCTCCGTAACGAACAATGTTTTCAAATGCTTTTTCTTCCCATCCCATGCAATCCCTTACGCATCGATGATTGTATGAAGAGCAATGTCCACCATATCAAAAAAGGATTTTTCACTTTCCCCGTGCGTTAAGCTTTCATTTGTTAATAGTTGACTACCTACCGTCAAAATAGACAATGCCTTTACCCCATATTTTGCGGCTAACGTATAGAGGGCGGTGCTTTCCATTTCTACCCCTAAAACACCGAATTCCATAAACTTATGAAGCCTGTCTAATGTTTCACGATAAAATTCATCTGAATTATAAATATTGCCAACAAACACATTGCCTTTTTTCCCTTGCGCTAGTTGAAACGCTTTCATTAATAAGGAAAAATCCGCAATTGGTGCGTAATTATTGCCGTAGAAAATTTTCTCCGTCAAATTGCTGTCTGAAGACACTGCTTGGGCTAGAATGATATCGCGGATTTGAATGTCCTTTTGCATCGCACCACATGTGCCAATACGAATCAATTTTTTCACGCCATATTCGTTGACCAATTCAGTACCGTAAATACTCATCGATGGATTCCCCATGCCCGTCCCCTGCACGGAAATCGGTACACCTTTGAACGTTCCTGTATACCCATACATTCCTCTTACTTCGTTATAGCAATAGACATTCTCTAAAAAATGCTCTGCTACAAATCTTGCACGTAAAGGGTCTCCTGGCAGCAAGACACGCTCAGCTATTTCTCCCTTTTTTGCTCCTAAATGTCTACTCATTTTCATTCCTCCAAAAACTTGTCATTTATCTCCAATCCAATTAGGTAACCGTTTTCATTTACCAATAAAAAATACCCACAGCCATTTCCGAAACTACTTCTTTTACAAGAAATCTGTTCAGAAACTACTATGAGTATAAGGTTTAATAAACCTGACAAACTAGACCAGATTGTTACGTTGTGTACGGGAAATAATTGACCAAATTACCGAAGTAATTCTTGACGAATATTATCTAAGTCCCTTTTGGTAGGAATCGTAGATATAATAACAACCGGCACTGTCGTTAAGGCAACGGGAAAATTACTTATGACAAAATCAATGTGATGCTGCTGTACCATCTCATCCGTTACCCCCTTCATAATAGAGGTATTAATAATCAGCTGGTCCCCAATTTCATTCTTGATTAAATTGGCGATATAATGGCGGATTGAAAATTCCTCTCCAATAACCAAGAAGGCTCGTTTACTTTTATAACGTAGCCCTGAACGAACAAGCAAGGTAAGCTTGGTTAAATGAAAGTCATTATACAGGATAGAAGGGTACGCTTTTTTCCATGTTTGCATACAGATCTGCATATCTTGGTAAATTTGCTGACATTCAATTTGAACATAGTTTGTTAAATTACTTTTTGAAATCATCAGCCATTCAGGGATCGCATTATCGATTAAAAGCTTGTCTAAAAACTCATATACCTCCAAGCTAAACCGCTCATTCATATGTAGATTAGGGTAAGCCTTTGCCAATAAGGTGAACAACTGCTGCGCCATTTGATCAATTTCTTTATTTTTATATAATTCGATTTCCTTCATTAGCGTCATGTCTGATCCTTCATAATAATGATATTGGCTTAGACTAAATAGAGATTGCATAAAAAACAATTCACGCTTTGGTAATTCAATCGAAAATTTTTCTTCCAGTGCCTGTGCAAAGTCTTTTACTGGCAAATAGAACATTCCTCTTTCCCAAGCGTAATCATCCTCCGTAATTTTGACATAGTTCCCCTTTCGTACTCTTTCCAAGACAATCGCCACTAAAAAGGATAATTTCCTTTTGGAGTTAATAAAATAAACAATGCTTTGCTCATGCTCTATTTGCGTGATGCATTGATTGATAAAATCAAAGTCACTATTGGTAAATGGCCATCCTGTATACTCATAGGCATCACCATATAATTTCCAATAAAAATAGCCATATTCAATTCATTTCCCTTTACGGCGGGCATCGAGTATGTAATGCGTAGCTTATACGGCTTCAAATCATGATTATTTAGTTGCGTAATCAGCTTCTTCAACGAGGAAGTGCTCATAAACATCGCCTCTGCTAGCTCCTCCATCGAATAAGGTTGCCCATTGATAAACAATAAGTGCATGAAGCGATAGAAGATGGTTTGCCTGAACATGCTCGAAAGCACTTCACTAACGGTTGTACTTCGCCCATCTCGTTGTAGAAAAATTCCCTTTCCTCTAGATACGTCAATCGTCATTGTTGCTGGTAATTGCCGATTGATCTCTTCTACGAGCTTCCGTATGGTCTTATCTGAAATATGTAAGCTTTTTTCAACCTCCCCTAAAGTAAACCATCTTTGTTCAGAATCTAGTAACAGTAATAATTGACTAGCTAATTTGAATTCCTTATCCACGTTCTCACCCTATCCATCATTCACAAAAAGGAACATACACTGGTAGCTGTATGTCCCTTTTTGCGTTTATTTCATATACGTATTCAAAACTTTTTCGATGTCCGTATTAAGCTTGTTGATATCAACTGCTGGCACGGGCTGATTGACAAGCTGATATTTTTCTTTTAGTTTTAGGATTCTTTGGACACTTTCATTGATGCGTTCCTCTGTTATTTCCCCATTGCTGACGGCTACCTTCACCGCTTCTATCGCTGCCGTAATATTGGCATATTCATGAGCGATTAAAATAATATCACTACCAGCCTTGATTGAATCGACAGCTGCTTGCCCGATCGCATAATGATTCGTGATGGCTTTCATCGTCATATCATCAGTCATCACAACACCGTCAAAGCCCAGCTGCTTTCTTAGCATACCCGTGATAATTTCCTTCGACATGGAGGAAGGATACTGTGGATCAATTTTTGGCAATAAAATATGTGCGACCATGACGACATCTGCACCATTGTTAATGGCCTCTTTAAATGGGACAAGCTCTAGCTGATTCAAATCGTTCAAGCTTTTTGTCACCTTTGGCAATTCTAAGTGGGAGTCCACAGATGTGTCACCATGCCCAGGGAAATGCTTCACGACAGGAATAACCTGCTCCGACTCCAGACCCTTCATTGTTTGAATGCCCAATTTGCTGACAATAGCTGGATCATTGGAAAACGAACGATCCCCGATAATTGGATTATTCGGATTGCTATTGACATCTAATACAGGCGCAAAGTCCAGATTGAAGCCAAATGCCTTTAATTGCTCCCCTAATAATTGGCCTACTTCAAATGAAAACTTGGATTGGTTAATGTCCCCAATTTTTCGGTTCGTTGGGAAATTTTTTAAAGCGCCTGGTAATCTGACTACTTTTCCACCCTCTTGGTCGGTGCCAAGGAAAAGTGGTAGCTGATTATTCGAATTGGCAGCCATTAAGTCATTCATCAATGTGACCGTTTGCTGGGGTGTTTCAAGATTATTGCCATAAAGAATTAAACCACCTACTTTAGCCTTTTGAATAAGGCTTATTGTCTCCTGCTGAAGCGTCGTACCTGAAACATCTGCAAACATCATTTGACCGATTTTCTCGTCCAATGTCATTTGTTCCACCGTATCTGGCGCTTGTGGCTTCAGTTCCGTATAGACCGAAATATGATGAACAGTAGGATTGGCATCACTGTCAATCGGTTTCGGTAAAATCCACTTTAATTGATAGCTGGCATTTACTTGGTAGACAAGAATAATTTGATCGGTTGAAGGATCCTGATAGTAACGAACTTCATCAGGTTCACCCAACTTATTTTTAATATCTGCTAAACGAATGCTTTTGATATTCTCTTTCGATGAACGGATATCGAAGGCCTGTGAACCTCGATAACCAATCGTCACATCCTCATAATCCTCATATTGTCCATTGGCGGATTCCGTGACCTGCTGCGGTTCTCCCCATTGCTCACGAACCGCTTGTTGTTCTGTATCTCCTGCTGCAAATGGCACATCAGGTACTTTTCCTTCTCGCGCGAATTGAGCAATATCCTGTATGAGGACCTCTATATTGTCTGAACCACCTTCCTGTTCGGACGCATCCTCTTGAACGGGCGTTGTCTCAGGATTTCTAGTCGGTAGTGTGACTGGCCTCACTTTCATGCCGATAAAAAAGGCTAGACCCATTAACATCAGCACAAGAACTAGCAGCACACCACGTCTTCTTTTATGCATGTAAAAACCTCCTTCACCAAGCCATTTGGCGACATCGAAACAAATCTATCAACTAACGTTATCATAACTGCCACCTGAATTCAAAGCTCACGCTGTGAACAGAATCGCAGCCTTCAATAGAAAATATTATCGTAAGCTAGCAAAAATGCAAAAGAAGATGTTAAAATATTCACATAAAGGGGGATATAACACATGGGGAAATTAAGTAAAAGAAATATACTGTGGATTGTGCCAATCGGTATCTTAGCGGTATTTTGGTACTTCTATGGTCCACAAAAGGATATTACAGACAATGAATATATTACATACGTAAAAAACTATTCCTATGAAAATAGCGCAAAAACTTTGGAGAGTGCCTTTGCCTCTGCCTGTGAAAATCCATATTGGGTCTATTTTGAAACACAAAAGGGACAGGATGTTGTAGAGTTTGAGGGTGATTGCACGGTGAACAATGAAGTAGCCAAGGTCAATGTACAGTTTCTGGTAGACAACGACATCACAAGTGTTCAATCAGGTGCAATGCTTGTCGATAGTAAAATGCAGGAAGAAGCAGACCGCGATGAATTTTTGCTAGCACTTGCTAAATAATCCCTTATAGTGATGCTATAAGGGTTTTCTCTGGGAAAGCGGATAAAATGTGCAAAGTAGTGGATAGCAACCCTAAAGTGATGGATAGAAAGTTAAAAGTGGGGGATAGATCCTGTGAATTGACGGATAGCTCTGAGAAAGCGGAGTAAGATTTTGATGCTGGAATCGAATAAAAATGGAGAGGGTTGATCCTCTCCAGAAGGTGGTTATTATTTTTTCTTGGCGATCCAAATCGTCCATCGATCCTTTTCAATGATGGAACCTTCAGTGGTAATTGCATTCCTTATATGCTCAAGAAGGGACGATAATTGGATGTCATTTAACTCATGTAATAGACTACGCCCCACTCTACCTTGTAAATCAGCCAATAATTGCTCCTTATTAGCATAGACCTGTCTTGTCTCCCATAGTTTGAGTTCACTAATTTCTTGAAAGCCTACTTCTTGTAAGCTTTCTGTCACCAACTGACTAGTGTGTCTGCGCTCTACTTCCTTTTGAATAAGCGAAGGATAACTTTCAAAGAAATAGCCCCTTATATGATGAGCATCCCCTGGAAGTAAGCAATCCTCTGGGGTGCGATCCTGTACGATAAAATAACCACCTTGCTGTAAAAGCCGAAATGCCTCTTGAAAGCATGCTTTGACATCTTGTATATGATGAATTAAGGCTCGTTCAAGCACGATATCAAAAGTATCCCCTGCAAGCCCTGTATTGAAAGCATTTCCTTGCACAAATGTGATTTGCGGATATGCTCGACAATTTTCTTTCGCTCCGTCTAGCATGGCTAGTGAAAAGTCTACACCTGTTACAGATGCCACCCCCATATCGACAAGTGCCTTGGCATAAATCCCTCCACCACAGCCGATATCTACTGCCTTTCCCATACTATGAAAAGGAATATGTTTCGCTAACGCTGCCTTCCATGAGCTATCTGCCTGTCTAGTTGTATAAGACGTACGATGTTGCTGACTATGAAAATCAATCCCCATTCTCTTCACCCTCCCCTTTTGTTTTAGTGTACTAGTAGATCACCCATAAGAAAAATCTATAATTATTATAAAAATACATAAGATTACCTTATCAAACGAAAAACCCATGCTGGGATATGCATGGGTTGAGCTACCATTAACTATTTCTAGTAGGATGGGAGGACTTTAATATGGTCCGTTCAATTATTCTAATTTCGTTATTTAGTTTTGTAATCGCCGCTTCAATTTGTTGATAGCGCTCCATCCGCTTGACCTTCTCTGTTGGAAGGGAATCCTTTAAAGCAGCCTGTCCCGCGTATAAGCTTGACAGTAAATCTAGCTTTTGAAAATAAGCTGTGCTATATTGCTCCATAACACCCAGCCCCTCATCTGTTACTTTTTTACACGAACTTATGAATTGTTGTTCATATAAGAACTATAACCGAAAAAAGCAGCCTCAAAACTCCATCTAAATTATTATTTATTATCCATTTCCAAGTAAATGATTATTCTATAAAAGCGCTAAAGCTACGTTATTCATCTTTTTTTAACAAAGAATAGATAAATGTATCATGTGCTTGTCCCTTTTGATACATATAGTCCCTCAATATGCCTTCCTGTTGAAATCCAAGCTGAATTAACAGCTTGGAAGATGCCTCATTCTCTAAAAAAACAACGGCTCCAATCCGGTTTAAGTTCATATCCCCAAAACCATATGCAATTACTTTCTGCACAGCTTCCTTTGTATAACCCTGCCGCCAGTAATCAGGATGAATTTCATAGCCAATTTCTGCTCGTTGATGTGCCGCCGACCATAAATGGAAGCCAACTGTACCAATCACTTCATTCGAATCTTTTCGTTCAATTCCCCAACGAATTCCGCGCTTTTCCTCAAAATTTTTAGCAAATTGCTTAATTAACTGCTCAGCCTGCTGTGTGTCAGCAAAAGGCTCCTGCCCATAATAGCGTGTTAAAGCCTCATTGGAAAAGCAACGAAAAATCGCAGGAACATCCTCCTCTGTGAGCTCTCTTAACCTAAGTCTTGCTGTTTCTAATTCTGGAAACATGCTGTTCCCCTCCTCTACCATCCATATCATTCTCTACTCTTCCTACAAAATCCTTTTTTGACAATACAAACGTGCAAACCCCAAAGTAGGCTTGCACGTTTGATTACCCGAAAGCTTGTGCTGCTAGAGCAAATAATGTTTGATTTCTTGTAGGTATTTTTTTGGCATTACAGATCATGACAGGTGGTGTGGCAGCCATCGTAAAACCACTTTGTTGTAAAATTGGACCAAGCTCCTTTTGAACTGATGGACAGTCGATACGTAATTTTCCCTGATAGCCCTTAGCCAATTCATTGATAATATGATGCGCTATTTCTTTACTTGGCGCGACGATTGGTCCTAAAAGTAGATAAATTGGCCCCGCGATTGTTAAGCCATAGCCAATCATTTGGTTGTCTTGATTTTTGATAGCAACACAGCGCTGTGACTGCTGTATTCTTTTACGCAAAAAGATTCTTCTACTATCCCCAAAGGCTGCTGCATCAAGTTGGGCCAGCTGTTCAAAATCCTGTTCTTGAAATTCTTTGATAGTACCTAAAAAATCGGCTTTGCTAGTCGTCTCAACATATTTGTCTGCCAAATATTTATGTACATGCTCAACAGTCGTGAAGCCCATTTTTTGATATAAAGGTTGTCCTTCTATTGTAGCTACGAGCATAATCGCTGTTTCCGCTGAAACACTATCGATACAGGCTTGTGTAACGATTCTACCTAAGCCAAAACCTCTGCATTGCTCATGTACAATCACCATGCCAATGGAAGCTACATTTGTGTCGTAGGGAATAATGGCTGCACTGGAAACAATTTTTCCTTTCATATTTTTATGTCCAACTATTCTACCTGCTGCCATAATCGTTTCAATTTCGTAGGCATCGTAATCCCATCCAACGGAAGCTGATAGCTCGATTAATCCCTGAATATCACTAGAAGTAAATAAAGTTAGCTCAAAATTCAATTAGATACACCCTCTCGAAAGAACATATGTTCCATTTTACAAAATCCCCCTTCCATATACAAGCAATATCTCTTAGCTTTAGCAATTATTACTATATAATTATTGTAAAATAGCCTATAATAGTTGCTAGACTATGCACTCCTACTTCAAGCATATAAAGGTGATTTCAACATGACATCCTATGAACGTATTCTTATAATGGTCCCGCCGTTTCCCTAGCTACGCAATCTACTTGTAACTAACAAAGTAGAATTTTGCTTGTAGGAGGGCAATATGTTGAAAAAACAGGCAGTACCATCTTTATTATTAATGATTGTTCTTGTGGCTTTTCCACAAATTAGTGAAACAATATACACACCATCACTTCCGGATATTGCCGCTGCACTTGATGTAGCCAATAGCTCTGTCCAATTAACATTAAGTATCTATTTTATTGGCTTTGCGTTCGGTGTTTTCTGCTGGGGATGGATTTCTGATTTTATTGGCCGTAGACCTGCCATGCTAGGTGGTTTAATTTTTTATGGAATAGGTAGCCTACTCTGCTTTTACGCAGAGACAATCCCTTTTCTATTAGCAAGTCGATTGCTACAAGCATTCGGCGCTGCAACTGGCTCCATTATTACGCAAACCATTTTGCGTGAAAGTGTGACGGGAAGTCAACGCCATGCTATGTTTGCTCAAATTTCAGCCGTCATTGCCTTTACCCCAGCTATAGGGCCGTTAATTGGTGGTTGGGTGGATCAAGCATTAGGCTTTCGAGCCGTGTTTTTTGTCCTTGTCATCATGAGTATCCTGTTGTTTATCTATGCTTATTGCAGACTTCCAGAAACAACCAATCCTGCAACAAGACAAAGAACAGCGATTTGGCCTGTCGTCAAACGCATCTTTGCTTCACCCATCGTGCTTGTCTATGGGCTACTAATAGGAGGCATTAATGGTGTTCTATTTAGCTACTATGCCGAAGCACCCTTTATATTCATCGAGCATTTCCAGCTGTCACCTGGCCTGTACGGATTTCTTGGCATTATCGTTGCCCTTGCTTCCATAATTGGGGCTATGATTTCAAAGCGACTCGTCATCAGCCATTCGCCACAAAAAATCATCCATGTGGGCTGTTTGGTAATGCTTGTTGGCACTTTGCTTTTGACCATCGTTTGTACCCTGCCATTGCACGCGAGCATGATGGCCATTGGTATGCTGATTACTATTTTTATCACACTGCTAGGCTCGGGCATCGCACTTCCTAATTGCTTAAGTTTAGCGTTAGTAGATTTTCAGGATGTGATTGGCACAGCAGGCGCTATCTTTAGTCTCGGCTATTACTTACTCGTCAGTGCCATCACATCTGGTATGAGCTTACTGCATAACGGTTCTTTACTGACAATGCCACTTTATTTCTTAGGTCTATCCTTGATAATGTGGCTTTGCGGGAGAAAGTTTATTCGATAATGGAAGAAAGCGGGCTTCCAATCGCTATCTCTTTTAGATAGATGAAAGACTAGAACAAAACCTCTCCTCCGAATAGAAAAAGTGGGTGAAATTTTACTCTTCGTAAAATTTCACCCACTTTGATTATAGGATAGCCTAGCTCTAAATTTTCCCCACTGGCACCTATTGAATTTTCTCACTCAAAGTGTAAATACTTAATGACAAAGATTGAACTATGTCAGTAGGCATCGTGCAGTGATCTAACTATCTCCTGATGCATAAAACTGATATAATAGATATACCATTAAAGTGAGGGGTGTTATTTATGAAAGAAAATTCATCCTTAGAACGTAAAAAGCAAGTGCAATTCGCAGTTGGTTTGGCTGCCATTGACGGTGGAAAACCGAGCGCATTTACACAGAACCTCTTAAACCAATATGAAAATGGTCAAGTATCATCCAGCCAATTGAAACAAGCGATTGTTGAAAAATATACAAGGGCTTCACAGTAGTTTATGGACCCATATATTTATCCTAATACAAATGTCTTAATCAACAAATTAAATATTCGAGATGAACAACAATTGATTGACGTTGAAGCACAACTGTTAATCGCTGGGATTATAGATATTTCTTCTATCACGCATGAGATTGACTTCCAAAAATATAAAAGTCTCCAAAAGATTCATCACTTCCTTTTTCATGAGCTATATTTATGGGCAGGAGAATTCCGCACAGTCAATATTTATAAAAGCGAACATGTTTTAAGTGGATTATCTGTTGCTTATAGTGATAAAGATCACATTGTATCTGATTTAAAAACTATTTTCAGTTGGTCTAAATCTAAGCAATGGAAGTATTCTAATCCTCTCCTTGTTGAGGACTTTTCTTCATTTATGACAAAACTTTGGCGTGTTCATCCTTTCCGAGAAGGAAATACACGAACGGTATCGATTTTCATGAAGCTTTTTGCTGAAGCAAATAGGCTAGACTTCAATGCTCAATTGCTCTCACAGTATGCAGGATATTTACGAAATGCACTAGTTCTTGCAGCAGTAGAAGAAGCTCCGGAACCACAATATTTATTGAAGATGATGACAGATGCTCTGGATGTAGCTGATTTCAATAAATTCAAGGCTGACGATGAAACGTCTAATTATCAAGTAATTGGGCGTTATGATGTTTCCAAGTATAAAGAAAAGCCTTTGAAACGGATTAAGGAATGATTTATTTACAGATTTAATACGCTAAAAAGGATGGTGATTTGTAATTGAATCATCATCCTTTATATATATTTCGCAATAGGGATCATTTAATTCATTTAAAACCTTTTACTCTTAGAAAAATCACCTCCTAATTGAAATTTAGTTTTTAACCCCATATTCAATCGAAGGTGTATTTTTTTATTTGTCTATACTGTTGAGGTCAGTCCTCAACATCAATTTTCCATTTTTTATACACCTACTAGTTTTTTCTAGCTGCTTCTCCTATCCTTGAAAATAATAATCCAACACTTCCTGAGGGGTATGAAAAACTTTGTTGCTTTGCGTTTTATAAAGAAATTTGGGATTCGTACAGGCTTTCTCTAGACTTTTTGCTTGCTTTAGCTTATCCGTCATTTGCTCTATAATGTCTGTGTAGCCATCGAGCTGGTTTGAAATTTTCGGTAGCATCGTTGGTGAGATATCGAGTACAATAGAGACTTGATCCTCAGCATAACTATTTAAATTGATAAAAAAGCATTCTTCCAAATGCTTTGAATGTTTATCTACATTAATAACAGCCTCTTGATAATTGGCGATTAACCCTGTTGATGTATTCGTAATGGTAAAGCCTTGCTGTGTCAAATGCTGTTCAACTAGCATTAAAAACTGCTCGACCTCTGCATCTAGCTTTGGTGTAACAGTTGATTGAATTAAATCATTACATTTCTGATAAATGGTATCAATTTCGGTCTGTTTTTCGACAAGTAATTTAAAATTGGACATTGAATACACGCTTCATCTCCCCTTTTTACTAAGGTAGACATTCATGAAGCGTTTTAGTCATGATCACGAAAAATAACAATTAAAAGGAGAAGTCCATGATTAGAAATTCTGTCAAAGCCATCATCATCGTGGATGGGAAACTATTGCTAACAAAAAATCAAGATATAGAGGGCTACTTTTACCTTTGTCCAGGTGGTGGACAGGAGCATGGAGAGACCTTTCACAGGACGTTGCAAAGGGAATGCCTGGAGGAAATTGGCTCCTCCGTTCACATTGGAGAGCTGTTATTTATCCGTGAATACATCGGACAAAATCATGAGCATGCCGCCTTTGACGCTGATGTACATCAGGTAGAATATTATTTCCTCTGTCAGCTAAATGCGCAAACTTGTCAACCAACGAATCCTGATAGTCTTCAAATTGGGACACAATGGATACCGATTGAAAAGCTTCATACATATAGAATTTACCCCAAAGCGATTACCCAACCATTACAGAAATTTATACGAGAACAACAAACAACAATCTATTTGGGCGATGTCAATTAAAACAGGCTGTCTATCTCCTTAGACAGTCTATTCTTAATGTAGCACTTTCACCATCGTATAGTAGCTACTGCCTGGTGGATAATCTTTAATTTCCCCCACTACTTGATAGCCATGTGCCTCATAAAAGGTACGCGCTTGAAACTCGTAGGTTGTCAGTAGGGCTTTTGTTGCCCCCATGTCCTTGGCTACTAACTCTGCCTGTGCTAAGAGCTTTGTGCCAATTCCCTTTCCACGATATTCTTCACTAAACCAAAATTTATGTATTTCTATCCATCCCCAGTAGACTTCAGCTGTTATACCACCTATCCATTGCTGCTGTTGATCTGTGACGATTAACTGTAAAGGAAGAACCGCACCCTTCTTTCTACTTTCGCGATGATAAGGAGATTGCTCATTATTAAAGGCACGAATTTTTTCGCTTAAAAAATTTGTAAAATCCTCATGCTGTCCCCGTAAAACCTCTACTTGATATTCCATCTCGATCCTCCTATTCCTGGTAACGCTTTATCAGCTTGTCTTGATGAGCTGCAAATATTTCTTCTAATGGAATATCGTACTGATTGGCAATCACTATAAGATTTCCTAAGACATCCCCTAGCTCTTCAATTAGCTCCTGCTTATTTTCTTCAAAGGATGGTGTTTTTTCATCTGGTCGATCTCTACCAATCTCGATTGCTCGAATCGCCCTGGCTACCTCACCTGTTTCTTCTGCCAAGAAGCCAATACGTGTAAAAATATTAAGCTCTGACCAGCCACGTGCTTCATAGTAATCCTTTACCCAGCGTTGAAATTCATTTAGTTCCAATTCAGTTTCCTCCATTTCCTTCCTCTTCAAAATAAATTATACTATAAAAGAATTCGATCAGATATGGAGGAAATCAGCTATGAAAAGTATTGCCGTATTTTGCGGATCCAGTCTAGGCGCTTCCGATGCTTATCGTCAAGGAGCGATTTTACTAGGAAAAGAATTAGCCAAAAGACAAATTACTCTTATTTATGGTGGTGCTTCTGTAGGCATCATGGCAACAGTAGCGAATACAGTGCTAGAAGAAGGCGGCAAGGTCATTGGGGTGATTCCGACATTATTAGAAGAACGTGAAATTGCGCATCAACAGCTGACAGAGCTGATTGTTGTAAAGACAATGCATGAACGTAAAAGTAAAATGATGGAATTAGCAGATGGCTTTATTGCCCTTCCTGGTGGACCTGGAACATTAGAGGAATTTTTTGAAGTATTTACGTGGAATCAAATCGGGCTGCTTCAAAAACCTTGTGCTATTTTCAATATGGAAAACTATTTTGATTTATTAATATCTTTCTTTGACCATATGCAAAATGAACAATTTTTAAAAGCACAATATCGTGATGCACTTATTGTTGATGAGGACGCAGCAGCACTATTAGATAAATGTGAAAGCTTTGTTCCTCCAGCTGTGAAAACTTATGAATTAAGCAAATAATAAAATGGTGAGGGTGGACCTAATTGAACTATCCTCACCTTTTTCATGCTCTAATCTCCAATACGATCCTACATGACTATGCGAAACAAAAGAAGGACCTGATTGTTCTGATTACTAGAATTTGGCTACTATGATTTCATAATTCTGCTTTCTTTTCCCGCCTTTTCACTGCTACCACAGCAATCAATACCATCCCAAGCTTCACCAGCCCAATAATGGCATACAGACTAAATGAAAGAATCGCTGGTAATAATACCAGCCACCACGACCATGTAATGACATTTGTTAGCTTTAATACGACAAAGACAATGGTCAACACTTCTGCAATGCCCATCATTTCACCACCTTACAGCCCATCCTTGACTATATAGTAACTATATATCTTACGATAAGGAACATTACAGGAAAAATTTTCACTACTTTTTCTAAATCATACAACAGGAGGCAGTAAGATGACGAATATTTTTGTAAAAAGTGAGTTTGCTCCTTTAAAACGAGTTGTCATGGCGCAATCGGAATTTGCTTTTCCAGCTAAGGAGGCTCCAACAGATGATGAATTTTTAACAGAAGAAACACTAGCACTTTATGCAAGCGTAGATACACTCGGTAAAAATTTTAAAGATGTCTTTCCAGAAAGACAGCAGCAATGGGAATTGGAACGAGCAAATTTAAAAAAAGTATTAGAAAAATACGGGGTAGAAGTACAAGTACCAAGACGTTTAACAGACTATGAAAAAGAAGTAGGAAAAGAAGATGGCTATAGCAATTTCTTCGTTCGCGATCCCTTTTTCACTATCGGCCATTTTTTAATCGAGGGCTCCCTTCGATTCCCACATAGACGCAACGAAGTTTTGCCCGTACGTAATCTTTTAGCACAGGAAGCAAATGAAAATCAATGCTTCTATGTCTCCATTCCAAAGCCTGATATGGCAGATGGTTTAGATTCTGAAGCTGGCCCGTTTTTAGAGGGCGGCGATGTGTTAGTGTTAAATAAAACGATTTTTGTCGGGAATTCAGGACTAGCCTCCAATAAAAATGGTGTGCAGTGGCTGCGTAATTTAGCAAGTAACTTTGATTATACGGTGGTCGAAGTGCCGCTTCATCCAACCATTCTTCATCTCGACTGTGCGCTTAGCCTCGTTAGAGAGGGTCTAATGATTGTCTGCGAGGAAGCACTCATTGATGGTATTCCCAAACAGCTAAAAGATTGGGATAAAATTCACGTTTCCCTAGAAGATGCCGCAAAACTTGCTACTAACGGCTTACCTATTAATGAAGAAGTCTATATTACAGACAAAGAATTTACATGGATTGGCGAGCAACTAGCGAAGAGAGGTATCACCGTAGAATATGTTGATTTTACGATTTCTCGAAGCTTTGGCGGTTCTTTTAGATGTAGTACACAACCCCTATTACGCACGGATCTCTAGAAATTATCTCTCCCCACTAAAAAATAGTATGAATAATGAGCAACCTGAAATGGCACATTATTTGTAGGAGGTGGACAAGAAATGTCTAGAATTATTGGTGTGGAACAATCATTAACGAATATCGAAGATGCTTTAAAAGCACAAGGCTTTGAAGTCATCCAGCTTCGCAATGAAGAGGATGCGAAAAAATGTGATGCTTGTATTATTACAGGTCAGGATCGCGATGTCATGGGAATTAGTGATCCAGTTATGGAAGGTCCTGTGATTGATGCGAATGGACTATCGGCAAACGAGGTCGTTGAACGCGTCCAAAAATATTTCCACTAAAATCATTAGTGCTGTCTCTACGTCATTTTGACGAGAGCAGCACTTTCCTACATACAAATGGTCTCTACTTATAATACCTTGCGTTCTTGTACAAACTAATATACACGAACTTCAAAAAGTAGGGAGATATATGAGCCAAAAACAAATTGCGATTGTTATTTTAATGCTGACGACTACACTACTGCTATCAGGCTGTTGGGATGTAACAGAGCCGCAACGCATGTATTACGTACAAGGTGTGGGGGTTGACTACAAGGATAATGAATATACAGCATACTTACAAATTATCAACTTTGCTAACGTAGCGAAAACAGAATCAGCTAACCCTAATGCAGCGCCTACCGAAATTGGTCAAGCGAAGGGTAAGACAATAGAAGAAGCCATTTACAAATTGTATCGTTCAATGGACCAAGAAGTATTTTGGGGACATATGACCTTTCTTCTCTTCTCAGAGAGTGCCATGAAAGCTGAACATGCGATTGCGGTTATTGATACTTTTCTACGCTTTCGAGAGACAAGATATCATATTTGGGTTTACTGTACCCAAGATCCTATCGAGGATGTTTTATTAGTTTCTCCATTGTTAGAGAAATCACCAACTGCCACCAAATTAAGTAATCCTAAAAATACAGCGAAGCAGGAGTCATTTGTAGAGCCTGTTAATTTAAGACAGCTCGTCATTGGCTTAAATGAGCCCAACCACGAAATGAAAATTCCTTATGTAACCGTCAACGAAAACTGGGAGACAATGGATGGCCCCAAAACAGAAACCTTTTTTGCTGGCGTTGGTATTCTTTCAAAGGATAGTTTTAAAGGCTATATTAAAGGCAAATCTGCACGTGGAATCGAGTGGATGAATGATGAAACAAAGCAAGGAGAAATCACCGTCGAATTAGAAAATAATGAAAAAAGTGATTACTTAACCGTCGATATTAAAAAGCTAGATGTTAAAGTCAAGCCAATTGTGAAAGGTAATGATGTAAAGTTTGAGGTAAATTTAAAATTCGATACGATTTTAAATGGTTTTAAAGGAAAGCTGACACCCAATCAGGTAAGAAAAAAAGTAGAAAAAGCCGTCAAGGAAGAAATCCTAACTACCTTTGAGGAAGGACTAAAAATGGATGCGGATGTCTTTCGTCTATCCGAATATCTCTATCGTAGTAATGTAAAGGCTTGGAAGAGATTAGAGAAGGATGGCAAAATTCCTTTAAGCAAAGATTCCATCAGTAAAATCGATATTCATATTAATAAAGTAAGCCCTGGCCGTAAAACATTTGCAGAAACGATTACCGAATAATAGGTAGAGATCATCCAAAATGGCATGGTCTCTTTCTTATGGCCATCTTGTCATGCTATAGTAATGGAAAAGATGAGGAAACGTTAAACAGACAGGAGATCGAGACGATGATAAAAGGCTTTGGAGGTATATTTTGGCGAACAAAGAATCTAGCTTCTGTAAAAAAGTGGTATAGCGAAACCTTGATGCTAGAAATAAACGATTGGAATGGGACAATCATTAAACCCCAAGAAGGCAATGAAACGATCTTTTCTTTTTTCACTGAACAGGACAATTATTTTCCAGCAGAACAGCAAGTGATGTTAAATTTCCAAGTTCATGATGTAAACGAGATGATAAAGCATCTTGAACATTTTGATGTCCCACTCGCAAAACCTCTAGAGTGTAACGAATTTGGAAAGTTTATTTGGATTAAAGATCCAGAAGGTCGACTGATTGAGCTTTGGGAAAAATAGTTTACCCTTGCGTTATATAAGTCAAAGAAAAAAGGACCAGACACTTGAGACTGGTCCTTCTTCCTATATTAATGGTTTGTTTTCTTATTAAGAATGTAATCCCGATAGACTAACAGAGCGACAAGAAGAAAGCTAAGGCTAACAAGTCGGAAAATCATTTCTATACTTATCCATTCAGCTAAAATTCCTAAGATAAATGCGCTCATACCTACTCCAACATCAAAACTGGAAAGAAAAGTGGCATTGGCTGCACCACTTTTGGCTTCGCTTACTTTTTGAACAGCCCAGGTTTGTAGGCACGGCATAACGGTGCCATAGCCTGCACCAAATAAAATCGCGGCGATAATCAATGTGAAATTATTTGTAGTATAGGATAACACGATTAAAGATAGAAAACCGAAAATCGCTGACACAATAATGATCGACCATGGTCCATGCTTATCAAACCATTTCCCTGTAAAAGGACGTATTAAAGTGGAAACAATTGCGTTGATAAGAAAGAATAGAAAAATATGCTTTAATCCCTTTTGTTCACCAAAAAGAACTAAGAATGTAATAATAGCGCCAAAACCCAGCGTCGTCACAACAGTCAATACTGCCTGAAACCTTACTTCTTTTTCAAATATCGCTTCCATAAATCGAAATGGCTGCTTGTCATTTTGAATAGGTGTTGTTGCATGCACAAATGAAAGCATTATGATCGCAAAAAGGCTTAGTAAGGCTGACGACCAAATCAGCGTGTGAAAAGAAAAGGTACTGTAAATAAGAATCCCGAGACTTGGTGCAACAATTGCTCCCACGGTTGTGGATACCGAGAAATAGCCCATTCCCTCTCCTAATCGAGCTTTAGGGATACTATCTACAGCCATTGTACTATTGGCTGTCGTGGTTACACCCCACGCTGTTCCATGGAAAAGTCGGAGTAATAGGAAAATCCAAATCGTATTAAGCAATGGATACAGCATTGTAATTATGAGTAAGGCTATACTTGCCACAATCGCTAGTTTTTTCCGCTTATGATCCATTAAATAGTACCCTACAAAAGGTCTTATCGTAATGGCACCTAGTGTAAATACCGTCGTCACCAAGCCTACTTGCATCGGATTAGCGTTTATGGTTAATAAATAGGCTGGTAAAATAGGCAATAGCATTTCAAATCCTATAAAAATAAAAAAATTACTTAGAAATAGATAAAGAAATGATGAAGTAAAAATTAGTTGTTTTTTCATAGTAAAATTCCTCGCTTCTAATTATTTTTCTAAATTAGAAGCGCTTGGAACACTGCAACATTCCTTAATTGTCTTAGTTTTTTTAGCAATTCACTCACCCTCTCTCCGTTTTATCGCAACAAAAAAGACGCCATAAAACCGGCGTCTACCAATTACTTTGTATGGTTAAAAAGTCATTTTTCACACATGACTGACAAAAGCAAAAAGCTTCCGGTTACTACTTTCACTATGCTGTTTTCTTAAAAAACCACAGACTGGTCCCTTTGAGCCTAAATCATCTAATTGTAAAAATGTCTTTACCTCAATCGCCGTTCTTCTGAAAATCGTTTCCATGACTTTTTGCCTCCTCTCTCAAGATCAATTCATAACTTACTATAATTTAATACAAGTTTACCACAAAAGCAAATACAATGTTGAACTATGTATAAGACGCAAAATATTTTCCAAGCATCGACTATTTATAAAGTTCTTTCCTTGTCACCGTCTATTAATTGAACATGCACCTTAGAGGAGCTACCTCCCTCTATATGATTAGGAACATTTGTTAAATCGAGTAATTCCTTTAGATGAATAGCTTTTTCACGATTGGCCTCGATGGACACATGATATGGCCCTGCTATATTCATCAGTGAATTCATCCGCTTATCGCCTTTAAAAAAATTCGTATCGATAAATTGTAAATCAAAGGACACAGCTTCATTGCTTCGATTATGTAAGACAATGGTACATTCCCCATTCATTAAGTCTTTTTCCACCATATCAAACCGACATTCTCCATCCCCTTTGTATGAAATGGCCATAATGCCACTAGCAAAGGTTTCTTGATACGCCACGATAAGCAAATGAGGTAAAAATGAATAAAGTAATACTACAATAACAAATGTTCGAAAATGATATTTGTTGATACTCCTAAGTAGTAAAATCATAGCAATTATAAATAAAATCGAGCCAAAGATGCCAAGTAACACGTATCCATCTTGTGTTTCGATAGGAATTGACATGAATGTAGTATGTGCCATACTTGCTTCATTGTAAGGATAAGGAAAAAACAGACACATACATATACCCAACATAACGATTGACCCGATAAAGGCCTTTTTATTGTTAACCATATGCTGCCTCCTTTCTAAGGTAATACGTAATATGCACATACCAAATTTACCATATATCCCCTAAACAAGGAATGAAGCCTATGAAAAACTTCTATTTTTAAAATAGTCAATCCGTCTGTAGGCTGAGATGTAGCACCGTCTATCGGACATTTCCAAATTTAAGGTAAATTGTTATAATTAAGCTCCAAGAGGGAATTACAAGAAGAAAGAGGTGTTTATATTGGGTATGAAAATATTCTGGTGGGCTGTAAATATTGTATGGTTATTGATCTTTTCTGGCATCGCCGTATTTATTGGGGCAAGAAATGTTGATGGTGCAGGGATTGTGCAAACACCTGAAGTGAAAATGGTTTCATTCATTATTTTGGGCATCATGTTTCTAATCGTTTTACTTGTGCAATTAATTTTTCTTTACTTTATTAAAAAAAGCACAAAAGCTCACTTTACGAAAATCACTTAAAAAGAAGCGAGAGGCTATATTAGCACTCGCTTCTTTTTCACCTTGATGCACATAGCTCCCTAAAATTACAGCCACGACAATGCCATTTTTCTTGTGTTTGTTCAAAGTCCTCGAGGTCTACAGGCTAAAAGTTAGATTTTTGGCCTAACTTAGGGGGTGCTGTACATTTGAAATGTGGTTTTAGTATTTATTCATCAAAAAAATCACCTTTGAAAAAAGGTTTAATTCCAACTTCTCTAAATAAATATTTTATTGGATGACAATCATCGACCAGATTTTTGTTGGGAATTAAAATTTTCTCCCTAAGTTCTTGAAATATTTCCGGATTAATTTCTGGAAACCATTCTTCATAAATCATATGTTTATCCTTTTCTATCAAAATTAAATACACAACAATAATCTCAAACATATAAGGAAATTCTTGTTTAATATTTTGATAGTTATCTAACAATGAAGTTATATAATCCTCAAAATTAAAAAATTTTGTTCCTTTTTCATTGTTGTATTTTAAACGTTCCTTTTCAGGTTTAAAGACAAAAGTAGACTTATTAAACCAGTTGCCTAACATGCATGTAAAAATTAATAATGCATATTTTTTAGTTTCTTTATCATCATCATTAAAATATTTAAAATACTCATCATAAATATAGTTTTTGGCAGTGGTAAAATACCCAATTTCAATCCCAGAAATAGTTTGTTTCACATTTTGTATAATTTTATTATTTTCCATACCATAGTCACTTTCTTCCATAATATAGATTATAACACACATTTAGAATACAGGGAACATTGATACAATAATCCAATCATACTTTGAATATGACCCTGACCATGAACTCCCTTTTTGAATTGCAACCCTAACTCTTTGTCCTTCTTTAAACGAAATAAATTCTTTTGTATAACGATCTTTAACTGTAGGATCTTTTAACAGTTCGTCTGTTCCATTTATTACTTCCATTGCGATATCCATAGATTTTGCTGGATAATAAGCATATTTGAATTGTGATTTCCATTCATTGTTTACTTGAGTTTCATATTTTATTTTCCCCTTAGAAAACTTCATATGATACTCATAAATATGACAATAACCGTAATTTCTAGTTTTAGCTGCTGGCATTACAATCTTTGAACCAGAGGATGATGTTGCCACCTGATCTTTCATCGGTGACGCTGCTTTCATTGCCTCGTTCTCTTCAGCAAAGTTTATTTCATCAGTTGGAATTTCGCCTTCAGGCACTTCTATAGGTTCAAAACCGTCCATTGGACTTAGAGTGTAAACACCACAGTAATCTTGTGCCTCTTTTTTTACTAACTCCGATAAAATATCATCGTTAGCTTTTGCTGTTACAGGAATTACTAATATAGTCATAAATAAAACTATCAATAATCCGCTAAATTTCTTCATTTTTCCACTCCTTTATTTTTCTGGGTACACCGCAATTGTATAATTTTACAAAATAAACTTAAATAGTATTTAATTACCTTTTATTAAATGACAAATAGTTACAATTTATAAAGTGTTAAATCACCAATTCATTGCCAAAGAACCTCCATTCTTTAATGATGAAGGTTCTTATATTGAATCATCTATTTTTTCAAATCAAGATTCTACTATAATAATATTTAATTTATAATAAAACATGACTTTAGTAGTGTTAAAAAATACAAATGAAATGAAATAAATTTTAAACCCAACCAATACTTTCTGCTGTTTTATCTATTAAAATGTTACGTTTACACAATACCTTATGACGTGAAATATAAGCTTATCGGCTATGTCCTCGCATTCATAACAGTCATCTGTATCCAGTAACGCATATCTACAATGGTATGCATATCCTCACCTAACTCGTTGTATAGGTCTTCCACAGTCTTGATGATGCGTTTTAGGTTTTGGTAGTAGTCATCATTGGCTAGAAGCATTAAGTCACAAATCACTAAGACTTTTTATGTTATAATTTACACAAAATACATATTAAGGTGATTCTAATGACATTTATCAGAAAATACTTGAATATTGTTTACTTCGTTATACTTTTTTTACTTTTATCTGTTTCGGATTATTTCAAAAAAGGTAATTGGGATTTTCTTAATAATCTCTTCTTTTCTTTATGGGCAGTAATTGTTTATGCTTTTTTAAATTGGGCATGGGATAGTAAAAAATATGAAAAGAAATAGCATATTGTTCATTAACTCTAAGGAAAATCTGCAACTCTTTCCCAACGGTTTATCCCATTCTTAATGTTTTGGAGATCCTAACTAACACAATCGCTAGTTCTTGTCGCTCTCCAATGTTTAAATACTTTTCAACATCAAGCTCATTAATTATTGTATAACGTCTTTCTTTTCCTTCTATAACTGTATCTTCAAATGTGGGCTCTGCTGGTGATTGTTTTAAAATAGCTGCAACTTCCTCCTTAATTCGTGGATAACTATGTTGTTCATTTCCATTCTCCCTTCTCTACAAAATTTATCAAATATTCATTGCGTATCTACTGCTAGTTGCACACATCTCAGGTAAATTTGCTCATACAAATGCTTCGGCAAATGGTGGCGGAACAGAGTTTCCACAAGAGTTGAGAGCACGTGGATTGGGATACATGATACTTGTTTCCTTTTCAAAAATAATACAAGCTCATAAATTACAAATAGTGAATCGTTATGAGCTAGCTGATTTTCTTAACGTAACTGAAGACTTTTTAGATGAAGCTCTTGAAGGGTACAAGAGTAAGTAGGATTTATATGTAGTTTTACCACCTACCAAGAAAGGAGAACCTCGAATAAAAGTTACTGTTGAACATGGGTATGATGAAGACACTGGTAAACGACTTAGATATACTAAAACCATACGTACGAAATCCATGTCTGATCGTGCAATATGCAATAAAGGAAGCTATTACAGATTTTGAAATCGAAGTATTAAATAAAGAAGATGAAAAGTTGAAAATATTAAATTTGCAAATTTTATTGATCAATGTATTATAGAGGATTTAGGTGACTATAAACATTCTAACATCTAAACCCTATATCTAGTAGAATGTCTAAAAAGATGGAGAGAAAGATGTCCTAGTGAAGCAAAAGGACAATATACTGTTTTAAAAAGCATCTTCTCTAAAGGGATTGAATGGAAATTAATTAAAGATAATCCTATGGACAAACATTAAATCTTCTCGTTTGGAACCTAAAAAGAAGGACTTAGAATTTTACAACGAAGAACAGTTAAAACATCTTTTCAGAGTATTAGAAAACGTAAATCCTAAACTCAAGCTCCAGATTAAGTTGGCAGCAATGGTTGGACTACGACTAGCAGAAATAGCAGGATTATGTGTGGAATCTTTTGATTTTGAAAATAATACTATCTATGTAGACAAAACCCTTCAATTTGATATTGAAGTTAGAAAACTAAAAATTTTACCCCCAAAAAACAAAAAGCCTCGATTAGTTAACGTCCCAAAGAGTTTGATGCGTGAACTAAAGTTATTTGTTGATGGCTATTAGGAACTAAAAAATGAAAAGAGTGATGCTTGGAATCTGATAAAAGATGATGATGGAACTCCCTTAAACTTAAACTTTACAAAAAATCAGATGGTAATCCATCAAAACCTGCTGCTATAAATCTTGCTTGGAGAAGAATTATTGAAAAGTATAGTTTACCAAAGTTGAATTTTCACGCTTTACGACATTCATATGCCTCATTTATGGTCAGTCGGTATGTAAATTTTAAGATCATACAGGAGCAACTCGGTCACTCTGATATAAAAATGACAATCAACACATATAGTCATTTAACCAAAAAGGATAAAAATGAAGCAAGCGACCATTTCGATGACTTTTTGGTCACTTGCTCAATTTTTCATCATATTTCTGCGCACATAACTCCCTAAAATTACAGCCACGACAATGCCATTTTTCTTGTGTTTGTTCAAAGTCCTCGATGTCCACGGGCTCGTTGGAAAAAATATCAGCCTGATACTTTTTCATTTCTAAAACACTGCGCTGAAACGTATACAAAATGTTCTCCATATCGATGTCTGTAAAACTATATTTCTTGCGCTTGCCTGTTAATAAATATTCATTATAGACCTCGATTTGCGCTAGAGACACACGGTATTTTTGCTGAACATAGTACGCGTAGAGGGCTAATTGCTGACGGTCATCATCAGATTCTCTACCGGTCTTCCAGTCAACAATAATCCATTTATCCCTCAGTTCATCATAATAATGAAAGTCCATAACAACGAATACCTGGACATCGTCTATTTTCATGGAGCGGAATTGCTCTGGTTCTCCGATACGGAGAGAGCCTTTTTGTGAGGTGATTTGCTGGAATGTTTCACTCATTAAAAAATGATTAAAAACTAGTCGTAAACGTTCTTTATAGTCTTGCACAAGCTCAGGAGAAAGGGTGCCATGATAATAGATTTCCTGCATCATATAATACTTATTTGGTTTTTGCCTCCAAAATTCAAGACGACGAGTGGAGTCAATAAAGGCTGCATTCAGCTGCCCGCGCCCCAATTGAATTAGCTCCTCTACAGTTGGAGCTTTTCCTGTTTGTAAATAATCATTAATGGCCTGCTCAATGTATCGATGGACAATTTGCCCAAATAAAATAGGCATCGATTGCAGCTTTTTTAAGCGATACACCTGTTGATGATATGGCTCCACATTGTAACTGAGCCACCCGTTATGTGAAAAGTAATATTCATAGCCGTATTTGCGGGCGCAGCTTGTCAATGTTTTATGACGCGATAACGACCACGAAAAGGTTGGATAGGGTGAAATTTCAAACAGGACAATCACCTCCTAAAGCTGATGGATGAAATCATAAACAAGCTGTATAATCAGCACAATCGTTACAATACGCAGTAAAAGCTTTACCTGATGTGCTTCCACTTTTCTGGCTAGCACAAGCCCAATTTGTGCACCAATCGTCGAGCCAATCATTAAAATAAGCGTTAACGGCCATTCGATTTTCCCTGTAGCAATATAGGTAATCGCTGCTCCTGAGCACATGGCAAATACCCCTACCCGTGATAGCCCCACGGCTTTAATATAGGAAATCTTCTCATGTGCATATGTATAAAGCGCCAATGTACTACTGCCCGGACCAAACATACCGTCATAAAAGCCAACTCCAAGAAGGATAGGACCGTTTTTTCGATTCATCGTAAAACGTTCCTTGTCGCCAAAATCAGCTCCACCCATAAAGGACATAACAAGCGCAAAGCCAAGTAAAATAATAGCAATGAACGTTAATGATTGACTACTCATGAATGAAGCGAAAAGTCCCCCCAATGTACCTCCGATTAAAGAGACAAGTAACACCGAACGCATTTCGTTCCATGCTAATTCCTTACGTTGATAAATTGTATAAAAGCTTGAAAAAGCACTCACCATATTGGACACTTTATTTGCGCCAATAGCCGAATGGACGGGTACACCCATTAGCATCATCGTTGGCAAGGTAATTAAGCCACCACCCCCAACTAACGTACCAATGACATTCCCAATGATGCCAATAAGTAAAAACAACAAGTATTCCATAATATCCTTCTTTCCCTAACACAAAAAGCAATCATTCTATGATACAGTATAACAGATTGTTATTATCAATGATGATGGAAATGAGGAGCAAGGATGCATATACAACAAAAAACACCTACACCACGCTTTTGTCACCAGTTAACGGTTATTGTGGCGACTATTTTTCTAGCTGGCATTACAGCGACACTCATTCAATACGGCAAGCTCCCTGCCATGATTCCTGTCTTGCAAAGCTTCACGAGTGAACATGCCCAATTCGGTCCGAAAATTGCTATTTTTTATTTACCCTTTGTCGCTCTTATGCTCTTTCTACTTTTACACTATTTAGAGATAAAGGCAGCTTATCCTGTGATGCGTAAAAATAAAGCACCTCTCTCCCATAAACAGCGACAAAATGGCATCCTTACGTTTTGTCTCATCAAAAATAGTATTCTATTGTATTTTACCTACTCCCTATTCAATGACCTGACGGTAGCTCTAGGTCGTGAACGTATTTTACAACAATGGCATGCTTACTTATTTTTACTGCTGTTATTTGGCATCTTCATGATAGGGATTGTGCGAGGCATTTTGTTGGCTAAAAAAAGTTAATGTAAAAAAAGAGAGCATGTTTTAACAATGAACATGCTCTTCTTAGACTAATTATTATTCAATGGATGTCATTAATTCATAAAAATACTTTTTCTCCTGCGTCTCATAAAGCTTATACCAAGCATGTAATGTTTCAGGTGTAAAAACATCTAGCAGCCTCAAAACATGGTAGGCAAAATCCAACGGTGCAATGCCAGATGCCGTTACTAAATTCCTTTCAGTTACGGCTGGCTTCTGTTTAAAATGTTCATCCCCAATATAATGTGGACAAAGCATCTTCAAGTATTCGAGATCGTTGCTCGTATGTTGTCTTGTATCAAGCAAACCAACCTTTGCAAGACCAAACGTTGCACCACAAATTGCAGCTACGAAAACATCTTCATTCAACGCTTTTGAAACTTTATTCAATACAGGCTCATGAATAGATTCTAGCCATGTATTGCCTCCTGGAAGAATCAAGACATCCATGCTATTCAAGTGACATTCAGCAACGGCCATCGTTGGAAGTATGGTGATGCCACCCATCGTCGTAACAGGACTTCTATCAATCCCTACTGTCATCACCTCTAAAGGCACTAATTCCTTTTTAAAATATCTACCTGTATTTAATTCGGCCATTAAATACCCTATCTCCCAATCTGCCATCGTATCAAATACATAAAGATACACTTTTCTTGTCTGCATAATAAACACTCCTTTTATTGAAACTATGCTTAGTATAAAAAAACTTTACTGACATTCTCCGTCAGTAAAGTTTTCATTTTCATAAAAATGGATGAGCTCATATAGAACGTCAATTATCTTTTGCTTTAGACTTATGGGTTCTACTACTTGGATTGATTTTCCATAGGGAAAAAGTAAATAGGGTACATAGACATAGGTATGTAATGCTTCCTCATCTACTAAAAATATAGCGTTCTTATTGGTGCGTTCTTGGAGGTGATACTTTAAAAACCAATGCTGACTGATCGCATCCACAGCACTTGTCTTTCCACAAATGATGAAGTGCACAAGGTTCTGTTTATGTTCGGCTTGAGGAAAAAGGCTTTTCATAAAAAAATCGCTGGCAGAGAAAGATTGTGGTCGTTGGAAAGGAATGCCTGTTTGATGTAGACTACTAATTCGGCCTACTTTAAAAGTACGGATTTCATTTCTTACATGACAAAATGCAACGACATACCAGTTTTGTTTCCAATAAACCAAACCATATGGATTAACCACCCTAGACTTAGATTGCTCTTCATTATTAGTATGGTATTCCATCTCTATAGATGTTCTCTTTACTATACTCTCTTCTAATTTTTTTAACAGTGGCTCCAAGGAGGATTCATCAGGACCGATTATCTCGAAACCTTGTAAATGCTGTTGAATCATTTTTTCTTGCTCTTGATTTGAATACATTGTAAGCTTTGCTGTTGCACTGTTTAATGCCTTATCTAAAAAATAGCCAGCTTCTTTTGCAAAAATAGAAGCATGAAGTAATGCCGCTTTCTCATCAACATCAAAAATAAGAGGACTTTTAATAAAATTATTCAACAGGGTATATCCTCCATGATGACCTGTTTCAGCTATAATCGGCACACCACTGGCAGAAAGTGAGTTAATATAGCGGTAAACGGATCTGATATTAATCTCTAATTTTTCAGCGATTTCTTTCGCGGTAATTTTCCTACCTGAATTCAACATCCATAAAATCTGCATCATATGATCCATTTTAGACAAACATTTTCACCTCATTGTATTAATTTTTGATTTCTGACACAAAATCAGGCTACCTGATACTGTTATCAAGTAGCCCTTCCATTATGCCTTTACCAATTCATCTTCCATTTGCTTAAAATTATGTATTAAACCGTATTTCTGTATGCCACGTGCTTGTTGAATGCTGGCATCCGCGAATTGGCGGAAATTAGCCTGATCCTTTATTGTACAGGCATAGACCGCTTCAATTGCAGGTTGCATCCACGGCTGTGTTAATTTATCACTTCTCATATCGGCCGCTCGACCTTCCAGCGCAGCAATATAGCATAGTGCATAGCTAGTTAAAGGCTCCTTATCAATTTGTCTTGCGGCTACTTTAGCAGCACCAAGATTTTCCTCCATAATGGCCTTAATAAAGAGGTAATTGTACTTAATGGCTGGCTGCTTATAATGATGGATGATGACATCGATTGCCTGAATCTGTTCCTCTTTTGTCCCGTAAGCTGATGCATAGAGAGCAGCAAATATAGGCTCTTTTCGGTGATTTTTAACCCATTTATCCACCTGCTCCATATTGTTTGTGCGATATAAAATATGTATATGGCGATAAATCATCCCTACCGCAATTAATGCAAATATCCCAAGAGAGATGGATAGACGAACACCCGCTAAGGACAGCGTCAATGCCAATAAAATAATAGCTAAATAAAAGAATGTTAATTTAACAATTTTCATATTACCTCCTACTGTAATTTCCTACGCATTTTACGAGAAAAGATATAGCCTGCCCCTATAAAAAAGATAAGAGCCATCACTTTCATAATAGGAATAATAAACAGCTTGCTAATAACGACTACAACGAGGATATAATAGACAACCATCGCCAGTAAAAACAATGTCAGCTTATTCACGAAGTTCCCTACTTTCTTTTAGTGCCGCCTCAATCGCTGCTAAAGCTTTTGGACCCATTCCATGAAGATGAGCTAATGTAGAAAGCTTAACTCTTTCTAGCTGCTTCAATTCTGTATAGCCCGCTGCATGTAATGCGCGAATTGCTGGTTTTGCTACTCCCTTAGGCCACTCTGTCATGCTTGCACGTCCCTTCACGAAAAAATCTTCTCTGCCCTATTATGCAAGTGACAGCAAAGAAATGCAAATAAGTCAAAATTTAAACATATACAAGCACGCCGCTATGAAATTTACAATACTATGGATACTCCAGCTAGTGACAATGGAACCTCCAGCAATTCGTTCGTTCACCCAGCCCATCACATAGCCAGCAAGCGCTGTAGTAAGCACAACTAATAAGATTACATGAAGCGGAAGCACCGACCATAGCATGGCCCCATGAACACAGCCAAAAACAATACTTTGCAAGAGATTTGCTACTTGAAAATCAAAAATCTTCATCAATCTCTTTAATAAAAAGCCGCGAAATAATAGCTCCTCTGATAAACCTGTTTGAATAATAGCGTAGAAAAGTGCTGGAATGACGGCAGCAGCTCCAAGTCCCGCGAATTGATTCGCCGCTAGCAAGGAGCGATCAATATAGAAAAAGACTAGCGCAAAGCTCGGTATTAACATCGTGAAAGTAGAAAGTACAATGTACATAGCATACCTTCCCTTGTGCACAATAATAGGCTTTTGCAATCCTATCCACGTTAAAAAGGGCTGTTTTTTTCTCGCTGTACAAAGCCACCAAATAAACGGAATCACTGAAAATAACATCACTTGCAAAATGGCACTGATTAAACTATTCATCATCTTATTTCCCCTCCTGTTTACTACAAGCATAGAAGAAAGTGCCATTTTTTTCAATAGTTATTTAACGATAAACATTAAATTATTTATCTTTATTGTTAATTATTAAATGTTTTACAATAAAAAAACGATGTCAAAGGGCTTCTCCTTTGTCTTTTCAGTTATTTTCATTTATACTCTATTACAGATATTAAAGGTCTGTAATAGAGACGATAAAACACTGGAGGCTATCACAATGCGTACATTATCTACACATTTATTAGAAAAGGCACGAACATATGAGCACAGCACAAGAATTTCAGTGCCTGCCTATGACACATTATTTGCCGTGACACAAGCCTATTTCCGGATGCATTTAGGAGAACAAGAAGCATCCCTGCTTGTTGTAGGAGCTGGTGGGGGCAACGAGCTTTCTGCATGGGGACCAACAAACCCTAAATGGATGTTCACTGGGGTTGATCCATCTGAGGAAATGCTCCAAATCGCACAACATAAAGCCGTGCAACTGGATATTGAAAGTCGCGTTCAGCTACTACAAGGAACAATTGAGCGCTTACCCCAATCAACACCGAAATTCGATGCGGCAAGCTGTATCCTCGTTCTTCATTTTATTGAAGATCGACAGGAGAAACTCCATCTACTGCAAAATATTCACAAGCAATTAAAACCTGGAAAGCCCTTTGTCCTCGCTTGTGCCTACGGAGAACGAGAAAGTGACGAGCTACAAGATCGCATCAAAATATGGCAAAGCTACTTTTTAGAGGCCGGCTATACAAAAGAAAAGGTAGATAGCATGGGCAAGGGCATCATGAATATTTCCTTCCTCTCCGATCAAGAAATCCAACAGCTATTAAGTGAAGCGGGCTTTCAAAACATTACCTGCTTTTTCTCCTCAGGTCTCTTCGCAGGATGGATGAGCCACGCATAACCACAAAGCCCCCACCATAGTCACAATCAATGGTGGGGGCTGAAACTTAGATTTATAGTGGTATTGAGCGGGTTCTCCACCAACACCCATCACATCGAAAAAATCACCAATAAATACTGTAATAATAAACAGTTTCATCAATCGTCATGTCCATTTTTTCATAGAGCTTCTGTGCTTGGACATTATCTCTGGCAGTTTCTAGCATCATGTAACGCGCATCTTCCTGCTGACAATAGATAAAGCATTGCTCCATCAACGCCTGTGCTACACCTTGTTTTCTGGCTTGTTTCGCCACAAATAAATCATTTAAGAGAAACGCTCGTTTCATAGCTACGGATGAAAAGACTGGAAACAATTGTGCAAATCCAACTGGCTCCTCCTCCAAATATGCCAGGAAAATAATAGACTCTGCGCCCATTACTCGCTCCTGTATAAACTGCTCAGCTTGCTGTAAATCAGATGATTGTCCATAAAATTCACGATAGGCATTAAATAATGGGACTACGTCTCCCATCGTTTGCTGTGTCACCATACAAATTTTCATATTTTAATCTCCATTTCCTTTTGATTGTCCTTCTAGTATGATGGTAGTAAATAATCTGACATTTCAAAAGAAACAGTTCCAAACATTTTAACATGTCAAGGTGGTGCCTTATGGACGATTTTATCTTTCTATTAACAGAAAAAGAGGCAAAATATAAGCAAGTGTACCAGCAAATTAAAGCACTTATTATGCAAGGTTCACTTCAAACAGATGATTCCCTGCCCTCTATACGAAAACTTGCAGAAACTTTACAGGTCAGTCGTAATACTACATTAACCGCTTATGAACAGCTTGTAGCAGAAGGATACATACGTGGGGAGGGACGAAAAGGCTATTTCGTCAATGCACTAGAGCAGGTTTTTCTAAAGGAGCAGGAACAGCCCCCTATGTCACAGCCAAAAAAGAAGGCTGCATCCTATCTTGTAGATTTTCGCGCAGGGGCTGTCGATCAGCAACATTTTCCTATGAAAACATGGCGCCAAATTGCCAATCAAGTATTACAGGAATCAACCTGTTACGAATATGGAGAACTGTTTGGAGAATCAGTGCTAAAGGAGCAGCTTGTGCCGTATTTACTGCAAGCAAGAGGGGTTTATACAACGAGCGACAATATCGTTATTGGTAGTAGCACACAGCAAATGCTCTTGTATCTTGGCTTTTTACTAAAAGAATCTTTCCCAAGCATTCTTTTGGAAGACCCTGGCTATGATGGTGCACGTGAAGCCTTCCAGTTACATCACTTCGAAATAGAGCCACTACCTGTAATGGAAACAGGAGCTCAACTTGACATACTCCAAAACTGTCAATCACGCTTAATGTATGTCACCCCGTCACATCATTTCCCATACGGTGTGTCCATGTCTATTCAGCAGCGACAGACCTTAATACAATGGGCTCAACAAGTCGATGGTTATATTCTAGAGGATGATTATGATGGAGAGTTTCGCTATACGCAACAGCCATTTCCTGCCCTTGCTTCCATCGACTCATCAAGGGTAATCTATCTCGGCACCTTCTCCAAATCGTTTTTACCAGGTGTGCGTTTAAGCTATATGGTGCTACCAAATGCACTTGTTCAGCCCTATAAAGAGCGTTTTGCTCATTTTGAACAAAATGCTTCGTCCCTCCATCAACGCACAATGGCCCAATTTATGGCGCAGGGAGAATGGTCACGCCATATTAAACGAATGCGTTTGACCTATAAACAAAAAATGCAGCACCTTGTACAGGAGCTACAACGACATTTCGGTCAGCAAATATCCGTGTTAGGCGAGCAATCAGGACTATATGTATTAGTGAAGATAAAGTCTCCGCTTTCCGAGCAGCAGCTGATCCAACGAGCGGCGACTTACGGTGTGAAGGTTTATCCGACAAGCCCCTTTTTTATCCATCAAAAAAATGAGGAACCAATGCTGCAATTAGGCTTTAGTAAATTAGCGTTGGAAGAAATCAAGCTGGGCATCGAGCTGTTAAAAGAGGCGTGGCAGCCATAACCTTCAACGTTATGGCTCTTACCATACCACTTAAAAATAATCAATAAATGTTGGGATACCTACTGGTAAAACCGCCTCGAGCAATGCAATTTCCTCTGCACATCCCTGTAATCGTTCAATTCTTTCTAAATAGGTTGGACGTTTGTAGCCTAATAGCATAGTTGCCAGTGTTTGCACTGTTAAATGCACAGCATTCGCGTTCAACGTCTCACTTACCTTCTGAACAGAAAGGTTTCCATCTTTCATTTTGATGATGTAGCTACCATTATTCCACGCCACAGTGCGATCACTGACAGCTAGCTGAAGCTCGAAATTCTGACCGATAAATGGATAGCGCAGTAAAAATTCTTTGACATCAACGATTCTTGCCATGAAATAAGGCGATACCTTTTGAATGATCTCACTGTCCTCCAATAGAAAGGCAACCGCTTCATTTCCAGTTGTCTTCCCGTAGACATTGTAGACCATCGAGCTGTGAGCCGAGACGAAATTCCATAAACCTTTTCGAGCCTCTTCCTGCAAATAGACGATTTCATCGATGTAATAATTTTCCTCCATAATGCGATAGAACATGTAGCCCTGTGCCACATCTTCTTCATCATAGTAGACCGCCGCCTGAAGGTTCACATCACTATCTATAAATTTCTCCTCCCAGAAATCCTCCTGAAATTTCTCGTTCCAGGCAATACTATTGCGCACCATTACCCCATGCGTTTTCTGCGCATAGCGTGCGTAGATAGCCACCACATCCTCATGCTTGGGATCAACACGGCGAATTTTCCCATTAAGCCCAGCATAATGAGGAAGCTGTGTATCCTTCACTTGAAATTCCACAATATCACTCATAATTTCCCATCCCTTTTTGCGGTAATAAGGAATAGAATATGGAAATAAATAGGATATATACTGTCCTTCATTTCGCATACTTTGCAGACTTTCAATGATCAAGCTCTCCATTAAGCCATGCCCTGAATATTCAGGGTATGTCCCAACTGCTGTGATGCCACCCATTTCATAAATCTTGCCATGCACATTCACCTCAAAAGGCAAACTTAAAATTTGCGATACAAGCTGTGAACCATCAAACCACCCGATAGCATGCCCTTCATTAAATTGCCTACTCTTCGCATTCACAAAGCGACGATCCTTGTGAATGGACATTGACATTTGAAAGACATAATTCAGTAAATCAATGGACTGTGCCATTTCATCCAATCGAATTTCTCGCATGATTAAGCCTTTTCGTTGATTCATGATTCCCTCTCCTCATCAAATAACTCTCTTAATATCGACTGTGGTGCATCCAAAAAACGTTTGGTCACGATGTAGTGAATGGTATCCTCATAGCGAATGGATTCAATTTCTCCTTGATCAAAACTATAAATCGTTGCATTCGGATAGCCAAGCAAAATGGGTGAGTGTGTAGCAATAATAAATTGTGCCTCATGCTCAAGGTCCTTCATTATTTTCAGCAAGCTCAGCTGCCTCGTTGGTGACAATGCCGCCTCAGGCTCATCCAATAAATAAATGGCTTTACCCTTAAAACGATTCATAAATAACGCAAGAAAGGATTCACCATGAGATTGATGATGTAGTGATTTCCCACCAAAAGCGTTATATCTCCTTGGATCTTCTATCAAATCAATATGACTGGCAAATTGATAAAATGTTTCTGATCGAAGGAAAAACCCATTCGATATTTTCGGCAGCCACGACAAACGGATATATTCCCCCAATGAAGATTCCGCCTTATGTACTTCATATAAATTTTGACGACCGCCACCAGCCGTATTGAAATCGCAGCGATCAGCAATCGCCTCCAGTAATGTTGATTTCCCCGAACCATTTTCCCCAACAAAGAACGTCACATTCGTTGGGAACTCCAGCTCATGCAAATCCTGCAAGCTTGGAATATTAAAAGGATACTCCTGTTTATTTGGAATTGTATCCTGTAACACCTTACATGATTTTAAATACATTTCATTTCCTCCTCACTCTTATTATAGCGAACATCCCCCTAGCTGAAACGTATTCCACCCACCTGTTTGATTGAAATGTTACCTTTTTATGTATCCACCCGAGCCTGCCAAACATAAATAGCCTAAAACAGCTGACGAAGTCCCTACCATTTTCACAAATCGCTATGAGATATTTCCCGAGAAATAAATAAAAAACATGTCGAAAGTTGCAATTTCCACCTGTAATATCATGTCATATTTTTGATTTTTTTATAAAACAAGTGGACATTGACCTCCTCACTAACTGATTAAGTGAATGATTTCCCTGCAACAGGCAGTAGTGTTTTCCATTGCAATTTTATTTCGCAGTGGTTTGCTAAATTATTGTCTCTAATAAGCACGTAGCCTCTCATCCGATGATCACCTTGGAGCCCTTTCTGAGCGATTCCATCCACTTTTGGATTACTTTCATTACCTAAATTGATCCGATTCGAAAAAAGCTTCAATACCTATTTCTTTTAATAAGAATTTCCGATGACTTCTTTTATCTACCAAATGTTGTTTAGGTATTAAAATTTCTTCTCTTAATCGCTGAAACAAATTCGGGTTATGCTCTGGAAACCATTCCTCATATCTGATCCCTTGATTTAATTCTATTTTTATTAAAAATAAAATAATATCTTCATACATATAGGGGAATTCTTTCTCTATCTGCTCATGATGTGCTAACAGTGCATAAAGATAATCTTTAAAACGATAAAATCGCTTCTGGTCTAATGGATTGGAGCTCCATTTTTTATTTTCCTCCCACTCTTGTATGGGCTGAAATATCTGAAGAGAACCCGTTTCCCAAGTACCCAGCATACAAGTAAATGCAGCTATAGCGTATTTTCTCGTTTCATCATCTGGATCTCCAAAATATTTATAGTATTCCTCCCGATACTTACTAAAATTTCCGCTAGTATGATAACCTCCAATAGCAAAACCCTCCAGCCCTCGTTTCGCTTGTTCGATGATATTATTCGTCATTCTTCTTTCTCGCCCCTTTTTCTAAATTTTTTTGTCATGGTAGTCTAATAACAATAAACTGTCATAAAATTCCATAGTTATTTTAACATAAATATCCAAAAAAAAATCAACTCACCTCTTAATCTATCTATCGAGGTAAGTTGATCTAAAATTAAATTTCATCAAAATAAATCAGCCTTCTTTACAAAGATCAATTTATTTAACTATATTTTTTAGAAACCACAAACTCAGTAATTGGCATAGTAATCCAAGCAAGTCCTATGACAATAACAAGTGGAATATTCTTAATATCATTTAAAGCGGTTACTCTTTCTGAGATCACTAAAACAATAACCATAAATAACAGTAAAAGATAGTAACTAATTTTTGAACTAATAAGTGTGATATGTTTTTCTAACTCATCTTTTTTTCCTTCATTTACTCCGTTCATTTCTCCCCAAGTAATGGACTGAAATAAAAGACCTATTCCTAAGAATACAAAGAAAATTGTCGCTGCATCAATCATTTCTTTCGTTATCCATTCATATACACCATAACTACCAATAGAAACAATAATAACTAAAGAACCGATTAAACTTACCTTTTTTGTAATCGTCACTTTTTCTCATTCCTTCCATATGTAAAAATAAATAATTCTTCTATAGGAGCACTTAAAATATAGGACAAAGTAAAAGCCAATTCCAAACTTGGATCATATTTATTATTTTCAATGGCATTAATGGTCTGCCTTGTCACATTGCATAACTCCGCTAATTTACCTTGTGAGAGGCTATTTTTTTCACGATATACTCTTATTTTATTTTCCATTTCTAACACCACTCCGCTCCTGGCTTGTAAAAGATCTTTTACACCATAATATTAATGTAAGACAAATAAGGTGTCAAACATGTTTTACACCCAATTATTTTATTAGCTCTTATCACATAGTTTTATCTATTTTCTATGTAGTGAACCAAAATACTTTATTTTTAAAAAACTGTACAGACCCCTTTCAATTTTTAATTATCTTAAGCATCTATTCGTAGTTCTTCATTCTTTGATCACCATCTCCAAAGTTCTAACTATTATCCCACGCTCATAAATTGAGTAACAATCAAAAGTCAGAAGGAGAATCGCGATGTTTGTGACGCATTACTACGAAAACAAGACGTCCGTTTTAAGTCAATTGCTTGTCAAGCTACCTACTGTGGAAGAAGATATTCGCATTAAAGGGCGCAAGGCAAAGGTGTTGGAGGTACTTCAAGTTGATGACAACAATTTTCATGTGAAGATATTATTCGAAAAAATCCCTAAAAAGCAGCCTCTTAAAGACCTTGGAAAGAAAAAGAGATAATCAACTTAAACATGGTTTATTCCCTTAATTTTCGGGAATAAAATAGGTAATAATTGCGAATCATTCACTTTAAATTTCTTCAAGCAAAACCGTTGACTTTTTAATTGATAACAATTATCATTATCAATAGATTATTTCTTTCTCCAAATTGCTTCATTCAGAATCCCCCTCTTTTTTGAATAAGCATGTATCAAACGGATATTCTTACATCAGACTAAGAGTATCCGTTTTTATCTGTACATGAGGAGAACTTTACATACTAAAGGAGCTGTTTTGACATGGATTATCGTATTGAAAAAGACACTATGGGTGAAATTAAAGTACCTGCTAATAAAATTTGGGGCGCGCAAACACAGCGCAGTAAAGAAAATTTCCAAATTGGTACAGAACAAATGCCAATTGAGCTTGTGCAAGCTATGACAATCCTAAAGAAAAGTGCGGCGATTGCGAATAATAAACTAGGCAAACTTTCTGATATTAAAGCAAATGCCATCGTGCAGGCTGCAGATGAAATTTTAAATGGTCAATGGGACGATCAATTTCCTCTTGTGGTTTGGCAAACTGGTAGTGGTACACAATCCAATATGAATGTGAATGAAGTCATTGCTCACCGTGCGAATCAACTATTAGAGGATGCTGGTAAAGCTGACCGTATTCATCCAAATGATGATGTCAATAAATCACAAAGCTCAAATGATACATTCCCAACAGCATTGCATATTGCGGCTGTTTTAAAAGTGGAAGATTATTTATTACCAAGACTACGTTTACTAAAAGCAACCTTGGAAGATAAAGCAGCTCAATTTAAGGACATTATTAAAATTGGTCGTACGCATTTACAGGACGCGACACCTCTCACATTAGGTCAAGAAATTAGCGGTTGGGCAGCCATGCTCTCAAAATCAGAGCATATGAT
Source organism: Lysinibacillus sp. OL1 (assembly GCF_004332175.1). Taxonomy (NCBI): domain Bacteria; kingdom Bacillati; phylum Bacillota; class Bacilli; order Caryophanales; family Bacillaceae; genus Lysinibacillus; species Lysinibacillus sp. OL1. Next base: position 674,081 of record NZ_SJDS01000001.1, on the reverse strand, counting down.
TATCCAAAATATTGACTATATGAAGGAGCTTGCAATTGGTGGTACAGCAGTCGGTACAGGAATCAATGCTCACCCTGAATTTGGTGATCGTGTGGCTGAGGAAATTAGTGAGCTAACAGGCAAACAATTTACATCAGCTGCAAATAAATTCCATGCCCTAACGAGTCATGATGAAGCAGTTGTAGCACACGGTGCATTAAAGGCTTTAGCAGCTGATTTAATGAAAATTGCCAATGACGTTCGCTGGCTAGCAAGTGGCCCTCGTTCAGGTATTGGGGAAATTACGATCCCAGAAAACGAACCAGGCTCTTCCATTATGCCAGGTAAAGTAAACCCTACCCAAAGTGAAGCAATGACAATGGTTGTCACGCAAGTAGTTGGAAATGACGCAACGATTGCCTTCGCCGCTTCTCAAGGTAACTTTGAATTAAACGTCTTTAAACCAGTCATCATTTACAACTTCTTGCAATCAACTCGCCTATTAGCAGATACAATGAAATCATTTAACGACCATTGTGCAGTAGGCATTGAGCCAAACAAAGAGGTACTCGATCATAATTTACAAAATTCATTAATGCTTGTAACAGCATTAAACCCATATATTGGCTATGAAAACGCAGCAAAAATCGCAAAACAGGCCCACAAAGAAGGCACGACCTTAAAGGCAGCAGCCATCGCAAGTGGCTTACTTACAGAAGAACAGTTCGATGAATATGTAGACCCAGCAACAATGATTTATCCGAACGTAAAATAATGAAAGCGACCATAAAAAGATTGAGGCTAATGGGCTTCAATCTTTTTTTGTTTATGAGAAATATCTTTAGCATGGATGGAAGCAAAATTAAAAGACATGAATCTCGATAGAATATCGAATCCATGCCAAACAGCTTCCAAATGAAAATAATTGTATCTATCCTATGCAGTCACTTCATCGGAGAGTGGTTTATTCTGCCTCCTATGTAATCCATACTCCATTACAGATGCTTATAACTAGTTAAAATTCTCTCAGCTTATTTTATCCAGCTTTACATTAAACGACAATTCATCGTCAATTAGATTAAACGTATCAGCTTTATCTTGTTTAGATAATTTAGAGATATAATGATAGTAGTTTGGTAATATTTCAAAATCATAATTTAAATAATCTCGTATTAATTGGTCATCTTGAAATTTTGAAACATCCCCGTCTAACAAATCATGTTTTATTAACTCTTTAGTGTTGTTCGTAAAATCAGATACTACGTATGAAAGAATATTGTTCTCATATCGTAAGTTTTCAGAAACACCTGAATAATTTAATAAAGATAGTAATGTCGCATTATTAAAATTCTGTTGGTTAATTAAAGATGAAACCTCCATTAAGTAAATCGATTCAAGGTGGTCATGATAAGGACTTTCAATATCTACTCCATTATACATTGCTTGTTTCTCAAAGGGTCTAATTCTCCCAGTTTTTAATAGTAATAAGTGATTGTGATTGCTTAGATAGATGTTTTTGGAAGTATCTAATCTAAGTAAATTATCTCCGTTTGGAAGGTAAGGATTTAATCGTTTTATCTCTCCTGTTGAAGTGTTTATCAAAAAAATACATTGATAAAAAGGACGTCCATAGTTAATTTCTCTTTTCGTAATAAAATACAACAAATATTGAGGATTAAGGTAAATTAACTTTGAATAATAGCTTTCATCCTTAATTTCTTCAGAAGAAAAATAATTATTTAAATTTAATGTGATAGCATGTATTTGATTAAATGTTTCAAGATTAATTCTATAAAAGTTTATGTTATTTTTTTCTTTTAGACTAAAACAAAATTCATTATTCATAATATCCAAAGCAAACTCGTCATAGCGGGTGTCTAATCGTTGTATATTTTTGATCGTGCCGTTTTTTAAATTAATCTCACAATGCGCAATACTAGCATGTTCTAATAAAATAGCCTCAAACTCTTCTTTAATTTCATTTGTAGGAATTAGTTGTTTATTATTCAAAAATATCCCCCTTCAATATAGCTAATAAATATTTCACTTTGAGCTTTTACTCCTTTCTGGCCTCTGTATAAAGAAGTTTTTCGAGTTCGTCCACCTTGCTCCCGTCTAATTGGTGTGTGAGCCCATATGTTTCACCCTTGCCATCGTTATTGATGATTACGTTGAGATCGTGAAGTAATTCAGTGAAATACGTAAAACACTTAGTTAATTCTTCATAGGACTCAGCTGTATCAAGACCTTGCTGTTTCTCAACCGATATTACATAATCCAGATGTCCCATCAAAATCTGCAGTACATTTAAATTTTCAAAATCCTTTTGAAGGTCTTCCCCTTGAACCCTAAAATATATCATTTCCTTCGTGAGACGATCTGCCCTTAGATAATATTCGTCTACGTCTGTTGTTTTGTTAATATCTTGGGCATGATAGGCAATCCAAGCTTCCAACGTTGGTTCAATCTCATAGTTATTGAAGCCTTCAGGGGTTGATACATCATTCCAGATTTTCGAAGGGTTTACTGCTGCTACGTGTTTGATTGTTGTTTCTTCTGTTTTTACCTGTTCCCCTTTCGTTTCTCCTTCCTCGGTACAACCTATTAACAATCCACTTATCAATAGTCCTGTCAATACAACATTTACGAGCTTCATCTCTCTCACTCCTCTTTAGAAGGTTAGCCATTTATTATAATAATACCTTACACTAGTTAATTTTTATAATATTTTCCATTTAAAAGTTACGTTTAACATGGCTGATTCTCTATGTATCTCGCAGTAATAGCAAAATTAAAAGCCACCCTCATGATGAGAGCGACTTTCCTAACCTCCTAATATTCACTTTTCAATAGGGAAAAGATAGCGAGATCCACATACTTCCCTTTTTCAAATTCATGTTGCCTCAAAAGACCTTCTTGAGAAAAGTTTAATTTTTCCAATAGTTTGATAGATGCTGTGTTTTCTGGCTCTATTTTTGCTTCGATTTTATTGATTCCCATGGATGTAAAGGCAAAGTGGATGATCGAACTTAAAGCCTCTTGCATCACACCCTTCCCCCAATAGTCAGGGTTTAAATCATAGCCAATTTCTATACGATTATGCTCTTTTTCATAATTCAAATAGCCACATGTGCCAATCACCTTGTTGGTCTGAATTTCCTCGATTACCCATCTTAAGCCTTTTTGTTCTTTAAAAATTTTCTCATACCAATTGATTTCATCAATAGCATCTTCAACTGAAGCAAACAATGGTAATGGCAGGTACTTCACTACATTTTCATTAGAATAAAGTCTCAAAATATCTTGGCCATCATCCATTATCCCTTTTCGTAAAATAAAACGTTCTGTTTCCAATTGAGGAAAAACCGTAAATTCGAATTGTGTATGCATACTACTCCCCTTTTTCACCATTTATTAGCATTTTACTATTGAATAATAACACAAAAATCTCTCATACTCTCTTTTACTGCTATTACAAATCACTCGTTATTATAGTAAATTGATTACAACCAAATGGCACCAACTCCGTCTAATAATTGAAAGGGTGTGGAAGATGCTTGAACATGTGAGAACATCAATAGAAGTTAGCGGTGAATGTAGTAAGGAGGAGAGGCTTGAATGGTTGATGAAGGCATACGGAGATGACATAGCACGTCTTGCCTTTACGTATATGAAGCACAAGCAGCTTTCGGAAGATATTGCGCAAGAAGTGTTTATAAAGTGCTATGAGCATTTAGATAATTTCAGGAATGAATCTTCCTATAAAACATGGTTATATCGAATTACTGTCAATCTATGTAAAGATAAATTAAAAAGCTGGTCTTATAGAAATATTGTTCTGACAGAATTTTTCTCAAAAATTAAGAGTACTAGTCAATCCCCTGAGTTGGAATTAGTCGGACAGGAGGATAAACGATTACTTTCTGAAAAAATCCTTGCTCTACCAATAAGATACCGAGAACTCATTATTTTCTATTATTATGAAGAGCTGTCCTATAACCAAATAGCTGATTTGTTAGATTTGCGTTTACAAACCATTAAGTCTCGACTTCATAGGGCTCGACTTATGCTCAAAAAATCAATGGAAGGGTGCAAGATAAATGAATGATATGTTTAAAAATATAGGCAAGGCATTGGATGACACGGCATTCCAGGACATTCATTTTAATGAGAAACATAAAGAAAAAGTAAGGCAGAGGCTTCGAAAAGATTACAAGAAACAGCCCCAATTCCAATCCATTTTCAATCATTTGTTACCTATAGCAGTCATTGGTTTTTTTCTTATAGGAGCTAGCTATTTTATGGTCACGGAGCTGACAGTACAACCAGTTGATAAGGGAGACCGTTCACAAGAACCTATAATGGAAACTACTCTTTATCATCCCCCGATCCAAGAAGAATTTTACGGGGATATGACGAAAGAGGATGTCGTGAGTAAATTATTAAATTCGATTGATTATTTTCACTCAGCAGCTGGAAAATTTGAAGAACATAAAATTTCTCAAGACGGTTCCACTAGAACATTGGGTGTTACTTATAAAGTAAGTACCAAAAAAGAAGTTGGAGGCTATGAAAAAATAATCGCTTTAGATGATAACACGACGGGAATCAAGAACGATACACAGGAGTACTTTTATAACAACAGAAAGAGCTGGTTAAAATATACAGCACTTTATGGACAAAAAGTTTATACAGTTAGTGAAACGAAACAGAAATCAAAACGAGACGTAGTTACTCCTGAGCAAGCTTTTAGTATTGACTTGAAATATCCGCCTATTTCATATAATAAATTGAGAGAAAGACCTTCATTTGGAAGTTCAAGTATGTCGTTATTCGCTTATGAGAAAGCTGCTAGTTATTTAAGAAATATGGAGCATTGGGAGATTGAAAAACAAAATGAAGCGTTGTTAGGTCATAATACAATCGTATTAGCTGGGAAAATGGATGAAACGGTGACAAATAGTGAAAATTTAAAAGGCACGACAGAAGCGTTTCGTTTTTGGGTGGATAAAGATACTGGGATTCTCGTTAAAAGTGAAACATATGACCAAAATGGTGAGCTGACAAGCTATGTTCATCCAGAAAGGCTTGAAGTGAATGTATCTATTGACCCACAAGAATTTATTCCAGACTTAGAGGGCTATCAGCTTCCTAGCAAACAGAAAAAAGATTGAGGCTTATTGCTTCAATCTTTTACTTTATGAAGATTTTAATTTCTCAACATCAGCAAACATTTCTCAACTATTTCTACCTCATCTACTGACAGTTGGTCTAACAGAAGTGCCAGTTTTTTCTCATGTTCCTCTCCTTCTTCTCCTATCCAGCAAATGTAGATTTCGCAATAATCTCCTTTGGGAAGGAATTTTTTTAGAAAGTCACATACATGGTGAAAAGTTCTTTTGGCTTTTTCATAGTTATGGGGGGAATACACTTTATTTTCGTTATGCATTTGCCAAATGGGCTCTCCCTTTGTTTCGATTTCATATACATAGGGTGTTGTAAAATGCTTTGCCTGTACAATTTGGCGATTCTCTTTTACCGAGAAAAAATAATTTATGTCAACTTCATTTTCTGTATAGTCATCCTGTATTTCAACTGGAAAATTGAAGCCTATATAGGTTGCCATACTCATATTTTGCTCCTCCTATTAAAAAAACCCTGTAAATGTACAGGGTGTCAGCAACGTAGCTGTTGATCGTGTAAATAGACACGCTTTGGAGTTCGTGCTTCTACGAATTTTTCTTGCACCACCAATTCCTGGACCACGCTTTGAAGAAATTGCTTGAAGGAAAAAGGCTTCAAACGACGGGTTGTCCGCTTCCTTTTGTGAGGCTTGCTACCGAAGTTGGTCTACCGTGATGGCTGTTGCTTTGATGGTTTGGTGTTGCGGCGGTGTTTTTGGTTCAATATAGAGCGTTGTGTAATACGCATCCGCAATGACAATCACGTAAATAATGAATAGTAATCGTTTTGTTCAATGGTTCAAAAAAATCATTTCTCCCTTTTTTTATAGCTAACAATGAAAACTTATCTACTTATCATACGAGCATTCGATCAAAAGGTTTCAAAAATATTTAAAGGGAGACAAATTTCTGTCTCCCTTACGCCTCTAGGCTTCTGCCACCATCATTTTCCCAGCGATCAATGTCCCAGTGATCCTCATCTTTTTCTCTCAAAATACCCATCGCATTCAATGGAACGAATGACATTTTGCCCCTCACCCTTTTCAAGCGTTCTTCTCTAGTTTATGAAGGGAAGAGGGTTTTCGTTCATCGTAAAATAGGCTTAATTTTAAAGCCTAAGGCAATCGCAGCCCCGATGCAGCTAAAAAGACAGCCTAAGATTAAATAAATACTGAGTGTTGATTCCCCAATGACAACAGAAGCAATACCGCCAATCACGGGGAATAACGCCACCATATAGCCACTTTTTGCCCCACCAATTCGTTCGACTAGTTTTAAGTAAAATAACCATGCGAGAAAAGATGCGATAATCGTTAAATACAATAGAGCCGATAAGTAGGTAAAGGATTTGGGTATCACGACTGTTTGTCCCTGTAGCCAAACAATGGCACACATGACTGCACTGCCCACTGCAAAACCAATGGCATTCGCATAAATGGGGTTTATTTGATGCTTGGCATTTCTGGCAGAGCTTGCATCCCCGATGGCTGTCAGGACAGTCCCTACAAAGGCAATCAAAACTCCTTTTAACTCCATATTATGTAAAGATGGATAAATCAGCACCCCCACGCCGCTGACACCTAAAATGCCGCCAATTAAAACACGACGATGCAATGGCTCCTTGAGAAATATCCGTAGAGCGATGGGTGTTAAAATGACTTTTAATGAAAAAATTAATGTGACAATAGCAGCCGAGCTCCATATCGTCGCATAATACAGCGCTAAATAGCTGAATGCAAAATTACAAACGCCAAAAACGATGATAAAAGGTACATCATGCTTTTGAGGTTTACCCTGTGGTTTCATGAACCAAGCAAGGATGAAAAATAAAAAGGCTGTCATCACTAAACGATAGGTTAAAGATAATTCTAAACTGACTGGCGTTCCTTGAATTTTGACTGCAATAAAATTAAGACCCCAGACAATTAAACAAAAGATATACATAAAATTTGTCATGCTGTTTTAAATTCCTTCTACGTTGCTATTCCTGCCATCTTCCCATAATGATCGTATGATAGAACATACCATCTGCAAGGCATTTATCATTTTTCACAATGCCTTCCACTAAAAAGCCCATTTTTTTATAGAGCTGTATCGCTTTCTCATTGGTTTCTAACACTTCTAGTGCTATTTTCCGTACACCATTGGCATCTGCCCAATCAATGGATTGTTGCAGCAAGGCTTTTCCTATGCCATAGCCCCAAAACGCTTTACTGACACCAACGCCAAATGTGACTTTATGGGCAAGCCTTTTGAGTGAAGAGCCCTCACATCTTGAGAACCCAACGATTCGATCACCGACAACCGCTACTAAACACAGATTTTTGGGGCTTTCGATGTCTTTTTGAATAAGCTGCTCAAAGCCTGCTCGATCAATCACTGCCTCGCCTTGTTCACGATCGAAGTTTTCCGTTTCACCGTCTAATTGCAAGCGCAAATCCGATAAGGCTTGGGCATCTTCGCATCGGGCACAGCGAATTGTATAGGATAGCTCTTTTATCTGAAGCTCTTTCTGGTCAATCAGCATGTTGAAGCCCCCCAATAGACTGAATTCGCACAAAACGATTATGCCAAATGGATTCATGATGTTGAATAATTTGCGGTGCTGCCAGTACATTACTATCTAAGGTGCTATGGGCATCTTCTATTAAAATATTATGCTGGTAGCCATGACTAAAAGCACTGCGGATTGTTGTATCAAGACAAAACTCTGTTTGAGCGCCAGCGAAAATCAATTGGTCGATGTGCTGCGCTTGTAAATAAGCCGCTAGCTCCGTCTGATAAAAAGCGTCCCATGTTGTTTTTTGAATCACTTGATCTTCCGCTTCTCTTTGTAGTCCATGATACAGTTCCCACCCAGGCTGACCTATTGCAAAATCCACATCATCTGCGTCTGTATGCTGAATAAAAATAACGGGTACTTCGTTGCGCCGTGCCCATGTAATGGAGGCATTAATATTTTTGATAATAGCTTCACTGTTCCAAAGATTTTGCTGGCCATCTAGAAAGAAAGCCTCCTGTATATCGATAATGATGAGTGCTTGTTTCATCGTATCCTCCTTTGTGCATCAGTAGTAACTTTTTTAATTGTACAGAAAACGATCTTCCATTAAAAGAAAATTTTGCACAACAAAAAGCACCTTTACAACATCGTAAGGTGCCTCAACTATGTACAGTACCATCTAATACATGCCACTATTAGATGGTGTCATGCGCTTGCATCATTTGATATAGGCTAATGTTTGATAAACTTGGTGAACCGAATGATTAAATGCTTGCTGTTCCTCTTCGTTTAAATGCAATTCAATTACACTTTCAATACCAGCTCCCCCTAAAACAACAGGGACACCAATGCAGGCATTGTCTACTTGATATTCGCCCTGTAAATACGTAATGATGGGCATTACTTTCCGTTGATCCTTCACAATCGCTTCAATCATTTGGACAATGGCGGCAGCTGGGGCATAGTAAGCACTGCCATTGCCAAGTAGGGCGACAATTTCGCCTCCACCTTTTCGCGTTCGCTCCACTAATTGCTCAATCTGTGCTTGTGGCATTAATTTTTCTAATGGTATTCCTCCGACATACGTATAGCGAACGAGTGGCACCATTTCATCGCCATGTCCACCCAAAACGAAGCTCGATATATCCTCGACAGCAAGCTGAAGAGCCTGTGCGATAAAGGTATTAAAGCGCGCTGTATCTAAAACACCTGATTGTCCCATGACACGATTTTTGGGAAAACCCGTTGTTTCCAGACAAACATAGGTCATGGCATCGACAGGGTTACTTAAGACGATAATATAGCTAGTTGGCGCATAACGTTTGATTTGTTCGCTTACCGTGCGGATGATTGCCGCATTTGTATGAATTAAATCCTGCCGTGTCATGCCAGGCTTTCTTGCAATACCTGCCGTGATAACCACAATATCAGCATGAGCTATTTCCTGATACTTTGAAGTAGCCGTCACCTGTACGTTAAATCTTTCTATTGGTCCAGCTTGGAGAATATCTAATGCCTTCCCTTTCGCAGCATTTTCGAAGTCTGGTAAATCGATAAGCACAATATCCCCGATCTGTTTCTGTGCGACCATTAACGCTACGGTTGCACCTGTATGTCCAGCGCCAATGATGGCGATTTTGGGTCGCCTAAAGCTCATCTGCCTCCCCCTCCTAACGACATAGATTCATTACTAAAGATCCATCGACTATTTATCTGCCTGCTCATCCTCTACAAGTTTTGTTTGTTGAGGCTTCTGGCGAGTGCTTGTTTTTTTGCTGCTGCCTCCGTCGCTTTTATCGGCTGTGTTTCATCAATAATCGCTGTGAATACTTCATTGGCTGCTCGTGGAATTACATGTGCGCTTAGTAGCTTGCTCGTTCGCGTTGCTGCCGCTTTACCAGCATCAACCGCAGCCTGTACTGCACCAACATCTCCCTCGACAATAATGGTTACGATACCACCGTCTACTAGCTCCTGTTTCACTAATTGGACATTGGCTGCCTTTAGCATGGCGTCTGCAGCTTCAATGGAGCCAATCAAGCCATACGTTTCGATCATTCCTATCGCTTCTGTCACTGTGCTCACCTCACGATTCATCTGTGCCATCTATAATGCCCACAACAATGGCATCAATTGGACAAATACTGGACGTAGAAAAACTTCGTACAGCAGCACTGCCCATTGTTAAAATGACGTTATCTCCAACACCTGCACCTATACGATCTGCCGCAACAATTTGTTCATCACTCAGTTGACCATCCAGCTTTATTGGCTGGATAATGAGTAATTTCAATCCCTGTAGCCCTTCCTCTTTACGTGTTGCCCAGATATTTCCGACTACTGTTCCTATCCGCATGCATCCTCATCCTTTTTCGTGAAACTGAAGTTCAATTTCTAATTTTTCCACGGCCTCCTTCGCCAGTGCCGTCAACCTTGCCTCTTTGGGGACTATCACTGTTTCACCTTGATAACGGCTTACATCATTTGCCGTTATAATCTTGTGGTTAATTTCAATTGGAGGACTGACGAAGTTATTGTAAGGCTCTCCTGCCATCTTGCCTGTTATAATTGTACCCGTTTCACCCTGTTGGATGAAGCCTGCGTTTGCTTCATCTGTATCAATATGCATTTCTAAATGATAGTGATCAGCCACACGAATTTTCACTTGCTCAAAGGTAATGGGACGTCGCCCTTGCACCTTAACGGAGACGTATTGACCGTTCTGAACCCCTAACTGCTGTGCATCAGCAGGTGCCATATGAATATGTGCTTGTGCGATAATGACCCCTTCTTGTAAAATCAAACTTCCTCTAGGTCCTACCAGTATACAGCTAGCTGAGCCAGCAATTTCTCCCGATTCACGCAAAGGTGGTTGAATTCCTAGGGAAATGGCATCTGTATGACTAATTTCAATTTGTGTGAAGGTGCGAGCTGGACCTAATACACGTACATTTTGGATGCTTCCTTTTGGTCCCACCACCTGTAGCGTTTCATGTGCTGCAAACTGACCGGGTTGAGCTAACATTTTTTTTACACTCAGCGTAGCACCTTTGCCAAATAGCTGCTCGACATGCTCTTGTTGTAAATGAATATGCCTTGCTGAGATACCTATAGGAATTTCATTGGGTGTAGGAGCTGCTTCTTTTTTAGGTAGTAATTCGGCTATGACATCATTAACAATTTTTATTATTGCTTGTTCATTCATATAGCCACCTCACTCATTATTGCATTTTTAAAATCGCTTCCAATTCTGCATGTGGTCGCGGAATCACATGTACAGATAATAGCTCTCCAACACGTTGTGCAGCTGCTGCTCCTGCATCTGTTGCGGCTTTCACAGCCCCTACATCCCCACGAACAAGCACCGTGACAATACCGCCACCCACATGGACTTTACCAACAATATTCACGTTGGCAGCCTTGACCATTGCATCAGCTGCTTCAATAGAGCCCACTAAGCCCTTTGTTTCAATCATTCCTAATGCGCCTAAATTCATTTCGTATCCCTCCTTCTATTAAAATGCCTCTGCATCTTCAGGTAATGTTTGGCCACCATCAATAATGATCGATTGACCCGTAATAAAGCCTGCCTCCTTACTACTAAGGAACAATGCAGCATACGCTATATCCTCCACACGACCAAGGCTACCAAATGGAATAGCCTTCGCCATCTTCTGTAGATAGGTGTCACCAAGACCATCTAAGCCTTCTGTTGCGATATTTCCTGGTAACACGGCATTGACCGTAATATGATAGGGTGCTAATTCAAGAGCCGCAGTCCGCATAAACCCTAATTGAGCTGCCTTACTTGCGGCATAATGTGTCCATCCAGCATAGCCAGTCACTGGACCCGTTATCGACGAGGTAATAATGACCCTGCCAGCATTCGCTTTCTTTAAATGGGGCACGCAAGCTTTGACAGCAAACATCGTTCCTCTGGCATTGACATTTAATACCTGATCCCAATGGTCCGTCGTCATGTCCTCTAGTTTCATCGAGGGAAAAATACCAGCATTGGCACATAAAATATCGATGGAACCAAAAGAGTTAGCAACCTCCGTAGCCATGCTTTCAACAGATTTATAGTTTTCAACATCAACAGTGGCAGCAGAAGCGGAGAATCCTTGCGCTTGTAATTGATTTGCTACATCTGTGGCAGCTTCCATACCTCTTGCTGCAATCACCACATGAGCACCCTGTTCAGCAAATACGGTAGCAATCCCCTTCCCAATTCCTTTACTACCACCAGTAACTATTACAACCTTCCCTGTTAAATCGACCTTCAACTCGTTCCTCCACCTTTCCTTTTATTCATTTTAAGTACTTGGCTTTTTCGCAATTTCTGTTACTAATCCATTCACCGCGATATCTGGCCTTAAAATAGTTGAAGAGGCAATCCATTGGTTGGCTGCTTTAGCTAGTTGTGTACCAATGGCTATCGCTTCCTGAATGGCCGCTGTGTCCCCTTCAATGGCAATGGTTACTAGAGCCAAATCGATGGTTTCTTGTCGAAGTATTCGAATATCCGCTGCTTTAAGCATAGCATCTGCGATTCGTATTGAAATCGCAAGTCCTCTTGTCTCCACAATACCAATCGATTTCATGTAACAACACTCCTGCTAATATCTTTGTATCGTCATCCCTTTTTCCTGAATCATTTCTTGTGCTAGTGCTGTAAGTTTTGTGTGGGCAGGTAGTGTCAGCCGTTGCCCCTTGTACGATTGAAGCATCTCTGCTGTCAAATAGTTTGCCACTATAGTCGAACGAGCCGGTTCCTCTTGCTGCTTTAAAAATCGAATAAGCTGTGCAAATAACTGAATGTCACAGCCAAACTCCTTTAAGCGCTCTATATGATGCAGCAACATTTTCATGTAAGGATTCGGTTCCTTTGCTGTGACAACAGCAGATAATTTTTCATTTGGAATTAAAATTGCTGTTTGATTGCTAACCAGCAACTCAGACAGGTACAAGGCTGCCGGTGTAGTAGGCAAGCCTTGGGCACTGCTGACGATAAATGCTTGATCCACTTCGAGAAAAACAATAGCATCGTAGAATAGCTGAGTGGGACTTGTGGTTTCATTTGCCTGCCACTCCTCAACATGGCAATAGCTTTGTAATACGTCCACCTGTTTCTTAGAAATGGTCGTATGAGAATGGACAAGCAAAAGTCTTTTATGCTTTTTATCCATCATTGATATGACTACTTCTTCGATGATTCTCTGTAATTCTTTTATATCCATACCTGTCACTCCATTTTGATAAGCTTGCCAATTGAATGCTGTTGAACAGCGGCGGCATTCGCTTCATCTGTATCTACATGCATCTCAAGGACGAATGCTGAGGAGACACGCACAACCACATTCATTAATCGTAGCTGACGCCCATCCCCACAGATTTCAACCGTCACGATTTCCTTATCTTGGACATTGAAGGCAGCAGCATCGGATACAGCCATGTGAATATGTGCTTGTGCAATAATCAATCCTTGTGTTTTATGGCGAGTTCCATGAGGTCCAATCAATGTGATTGATTCAGATTTTTCTAAGTCGCCTGACATAAGAATCGGTGGTGTTACACCCAGCTTGATGGCATCCGTTTGACTGATTTCGATTTGGGTTGCAGTGCGAAATGGGCCTAAAACCCGAACCTTGTCAATTTGGCCTTTGGGTCCCTTAATCGTTAGAACATGCTGTGAAGCAAATTGACCTGGCTGGGAAAGTTCCTTCCATTTCTGTAACGCTGCGTCTCTACCAAATAAATAATAGAAATCCTCCTCATTAACATGACAATGACGGGCAGAAATCGCAATCGGGATACTTTGATTTGTAACTTCAGTGACATGTTTTTGATTGTTTGTCATCACAATCCCTCACTTTTCACTTAGGTAAAATTGCGTATAATTCCGAATGAGGGCGTGGAATAACATGTACCGATAATAGCTCACCTACTCGACGTGCGGCCTCAGAGCCTGCATCCGTCGCTGCCTTGACTGCCCCGACATCACCTGTCACCAGCACCGTCACAATGCCGCCACCAACATGTACTTTCCCTACAATATTGACGTTTGCTGCCTTCACCATGGCATCTGCCGCCTCAATTGATCCGATTAAGCCTCTTGTTTCAATCATGCCTAAAGCTCCATTTATCTCTACGCTCATTTCCTTTTCCTCCTCTAATTACTTAGCTTTGTGAGTACTTCCTCTACAATCTTTTCAATGGACAACCTGTCAATAGACACCCCTTCAATTGCTTGCATCGCTGGAGCCTGTATATTTTGTGGATGCTTTGGGGGTGGAATCGTTAGTGCCTTCACACCATAGGCCACTCTTTTTTTATTTAATAAATGATGTGCAGAAATATTATCACTCGTAATATTTCCCCCATAGGCCCCACAGCCCAATGTAAAGGAAGGCGTTAAACTTGTCGTACCGCCTGCAGCCCCAACAGATGCTAAAGTATTGACTAATATTCTGGACACGGGCATTTGAGCGGCAAACTGCTTAACAAAATTTTCGTCCTGTGCATGAACAGCCAGGCTATGTCCTCTCCCTCCAACGTCAAGCAAGCGACGGCAAATCTTTACGGCTTCTTCCTGAGAACGAGCCGTATAAAGACCTAGGATGGGAGAAAGCTTTTCCATGGAAAATGGATACTCCTTCCCAATCTGATGTTCCTCCGCTACTAATACGCGTGTATGCCGAGGGACATCAATATTGGCCATATGGGCTATTACGGTTGCTGGCTTCCCGACAATTTGGCTATTTAATGTACGAGCTACTGGTGAAATCACCTTTGCTAATTTTTCCTTATCCTGCCCACTTAGAAGGATGGCCCCATTTTCTGCTAAAGCAGCCATCACCTGTGCTTTGACCTCCTGATGTACGACAATAGCTTGTTCTGTGGCACAGATCGTACTATTATCAAATGATTTACTATCGATAATTTGCTTCATTGCCTCGTTCACATTTGCTGTGCGATCAATATAGACAGGAACATTCCCAGGGCCAACACCATAAGCTGGTTTCCCTGAGCTATAGGCAGCTTTGACAAGCCCTGCTCCACCAGTTGCTAAAATTAGCTGTACATCACGATGATGCATAAGTTCCTCTGTTCCTTTTATTGTTGGATGGCTAATCCATTGAATAAGTCCCTCTGGCGCCCCTGCACGAACGGCTGCCTGCTGACAAATTTTCAATGCCTCGATGGTGCAGTTGACTGCTGTTGGATGAGGACTAAAGACAATGGCATTTTGCGCCTTTAAGGCAATTAGCGTTTTAAAAATGGCTGTAGCAGTCGGGTTCGTGACAGGTGTAACTGCCGCAATAACACCGAATGGATAAGCAATTTCCACCTGCCTTGCTATCCTATCCTCATGTATAATGCCGATTGTCTTTTCATGCCGAATGGCTTCATAGACACCTTGAGAAGCCAACTCATTTTTTATTTTTTTATGTTCAATAATGCCCATCTTTGTTTCCGTAACAGCTAATACAGCAAGATTTTCTGCCTGTTTATAAGTAGCTTGGGCAATGGCCTCGACAATTCGATCGACCTGCTCTTGCGTAAAGCTGGCATACATTTTTTGCGCAATCGAAGCGGCTGCTATTCCGTCTCTTGCCTCTTGTATCGAAACCAAATCTTGGTCTCTCACCATATGACGAACCTCCCGTCATGTAAATTTTTTTAGGGCAATTAAGTCGCTCGAATTAGCTACAGAGACAGTGCCTGATGATTGCTGGTGCAGACTTTGCCAATGCTGTAATTCATGCGTAGATAATGCTACATAGGCAGGGGCAGTTGTTTGCTGCGTCTGATGTTGGTTTTCTTTTATTAATCGAAATGATTGCCATTCCTGTAATTCCTCATTTGATAACGTTTTAGAAGCTTGTTCAGGCTGAGAGCCTTGCGTTAGTTTTTCCAATACCAATTCAGTAATCTTGGCAATTAGCTGATTGTCCATATGCTCACTCCTTTTCGATTAGCATGGTGAGAACAGATTCGTCATACGCTTCAATAATTACGGTTGCATCAGGTAAATAATCCTTTGGGTATGTGGCACTAGGAATGATGCCAATTGAAAAGCACATGCCAGCATTTTTAGCAAAGAGCATATCTGCATTCGAATCGCCAATCATCACGGCTTTCTCAAGCGATACTTGAAATTGTTCCTTTGCCACATAGGCTAAGTCTGGGAAGGGCTTACTGGATGTAGCTTGGTCACTTCCTAGAACGAAATCAAACAAAGCTAATAACTCTAGCTGTTGTAAATGTGATTTGGCTCGTGCCGTTTGATCAGCTGTAATCACCCCTAATTTCATCCCTTTATTTTTTAAGGTTATTAAGAGATTACGAATACCTGGTAATGCCTGTACCTTGCTATTTTCCTGCTGCGATGTGGCTAAGTTGGAAGCTGCTCTCGCAAGTGTTACCCCTCTGCTCCATGGGATTCCCTGCTGATAGAGTAAGAACGCCACGATCGTCTCAGCTTCTTGTATACTTCCAATAGCTAGAGGACTCGTTGGGTCAATCGTTGTTCCATTGTCATTAACCCCTATGTTTCTTAAAAAAGTTTGTAAGGAAAAATAGATCTCTAAGTCTGAATTTTCAGTTAAATTAGCATATAAATTTTTGGCCCAGGCAATCCATAAAGAATCCATTTCTATGATTGTTCCATCCTTATCAAAAATGACCCATTCCACTTTTGTCATAGGAAAACCCATCCCTTTATTTATTCTCGTATAGCCTCTATTGTCGATACTGGTGCTTGCACCTCTACCTGCACTGTAGCGTCCTTCGCAAAGCGTTCCTCTGGTGCATCCTCGTTAATATGGTGTCTTGCCCACACCCAATAATAGATCGTTGCCACAGCAAAAACAGCCAAACAAACGATGAAAAAAGTCAAATTCGCAAAGAAGCTCGCAAAGATAGCAATGACGGCTAGCACAAGTGAGACAATAGGCGTAAATGGATACAGCGGTGTCTTAAAGGTACGTACTAAATGAGGTTCTTTTTTACGCAAAATCAACACCGATAAATTCATCGTAATATACGATACTAATGCCCCAAATGTAGAAATTAAAATTAAATCATCTGGATTAAATAAAATGACTAACACTAACCCGATAAAGCCTGGCAAAATAATGGCCATATATGGTGTCTGACGCTTTTTATGCATCTTCGATAACATGCTTGGCAAATAGCCTGCACGTGATAAAGCATAGACCTGACGAGAGTAAGCCAAAATCACACCTGAAAAGCTTGCAATTAGTCCT
The DNA here is from genome assembly GCF_004332175.1 of Lysinibacillus sp. OL1. NCBI lineage: Bacteria > Bacillati > Bacillota > Bacilli > Caryophanales > Bacillaceae > Lysinibacillus > Lysinibacillus sp. OL1. The sequence goes on along the minus strand of NZ_SJDS01000001.1, from coordinate 657,144 downwards.
ACTAAGCCAACAGATGCTAAAATCTGCGCCAACCAATACGTATTTCCAAAAACAGCGGCAATCGCTGCTGGCAATGGATCTTCAGCAACCGTCATGACATCGATGCCAGCTAGCCCAATGGCAACAGTTGTTGTCAAAATGGATAAAATCAGCAAAGTCACCATACCTGAAATTAACCCCTTCGGCATGTCCTTCTGCACATCTCTCGTCTCCTCCGATAACATAGGCAACATCTCGATTGCTAGGAATAGCCACATAGCATAGGGCAATGCTGACCAGATGCCTTTAAATCCACCTGGTATAAGATCGCCATTCTCAGGGAATAAATGGACCACATTAATTTGCGGTAAACCAACAAAATACATTAAGACTAGTAAGCCTAAAGCGATAAAAACAAGCACCATTTCGATCGTGGCATATTCCTTAATGCCAATAATATGAACCCCCATGAACAGAGCATACATAAAGGCAGCTGCCACCACTGTCGGTACGGCTGGAAACAAAAAGCTGATATAGCCCCCAATACCAATCGCGATAATTGGTGCGGCAATGACATATTGCAGCACGACACCAACTCCTGTAATAAAACCGATATAACGCCCCATCGCCCGTCGAGCAAAGGAGTAAGGTCCTCCTGCATAAGGTAACATCGTCGATAATTCAGAAATACCTAAGGTCATCGTTAAATACATAATCGCCATAAATAATGTGGCAATGAGCATTCCTAAAAAACCAGATTGACTTAAACCAAAATTCCAGCCAAAGTAGTTCCCAGAAATCACAATGCCGACGCCAATTGTCCATAAATGGATGGGTGTAAGGGCTTTCTTTAATACGATGATTTCATCCTTTTTCGAAGACATGTTATTCGCCACCTTTTATCGTTATTTAGTTGGTACAGTCTTGATACTTTTCTACATAGGCTTTCACTAAATCATCACTCTGAAGCGTGTAATTTTCACCAAGTAAGCGCGTTGTCTCATTATCACGACTTCCAATCCACGAAATAAGCTGTAGTCTTCTCATTAATATAAAAGTTGGAATCATTTCTTTTTCTGCGTCTGTTAATAATCGAATTTTGCTATAGCCCTTAACCCATGAAGCGATCAACTCATCAAGATAAGGCATATGCTCAATAAAGCTCACCGATGTTGCTAAATCATATAAAAACCACCCAAAACCACAATCATCAAAATCAATCACTTTAATTTCGTCCCCATAGATGAGTAAATTAGCTAAGCGTAAATCCGCATGGATAAGACCAAATCGTGTTTTATCTTTCCCAAATGCCTCAAGCTTCTTTTGAATGATATGTGATGCTTCCTCATATAAAGCGATTCGTGCAGGGGTCATTCCTAGTCCATCCTGCCATCTCGCCCATTTTGGAGATTGACCTAGAATCGTGTCATAGTCCCATGTCATGCGCTGAAAGGCTTGGTAATAATCATGCTGCTCGATTGTGTGTTTATGGAACATGGCTGTAATTTCGCCTAATGTTTCAAATTGCTGAATTAAGTCATCTTCATTATTCTCATCAGGAGCATTACCCTCCAAAAATGTAAATAATGTGCTATAATATATCGTGTCATTATACGAATGAGCATGTACGTAGTCACCGTCATCTGCTCGCATCGGTAGTGATACATCAATAGGAGATTGCTCATGGAGCGAGTTTAACCAGGCAATCTCCGCTTCGATCTCCTCTTTTTTATGGTAATTTGGTCGGCTGATCCTCAGAATATATTTTTTGCCCTGCCCATCTTCTACGAGATACGTCGCATTTTCGGAATAATCAATCATTTTACAAGATGCTTCTAGTAAACAACTAAACTCCTTTAATGCATCATTTGCTGCTTGATGAAAGTTGGAAAGGACCAATTCTAAATCTATGAAATCCATTTGACCCATCTAGAAAACCCCCTGTTTACTAAATTGACAAGCTTTCTTTCCTTTAATAGCGTGCAAATTTCACAAGCTGCGCTGCTTCTTTTATGCCCGCCTCACATTTTTCAAGCAATTCATCACAGTACGCTTTATCACATAATAGCCCTGGCTTAAATTGCAACACACGTGTATCCAGCATTGAATAAATGGCCCATACACCATGTTTGTACAAGGAGCTCATCACATATTTAGCCCCTTCAGGATGATTAAATTCTAGGCCCATAACAACGCCAAGCTGACGAATGCCCACAAAGAAATCAGGATATTGTTGTTGAATACGCTCTAAACCACTTCGTAGATAACGAGCAACATATTCTACATTCTTTACTACTTCAGGACGTTGGGAGATTTCTAATACTTTCATCGCCACTACACAACCTAGTTCTGCTCCACCAAATGTAGAAATATGGGCTAGTCCATCTTCTTCCATCCAGCCGCCTGCTCGTTCATTGACCACTGTAGCTGCAATTGGATAGATACCGCCACTTAGCCCCTTTGCTGTCACCAGAATATCCGGTTTCACGCCATAATGCTCAATTCCCCACAGCTTACCTGTTCTCATCAAGCCCGTTTGCACCTCATCTGCAATATATAATGCCCCGTATCGTTCACAAAGTGATTTGACATCAGCCAAGTAATTAGCAGTGGGCAAGGGGAAACCATATGTCGCAGGAATAGTCTCGATAATTACGCTAGCTACATCCCCTCTAGCAAGCTCTCGTTCCATTGCCGCCAGATCATTGAAAGGTACGTGCACAAATTCATGGGGACTGCCCTCACTTAAAAATGGTTTTGAATAGCGTTCATTGCCAAGCGAAACTGCAAGACCTGTGTGTCCATGATATCCATTTTTAATGGAAATCGTTTTTTTACGTTTTGTAGCATAACGCGCACACTTTAGAGCCACATCAATTGCTTCACTTCCACCACTAGAGAAAATAGAATATGTTAAGCCTTCTGGTGTGCAGGCTGCTAATTTTTCAGCTAACTGTGCACGTGCAGTAGATGGAAAATGATGATTACCAATGTCAAAATAATTGGTTCCTTCCACTAATGCAGCAATGACTTCTGGATTACGATGGCCAAGGTTATATGTTCCGCCATTGAGATGCGCATTCATTAATTTTTTGCCATCCACATCGTAGAAATAATAGCCCTCTCGTTTCCCGATAACGACATCAACACCATCGATTTGCCACTGTTTCGTTTTTCCTGGATTCCACCAGTCAATTGATTTTTGTAAGGTTGCCTGTTTATTTGCAAAATAGTCCATAGTTTCCACCTTCCTATACATTGACGTCATCCAACATTTCACCTGCAATGAATAATTCCACTTTTTTCTGCTGTAATCGTTCCTGCCATTGTGTGGAGCTCTTTTGATCTGTAATCACCATCGAAACGTCCTCTAAATGACAAATATGCGCAAATGTAGAGACACCAAATTTCGTATGGTCTGCTAAAATAATCGTATTTTCTGCCCGCTCTATTAATTTCTTTGAAATCGCTGCGCCCGTAATATCATAGTCGGTAATACCATCTGCTAACGAAATTCCGCCTGCAGCAACAAAGGCTTTATTTGCCTTTAGTTGATTAAAAAATAAATCAGCTAATGGACCTCCCATAAATTTTTGTCGATGTTCATATTCTCCTCCCGCAAAGAGCACCTTCCCTTGAAAGCATTCTGCGGCTAATGATAGAACTGGGAGTGAATTTGTGACGACAATGACGTTGGGCTTATCACCTAAATAACGAACAATTTCATAGGCTGTTGTACCATGACCGATAAAGATAACATCACCGTCTTCCACAATACTTGCAGCAGCCTTACAAATCCTTCTCTTCTCTATATTGTTAAGTGACGTTTTCTGTTCAAAGGTCCTCTCATACTTTTCCTTTGCCTTCACAGCCCCCCCATAGACTTTGTGTAGAAGCCCTTCCTTCTCCAATCGATCCATATCTCTACGTATAGTCTCGCCTGATACATTTAATAGCTGCTCTGCATCACTTACCTTCACTTTTCCTTCTAAATCTAAAATATCTAAAATCACTTTTTTACGTTCCTCAAACGAAAGAGACATACATCATCACTCCAAACACAAAGTTAAATCCAACAAAATCCACAAATCCAACACTTTATTTCTGTATTTATGTGGATTTGTTTTGAATTTTAAATAATAGTTTAATAATTGTCAATACTCTGAATCTTATTTTCTGTATGATTTTTTCTCTCTAAAGCCACTTATTTCTCTTAAGCGTAAAATGAAAACTCCACAAAAAACCAATTTCAGTTGTCTCCAACTGCTCTCTAAAACCTTTTTTAAAATATTTTTCTACAACTATTTTTTCCCATAAAAAATCCCCCTTCATGGTTGAAACCATAAAGGGAGATGACGAGATTATTTTGTTAATTCCTCTACAAATTCAACAGGTACGTATGTTTTGCCAGATTCTAATAAAGCAGGGGCTACTTTAAATTGGCGAAGCGCTTTATTATAACCATATTCTTTTTGACCTCGCGTAATTGTATACGAAAGGGCTCCTTTTGAAACAATGGCACCTTTTGGCGTTACTTCTACTTTAAAGCCTAGCTTTTCAGCGATTAAGCGTAGCGGCACCATTTTTGTCCCATCTACTTCGTAAAAGTCTTTATTGATAATTTCTTGAACCGCTGAATCAACTGGAGCTGGTTCTGGTGTTGGAACTGGATCCACTTCAACAGGCTCTTCCTTCTCAATTGTATCTAATACTATCACTTTTGATGGCGGTGTTTGAGCAGGGATGCTCATCGTTGCGATTGTGTAGAACACCACTAAATGTTGCTCTTTTAAATCGTCCACTTTCACAGCTTTGCCAGTAGCACTTGCTAGCTTCGTGTCTTCCCCAACATTTAACTTGAGGTTATTTTCAGTATCCACTAAATCTTTATTGAAGAAATCCACTTCCACGCTACCCATTTCTTCTGTTTCTACAATGATTACTTCTGGGTTGTATTGTGGTGGATAAATCGCAAGCATCGGCTTCTTGGCATATGAGTAAGCTGACACCTTATCTCCTTTTTGAAGCTTGGCTTCTTTTCCCATATTGTCAAAAACTAATGAGTCTTTATTGGCAATCACAATATTTGTATTGTCACCATCAACCACTGTATAGTATGTGGCATTTTCACGTACTTCTACGTTTTCAACTGTACCTGTCACTTTAATAAAAATAGGCTGCACTTGTTGCTCCGAAGTTTCTGCGTTAATCACAGTAGCCTCTCCTTCGTTCGCTGATGCAGTTGGAGCTCCAATCGCGCCCCCTAATAATAATGCTGACATAGCAAATGGTACGACTTTCGTCATTTTCATACAAAAAGCATCTCCTTCATTTTCCCGAATTCAATAAAGTAGTCGTGTTCACACGAAAAAGGTTACAAACTGTCTCCATTTTTATGGCTAGAGCTTTGCTTCCTCATTTTGAGCGATAGCGATTTGCGAGCGACTTCTCTTGAATATTCGATTTACTAGATGGCGGTGCTTTGCTTTTGGATATTCGCTTCTTCGCAATTTTATTCTCCCCCGATCAAAAGATAAATCTCAGACGATTCAGGATGCGCTGTAAGAAATACTGGTTTTCGCTTTGCTGGGTTCTTAGCTCGCGGGCGACGTCGGGGTGGTCAGTGATGACGCCGCTGACATTTTTTTCGATAAAGGTTTGCAGGGAGCGGTCGTCATTGAGTGTCCAAACAAATAAATCGGTCGGATGTTGCTTCAATTCTTGGATAAGCTGCTCCGTTACCCAGGATTCCTCCAGTGCGATAAAATCAACATTTTCCTCCATCGGTCCAATATTGAGTGCATAGACAATACCGACTCGCAAATTCGGCACCAATTTTTTTAATTGCGTCATTTTCTGTCCATCAGCGGATTGCACATAATAGGAATCTAGCACCTTGTATTTTCGTAGCTTCTCTACTAATTTAGGTAAAACATCTTCTGTTTCTTGACCATGCACCTTTAATTCGATTAGAAGCGCCACATCTAACGCTTTGGCAATTTCAATACAATCATCTAATGAAGCAATTTTATCGCTAAAGCCATTTTGATGAATGGTTAACGTTTTTAGTTCGCTCAGGGTCATATTCGCAATAACACCATTTTTACCTGCTAACCTTCGTAATGTTCGATCATGGAAGACGACGAATTCCCCATCCACCGTTTGTTGAATGTCGATTTCAATTAAATCTGCCCCCGCATTGGCTGCACTCACCAATCCACTAATTGTATTTTCTACATTGCCTGCTACATAGCCGCGGTGGGCAATAATTTTGGTATCTGGCGCATAGACACTTTTCTCTAATGAATTGATATTCATCATACTTAATACGAGAAACACAATGCCACTGATCAACAGTAATGGCTTATAGTGCCGCTTCCGATGTGTAGTTCCGCTCACTTTGCCTATAACTAGCGTATTATACGTGATGGCGACCATAACTTGTGAAAACATCGCCTGTAATAAACTAAATAGCACCACAAAGACCATTTCTAAAAAGGCTAGTGTCAGCCCAGCCGTAACCAAGGCTGCACTTGGCATTAAACGTTCAATTAAATAGAGGGGAAACGTAGCGACCACTGTGATACCAAGCATCATCAACAGATGACCTGTTAAAAGCATAGCTAGTAGCACGACTAGTTCAAATAATCCACGCTTGGAAAATCGCCAGCTTTGCTTAAAAGAACGCAAAATAGAGATGTTCGGCTGGATTGTAAAGATGGGTAACGTTAAGATGCTTCGAATACCTATCATCACGATGATGCTTGCCACCGCAGCATATGCTAGCCTACCCGCTCGACTACTCATGATTTCTTCAGTTAGAAAATGTGGTAGGGAGATGGATTGAGTCAATGTAAGGGGTAGCATAAAGGAAGCTAGTGGCATTAATAGTGCTAAATAGACGATGAGAAATAGAACTTGCACACTAAAAAAATAGACAACCTTGCGATTTAATTGTTGCCATAAAGGAAGAAATCGGTAGCGAAGTCCTCGTTGCTGATGAAAGGCCATGAGAAATAGAAAGCCCATCTCATAATATACAAATAATAAAAACAGCAAAATTAATAGACAAATCATTATCATCACAAAGGGATTCGTCACAAAGCTTTGCCAATTTTGCTCAGTAATATGTGTAAACCCTGTTACTCGTAGCATGAGCTTCAAAACGATAGAGGTTACAGGGATCATTAATAAAAACTGAAAGATTCTAATTAATGCGAAAACCTGTACATAATCGAATCGATAAACATAAATATTATGGACAGCCTGTCGCATTACTTGTCCTGCCTTGTGCACATACTCACCCCTATCATGCTGTTAAAATCGCTCACTACTAACGTATGTTTTGACTGCTATGACCCATTCCTCGAAGCCAATAAAATAGCACTCCTCTACACCAAAGTAGGCGTCAATTTTTGTATTAATCGTGACATTCACCATTTTTTTGAAACTTTTTAGCAGGCTACCCTGTATATAACTAGATACCCGCTACAGAAAGGAGCGCAAACATGAAATTCAACCTTGGTGATATCATTAGTACAACCGTTCTTTTATGTATGTTTCTAGCGATCTTTTTCGTAATGATCCATATGATCAAAAAAATGAAATCCACTGCCCCTGTGTCTCCTCCACCAACCATGCAACAGCAAGTAGAGGACTTATCAAAACGTGTGTCGACCCTAGAACAACAAGTAAAACAATTAACTGACAAACAATAGTCCCATAAAAAAATCGCTGGGAAGGATAACCTTCTCAGCGATTTTCATATACTATCTGACCATTCACAACCGTACATGCGACTTGAATGTGTGGAAGCTGCTCCATCTCTACCGTAAAAACGTCTTCTTGTAAAATCGTAAAGTCTGCAGCAAAGCCTTCTGCAATTTTGCCACGCATCAATTGCTGTCCAATGATTTCAGCCGCTCCTACTGTATACAAACGGACTGCCTCAAATCGGGAAATTTTCTCATGAGGGTTATAGCCATCATGTGTTTCCTCAAAATTTCTTCTAGTGACAGCCGCATAAATACCATGCAACGGGTTTGGCACTTCAATTGGCGCATCACTGCCGCCTGCGACAATCAGCCCTCTGTCAAGAAGCGATTTTAAAGGATGTAAGCCCTGTGCGCGCTCCTCTCCAAGTCTCGATAGCTCTGCTTGGTATTCTCCCTGTACAAACTGCGGCTGCATATCCACTGCCACTGGTAATGCAGCTAGCTTGGCTAATAGTTCCTCATCGACTAAGCTACAGTGAATTACGCGATCAAGCTGACCTTCCTGAGGAGGATATGCCGCAAAAACGTCTAAAATCGTGTCGATTGCTAAATCCCCAATGGCATGCACGGCAACGGTTTGTCCATATTGACGTGCCAGCTGAACATAGCTTGTTAATTGCTCAGTTGTATGAATAAGCATCCCTGCATTGTCCGAATCATCGCAGTAAGGCTGACGTAGTGCAGCCGTACGACCTCCAAAGGCTCCATCAATAAAAATTTTCATCGCACCAAACTCCAAAAATGGTGAGGAAACTAAATCCATCTTCGCAACCTCTTCAAAGACTGTATGATGCTGTAATACATGCACCTTAAAGGATTGCTGTGCCTCTACTATTTTGCGATAAGCCTGAATCGGCTGGCTTGGCGGTCCATAATAGCTTAAATCCTCTGAATGTCCCCCTACTAAACCATAGGATTGCAATGAGGTCACCGCCTTTGTCAGTGCATCCTCAATATAAGCAGGTGTAATATGTGGCATCTGGTTAACAATTAAATACAATGCAGCATCCTTTAGGATCCCTGTGAGCTGACCATCTACTTTGTCAATGACACCCCCCTCTGGCGAAGGAGTCCTATTTGTAATTCCTGCAAAAGCGAGTGCCTTGGAATTGGCTAGAATCAAATGATGACAGCTCCGTTTAATGATTAAATGAGCATCTCCAAGGGCATCTAGCTCTGCTAAGGTCGGAAAAACGGGCTCCTCAAATTGGTTTTCATTTAGTCCAATCGCAATGACCCATTCATGTGCTGACGCCTGAGCCATTCGCTCCTGAAGCTTCACAAGTAACGCCTCTTTACTCGTAACTGCCGATACATCAAGATGCTTGAGTTTTTCTCCGTAGCCAATAATATGTAAATGGCTGTCGACAAAGCCTGGATACATGATATTACCCTCTAAATGTTGGATAGAAGCAGCTAGTGGCGACAAGCTCTCCACTGAGCCTGTCGCCACAATTTTTCCATCTTCAACAAGGACTGCATCCACTGTTTCACCAACCTGAGCCATCGTGTAAATCTTACCACCTGTCCATAATGTTGCCAAAACAATTCCTCCCATGTCCTATGCTATTGCTTCAATTAAGTGCGCTCTTTCTAAGCGACGCCGAACGATCACACCAATCCATGCTGCAAGTACCGCTTTGACGATACCAACCACGATAAATGGTGCAACACCACCCATAAAGGCAGCTGTCCATGTATAATTTGCTACAATTTTTAACCACACTGTCCCAAACGCTAATGTAACAATCATCCCAATGATATTCGCAATAATAGCTTGAGTAAATGTAATACCAAATTTATCTAAGTATAAGCCCATAATAATGGCTGTGGCAAGGAAGCCTACAATATATCCACCTGTTGGACCAACTAAAATTCCTAGTCCACCTGACATACCGCTAAATACAGGTAAACCTGCTGCCCCTAGTAAAATATATAATAGAACAGATAACGTGCCTAATCTTGTCCCTAAAATCGTCACGATAATTCCAACCGCTAACGTTTGACCTGTAATCGGGATAAGTGGTAGTGGGATTGTTACCTGTGCTAAAACTGCGATTATTGCTGCCCCAAATGCTGCTAACACATATTGATATGTACTTCCTTTTTTCAATGTAAAAAGCCTCCCCTTGTGCGTTAACTAATAATAAAAATAAGTTAACACAAAGATAAAGCAAATGAAAACCATTGTCAATCTATTTTAGAATAAAAAAAGAAATTGCTAATTAGCCTAGCAATTTCTTGCCAAAATCATTACCATAAAGGTTCATTCATCGGGTCTTTCTCTTGTAGCTTAAACACATATGGCGCAATTTGATAATGGTAGAAGAACATGCCCACTAAAAAGAAAATGAGACCGATAACAAAATGATGGAAAACATGCTGTAGCATAATCAGCAGTGGCACTGGCATCGTCATTACACCACTGATTTGCATGGATTTTTTTGTGCGATATTGTTTTTGTCCACAATGAGGGCACACAATTTCACTATTTTTGCGATATAATTTACGTGCATCCTTCTCAGACCAACTCTCCCCACATTCAATACAAACAGGTAAACCATACCCCCTTTTCAATAGATAGCGTTTGACAATAAATGTAGCGCCTATAAAAATGCTCAGTAAAATCATTCCTCTTACATAATCCGAAGCAAATAGCGACCACCAATGCCAATTATCGGACTGTAGGCTAGCCGCCTGATGGCCTGAACCCTGTTGCCCCTTCTGTTGTGTCAAGATATAGCTAAAACCGATAACAAAAATAGTAAAGGTTGCGAACACGATGCGATACGTCCATTGACCATCTGCTTTACGTTGAACTTTTCGTCGTGCTTTTTCCGCGATTACTTGTTTGCGCTGCTGTGAGAGCTTGACATCTTGTAGCTCCTTTAATAGTTCCTCTTTAAATTGATTCATGGCGTAGCACCTCCCAATCAAAGTCACCCATTGCTGTTGCTAATTGTTTACGAGCTCGCTGTAATCTTGTGCGAATCGTTGCTTCCGGACAGTGTACAAGCTGTGCAATTTCCACTGTCGACATCTCCTCAAAATAATACAAAATCAAGACCTCTCGATAGGCAACTGATAATGTAAACAGTGCCTCCACCAGCTCTTTTTTTACAGTTTTCTCTAGCATCTCCTTTTCAGGTGTCATAGCTGTTGTGCGCCCCGTGATCTTTTCAAACAATGTCAGTCGTTTACTTTTCCAACTTCGTAAATAATCGTGACTTCGATTAACCGTCATTTTCACTAAATATGTACGTAAGGATGCTTCCTGACGAAACTGTCCCTGCTTTTGATAAAAGGCGATGAACACATCCTGCACGATGTCCTCCGCCGTTGCCTTATTTTTTACATATAGATAGGCGACCTTTAATAAGTAATCACCGTGCTCCTCGATTATCTGTTCAATAGCCATCATTGCCCTCACCTACTTTCTACACTACTGACGGTCGCCGTAAAGAATGCGATTCATTTTATCAAAAAAAATCCGTAATTTTTAAATCATTACGGATTTCTTCAAGCTAAATACCTATTTTTTGCATAGTAGAGACAACTTTGACCATTCGATCGTCTAAATCGGCGCCTGTGAATCGAGGCAATCTCAATTCATTCACGATAGCACCATCAGACATAAAAAGGATACGCTCTGTTCTTGCGGCAATCTTTGGATCATGGGTCACAAGCATCACCGTAGTGCCTTCACTATTGATGGAGGCTAATAAATCCATGATTTCCTGTGCAGACGTTGAATTCAATGCGCCTGTGGGTTCATCTCCAAAGATCACTTGCGGGTTGCTAATCAAGGCGCGGCAGATGCCTGCCCGTTGAAGCTGCCCACCAGACACTTGTGTAATATCTCGCTTTGCCAAGTCTGCAATCCCCATTTTGTTCATGATCTGTAGTGCCCTTTCTGTCAAGGCCCTGACATTTTTTCGCTCATCACGCATCGCAGGTAACAGGATATTATCGAGGATATTTAAGCTTTTTAGAAAGGTCGGCTGCTGAAAGACAAAGCCCATTTTCGTTCTACGCAAATCAGCCAGTTCTTTGTCACTTAATGTCGTTAAATCCGTTCCATCAAAGATGACCTGACCTTGATCAATACTGTCCATCCCGCTAAGGGCATACAACAGTGTCGATTTACCACAGCCTGATGGGCCCATGATGGAAATAAACTCCCCTTGATTGATGGCAACTGATACATCCAGTAAAACGGGATGCTGTTCTTTGCCTACCTGAAACGTCTTTGCTATTTGCTCACCACTTACGATATTCATAGGTTCTACTCCTTTATATGCTCAATAATTTTTACCTGCCCTGCCCTTGACGTACCAAATAGCGTAGCTAGCAGAACAACGCTTGTAAGCGCTAGTGGGCAAAAAACATACGCTGCTAGTGGATTAATCATAAAATCAAAGGAAGCCGCCCCGAACGAGGCAATGACCGTACTAGTTAAATATTCACCTAACGTGTTTGCGAGCAACGTCCCCATCGAGATAGCAAGCAGTAATACAAAAATCGAACGTGCAGCATATTGTGTAGCTATATCGACATTCGTGAATCCCAATGCCTTCATGATAGCGATGGGCGCTTGATCCTTCGCAATCAGCATATTTATAAATAATAATGTCACGAGCACACACAGCAATAAGGCAATGACGAGTGCTGCACGAGCTGCCTTTTCGATGGCATGAATCGTCGTACCAAAAGTTTGAGAAATATAATCATCAATACCTGACACTTTGGCAAATGAGAAGGTTTTTGCATATTCCGCCCTTTTATCTGCAACAAGAGATGGATCTGCCATCGTACTATAGACGACACTCCACATGCTATCCGTAGAATGGTCAGAGAAAGCTGCCTTCGCAGTCTTGCCTCCATTGGTAATATCTGAATAAATACCGCTAATCCTCAAATTTTTCTTCTGTCCATTAATGACCACTGCTAAACTATCGCCAACCTTTTTTTGAAGCTCCTCTGCATTGAGCACCGAAAGTGCCACTTCATTAGGAGCAACTGGAGCCTCTCCGTGTGCATATTCTAAGGGGAAAATCGTATGGTCACCCAGCTCTATTTTTAGGTTTTGCGCTGTTCCGTCCTCAGCAATCGTTGTGAATTTTTTTGTTGTCAAAACAGTGTAATTCTTAATGGCTGTGTCATGCTCAAGCCTATCCATCACCGCTGAAACCTGTTGTTCATTTTGCTTGCCTTGTGGGATATCAATTCGGATGTCACTGTTCCCAATACCCATATACGTAATAAAGCTTTTAGCTGCAATTGTGTTGTGTAAGTTTTGAGGGACGATGATAATAAATGTTGCCAATACTAATACTGCGAGCATTGTCGCATAAAGTGTTTTTCGTGATAGCACATCCTTTATGCCAAGGAAAAGATTAATCGGTAGCCTTTTATTGGCGCTGAGGTTCAATAATTTTGCATGTTGCCCTTTTCCTTGCATTGTGCCAAAGCGCAGAGCCTGCGTGGCTGATAGCTTGCGAAACTGTTTCAGTACCGATTGTACATAGCCCATAATCACGATAAACACGAGCAACAACCCCAGACCTGTGAACAACCAAATGAGTGAAACATTGTCCGTTTCTCCCATGAACAGACGGATATTTTCTAATAGAATATCTCGAAGGAAGAAGGAACAGGCAAAACCGAGCATACAACCAATCACAGCTATAACGCCATATTTGGCTAGATACATTTTCTGAATATCTGCCACTCGTAGGCCAATTGCTTTCATCACACCGATTTCTCGAGTATCCTCTTCAATTTTAGTGAGCAATGTAAATCGAATACACATAAACGCAATAGCGACTACAAGGACACTGATGAGCAAGATAACAGTAATCATAAGCCCATCTGATATGGCATTCAGCATTTGAAAAAGCTTATAGGTAATGGTTGGTCCATTTGCTTCTAACCCTGCACTTGTATAGGCTTCTTCAAAATTCTTTAAATCCGCCAAATTTTTCAAACGAAACTCAATTAAATATTCAACTGTTCCCGCTTCCTGGATTGCTGCATAATCTTGTTCACTGACAAGAAAGCGTTTGGAGGAAGCCAGCATTGAGTTCATCTGTGAATCCCTTAGAAATCCAGCTATTGTAAAGGTTTGATCTTGAACGATGACAGTATCCCCCAAGTCAGCAATACCGTCCTTCCAATAGCTTACAGGTACATAAATATCACCATTTGCCACTTCAATCACATGACCATCAAGATCAAGTAAATAATCAAATTTCTCACTTTGTGTGCTGAAACCATTGTCCTGCACACTATGTGCCAATGTGGTACCCGCAATATGGATCTTCGAGCCCTCCACATTTAGAAATTCATTCATTTGATATTCATCTACATATTTATTTTGCTCTGCAAATTCAGTAAGCCGCACTTTATCGATTTCCCCTGCATGCATCTGAAGAAAATGAGACGTTTCTGCTTGTTTCATCAGTGTGTCAATTGCGCTTGTCAAATGGACCATAAGTACTGCTGATAGTGTGACAAGTAAAGCTGCTACCGCCACAAATAGCATGGTCATACCTGTAATTAGCTTGCTATTTGCCATATCATTTCGCACAATTTTCCAATACATAAGTCACCTCTTTGTATATTGTTAATCGCCATCAAATCTAACAAGACCTAAAATATTTAGTTCGGACTGCCTTCTCCTTTATTTCCAAACATTTGCATCATATACAATAAGCTACCACTTTCCACCCCTAGCATTCGTTCAATATTAAAAATCAATGCCGGAATACGAGCAGCTCTTTCCTCATCTGTCATCAAGACGAGATCATCATCGAATACCGTATTGGTATAAGCGATAATCATTTCCATACACTCATAGGGATAAGGCGTTTGGTAAATACCTTGCTCAATGCCCTCCCGAATAATGGCAGTAAGGATTGGTGGCACTTGATTGATGACCACTTGCTGTATTTTACGGTGCATCAAGGCATTTTGCGGTCTATGAACATGCTCCATCATTTCCTGTCCACCCTGTTCATTTTGCATATTCAATGCCATGACAACACGCAATATCCGCTCATTTACAGCTATAGTCTTGTCTGCTGCAACGGTTTTCGCCTTTGCGAGCATTGTGCTTGTATAACGCTCAATGAGCGCATCCATAATGTCTTCCTTAGATTTAAAGTGATAATAGAGGGTACCTCGAGCAATGCCTACTTTTTCCAAAATATTACTCGTACTAGTGCCATCAAATCCCTTCTGTGCAAATAATTCATCCGCTGCATCTAATATTTCATTTCTGCGTTCTTCCGCTTTTTTTATTTCTCTCATAAGACAACTCCTTATAATTGACCGACTGCCTGTCGATATATCTTTTCTTTATCCTAGCATAGGACTACTTCTGTTGGCAATAATTTCTACAAAAAAAAGAATCTGCTTTACGCAGATCCTTATTTTTGTAGTTCCTCGTTCTTCCGATATTCCAAAATATCGCCAGGCTGGCAATCCAATGCCTCACAAATAGCCTCTAATGTTGAAAAGCGGATGGCTTTGGCCTTGCCGTTTTTTAAAATCGAAAGGTTCGCCATCGTGATGCCAACTTTTTCTGAAAGCTCTGTAACACTCATTTTTCGTTTCGCCAGCATTACATCAATGTTAATGATCATTGCCATTGTATTCACCTCAAACCGTTAGATCATTTTCTGATTTGATATCGATGGCATTTTTTAGAAGCTTTTGCAGCACAGCAGCAAATACTGCCACGACAAAGGAAGCAAAAATAATGACCATTCCGATAAGGATAAGACCTGGGGCATCGTCTACTTCCGCAGCATAGTATATCAGTGGCATGCCAACCACGTAAACACTACTAATAATAATTGCACAATATTTGATCTTGATTAAAGCTTTGACAGACAGCTCTGAAAATGCAATGTTTTGGTCAATATAGCTTAATAGTTTGATCGTCGTAAATAGCGCAACAAAATAAGCAATAGCCGTTGCATAGACGCCAATTAAAGCAACAATGGTTAAAATGGGAGAATGCTCCACTGTATTCAAAGCAACACGAGGCACCACCCATACACATAAGGCAAGAACGGGTATACCTATTAGAAAAACAGCTATCTTTAAAAAGAGCGTTTCTCGTTTCATCTTACGCACCTCTTTTATTTATTCTCCTGTTTAATTTATCATATAGTTTATCGTTTTTCAATAAATTTTTATTCCAATTCATGATGCGTTATAACACCCATTATTTGGTTTACTTTACTTTTTATTGTGCTACAATCAATCCAACCATTGAAAAGGGGGTATTCGATGATTTATTCGCCAACCGAAAAGACGATAGAAACGACACGTTTAATACTTCGACTTTTTACGAATGCAGATGCACAGGAAGTAAGTGTTTTATGTAACAATTATGCGATCTATAAAAGCACATTGAGTTTACCTTATCCTTATACATTAGAATGTGCATTATCATGGATTTCCACGCATCAACAAAACTTTGAGGAAAATCGAAGTTACGAATTTGCGATAACAGACAAACAAAGTGGACAATTATATGGAGCGATAGGACTGTCAAATCAATCCCAACATCAAAGAGGAGAAATCGCTTATTGGATTGGAGAGCCCTATTGGGGTAATGGCTACGGAACAGAGGCTGCTCAAGCGATGATTGAATTTGCATTTCAGGTGAAACAGTATCATCGTATTTATGCCCGGTATTTCCAATCTAATCCCGCCTCTGGGAAAATTATGGAGAAATGTGGCATGCACTATGAGGGAACCTTAAAGGAGCATATTTATAAAAATGGGACTTTTGAAGATATTGTGTTTTATGGCTTGCTTAATCCATCACACTAGCAACACGTTTACGAAAGAGGCACTTTCCGCGTAGATATGCCTCTCTCTCTTTTAAATACCATTTCCCACATCGCAATAATGATTATAGTGCGTAATTTGGTTGCGGCCGTTACGCTTTGATTTATAGAGCGCTTCATCCGCATGCTGGATAAGCTCCTCTACTTTCTGAATTTTGCCATGATCATTCGTACTGACACCTATACTAAATTCCAACTGAACCGTTTGATTATTCACTGTTAGTGACAGTGCCGCTAAGGTTTGATACAGGTTGTCAGCCAATGTTTGCACTGATTCACCTTCCTTTACTTGACTCAACACAATGAATTCATCCCCACCAAAACGGGCAACAATGGAATCAAAGGGCTGAAAATAGTCCTGTAAAGTTTTGGCTGTATTCGTCAAAGCATCATCGCCAAATAAATGGCCATTCATGTCATTGATTTCTTTAAAATGGTCTAAATCCACCATCATCAGGGCCAATTGCTGATGATTTTCAGTCGCCTTTTCGACCATCTTTTTGGCCTGTTCATCAAAATAGCGACGATTGTAAATATTCGTCAGAGGATCAATATAGGCATTTTTTTCAAACTGCTTCTTATGATCGTTATATTCCATTTCAAACAATACATGTGAATAGTTTTCACGCTGGATTTCTAACAAAATATTTATATATTCCTTTTGTATCGCACATAATACAATTTTATTGCCTTGCTCCTCAATTAGCTTCACTAAAGAATTATAAATTAGTTGAAGTAAAGAAAGGTCATTGTTTTGTAAAGCATAATGCTTTGTCTTTTGATATAAATCTATGGCCTCACTTATACGTCCCTGTCTTTCACACAGGAAGGCATAGGCATTGAGTACCTCAAGTTGTACTTTCGAATAGGGTGGATGATGAATCGTTGCCATTAATTCTTGTAATATCGTATTGGCTTCCTCAAATTCTTCAAGCCAAATAAGTGCAACAGCTAGGTTTGTCTTCGGATGGATAATCCCTGTATAAGGCTCTTTATGCTTTATTTCAAACGCATTCGCATAATATAAACTCTTTAAGGCAAATTCCTTAGCTGTCCGATAGCTTCCCATGGATATTTCTAAGTCGCTCAGATTGTTATAGATTTTCCCCATGCTCTCCACGTGCTGAATTGCTTCAGCAATTTTTAAGCCTTTCAGCATCAACTCTTCTGATTTCTTTAAATGACCAAATGTTCCCCAATAAATGGCTGCTAAATTGTAATATTGAATTACATCAATATCGTTGCCATGTTGAAAAGTTAGCTCACGATATTGTTCAAGGACACTTATAGAAAGCTGTAAATCACCCGTTTGAAAATAACTGGCACAGCTATAACGTAATAGAAGGATAGCCTTATCATACATTTCAAGCTTAATGGCACTTTCAATTGCGGCACTACTTATTTCTATATATTCTAAAAAACGATCCGCATTATATAACTCATTAAGCGTAATCCATAGTTCTTCAAATTCTTGTGCGTTCATACCGCCCCTCCTTTTCTTCATCCTTACTTCTTTAATACTACCTTTGACCTTAAAATATTACAATTCTTTGGACTCATTTATTTTTTCGACATTAAGTAATTCGGCCTAATAAAGAAAATCACTGTGTATTTTTTCCTACATTCAATTAAAGGTTATTTTAACATGGTACTTTCACTATAATTTTCCCCTAAACAAAAAACAAGCCTCTTTCAAGAGACTTGTTAAGATTCTTCTATGCCTAGGATGGCTATTAATGCCTTCGCTCTGTTGGCACTAAGGTGAATTTCTCCGCTTCCAGCCTTTTGGAGATAAATTGAACCCCCATAGCCCTTCCACATTTCAATACGGACGCCTTCTACTTCAAATGAATATTCGGGTGGCCTTTTCATATAATTTGCGGGCTGCCAAGGGATATCCTGTAAAAACTGAGCGACCTCTTTGTCATTTTCTAGCTCAAGCTTTTTTGTAATGGTTGGCTCTAGCTTTTCCAGTTTAGATAATAAACCATAATTTCTTACGACCCCGTTTTCCTCTATACTGCCTGTTCCCATAGAAGTTAAAGTAATATAATCCCCCTGCTTGACAGGAAAATCATCCAGCACAGGATACCAATTGGCCTGTTCATATTTTTCAGCAAGCTGTTCTTCCGTCATATGATCAAGGTCCTCGGGAATCACTCCTTCAATAAATAAGAAAACATTCGCTTCAACCTTTGCAACTGTTCCAACCATTGAAGAGCCATGTGAACTGGTCCGTATTACGATTTTATGCTCCTCTTGAAAGGCTGTTGCCTGATCAGTATAATGCGCTTGGAAATATCGTTTGGCATCAATATTGGCTACTTCTTGGTAAGCATAAAAAGTTGGATATTTTTCTTTATAGAAGGCATATAGCTTTGTTCGCGTTGTATACATCGGCAGTAGGGGCTCGAGATATGTTTCAACATACTGTTTCGGTGCTAATCCCTGAAATAGTGCTTCGTATTCAGATGCTTGATAAAGCATTTCCAACTGTTCTACCTGCTTCTTTCTCTCCGCCTCTAGCTCTGCCTTAGAATAATCAATCCCTAATGATTTCGCAAAATAGTAGGCGGCAACGAGCTTCTCATACGATAGATAGGCTTCCTCTTTATAAAATTCCTGCTCTTTCCCTGGCCACATTAGCCGATTAATCCGTTCGAAATGCTCAAGCTGTCTTTCATGAAATAGTGAGGTTGTTTGCTCTGTTTCGTTCGTAAGAAGCTGCACCATCATAAACCCCACCACACAAAGTGTCAGTAGGATGGTTAATAGAGTGAAACGAAAAGGCTTCCTTCTATTGATAGACTGTTTTAGTACTTGTTTTTTGACTCGTTCTTTGCTTGCTGTCATATCACCAGCGACTTTGAGTAATTCCTTCTGTATCTCATTCATGTCTAAGCACCTCCCATTCCTCCTGCTTTAGATGAGGCTTTAATGCTTCTCTTGCCCGCTTCAGTCTTGTTTTCACCGTATTCTCCGCAATGCCAAGTAGCTGGGCAATATCACGAATTTTCATTTCTTCAAAATAATAAAGGATAATAGGCTCCCGATAGGTAAGTGAAAGCTTTAAAATAGCTGCCCCAATGTGAGACCGTTCCTCTGCTGCCACAAGCTCATCTCGTTGTTTATTCCCCTGAATAGGAAATATTTTTTCTTGTAATAGTAATTTCTTATAATGCCAGCTTTTTAAATAATCCTTGCTTTGATTAATCGTTAGAGTGGATAAATACGCACGCAACTGCCCGCGTTCTTCATAACCACGCTGAGAAAATTTAATAAAGACCTCTTGCACAATATCCTCTGCGGTTTGTCGGTTTTTTACATAAAAATAGGCGAGACGTAATAAATGTGCTGCATGTTCTTCGATCATTTCCTCAAGTATGCCGTCCACCTCCCCTTCTTACACTATAAACGACTGCCACTGAATGACCGTTTCATTTTTTTAAATTTTTTCCTCAAGCACCTTGACCTTGGAGCATACTCCAATGTTAGGATGAATTTAGGAGGTACTTACATGAAAATTAAACAATTCGCCGAGAAATTTCAATTAACAACTGATACCGTTCGCTACTATGAAAAAGAGGGACTCTTACAGCCGCAAAAACAAGACAATGGCTACCGTGTGTATGATGCCATGTGTGAACATACAATGAAATTTATTATCGTTTTACGTCAGCTAGGCTTTACGCTTCAAGAAATTAAACATTTACTGACACTCGAACAAAAGCCTATTTCAACAGCATGTAATGAAGAAACGGTACAGCTATTTTCCACAAAGATTGCCCAAATTGAGCAGCAACTACGATTCTATCAGCATGCGCTTCATTCGTTACAACTGACAAAAACGTTAATGGCTGACGGACAATTTGAAGAAAATCAAGAAAAAATTGCCTTACTCATTGAGGATATGTATCAAAATTTACTGGAAGGTCGTGGTTAAATGTCACTACGTAAAATCATCTCAATCGAATATATCCTTGCTTTCATCATCACAGCTTCTTTCTATGGTCATCTAAATTTTCCATGGCTTTATTTTATTGTGTTTTTATTGCTCCCAGACATCACCATGGTTGGCTATCTCATCAATACGAAAATAGGCGCTCTTTTCTATAATATGGGGCATAGTTTTGTGTTACCTGCCATGTTGATGGTGATTGGTTTGCTAACGACTACATCAATACCTCTGATGGCTGCCCTGATTTGGCTCGCACATATTTTCTTAGATCGCGCACTTGGCTATGGTTTAAAATATGATGACGCTTTTAAGAAGACACATTTACAGCAGATTGCGTAATGAGGAGGAAAGTATGGCTAGCCATTTAACACTGCGATTTTTAGTAGAAATGGGTTAGAAAAATCTCCTAATTAAATGCTCTCTCGGGGTGGGATTACCATTATTCATCATCGGAATATGGAGTTGCTCTCTTTAAGCTAGCTGTTCTTGTTTTGTATAAAACAGGCAGAACACTAATTCCAAGCATGGTCATTTTCAGTCAACTAGTCTCCTTTCTCTTGCATCAAAAAACCAGCCGCCCTGCACAAACAGGTGGCTGGTTTTAGCGAATTAAACTAATAATAGTATGTGGTTCATGTTTTATATCGTCATATTTATTGACCATATCCAACACGATAGCTCCATCCTGTGTTATAGCATACACCCAGACGGCATGAGGATTTTGTTCTACATAATCCTTCCATGTAAATACTTCTGTAATTTTCGTTTGACGAAGTTGTGCACCTTGCTCTATCAGTTCATTGAGCTGATGAATATCATGCTGTGCATCGACAAGAAGCTGTCCCCCGTACTTCCGTGAGTAATTTTTAGGGTCTGTAGAATGTAAAGCCGTTTGAAAAATATTGAGACGCCCTAATTCTGGAACAAAGTCTGCACAAACAAGGACATTATAGGCGTCCTGCTTTGTTGCTACAATTAGTTGATCATATGGGGTTAAATCAACATAAAACTCAGTATGCTCGCTTAAAATATCACCTGTTTCCGTCTTAATACCATTTTGTCGAGCAGCAGATAAATCTTCCCATGCACGATCCATCATCAACACATCAATTCCGTTATTTTGCAGGGACGTTGCAAGCTGTGTTGTAAATGGAGAAGCGCCTACAATCACAATACCTTTCCCAGTGGAAGCTTGTAGATCTAATTTTTTCGCAAGCCAGCCAATGCTAAAGCCATGGGCAACCACTGTCGCAAAAACAAGTGCTAATGTGAGCGCTGTTAATAATTGTGCACTTTGAAAACCTACGTCTTGTAGTGCCGTTGTAAAGTAACCTGAAACGGTTAATGCTACAATCCCTCTCGGTGCAATCCACCCAA
Source organism: Lysinibacillus sp. OL1 (assembly GCF_004332175.1). Lineage (NCBI taxonomy): Bacteria > Bacillati > Bacillota > Bacilli > Caryophanales > Bacillaceae > Lysinibacillus > Lysinibacillus sp. OL1. The sequence continues at coordinate 635,191 of NZ_SJDS01000001.1, read as the reverse complement.
TTAAGGCCCGTTCTTCCAATGTTAAGCCCGTATTAATGGTTGCAATCCAAATTGATAACGGTCGAACAATAAACATCATTGCTAGCACGAATAGTAGCATACGCCAATCAACGATTTGCCATAACGTATCGATGGTTAAAGACGACGTCAGCATAATAAAGACACTTGAAATTAAAATAACCGAAATATTTTCTTTAAAATGCAACAGCTCATGATGGCTTGTTAAATGCATATTTGCCATCACAAGCCCCATCACTGTCACAGCCAGTAAGCCCGTCTCGTGCATGATGGCATCGCTTAGGGCAAAAACAAGTAAAATAGTAGCAAGTAACAAAGGTGATTTCAAAAACTCTGGAATTAAACCACGCTCCAAGCATTGCCCCATTACATAACCGACGACCCCTCCTAACAGGGCGGCTAAAAAGGCGGAAACAAAGAAAACGGTAAGAGATGTCCCACCTTCTAAATGATATATACCCAAAACGACCTGATACGCAAATAGCGCTAACAATGCGCCAAAAGGATCTACAACGATGCCTTCCCACTTTAAGATAGCTGCTGGTCGCTCCTTCAATTTTGCTTGTCTCAATAAAGGCAAAATAACGGTTGGACCTGTCACAATAAATAATCCACCAATGACAAAAGAGACTGGCCATGATAGCCCTGCAACAAAATGCGCGGCAGTAGAGCCTGCAATCCAAGCGATGGCTGCCCCTACTGTGGAAATACGCAATATGGACTTCTTAAAGCCACGTATTTCTCGAAAATCAAGGCTTAAACTTCCTTCAAATAATATAACGGCAACTGCCAGAGAAATAATGGTATGAAAAATAGGGCCAAATGTCTCTTTAGGAGACACTAACCCTGTAAATGGACCAATAATTAGCCCAGCGATACTCATAATGACAATGGCAGGCATGCGAAAACGCCATGCTAACCACTGTGAAAACAAACCGATAAAAATAATAAAAGGTAACTGAAATAGTAAATTGTCAAACATATGTACCACCTACAATATCCTAGGATGAATGTATATTCCCTCATTTTAGAAGGACTAAACCTGTTACCTTACATTATGTACGTATTGTGCCAAAATTATCACTTTACCTCATCATGACCATAAACGTAATCACATTATAAAGCGCTGGTGCAACCAAAGCGAAAGCTAAACATACCACTGCAGCCCATTTTGTGTTCTTAATACCACGATCATCACCTGTCTTTAGATGATGAAAATAAGTTAATGTGAAATAAAAGCATAAAATCATAAACAAGGGGAAAATGAGTTGTTGAGCAAAGCCATGTAGAAATGTAGCCACTGAAGAAACCTCCTATTATATCCTCTTTATATAAATATTGTAATATACTAATTCTATTTCTACCATAAAAAAGCAGGATCCTCCACTCTGATCCTGCTCCTAATTATTTAGATGAATCTTTTTAACAATGATTCATATAGACCCACCATTAACAATCCAATTAATATTGGAATGAGGGATGTAAAACTGAAATAAAAGCCTACATCCTGATATTGTCCCGTAAAGTGAAATTGTAGCCAAGACACCTCATATGTTTCTCCTACCCCATATAAGAAAATAGTGGTAAATAAAAATAATGCCAGACATTTTAGTCCTTGCGCTTTTTTCATAGTATCACCTCATTGTACAACGGTCATTTGTTGCGCATAGCTTAAAAGATCCTCAACTGTTAATTCTGGATTTTGCCCAACCATACTATATTGGTAGCCGTTTTCTTGCCAAGCAAGGGAACGGAAATTTTCACCATCCATAACAGTGCCTTTTTGTCCTCGAATATCTATTTCTTTTTCATTTAAAATGGGACCAATATCTGCAACACTAGCATCTGCTTTAAAAATCGTGACAAAAAAGGCTAGCTCTCCATCTAAAACATAATCGAAAGAGTATTCTGGTCGTTCCTCTATCCCTTTAACCATGGATATGTTGTCTAACGTTAGACCATTTACTTCTGGTACTAATAAAAACTTTTCAAGCTGCTGCTTTACGTCGTCCAATGAAACGGATTCAGAAGTATCCTGTCCGCTAATTTCCTGAATCGTTACATCCTTTGGTAGATCTAGTGTAAATTGTTGAGCATCTATTTTTTCACCAAAATTAATCTTAGAATATTCAGTGAGCATATGAGTCCCTGCACTATCTGTCTTCATTTTTAATGTCAGCCAAGTCTTTTTATCAATCCAAGCTTCAATATCGCCGAATAACGATTCCGTATTCTTCGTTTTTGCGACGATTTTATAGGTATCTCTACCTGCAACCTTCTCTTCTCCTGCTATCTTAATATCATGCGTATCTTTAACCATATTAAAAATAAGCTGTACCTGATCTTTAGGTGATTGCAAGCTGTCTAATTCGGGTTGTGAATAATCCATTGTGTAGGCTGTTTTTTCAGTGACATCATAGCTAATCACTTTAGCATCATTTTTGACTGTGATAACATGTTCACCATTATCGCCTGTCATTTCTATCCGTCTATTGCTATCCTTTACCCATTCCTTCACTTGAGCTTTACCACCTAGCTCTCCCATATCTAACGTATATTCGCCATAATAAGTGAGTGGCTCTTTCGATTCTTGAAGGGCTTGGTCGATAATTTCCTGAGGTGTATAAGTTGCCTCTGAATTACAGCCCACCAAGCTAAATGTCATAACAGCAATTAAGCCTGCTGCTCGGCAAGATCTTTTCCAATTCATCATTCATTTACTCCTTTATAAGGTGGTAGCCAGCAAATTACCGCTGTTCCAATGTTCTCTCTAGAAAGCAGTTCGACAGTACCCCCATGTTTTTCAATAATTTGTTTTGTAATATTTAAGCCTAGTCCTGTTCCTCGTTCACCAGCCTTTGATCTCGCATAATCTGCTTGATACATTGGCTCGAATAATTTAACAATGTCCTGTTGTGGTATGCCTCTTCCGTGATTTTGCACAATTATATACATACCTTCTTGCTTGTTTAAAGCAGACTTCAAGAAATCAAAGCCCCATTCGGGATCATTTCCAGCATTGACTGCCGCTAAGCCTATTGTTGTCCCCTTTTCCCCATAACGCCAGGCGTTGCTCAATAAATTATCAATGACACGCTGAAGTTGTTTAGGATGCACAGCATAGAGTCCATCCACGGCACAGAAGACTTTTAATGTAAATCCTTCTTCCTCACATAACGGTTCATAGTCAGACAAGGCCATGTCAAAAAATTCTTCTCCATCCACAGCAATGAGCTCTAATGTATAGTTCGTTGATTGAAGTAAGGTAAACATCATTAAATCCTCTAGCATATGCTTCATCCGATCTGCCTTCGTAACGATGACCTGCTGATATTCTGCCACCTGCTGTTCTGATAAGCCTTTATTTTGTAAAGATTCCGCATAGGCTTGGATGGCTGTAAGGGGTGTTTTCAAATCATGGGAAATACTTGCAATCATCATTTCTTTTTGCTGTTGTTCCGCTTTTAAGGAAGCCCGAGTCTTTTCAATTTCAACCTGCATCGCCTCAAATGTTTTGGCGAGTGCCCCAATCTCATCTTTTCTTACGCTTAGAGTTGATTTAACATGCTGACCTTTCGCAAAATGACGCATGTGCTGCATCAGTTCACCTAATGGCCGATTCAGTTTCCGATGAAGCAACAAGATGACAGTTAAATAAATGATAAGAAACAACAGGATCGTGCTTGCGATGACAAGCCATGAACGCTTTTCTACACCCTTTACCCAATCTGTTCGTATTAATTGAATTTCATAGATGCCAAGCAAATCACCTTTTAGATATACAGGCTCCTTGTATGTAAAGGCGTTGTATGCTTGCTGTAAATCATATAAACCATTTAACATACGCTCTTTCCCTACATAGCCCGTTAGCAAAGGGTTGGAGGAATATAAAACATAGCCAGATTTCGTATAGAGGGTAATCGCCAGCTTCTCATTGGTAAGTTCCTCTATCTCCTCAAAATCGGCATTTTTTTGATAAAGCACTGGATTGTCAACGACATCTTTTACCTGATTTAGCTCTGTCCACTTGTCAAAGTACTCCGCCACATTTTTATCTTGGTAATAAGCATTAATCCACACATAAAGGCTATAAGCTCCTACTATGGGTATGACCATTACAATAAAAAACATAATTAGTAACCACGCTTTTATTTTCATAATGGTTCACCAATAAAACGGTAGCCCTTACCCCACACAGTTTGAATGAAATTTGGGTTTTTCACAGAATCCTTGAGCTTTTCGCGCAATGCCTTGATATGCACTGTGACAGTATGAGTGTCCTCTAACGTTGCTTGCTGCCAAATATGCTGATACAGTTCTTCTTTTGTAAAGGTTTGACTCGGATTTTTAGCTAGCAGCCTAACAAGGGCAAACTCCTTTTGAGTTAATGCAATTTCTTGCTGATAAACACATACTATTTGTCGTTGCCAATCTATTGTTAAACCATTCGCATAGGCAGTATGCTCTTCTATCACGTCTTGTTTGTGGTAGCGTCGCCAGCGTCTAAGATGAGAGGCAACTCGTGCCTTTAATTCTTCTAAGCTAAATGGTTTAGCGATATAATCGTCTGCCCCCTGCAAGCCCTCCACCTTATCCGCATCTTCCTTGCGGGCACTCATCATTAGGATTGGCACATCACTCTCCCAACGGATATTTTGACAAACCGTTAACCCATCCATTTCTGGCAGCATCCAATCCACTAGCACTAAATCGAAAGGTTGCGTTTGAAAATCTTCCAGTCCCTCAAGGCCCGTAGTAGCCCATGTCACACAATAGCCCTCCTGTTCTAGCGTATCCTTCACAATGCGCCCAATCGCTGTATCATCCTCAATCAGTAGTAATTTTTCCTTCATCATTTTCCTCCTGCATTCACCTTACTACGGAAAAAACGATTTTCTCCGAACTTTACACTTTCTTTATAATTACCTTAGAGCGTATCCGCACTTTATACAAGGGGAGGAGGCTACCGATTTCATCGAAGCAGTTTTCTTCCTGCCCGGGCTATCCGCCAATTTTGTGTGGCTATCCTTCACTTTGCCGTTCCTATCCACTACTTTAACCGGGCTATCCTTCAGCTTTGCCGGTTCTATCCACTACTTTAACCGGGCTATCCGCCACTTTGCCGGTTCTATCCGCTACATCCTTCATTTTTATCCATTTAAAAAAGGAATGCACTGTGATTGTGCATTCCTTAGCGAACTAGAAAAATAAACTTAGAATATAGTAAATCAATGCTGCCATGACAGCAGAGATTGGCATCGTGATGACCCATGTTGTAACGATTTTACGTGCCATCCCCCATTTAACGCCTTTAACACGGTGTGCTGTTCCGACACCCATGATGGATGAAGAAATTACATGTGTTGTAGAAACTGGTAAATGGATTAATGTGGCACCAAAGATAATCGATGCAGAAGCTAAGTCTGCTGCTACCCCATTTACTGGGCGGATTTTCATGATTTTACCGCCAACCGTTTTGATAATTTTATAGCCTCCGACAGATGTACCAAGACCCATCGCAGTTGCTGCAGCAAAACGTACCCAGAAAGGAATATCATCTCCTTGGTGTAGGCCGCCGGCGATTAGCGCCAAGGTAATAATACCCATTGCCTTCTGCGCATCATTTGTCCCGTGTGTAAAGGATTGTAAGGCTGCTGTCCCAATTTGCATTGTACGGAAGCCTTTATTCGTTCGATATAAATTCATATCTTTGAAGATGACTTTTAATAATGTCATCATCAGGAAACCAGCTGCGAACGCTAGTAATGGTGAAAAAATAAGTGCTTGAAGAATTTTAATAAACCCAGCATAGTTCAAAATATCAAATCCTGCTGCGGCAATAGCTGCCCCTGCAACAGAACCTATTAATGTATGAGAAGAACTTGATGGAATCCCAAAATACCATGTTAATAAATTCCATGTAATGGCAGATAATAAGGCTGCTAAAATCACAACAGAACCTGTAATATCGCCATCATAGGCATTTAAAGAAAATGGGTCCACAATATCTTTTGTTAGGGCTTTGGCTACCCCAACGAATGTAATCGCTCCGACGAAGTTCATTACTGCTGCCATATAAACCGCAGTACGTGGCTTTAAGGCACGGGTCGATACAGAGGTAGCAATCGCATTGGCTGTATCATGGAAGCCGTTAATAAAGTCGAACACAAGTGCGAAAATAACGACTAATATGGTGATTAATAAGATCGTATCCATTTCGTACACTCCATCTTATGCATTACGCATAATTATTGTTTCAATTGTGTTTGCTACTGTTTGACAGCTGTCCGCAATGTCTTCAAATTGCTCATAAATATCCTTGAAAACAATCAAACGCATTGGGTCTTTTTCTTGGATGAATAATTGCTTCATCGAAGAACGGAAAATTTCATCACATTCACGTTCATTATCCTTAATTTGAATAGCATGTTTACGCATTTCCACAAGCTTTTTACTATTTAACAGTTCCATGGCTTGTACCATTTCATCCGTGCTTTTCGCAATATATGTGAGGAATTGACGCATTGGCTCTGTTACTTCTGTTAGGTTGTACATATTGAAGTGCGCAATACAGCCTTCCATTCCATCAATCACATCATCTAATTTATTGGCTAATGCTAAAATATCTTCACGCTCAATTGGCGTCATAAAGGATTTATTCAGCATAACGATTAGCTCATGGATTAATTTATCGCCACTTGTTTCGTATTGCTTCATTGTATCTGCAATTTCTTTTAGCGCATCTATATCTTGAATACGGGCATTATGAGCATAATAGATACCCTCATTCACGTTTTTCGCGATTTTTAATAGTGACTGAAAAAATGGATCTTGCTTATTTGAGTTGAACATCCTGTTCCTCCTGTTGAAAAAATATTGTCAATTTCTGAACCATCATAACAAAACATTTACACAATTCTACAAAATTTTAAACACTAAGATGTTGATTTTACAAAACTGTAATATAAAATTTGCCACATTTATTTTTAAGCTATTTCGCAAGTTGTAAACGTTGGAAATCAAATATTAAAAATCACTATTTTTTCTTTAAAAATGACCATTTTTTCTTTTATTTTTATAAAAATACTTGAAATAAACTTTTTTCTGCTTATTTGTTTGTCTTGTGAAATGTTAAGGAATTGTAAACGAAATTTACATGAAAATGCTGGAATTTCATTGTTATTTTTTGACTTCCGCAGTACGCTATGTTAAAACGCAATGAGGAAAGATGGGAGCATATTTATGGATATTGATTTACTTTCACTCACAATATTATTACTACTTGCTTTTATCGCATCTTTTTTAAATGCGATTGTTGGAGGTGGTGGGCTCATCTCCTTACCTGCATTAATGGCTGTTGGTTTACCTCCAAGTACAGCCATTGCCACAAATAAACTGGCCAATACCATTAGTAATGGTACAAGTATGCTAACTTTTTTACGTGCAGGTAAAGTTGATATCAAGAAAATCGGAAAAATCCTCCCCTTTATCTTTGTAGGGTCTTTACTCGGTGCCTTTACTGTCCATCTTGTGTCCCCTGCTATTTTAAAACCACTTATGCTTGTTATGCTCGTCCTTGTAGCTGCTTATACAATGTTTAAAAAAGATTGGGGACAGCAATATCAAGAGCGTGTACTTAGTACAGCCAAACATTTAGCCTATATAGGTGCATTTGCGGCTATTGGTTTTTACGATGGCTTTTTTGGACCAGGTACGGGTTCATTTTTTATTTTTATTCTATTAATGATGGGTTATGATTTTCTCCAAGCTGCTGGTAATGCGAAAGCTTTTAATTTCACCTCAAATTTAGCGGCATTAATCATGTTTTTAGTTTTAGGAGAAGTTCATTTTCTCTATGGTTTTTCGATGGGCTTTGTCATGATCTTTGGGGCAATCCTTGGATCCAAATTTGCGCTGAAGCGTGGAACGAGCATGATGCGTGTCATCTTTATTGTCATGACATGTTTATTGATTTTGAAAAATGCCTGGGATTATTTCTTTCATTGAGACCGCCAATTTTCAGTCAATTGACAAAAAATATTAGCGTGCTATAATACTTTTGGGCTTCACCGCATTGAAGCGCAGAAGTATTTATTAGGAGGATTCACATGTTTCGAATAGAAGCAAAGAGTAACCCTCGATTTCTTGAGGCAAGCTTTATCACTATTTTAATTATCGCCATAATGGCTTATAGTATTGGCTATTTAAAGGCTACGCCGCATATCCCGATTTTTCTTGTGATTGCCCTTTTACTGGCTTATGGATTACTGAAAAAAGTACCCTTTCGCGATCTTGAGGGTGGTATGATTGCTGGTGCTAGCGCTGGACTTGGCGCCGTTTTTATTTTCTTTTTTATTGGCATTTTAATTTCCAGCTGGATTATGGGTGGAACGATCCCAACCCTTATCTATTATGGCTTTTTAACTGTGTCGCCAAACTTTTTCTTTGCTATCGTGTTTTTAATTTGTAGTATCGTTGGTATTTCAATTGGAAGCTCTCTGACAACTGTAGCAACGGTTGGTGTAGCATTTATGGGCATTGCCGGAGCTATGGATATCTCGCTAACCATTACAGCTGGAGCGATTGTTTCTGGGGCCTTCTTTGGTGATAAAATGTCTCCATTATCCGATACAACCAATCTTGCTTCTGGTACAGTTGGTGTAGACCTTTTTGAGCATATTAAAAATATGGGCTGGACAACCATCCCTGCTTTTCTTATCTCCTTTGTGCTCTATGCTATTATCTCCCCAACAGGAGCTGCTACATCCTTTGAGACAGTGGAGCAATTTAAAGGGGGTTTACTGTCTACAGGACTTATTCATTGGTATACATTATTGCCAATTGTTGTTCTCGTAATCATGACTTTTTACAAGGCACCTGCAGTCATTACATTGGCTGTTGTGTCCATTATTGGAGTAGGTCTTGGCTCTTTACTTGACCCAGTTCCCGCTTCAGATGTCTTCAAAATTCTGTTTGATGGCTATGTCTCTCAAACTGGTAATAAAGAGGTAGATGCCTTGCTCACTCGTGGTGGGATGAATAGTATGCTATTTACAATCGCGCTTGTCTTACTTGCCTTAACAATGGGTGGCCTTTTATTCACACTAGGCATTATTCAAAGCATTTTAGCGAAGGTCGAAAGCTTATTTAAAAGTGCTGGTTCTGTTATTACAGGCGCTGCCATCACCGGCATCGGTGTTAATACATTGATCGGTGAACAGTACTTATCCATTCTATTAACTGGTGAGGCCTTTAAGGCACAATTTGCAAAGGTTGGGCTTGCACCAAAAAACCTTTCACGCGTCATGGAGGATGCAGGTACGGTTGTCAACCCTCTTGTGCCTTGGAGTGTTTGTGGTATTTTTATCGCAAGTGTTCTAGGTATTTCCACACTGGATTACCTACCATTCACCTTCTTCTGTTTACTTGGACCAATTCTTACGATCTTGTTTGGCTGGAGTGGCAAAACATTAACAAAGCTTTAACCATAGCAAAAGGTAGCTGAAAAAACACCAGCTACCTTTTTATTTTACTCAAAATTTTTATGGAAACACCATTTCTTACTACCTTGACTATGTGTTGTATAAAATAATTTTAATCCCTTATCGGATCGGAAATTTGATAGCGTGTAAAGCTAGCTGTTGGAGAGAAAGCTATCATTCCAATTTGGAATCAAAATTCATGATTTTTCGCATTTCTGTTGGATGACCTCCTTTGCTATGCTCTACTAAAGGAGATGAAATAGGATGACAACAAAAACAAAATGGAATGCTCATTTATATGATGAAAAGCATGATTTCGTGTCAAAATTGGGTACAAGCTTAGTCGATCTACTAGCGCCGCAAAAAAATGAACATATTTTAGATGTGGGTTGTGGTACAGGAGATTTGGCTAATGACATATCAGCACTTGGAGCTTCTGTGCTCGGAGTAGATGCGTCGGCTACAATGATTTTAGCTGCTCAGCAAAAATATCCTGCCATTAACTTTCAAACGATGGAAGCTACAGCGATGCACTTTTCTCAGCAATTTGATGCCGTTTTCTCCAATGCCGCACTTCATTGGATGAAGGAACCTGATGTAGTTATTGAAAATGTCTATGGTGCACTGAAGAACGGTGGACGCTTTGTTGCTGAAATGGGTGGACAAGGCAATATTGCATCTATCATTTGGGCTCTGCAAAAAAGTATGGAAACTTTACAATTTCCCTATATCGACCACTATTTCCCTTGGTATTTTCCAAGCGTCGAGGAATATCAATCAAAATTAGAAAAGGCAGGCTTTCAGGTCGAGAATATCACACTCTATAAACGCCCTACACCACTTCAAGGGCAGGATGGGCTTCGCAACTGGTTGGTCATGTTTAGTGAAAATCTTCTACAGCACTTAAAGGCTGATGAGAAAGAGCAGGTTTATGCGACATGTGAGGAATTATTAAAGCCAACTTGTTTCCAACAGAATGAATGGGTCATTGATTATTATCGTCTGCGCTTTATTGCTCGTAAAAAATAGATTACAAAAGGTTACTATTCTGTTGTAGTAACCTTTTTTCAATGCTAAGAGCGAGGCAGCAATATTACAATGACGCCTATTAAGCATATCCCTGCGCCAATAAAGTCTAAATGATCGGGCTTTTTGCCATCAATGCCCCACCCCCATAAAATAGATAACACGATGAATACCCCACCATAGGCTGCATAAACTCTGCCAAAGGTAGGGAAGGACTGGAATGTTGCAACAACACCGTACAGAGCAAGTGCAATACCGCCAATAATGCCCCAATAAAATGGTTTACCCTCTCGTAACCAAAGCCAAATTAAATAGCCCCCACCTATTTCACCAATTCCTGCAAGAATAAATAATAATATAGCGATCATACTGTATCTCTCTTTCTCATTTTCACTCTATTATACATGTCTTACATACTCCAATATGTAATGGTGTCCGTTATTCCGATTAAAATTAATAGGATACCTGCTGTTAGTTGAATAGCTCTTCCCATCTTCATGCTTTTTCGTAGGATAATACGCTTGGCATCAAAGACATAGATCAACAGAAGCATGATGATGAGCGGTACAGCGGTCGCTACGCCAAAAATACTAGGTAGAAGCAACCCATAGGAAGTGCTTGCCACAAGGGGCATTAACCATACAAAAAATAGAACAAACATAGTGGGACAAAAGGCAATAGAAAAACTAGCGCCCATTAAGAACGAGCCAAATTTCCCCTCTTTTACTACAGGCGGCAGCAGCGATGTTAAACGTTGTAGAAAGGTTAATTTGAATAAACCGATTAGCACCAGCCCTGTTAGCAGCATCATCGGCCCAATAGCCTGACGAAAGATTGGAAAATAAACGGTCATCTTTGTTTCAAATGATTGCCCAAAAAGCCAAGCACAAAAGCCAAGCACACTAAAAACAAACACTTTCCCCACTATAAAAAACATAATTTCTTGCCAATTACTGCTCTTTTGAAGTGTTCGATTGCCGTAAAATGTAATGGCACTCATATTACCTGTTAACTGACATGGAGCAAAGGCGCCTATCAAGCCAAGAAGAATGGCCATCATCAGTGCAGAATGCTCATAGCCCTGTACAAATTGCGTAAGCGGTTCACTAATAAACTGACTAATGGTGGACAATATACTATACATCTAAACACCCTCTATCTATTATTTATACTAAAATAGTATAAAGGAACATTATGAATAAACAGTGCAGAAAACGGCTTTACCCATACACGCTATTACACGCTACTAAAAAATCATCATAATCAGCCGAGACATACTTTGTAAGCAAGTAAGTATCCGATACAATATGAGAAAATTCTTTTACTGAATAGCTATGTAGAAGATTTTGCTGACAATCTGGTTCAATTACACTCTTAGGCAGCAAGGCAATACCAAGACCATGCTTGACGAAATGCTTGATTACCTCTGTTTGATTAATATGCATTGTTTGATGGCTAGTAAATTGCTGTAGCACCTGTTGTACTTCCTGCCAATAGGGCGCATATTCATGTGTGAAAAGCGTTTCCTGCTGTAAAAGGGTGAAAGCATCATATTCCTTTTTAGCAATAGGAGCAATTAAATGCAATGGTTCTTGTGCGAGCATCACTGTGTGAAGCTCACGAGTTGAGGTTAATTTGGATAAGCCAATATCGATTACATCAGTAAATACCGCTTCCCCAATTTCATTGGATTTTAAAAGTTCTATCACTACCTGAGTAGAGGGCTTTCGATGCTGGAATGCTGTGATAATAGCTGGTAATGTTGAATTCGCTATTTGCGGAGCAACGCCAATCGTAAGCTTAGCGGTGTAGCCTTTTACGAAGGAATCCATTTGTTGTAGCCCTTCATCTAAAGCGGACAGGATTTTTTGTGCCTGCAGACGAAAATAAGCACCCTGCTGATTTAACGTCACCTGTTTGCTCTGTCGATCAAATAATGGGGTTTGCAATGCCATTTCTAAATGCTGGATATGCTTCGTTACAGTCGATTGTGTAATAAATCGTTTTTCAGCTGTTTCTCGAAAGTTTTCAGTTTGTGCTGCCACTATAAATGTGCGTAGCCACTCTGTCTCCATCGCCATCCCTCTTTCGTTTTCAACTAGTATAACGAAAAATTTGTAAGTCTTGAAACCTTTTTTCAACATAAGCGTATGTATAGCTAACGATGTCAGTAGGAGGAATGAAAGATGTCTTTTTTTCATAAAGCATTAGCAAGTATTGGTATAGGTTCAGCGACAGTGGATACAAGATTGGAGAAGGATACTTATCGTGCTGGAGAGGTCATGCAGGGTGAAATCATTGTGCGTGGCGGTCAAGTTGAGCAACAGGTCGACACGATTTACCTATCCGTCAATACGACCTATATCCGTGAGTCGAATGATCACAAACATACAGAGGTTGCCGCACTGCAGAAGGTCAAAGTAACAGAGCCTTTCACACTGGGCGCCGGCGAGGAAAAAATCTTCCCTATTTCATTAACATTGCCATTTGAAACACCGATTAGTGCAGGTAAAACACAGGTATGGATTCAAACTGGTCTTGATATTAAAAATGCGGTCGATCCGAGTGATAAGGATTATATTCGTGTCGAGCCAACAGCACTAGCAGGTCATATATTAGATGCGATTCGTGGATTAGGTTTCCGTTTACGTGAAGCTGAATGTGAACAAGCTCCTTCACGCTTCCGCGGCTACTATCCATTTGTCCAGGAATTTGAATTTGTACCCACTGGACAATATAGAGGCCATTTAGATGAGCTTGAATTAGTTTTCCTTTCTCAATCCAACCATTCTGCAGAGATTTTCATGCAAATTGATCGCAAAGTAAAAGGCATTGGTAGCTTTTTTGCTGAAGCATTAGATATGGATGAAAGCTATGTTCGCACAACGGTTACGATGCATGACCTACCGACACTACAAGCAAAGCTTCAGCAAATCATTTCAAAACATGCCTAATGAACTAAAAAGTAGTTGAAGCCTAACTTCAGCTACTTTTTTTATGATCAAATAGGAGGGCGAAAAAGATGTGATGAAAGCAGCATTATTTGATTTAGACGGAACATTATTAAATAGAGATGCATCTATCGAATTCTTCATTGAGCAGCAATATGAGCGATTAAAGTCGGTATTAGGTAGTATTTCAAAAGAACAGTATATAACTCGCTTTATCCAACTAGATAAGCGAGGCTACGTTTGGAAGGATTGCGTCTACCAGCAATTAGTAGAAGAATTTCATCTTGTTCATATTACGTGGGAAGAACTTCTTCAAGATTACCTAAACGAATTTAAATATAGCTGTGTCCCTTTTCCTAACCTTATCCCTATGCTAGAACAATTGAAAAGGGATCAGTTGGCTTTAGGCATGATTACGAATGGCTATGGGCATTTTCAGATGGACAATATAAAGGCATTAGCAATTGAACATTATTTTGATGTCATTTTAGTTTCGGAATGGGCAGGAATGAAAAAACCCGATCCTCAACTGTTTTTAAATGCCATCGAAAAGCTGAATGTCCTTCCTCATGAATGTGTTTTTATCGGCGACCATCCTGTGAATGATGTCAAAGGTGCTCAACATGTGGGAATGAAGGGCATTTGGAAAAAAGATAAACAATGGCAACATGTTCAAGCGGATGCCATCGTGGAGGATTTATTAGAAATACCGATATTCATTGACTCTTTCAGCCAATAATAAATAACCCATCTACTTGTTGGTAGATGGGTTTTTGTTTTATCCTATTTCACAGCTTGCTTTACTTTTTCCAGCACTTCTTCAGCTGTTGCTAGCTGTAATGCCTCTGTTGCTAAAGTCTGCATCTCTGGGACAGATAATTGCTTTAGCAAGGCCCTCGTTTTTAAAATTGACGTAGCACTCATAGAGAACTCATCTAAGCCTAAGCCTAGCAATAGTGGAACAGCATGTTCATCGCCAGCCATTTCTCCACACATTCCTACCCATTTCTGTTCTTGATGGGCAGCTTTAATGACCATTTGAATTAAACGTAATATGGCTGGGTTATATGGTTGATATAAATAGGAAACTTTTTCATTCATCCGATCTGCCGCCATTGTATATTGAATTAAATCATTTGTCCCGATGGAGAAGAAATCCACTTCTTTGGCAAAAATATCTGCCATTACGGCTGTCGAGGGAATTTCAACCATCATCCCGACCTCGATGGAAGAGCCTACTGCAATCCCTCCAGCTATCAGCTTTTCCTTTTCCTCAAGCAAAATGGCTTTAGCCGCACGGAATTCTTGAATGGTCGCTATCATGGGGAACATAATTTTTAAGTTTCCGTAGACAGATGCTCGCAGTAGTGCTCGCAATTGTGTGCGGAATAACTCCTGCTGGTCAAGACATAGACGAATGGCACGGTGACCAAGGAATGGATTCATTTCTTCTTGCAAAGGTAAATATGGCAGGTGCTTGTCGCCACCAATATCCAGTGTTCGAATAACAACTGGCTTGCCCTTCATTCCTTCCAAGACTGTTTTATACGCTGTAAATTGTTCTTCCTCAGAGGGTAAATTTTCTCTGCCCATATATAAAAACTCTGTTCGATATAAGCCAATTCCCTCTGCTCCATGACGCAATACACCATCCAAATCATTTGGCGATCCAATATTAGCCGCTAGCTCAACATGCACGCCATCTTTAGAAACGGTTTGCTCATTCACTAAAGTAGACCATTCCGCCTGCTGTACCCGATATTTTTGTGCCTTTTCCTGATAGTCTGCAATCACATCGGCACTTGGATTCACTAGGACTTGACCCGTCAAACCGTCAACAATTATAGTATCGCCATCCTGAATTGTTGTCGTAGCAACCCCTGCCCCTACGACTGCTGGGATTTCTAAGCTACGAGCCATGATGGCTGAATGGGATGTACGCCCACCAATATCGGTAATAAAACCGAGAACATAGTTGCGATCTAATTGGGCTGTCTCTGAAGGTGTCAAATCATTCGCTACGATAATTACCTGTTCGTTAATATTGCTTGGATTTGGAATATGTACTCCGAGTAAATGTGCTAATATGCGATTTGTCACATCCTTAATATCTGATGCACGGGCACTCATGTATTCGTCATCCATACCTTCAAATAATGCCACAAACATAGAGGTTACTTCATGCAATGCATACTCCGCATTTACCGCTTCGTCTGCAATTTTTTGATTGATAGGCCCAATTAATTCGGGATCATGAACCACTAATAAATGTGCCTCAAAAATTGCGGCTTCTTCTGCACTAAATTTTTCTAATGTTTGCTGTCGAATGACAATCAGTTCTTGCTCTGCTTTGGCAAGAGCGGCTGCTAAACGTTTCTGCTCTGCCTCGATATCATGAACAGTTGTTTTAGCGAATGTTAAATCTGGTTGGACGAAACGATATGCTTTCGCAATGGCAATGCCGTCTGAAGCGGCAATACCAGTGAGTCGTGTCATTGTGCAAGCCCCATTTCCGTGATGAGTGTCGTTAGTGCTGCTAATGCTTGCTCTTCGTCTTCCCCCTCTACAACAAGTGTAAATTGTGAACCTTGCTTTAAGGCTAATCCCATCACACCTAAGATTGATTTCAAGTTAGCTGCTTTTTCTTCTGTTCGTATTTCTATAGATGAAGCAAATGGTGTTGCTTTTGCCACAAGCTGGCTCGCTGGTCGTGCATGAATACCTAAAGGATCGACTACTGTAAATTGTTGTGTTTTCATAATTTATTCTCCTCTTCTTGTAAGTCTGTTAAAACCATTACATTTGGATGTTTCGATAAAGCAGTTGCAGGTACGTCTTCTGTATAATCAGATGCCAGTAAACGCTCTAACACCTCACGCTTAGCTTCTCCCACTGCGAGTAACAAAATGCATTTTGCCCGCATAATCGATTGAATACCCATCGTGTATGCCTGTGTCGGCACTTCGTCAATGGATGAAAAGTAACGCGCGTTAGCTTGACGAGTAGATTCTTCGAGTGTTACAAGATGTGTTAAAGAAGCAAATGACGTACCAGGCTCATTGAAGCCGATATGACCATTTTGACCGATACCAAGCAGTTGGAAATCTAAGGGATATTGTTGCAGTAATCCTTCATAGCGAGCTGTTTCCACTAAAGGATCTACTGCTAATCCATCTGGTAAATACGATGCTAAAAATGGTTTTTGGTTAAATAAATGTTTGTTCATATAATAGGCGTAGCTTTGCTGATGAGTTGCCTCAAGTCCAACATACTCATCCAAATTAAAGCTAATACAATGTGAAAAATCAATATCTGTTTTACAGATTTTAGCATATAGTGGTTCCATTGTTCCACCAGTAGCTAACCCGAACGTTGTGGCACCATTATTTTTGGCTTCAACGATGGTCGCTACTGCATGTGAATATAAATCATCCATTGAGGAAAATCTTTTTACTTTCACCACATATCCTCCTTTGTATCCTAGAAATGAATACGCTGACCATACTGATCAATGAGCGCATCGTTATTATTTTCCCCTAAATTACTGCTACCAAACACTGGTACACTAGCGCCCTGTGCATGCATAAGTTCAATGATTTGAGCGAATAAAGCATTTAATAAAGTCGCACCTAACACCGTTGATACAGGGGCATATTGCAATTGGTCAACGGTTAACACACCATCACCTAATGGCACATGCGTATTCAAAACTTCATCTACTACTTGCTCTAAACGCTTGCCTGACGGATGGCGCGACGGCTGGTGCTGATATTCCAGTGATTGGAGTGAAATAGTCAAAGCGCCCGCTTCCTTTGCATAGATAGCCATATCAATGGGCACTGGATTATTGGCAGAGGTTGAAATGATGATACAAACATCTTGGTCATCAAATTGCAGCTGATCCTTATAGGTGGCTAAAAAAGCCTGTTTTTTTTCATTTTGTGAGGATTGCCGTGCACCCTGATGTAGCATTAACGATTCTATGTGTATCGGTTTGACAGGCACTAAGCCACCTGCTCTATAGTAACATTCCTGTGCTAGTAGCATGGAATGACCAGAGCCAAAGAGCTGGATAATGCCTCCCTTTGTGAGACGTTTAACAATTTGCTTGGCAATATGCATAAGTTGGTTGCTTTCCTGCTGTGCCACCATTGTTAAATATCGATTTACTTGTTGAAAATAGGTATTCATGTTCTATCACCTTTTCATTTCCATCGTTTCATGCAAGATGTTTGTATACCTGCTGCATATTAGTAACTATTGTCCACTTGAATTTGCATCATATAAGACCTTGCCCGCCTTAATCGTTTGGTGGAGCTTTAATTGTTCATCTAAAATCACTGCATCCGCATCAAAGCCTTGTATAAGCTGACCCTTATTACCTAGCTTCAATTGTTCGGCAGCATTAAAGCTGGACATTTTGACAAGCTCCTCCAGCGTACAATTCGTAATGTGATGCATATTCCGTACAGCCTCATCCATTTTTAAAATACTGCCTGCTAACGATCCATTTGACAAATGGGCACCTGCTTCTGTCACATGAACTGTTTGACCGCCTAAATCATATGCTCCGTAGGGCATTCCCTTTGCGCGCATGGCATCTGTAATTAAAATAAGCCCGTCTGCTCCCTTTAAGCGATAGGCCATTTCCACAGCGCCTTCATGCATATGGATAAAATCAACAATCAGTTCTGCCTTAATCGCATCTAGCAGCAGGACACCGCCAACTACACCTGGATCTCGATGGTGGAATGGACGCATTTGGTTGTATAAGTGTGTCCCCTGTGTGGCACCTAATTGAGCCGCTTGTTGCATTTGCTCAAAGGTAGCATCCGAATGACCAATTGAAACAATGACACCGCTAGCAGAAATACTTTGCACAGCTGCCATGCCATTCGGTTCTTCTGGTGCTAGCGTAATTTGCTTAATTTTATGGCCACTTAGTTGCTGCCATTTTGTCCATATATCTAAATCTAGCTCGACAATATATTCAAGAGGCTGTGCCCCTGCTCGCTGCTTTGAAACAAATGGCCCTTCGATATGAATACCTAGTACCTCTGCTTCATCTGGCTGTGGCTGGAACTGTGCTACATTTTCAATAGCTCGTTCAATGTTGTCATAGCTTTGTGTCATCGTTGTAGCTAAAAAGCTTGTCGTTCCTTCTTTTAAAAGGGATTGAGCCATCGTATGAAGCCCTTCATCAGAAGCATCCATCGTATCCATTTGAGCGGATCCATGAATGTGCATATCAATAAATCCTGGCAATAAAAATTTCCCTGAACCATCAAGCTGTTCTACATCGTGGATATCAAGCTGAGGAGCAATTTGCGCAATTTTACCATCCTTCATCCATACATCTACCTGTTCATCTCGTCCATTGCCATTCACTACTGTGATATTTCGAATGAGTAAACTCAAGAAAAACATCTCCTTCTTGAACAAGGGCTGTCGAAAAGGCATCTGTGTGCAATAGCTCATTGCCTCTGTATACCTTCGCTAACAGCCCCATTAGTTGTTACTTCTTCATTGTAATAATATTCGTTGAGCCTGCTCGTTGATAGCCAGTCTTTTCAAGTGTAATCTCTTGCCCCATTAAGCTTGTAAAGACAACTGGTGTGATGACAGAAGGTACTTGCCCTTCAATCTGTACAAGGTCTGCTTTTAATAACGCATCCCCACGCTTAACTTTTTGACCATCTGTAACGAGCAGATCAAAACCATCACCATTTAGTTTGACCGTATCTAAGCCAACATGAATTAATACTTCAATGCCCGTATCAGATTTTAAGCCAATTGCATGCTTTGTGGGGAACACCATCACTACTTGACCATCAAATGGTGCATAGACTGCTCCATCTGTCGGACGTATCCCGAAACCTTGGCCCATCAAGCCTGCTGAAAATGCCTCATCAGGCACTTCTGTTAAAGGCAATAAATCACCCGTCATTGGCATTTCAAAATCACGGAATGTCATCGTGTCATTCTTCACCTTTTCTTCCATGACAGGCTGAGCTGATGGAAGTCCTACATCGGCTGGTGCTGGATTGCCTTTTTTCAAACGTTCTTTTATGGCTTCAGCTAAAAACTCAACAGATGTCCCAATGATTACTTGGACATTGGTTTTACTAATACGCATAACTCCTCTTGCACCTGTTTGCTTCAATGTTTTTTCATCGACGCTAGCAGAATCCTGTACTAATAATCGTAGGCGAGTTGTACAATAATCCACTTGCTTAATATTGTCTTTTCCACCTAATGCTTCAATTGTATAATATGCACGTAAATCGACATCATCAGCAATAGCATTTACTTCGCCATCTTCATCCTCATCGTCTTCACGTCCTGGTGTTTTTAAGTCTAATTTTTTGATTAAGAAATAGAATACCACAAAGTAAATCGCCCCAAAGCCTAAACCTAAAGGTAATAAGAGCCATGGTTTATCTGCCAGACCAAGGTTGAGTAAGTAGTCAATTAAGCCTGCAGAGAACCCAAAGCCGTCACGGAATCCAACGAGATAGGCCACCGCCAATGAAATACCTGTTAATACAGCATGAATACCATAAAGAACTGGTGATAAGAACATAAAGGAAAATTCAATAGGCTCTGTAACACCCGTTAAAAAGGCTGTTAAAGCGATGGAAACGAACATCCCTCCAACGATTGGACGCTTTTCTTTTTTCGCTGCAAAATACATTGCTAGACAGGCTGCTGGTAAGCCAAACATCATAATTGGGAAGAAACCAGCTTGGAAATGTCCAGCTGTCGTGTCTCCTGCTAGGAAGCGGTTGATATCCCCTTTCACGATTTCGCCTGCAGCATTTGTAAATTCACCGAAATCAAACCAAATAATTGTATTGATTACATGGTGGAGACCCACTGGAATTAATAGACGGTTGAAGAAGCCATACATCCCTACACCAAGTGATCCTGCACCAATCATCCAATTACCGACAGCATCAATACCACCTTGAATTGGTCCCCAAACAATTGCTAAAATACTACCTAAAATTGCCATGGTGATGGACGTAATAATCGGTACAAAGCGCCGTCCACCGAAGAATGATAACCATTCTGGAAATTTCACATTATAATATTTGTTATATAATAAGCCTGCCGTAATACCGGCAATAATACCACCAAACACACCCATATTTAATTCTTCGTTAACAGTCCCTAAAACGGCGACTAAAACAAGATGCGCAATCGCACCTGCTAGAGCTGCGCCACCACTGCTATCATGTGCAAACCCCATCGCAATACCGATAGCAAAAATAATTGGTAAATTCCCTAGTATAGCATTACCAGAAGCGGCCATAATACTAGCAATGTACTGGATGGCTTCATTCGGTACGGCCCCAAGCATATCCGCTGAACCTAAACGCAATAGTAATGCTGCTGCTGGTAATGTTGCGATTGGAAACATGAGCGACTTACCGATTTTTTGTAAGAAAGCAAACATTCATTATCCCCCTTTGGTATAGTTGTCTAGACCACTTTAGTAAAAAAAAAAGCGTTTTCACTAAGTTGCTATTATTATAGGCGCAATTCAAAAAAAAATAAATACTTTTTTAATATTTCGTGATGTTAAACAAAAAAACCGCACCCTAATCCAAAATTAGGGCACAGTTCTTCTTTAGCTTATGCCGTGACATCACGTTTCATAAAGGTTGAATAACTAATGACAAGGAAAACTACTGCGTATATAGCAAGTACTGTTAATGAGAAGGGCAACGTCACATCAGCAATCATGGAGCCACCACCATGCTCATACTGTGTTAAATCAGAATGTGTGAGCCAAATATATTTGACGATGTCGTATCGGCTTAAGAACATAACTATCATGCCGCCTGTAAAAGAAAGGAACATCGTTAAACCGATTGCTAATGAGCTTGAGCGGAATACTGAGCCAATCAAAAAGGCAAATAATGTAGACATCACAAAATCGCCACTAGATAATAGGTAATGATAGGCTAAATCGCTCCATACAGCCTTTTCAACGACCTGTCCATTGACCATTTCTAATTCCACACCTGTTCCCATGCCGAACAAGACTAAGCCGATAAGGGCACTTACCACAACATTGACCACATACAATAACAAACCAAAAAGGAATGTTGTTAGTAATTTAGACGTTAACACTTTTGCACGAGACATTGGGCGCGTTAAGAGCATTTTAATCGTCCCTGTTGAAAATTCGCTCGATACAATACTAGCTGCGGTAATGACTGTAAATAAAGTAACAAGTGTAAGCATACCGCTTGTAAAGGACATAAAGCTTGCAAGACTACTATCTTTTTGACTTGGTGCATCATTCGCTAAACGATATTCAGAAATTGCCATCTGCTCTTGAAAGTATGCCTTATCTTCCTCCGTTAAATCTTCACCTGCTAGCGTCTCTTTATAAGATTGAATGGCATCCTGCTCTATGTCCTGCCAAGAGCCTTCCGTCGGGGATTTTACTTCATAATATTTGGTGATTCCAGCAGGAACAAGAATGACAAGAATCAGCATGGCCACCATTGCCCATGTTCCTTTTTTATGCCATAATTTCATCCACTCATTTTGAATTAGCTTCAGCAATTTGTCCGCCTCCAGTCATTTCTAAGAATTGATCCTCTAATGTTTTTTGATGTGGCTGTACAGCAAATAATTGAATACCCGCTTGGACTAGTTGTGTAGTCATAGCTGGGACATCCTCTTTCTTCATTTCCACCACATAGCCTTGATTCTCTGCTACAAAGTTAAAGTCACACTGTTCCAGATAAGCAGACACCTGCTCTTTTGGCTGTGCCTCCACATAATAAAACGATGAGCTTTCATTATGAATATCGCGCAGATCAATCAGCTGCCCATTTTGAATCACAGCCACTCGATCACACATCAATTCAATTTCTGATAACAAGTGACTTGAGACAAAGACGGATACGCCCTCTTCTGAAGCAATCTTACGCAGGTACATACGAAACTCACGAATACCAGCAGGGTCTAAGCCATTCGTCGGCTCATCTAAAATCAAAAATTTCGGTCTGTGCAATAACGCCTGGGCTAATCCTAGTCGTTGTCTCATACCAAGTGAATACGTAGAGACCTTTTCATGTATACGATTTTCGAGCCCAACTTGTTGAATGACTTCCTGAATTCGTTCCTTTGTTACATTTTTATGCATACGTGCAAAATGTAGTAAATTTTTATAGCCTGACATAAATTTATACATTTCTGGATTTTCAACAATCACACCAACCTTACTAATGGCTTCCTCGTAATGCTCCTTCAGTGAAAGCCCGTCGATGATGACATTGCCCTCTGTTGGATGCATAAGCCCTGTCATCATTCGGATTGTTGTTGTTTTCCCCGCTCCATTCGGTCCTAAAAATCCTGTAATTTGGCCTGGATATAAATCAATGTTTAACTGTTGAATTAATTGCTTTCCTCGAATAGTTTTCGATAAATTTTGCAATTGTACAATCGGTTCTGTCATATTTTTCACCCTTTCTAATCTATTTCGCCTGAGCATTATGCAGTCTGGCACGACAACATTGCTTTATTGACGATTCTTTCTTCACCTTTAGCTGTCTTTTACTGAAGGACGATAAAACCCTTTCATCCACTCAACTGCATCCTTATTAGCCACATCGCGTAATGTTTCCACATTCTCGTAGGCCATGATTGATCCTGCCTGCAATAAAATAATTTGATCTAAAATAGGCTCTACCTCATATAATTCATGTGTGGATAGCAAAATCGTTTGATTTTCGATGTCCGTAAATTGAATTAAGCCTTTAATCAACTGCTCTCTCACAATTGGGTCTAGCCCAGCAAATGGTTCGTCCATGACATAATAAGGAACCTCTCGTCCAAGGGTGGCAGCCATTTTCATACGACCACGATTACCCTTTGATAATTGGCGTAGCTTTGTGCGCGTATCTACCTGTAAAAATTGTGCGACGATACAGGCTTTGTCATAGGAAAAATCTTCAAATTGCGAAGCATAATGCTGGAAAAGCTGTTCACCCGTGTAGTACTCAAAAAACAAATCTGTATCTGGTAAATAAGCAATTTTGTCAGCACTTCTACGTGTGACTGGCTTACCCTCTAGTGTGATCTCACCAGCAGTGGGTCGCAGTAAACCAGCTAAAACTTTCATAAGCGTAGATTTACCACTACCATTTTCTCCAACTAGTCCAATGATTTGTCCAATCGGAAAGGAGAAGGATAGATCCTGTAAAACTGGCTTTTTCTTATATTGAAAAGATACATTTGATAGCTGTAACATCCCTTCACCTCACGCTTTATTTTTCAAAACCACAAGCATCTCTTCCTTCGAAAAGCCTAATGCCTCAATCGATGTTAAAAAATTTTCAGCCAGCTGATTTTTCATCTCTTCTCGCAATAACTCAATGCGCTCCTCATTGCTCGTAATAAATGTACCCTGTCCTCGTTTGGTTTCCGTTATATTCATTGCCTCTAACTCCTTGTATACACGTTGCACCGTATTGACATTGACACCTGTTTCTACTGCATATTCTCGAACGGAGGGAAGTCGATCACCTAGCTCCAACTTCCCCTTCAAAATGTCTCCACAAATTCGATCGACAAGCTGGCTATAAATGGGTTTGTCACGCGAAAAATCCATCGTCATCGTAAAACCACCCTTTCAAGCCACTTCGATGCTGCTAAAAACAGCAGTAGTAATAATAACGTAATGGCTATTTCCTCAACGACATATATCGAGCCAAGCATCCATTCCATCGTCATTTCTTTCGCTTTTGGTAGATAGTGTTCGATGTTTTGAAGCGAAACTTCCCCATGGAGGAAGATCGCTCGATACAGCTGACTCTCCGTTACCCGCGCCCAACCAGCTGTGGTTACATAAAACACAATCATTGTCAGCACAATTGAAAAACGACCTATTATGCGCTTCAATTGCAAATAAAAAGCTAAAAAGAATAAAAGAACGATAAATAGCATTAATTGGAAAATCATCAATATAATAACAATTATTACTAAAACTAATAAAATTTGTCCAGCGCTCGCGATCAGCTCATCCTTAATATTGAAAATGGCTATACTCGTGAAAAGGATAGTGAAGAGGACATAACCTACTAATGAGCAAACCAATTTTGCTCCGATAAGCTTTGTGATAGAGCTTGTTGAATGGAGCCAGCTCTCCTTTGCTTTAATATCCAAACGCATCGATGCTAAAAATTGTAAGATAGAATAGAATCCACCTAGAAAAAGGACGAGCATCGTAAATGCAAATGCTAGTTGATGCTCATGTGCAAAGAGATCGACATACTGATGTAAGATATAGGGAACGATCCAAGATAGCATAAGTCCCATAAATATCCCTACTAGAAACCATGAGCGATAAAGTACCCATTCTTTTTTTAAAAGTCCTGTAAAGCTTTTCAATCACAACACCTCGTGTCATAGTGTACTAGTTACATATTACACTATGACTTTTTTGTTGGCAAGTGGCAAATACAAGAAAAAGGAAATTTTGTTTACTCAACAATTACGCTTATGCTCAAAGAAGGTATTCACCTATTAAACACAGAATATATGGATAGCACTCTAACACTAAGCGTAAGGTGGTACTTGAATGGATAAAAGAGTTGTCTTTGATTTTGAAATTGAATTTACCAATGGTGGTGGCATACAAGGGCAGGATTTTCGCCTTGATATTGATCGAGATGACATATCGGACGAAGAGCTAGCTAAGTATATTGTGGAAGATATGAGGTTGCTCATGGTTGGCAAGGTAAAGATCCTAAACAAAAAAATTATTGATGAAAAACATAAACGTAAACCTTTTGATGAGCAAGAAAGGACATGAAGCTCGTTGAAAGCGATACTATTTGATTTAGATGATACCTTACTTAATCGAGATCATGCTGTCGATAACCTGTTTTATATTATTTTGGAAAAATACTATGGTGCTATTCAGGGTATGCTCAAAAAGGACATGCTGGAAAAATTTAAGGAATACGATAAAAGAGACTATGGGATTGCCGATAAAACCAATGTTTTATCATCGTTTTTTGATGCGTTTCCATCAACCTTTCAATTGCATCGCCATGACATGCAAGATTTTTGGGATCAGCAGTTTCCATATTGCTTTTCTATCGATCAACATATGTTGAAGGTTCTCCAAACGATTAAGAAGCAAGTACAAGTTGGCATTATCACAAACGGCTCTACACTGCGACAAAAGGCTAAAATTACACATACAGGTTTAGCTAGCTATTTTGATGTTATTCTTATTTCTGAGGAAGTAGGCTTAACTAAGCCTGACAAACGCATATTTGAATTAGCTCTACATCAGCTCCAAGTTCAGCCAAATGAAGCCTTATTCGTTGGGGATGACTTAGCAAAAGATATTGCTGGTTGTCAGCAAGCAAGGATGAAGGGCATATGGTACAATCCTCATCGGCTCACGAATCCTACTGACATTAAACCTGATGCAGTGATTCATTCATTTGAGCAATTAATAAAAGGAAGAGCCCTGTTTAACTAGGACTCTTCCTTTGACTGTTACACCATTTTCCCTACTACTTTTACCTTCAATCTTGTTGCATTTTCTGGATGATACGCGAGAGGTGTTTCTTCTACTTCCACTAGCTCAATGGTATCCTCAAGAGCACCTGCTAATACGGCTTGTTTCACAGCCTTGTTTTGTGCATCCTTTAAGGATTCCTCACGCGGTTCTTTGGAATAAATATAAATTTGCTCATATTGACCACTAATTTGTGCAATCGAGGCTCCGATGGCATTCGCAACACCACCGTATTCAGATTTTACAATTGTGGAAACGCCCCGAATCTTTTCTGGCACAATGATACCACCACCCCCTACTAAGACTAGTGACACATCCTCTGAGGAAGTTTTCATCTTATCAATCGCCTGTTCTAGTAACGAAGAAATTTCTTCTTGAACGGCTTTGGCAAAGGCTTCATCAATATGTGCCACTAACGTGGAATCACCTACATCTGCTAAGCCTAAACGGACAGCGATATCTGTTGTCGTTAAGGTCGAGCCACCGAAAACAAGGGCCTCCTCACTGATTTTATAGCCTACACTATCCGGCCCAACTGTAATTTTGTTGCCGTTCACACGAACAATACTTCCCCCGCCAAGTCCGACTGAAATAATATCTGGCATCCTAAAGTTTGTCCGAATGTCTCCCACTTCAACTGCGACCGAGGATTCTCGCGGGAAACCATCCTGTAATACACCGATATCTGAAGTGGTACCACCAACATCCAATACCATTGTGTTTTGAATTTGAGATAAATACGATGCTCCACGGATACTATTTGTTGGTCCACAGGCAATTGTTAAAATTGGGAATTGCTTGGCGTAGTCGATAGACATTAATGTACCGTCATTCTGGCATAGATACACCTCTACATCAAAAATGCCTTCCGCTTGTAACGCCTGTACAAAGCCCTGTGTTGTTGTCTCAATCACCTTACATAATGCAGCATTTAGAATTGTAGCATTTTCACGTTCTATTAACCCGACTGAACCTATTAATGAGGAGCAGGAAATTGGAAATTCCTCGCCATAGACTTCTTGAATCCATTCACGAACCTGCAATTCTTGATCATTTTTAATAGAGGAAAAGACACCAACAATCGCAATGGATTCTACTTGACCACGCCATTCCTCCAGTAGTTTTGTAATTTCCTGTTGATCAAGCGCACTCAATAATTGGCCGTCATATTCATAACCACCATGGGCAATGGCATAATTACCAGATAATTTATCAATCATATCTGCTGGCCAAGCTGTATAAGGGAGTACGGAAGCCGTCGCTGGATAACCTAGTCGAATGACACCAACCTTTGCTAGCTTTTTACGTTCAACAATGGCATTGGTGCATTGTGTTGTCCCTAACATCGCATGAGTAATTTTTGTCTTGTCAATATTTGCACCCTCTAGTAATTGTTGCAGTGACTTTTCAATCCCTGTTTTAATATCTAAGCTTGTTGGTGATTTCACACTGTAAATAAGCTGGCTATTATGGTCTAAAAGGATGGCATCTGTGTTTGTTCCACCTACATCGATTCCAATTTTATACATGCTCTGCTACCTCCTTTTTCACCAATTCCTCAATTGGCGTATACTCATATTCATAGCCAAAGTATTTGGGTCCAGCTGTTTCAATACCTTTTGCTGTACGCCATTTTTCATGTGCTGGTAAGCCAATCACACGCACACGTTTACCATATTTTAAGCTCTCTGTTGTAACAGGCAATAAAGTTTCATAATCCACCAAACAAATTAAGTCTGGTGTCATCGCTATAACCTGCTCGTTTTTCTCAGCTAATAAGTTTTCATTTTGGAAATGAACCTTCATTTGATCATTTTTATAAGATTCAATACCTTCAAGATTCATTTTACCTAGGTTAAAGCCACCCTTCGTTTCACGAATAACATCCACTATTTTTCCTTGGAAAAGCTCATATCCATCCGTAAGCTTTAAAAGGCTTTGTAGCTTATCGTTCACCTCTTGGTCTTTCGAGGCAATAATTTCACCAATTTTTTCAGAAAGCGTCACTATATGATGAACACCGCTTTGTTTAATTTGCGCACCCGTTGTTGGGTAGAGGCTCACTAAAGAACTAGCGCCCATTTCTACTGTTGCTGTTCGGGCGATACGCTCGGTCCATTTATTATCAATCGTTTCAAAAATACCAATATTCCCTTTTTCATCAGTGATGGCCATTGGCGTTGCCGAAATCCCATCTAAGTGGAATGTCACCATTTGTAATTCCGGAAATGCGCGCCCCATGCCATCACAATCAATCAATGGTAAGCCAAGCTGTGCTGCTACTACAATAGGAATCATCGAATTGACCCCACCTGCTTCCATTGGATAGGTGCCTGCAATTTTTTCTTTTCCCAAATATTGCGCGAGCTTTTGGAAAACCTTAACAAACTCATCGCCACGTGGGAATTTTTCTACTAAAACCGATGGCGCCCCCATCATTGCGGCTGGAATGAAAAAATCATCATCCGCAATTTCATCCACTGAATACAACTTTACAGGGCCATTTTTTTCGATAGCAGAAAGCGCCATTAATTTTCCAATATAGGGATCTCCTCCCCCACCTGTTCCTAAAAATGCTGCCCCTATGGCAATATGTTCAATAGCTGCCTGATCTAAATATCTCATCTATGTTCCTCCAATATGACCGTTTTTTGTACAGATACACGATACCCAACATAATAAATCACGAATGAAATAATGATGCCAATCATCGGTTGGTTTGGTAGCGCTGGCAATGCAGGGAATAAGGAAAATACCACTGGCATACAGGCAATTACAGCACCTACTAGCCAAGAAAATACACCTAATCGATTGACCCCTTCAACTTCCTGCCAGCTATCTGTTTTGCCTTTATGAATGACCCAGTAGGAAGCAATCATCACCCCTGCAACAGGCGGAATCATCGCCGATAAAATTGACATGATAGGTGTAAAATAATTTAAAATCCCTACAACGGCTAAGATTGTGCCAATTGTACCCGCCACACCTATGGCTAATCGTTCTTTGTTTTTAGCAACATCAAATACATTAATTAAGGCAATACCACCTGAAATTGCATTGACCAAATTGGTTTTCCATGTTGCTAAAATCAGACCCACTCCACCAATAAAGGGTGTTGCGATATGCAGAAAGACTGCTGTAATATCACTTGTTTGATAGGCAATCGTTAAGACAGCTCCCACAGCAATCATTAGCACCCCTGCAGGAATAATCCCTAATGTAGCGGCTTTGAAAACGTCTGAACGCTTTTTCGAAAATTGCGAATAATCACCCGCTATAACAGCCCCTAATGCAAAGGACCCAATCGTTACAGCTAAACCATCCATAAAGCTCATATTGCCCTGCGGCTGATAATCCCGAACGAGCTGTAGTTGCTCACCAGTTAATATTTGACCTAAACCATACAGACAAATGATGACGAGCAATGGTACGGCAATATAGCTTAAAATACGCAACACCTTCATCCCATAAAGTGCGGATACGACCATGACCATACCACTAATGAATGAAGCGATTGGAATGGGTATATTCAAATGATAGATTGCTAATAAGTTTGCTAAGGCTACGCCACACACATTGGCCTGAATGCCAAACCACCCTAAGCAAGCAATAGCTAAGATAATGGATAATATTGTACGAGAGCCCTTTTTTCCAAACACTTGTCCTGCTATATGGACAGTGGGCTTTCCTAAATCACTGCTTTGCATGCCTTGCAAAATCATGATAATCACGACAATAGCATAGCCTACAAAAGCAACAGCCAGTGCCTTTGATAAACTCATATTGGTAATCAGTGCGTTACCGACTAATAAACTAGGAATACAAATCATGGCACCAGCCCAAATAATGCCTAAGCTATACCAAGATTGACCTTTATTTTCATTTTGCATGTGACTCCCTCCTTATTTGGTGATGGATTAATGTTTTTAATTATAGAAGATAGGTAAGAGTTGAGTCTTTTGCGCAAATGAAAAAAATAATCTGAAATTTTGTTCAAAATGACAAAATTTCAGATTATTCTAATCATTAATCAATCGATATAGCATGCAAGCCATGTAGGCATCATAAAATTCCGAATATACGGTAACATCTGTGCCAATCAGCTCACTAATTTTTTTGATGCGGTATTTCACCGTGTTTTTATGGATATAGAGGAGCTCTGCACAGCGCTCCACACTAGCATTTGCATCTAATAAAAAGGTTATCAATGTCTGCAAGGAATCATGGTCACGTATAATGGGTTCAATTACAGACAAATATTCTTCAATCATTTCCTCGCCCTGCTTACTGACATCAATTGCCCTTTTCATGGAGCGCACTTCCGCTGCAGTAAACAATTTTCGCATCGGATAAATCGTATGGGCTTTGTCCCCCACCTGATTGACCAATTGATACATTTGACGAACAGACTTTGTATTTCTCATTTTAGGTGCATAAACAATTTCTGCGATTTGGGCATCATACTGAGTAGTTTCACTATATTCAATGGCAATCTCAAACTCATGATACTTATAAAAGCAATTGCCTACCAGTACAATCATACAATGGTCAATGCATTGGATGACTCTTGTTTGATAATATTTGGACAGTTGCTCTTCTAATTCATCGCGAATTCTTTTTTCGTCTGCTAAATCATGCATGTAGACAAGCCACATCATTTGAATGGCGGAAACATCAATATGAAGAAGATTGGCTAATCTTCTCATTTTCTCCCCTTCGTCATTGATAATAGCTTTAACTAAGGCATATTCACTAACCTCATCATGCTTGTCTCCCCATAAATTTATGGCTACTTGCACAACCTCACTTACTTTTTCAATTGTCTTAGCAGGTAATTTTGTATTTTCTTTAATCAGAAATAAAAATAGCGGCTCGCCATTTTTTTGATGTACTCTTTTATAGTCTACGACACAGGCGACATCACTTCTTAGCAGCTCGAGCTTGCCTGCTTCCCTCTGAAAATTGGATTGGGAGCATTCTTCAATGACATTCGCTACATCTAATGATGAATTTCGTGGCCACATCACTTGGTTCACAATGTCAAAATGACTATTGGTGAGCACAATATTCGCCTTTAAACGATCTGAAAGCATTTTCAGTGTAATTTCAACACTTCTTAAATGCTCAGGTAGTAACGATACCTTTTCTAATGTCTCTTTGACAAAATGATCATTAACGCCTTGATTACTAACAATCGCTTCCATAACCTCATAGATAACCTCGTTATAGCGCAGTGAATAATCATTTCGCGGCATACAAATGATAATAAAGCCTTGTGCCTCCGCTAACGCAAGCACTTCTTCTGGAATATCAGGCAATACAATACCGACATAATATAAAATAAGCCCCAGCTCTCCTAAATCATGTAAATGCTGAATCGTTTCACATTGCTGCTCCACACTATCTCGAATGGAGTAAAAGGAGCTAATGACAAGCTCCTCTGCATACCATTCCTCCTGTACACGGTTAATAATTTTCGAATAAAAATCAACATTCGATACCTCTAATACAGATAGAGATGATACGGTACGGTGCAGATTATCTCGCCCTGTTAACACCTCTGCGCCACGAAAAGATGGCAATTGTAATAATTCATTGACCGTTACCCCATGTTCCACCACCACTTTTCTTTACAACTCTTTTGAAGAAGAATACCATATCCCCTACTATCTTTCAAAATACAGTTTGCTCTCTATTTTAACTGGTAGCTTGTTAGTGTTAAAATAGTAACTAAATGGATAAGATCAGAGAGGAAAATGAGGATGTCTAATCAGACAAAAACCATTGGTACAAAAATCCGACACAGTCTACAGGCAGATTGTCAAAGCTGTTTTGGCTTGTGCTGTACCGCTTTAAATATTGTGGCTTCTAGTGATTTTGCGATCAATAAACCCGCAGGCACGCCATGTCCTAATTTGCAGGATAACTATAGCTGTCACATACATAGTCAGCTACGAGAGACAGGTTTTAAGGGCTGTACCGTTTTTGATTGCCTAGGCGCAGGTCAACAGGTTTCACAGGTGACATTTCATGGACAGGATTGGCGACAATCTCGTGAGCATGCTGACAAGATGTTTCGTGTTTTTCCTATTATGGAACAGCTTTACGAAATGATTGCATATGTGGCGGAGGCTTTGTCCTATCAGGTGGATAATATGCTTTATGAACAGCTAATTGCTCAATTGAAGCACCTACAGCAGACAATAGCTCAGGATGCAGATACCTTATTAGCATTGGATATGGTAGCTATTCGTATGCCGATCAATGCACTATTGCTCCAAACTAGCGAACAAATTCGCCAGCAAAGTGTGAAGGGAAAGGCTTCTAGAAACTTGAATCAGCGTGGGGCTAATTGGATGGGCAAAAATTTAAAAGGCAAGGATTTACGAGCGACTGATCTAAGGGGGAGTTATTTAATAGCAGCTAATCTTCAAGATGCGAATTTACAGGGAGTAGATTTCATCGGGGCTGATTTGCGAGATACCAATTTACGCGGTGCTGATCTTTCAACAAGTCTGTTTTTAACCCAAATGCAAATCAACGCCGCACAGGGGGATCGTTCGACTAAATTACCTTCCTATATAAAACGACCTGCTCATTGGCAATAAAAAAAGGTAGATGGCGTTTTACGCTCATCTACCCTTTTTCATTAGGCTTGTTTCTTTTTATAAAGCACAGTAGCCGCCACTAACACAAGTAAAATAGACTGTCCTATGATTGTTTCCACCGTTGGATAGAAGCCAATCAAGCTAATAACAGGTAAGCCATCAACAATCGTTGTGGACAGATTATCTGTCAGCTGCAAAGTATGCAGACTGACACCAATAATTTTAAAGGCTAGCACATAAATTAAAATAGTTGCTACTGCAAAAAATTTGTGAATTGGAATTTTGCCACTTGCTTTAAATAACACAACTGCAAGTACAGCAAGAATGAGCAGTGCCACCACAATTCCAAGTATAAACTGCGACGTTTCCATTTTAGGTGCAATCCCCGCATAAAAGACTAGTGTTTCTGCACCTTCACGGAAGACCGATAAAAAGCTAATCATAGCCATTGCAAAAATAGAGCCACTCGAAATGGCATTACCCATTTGTTTGGAAATATAGCGATTCCAACTGACCACGCTTGATTTACTATGCAGCCAAATACCCACACCGATCATCATCGCTGCAGCAATTAACCCTACATAGCCTTCCATTAACTCGCGATTCGTATCAATCGTTGCCGAATTTAAAATCGTCGACATAAGGATGGCAGCTACGGCGGATAATAGAACGCCGACAAACGCTCCGACATAAATCCATTTGCGCATCTTGTTTTGTCCTGATTTATTAAGGAATGACACTAAGGCTAAAATAATCAGTAATGCCTCTAGTCCTTCGCGTAATAAAATTAACGCAGCGTCCCAAATGGTGTAATCGGTATCCCCTTGAATTAGCTCAATTTCAGTACGGAATGTATTTAATTGTTTGGTAATAGCTTGCTGATCGACGTTGGATTTTAATAAATCACTCGCGATAATCGGCATATCACTTTCAATTTTCGTGTAAAGACTACCATTACGTGTGGAGATTTCAATTTCTACGCTTGGCCAAATGGTAATAAACTCACGTATTTTATTTGAAGCCGCCTGGTAATCACCAGCATTGACAAAATCATTGGCCTCATCTATATAGGCAATTAATGTCGCTAATGAATACTCCCCCTCTACCACTTCGGCTGTTTCTTTACCAGCTACAAAATCCTCAATCGTTTGCTTTAAAGCAGCAAATTGAGATTGCATAAGCGCTACATCAGGCTCCTCAGCAGAAAT
The DNA here is from genome assembly GCF_004332175.1 of Lysinibacillus sp. OL1. Taxonomy (NCBI): domain Bacteria; kingdom Bacillati; phylum Bacillota; class Bacilli; order Caryophanales; family Bacillaceae; genus Lysinibacillus; species Lysinibacillus sp. OL1. The sequence continues at coordinate 601,342 of NZ_SJDS01000001.1, read as the reverse complement.
AGAGATACGAAGAAATGCCATTTGTGTTTCGATTTGCCCGTACATTGCGATACTTTGTTCACGCACAGGTCGCTCATTTTTATTCCATTTACTATTAAAATCTTTGTAGGCTTCATCAATGGCCTGAATATCACCACTTGCTAAAGCTTTTTCAAAGTCTGCCATTATCGGCTTAAATTTTTGTCCAAACTCTGCTCGCTGTGCCGCTTCATCCACTGGATTTTCAAGCTTTTCTAATGCACGCAATGCATTGGATAGTGCGGATAGCGCCTCTAAACGCTCATCCTTGGACGTTGCCTCAGTAGCCTGTGCAAGGATTTCATCAACCTTTGCTTTTGCCTCTTTCTGCTCTGAAGATACTTTAGCCCAATCAATAGCAAATTGTTCAAGTGCCTGCTCGGCCTCCGCCTCTTTATCCTGCTTTGTATTCATCAGTGCATCACTAATCGCAATATAGAGATGACTATAGGACTGCGCAGCTTGCACAGGTAAAGCTAAAGTCAGCATAAGGGCAAACACGATACTACAGCGCGTTAAAAAGTGCTTCACCTAAATAACTCCCCTTTTGTACACCAGGGAAGCAAGCAAACACGGCACTGCCTCGATGGGTAATGTACTCATTCATTTTATCCATACGCCCTAAGCTATTTTGGATGGTTGTAAATTGGGCTGGGTCTTTTTGAAAAGAAATAAAGATTAGCCCCGCATCATGGGTCCCTGTATTCGACATCACGCCTGACGCATAAGAATAAGAGCGTCGCAAAATACGCGCACCTGATTTCCGCGCCAAATGGACATGTGATGTATCAGGCATAATATAATTGCCCTTATCATCCTTTGCCTCTACATCAAAATCATCGAATTCCTTTGTTTTGCCAAAAGGTGCCCCACTGTCGCGGTAACGGCCAAATGTTGCCTCTTGATCTTTCAATGATGTACGATCCCAAGTTTCAAGATGCATTTGAACTTTACGTGCAATTAAATAAGAGCCACCCTTTAACCAGCCTTTATCCACCCACACGACCTCATTTAAGTCTTTTTCATCCGTAATGGCTGGATTTACAGTACCGTCCTTAAAGGCGAAGAGGTTTCGTGGTGTCCCTCCACTAGCTGGAAACGAGTTAAAGCCCGCCTGTGACCATTTTATTGCTACTTTACCTGAAGCAGCTCGTACTAGATTACGAACAGCATGGAAGGCCACCTGCGGATCATCTGCACAAGCCTGAATACACAAATCACCACCTGTGTATTCTTTCTGTAGCTGATCTTTGGGGAAATGTGGTAAATCCTTTAGCTCCGCTGGTTTTAAATGCTGGATGCCCAGTTTATCGAATAATGAAGGCCCGACACCAATGGTAATGGATAGATTAGATGCATCTAAACCCTCTGCCTCTCCAGTATCGCCAGTTGGCACTCTTGTATTTGTCGATACATCGACCATGACTTCACCATTCATTAAACGCACAACAAGGGGTGTCCATTGCTGGAACAACGCTTGTAGTTCCTTCTTTGATGTCACTAATACATCTAAAGAAGCAAAATAAATATTCGTCTGTACAGGTGTCACAATACCTGACTGATGCTTGCCATAGAAATTGACCTTATTGCTAGCCGTCGTGCTATCTGCTACTGGCTCAAAGACATCATAGCCCATTGCTTTCATGACACCACCCAAGCCAGAGGCACCGATGGCAACACCTGCCACACCGATACCTGTTAGCTTTAACATATCACGTCTAGAAATTTTTTTATTTATAAATTTTTCCTCGTTTGACGTTGTCATTGTTTATGTTCACTCCAAAATGATACCCATTTGACTTAATGGTTCTCCAAGCTGATTCACCGCTGCTGCCAGTGCTTTTGTGTTTTCCTCCGTTAATTCTTCGTAAGATATATAGCCACCATCAGCCGTTGTATGCTGTGCTAATAAATCGTCTACTGCTTTGAATTTTTCATCAAGTGTTGCCACTAATGTAGAATCTTTTGCTTCTAATTTTGAGCGTAAAATCTCAAAGATTTTTTCTGCGCCTTCAATATTCGCTTTAAAATCATAAAGGTCTGTATGAGAGTAAATTTCTTCCTCACCTGTAATTTTAGATGTTGATACTTCATTTAATAAATCTACTGCACCTGTAATCATTAAGTCAGGTGTCACTTCCACTGTTTGCACAAGTGCATGCAATTCCTTCGCATCTGCAAGAAGCTGATCTGCTACAGCCTCATAACCTTTTGTTGTATTTTCTTCCCAAAGCGCATACTCAAGCTTATGGTAGCCTGACCATTCTTCCTCACCCTTACCTTCTTCTTGAATATCTGCTAAACGTCCATCGATGCGAGGGTCAAGATCACCGAAGCTTTCCGCAATTGGCTCAGAGCGTTCAAAATACATACGTGCTGGCGCATACGCTGCCTTTGCCCCTTCAATATCGCCTGCTTTGAATAGGTTCACAAATTTCTCTGTATCTAGTAAAAATTGATCCATTTGCTCTAACGCAAATTGTTGATAGGCTGATAATTCAGAAGATAAATCCACCTCTTTTGTACCTTGCTCCGCCTGTTCTGTTGCTGGCTTATCTTCTTTTTTTACTTCTTCTGTATTGCCACAGCCAGCCATTAAAATGCCTCCTGCTACTAATACCGACAAAAATGATTTGTTTTTCATACTTCGTACCTACTTCCGAATTTGTTTTATATTGTGATGATAATGATTATCATCATCTATTGCAACAACTATTTTTGTAAATAGAAAAAAACGTCATTTTTCAGTTATTCTTTACGAACAACTAGAAAAAAGACGTTTTTTCTACAATATAATGATTCTAATCTACAAAATTTTTGCTTGTTTCAAATTTTCATGTTTTCCATGTAAAAGGTAATAAAGCACAATCGACACTAAAATAACAAAGACCATCGAGAAGAAAATCGAGCTGTAGCCCATAGATGGTACAAATAAGCCTAAGAAATAAGGCCCGACACCTAAGCCTAAATCATAAAAAATAAAATACGTAGATGTCGCAAGTCCTAAACGCTCATTTGGTGTTACTTTGATGGCAATTGCCTGTGCCACCGAGTTGAAGTTCCCATAGCCAATCCCGATACAAGCGGCAGCGATTAAAAAGGCAATCGTAGTTGTTGCTGAGCTAAAGGCATACATGCCTATTGCAAACAACACTAAGCATGGATAGATAATGATATTTGCCCCTCTTGTATCAAGCAATTTCCCTGTAAATGGACGTGTAGCCAAAATGACAATAGCATAGATAATAAAGAAGTAGCTACCTGCTGATACTAAATCTAACTCCTTTGCATAAAACGTCATAAACGACATCACACCTGAATAAGCAAAGCCAATCACAAGTGCCACAAAGGCAATCGGTACTGCACGCATTTCAATAAAGTTCGTCACTTTAAACCCAGCCTTTACAGCTGTATCCTTTGCTTTTTTCGGTGCATCTGGCACGGTCACAATGTAATACATAAAGAAACAAATAATCGCTAACACAGAATCTACTGCAAAAATCATACGATAATCTGCAAATAGCTGTGTTAATAATATTCCAATAAATGGGCCAATGGCTGTGGCTAGAATAGCGCTTAAGCTATAATAACCAATCCCTTCTCCACGACGCTCAGCTGGTAAAATTTGTGCAATAATGGTACCTGTTGCTGTACTGGCAATCCCTAGTGCAATCCCCTGTACTAAACGATTGATCATCAGCAGCGGTAAATTGCCTGCTATAAAATAAGACATTGTTGATAACATAAATAATAATAGTCCACAAAATAATGTTTTTTTGCTACCCCAGTCTCCAATAATACGCCCTGTCCCAAGACGACCTAATAGTGTCCCGATAATAAAAATACTCGATACAAGCCCCGCTGTACTTGTAGAGGCATTAAAATGCTCCACCGCATATGCTGCTATCGTAACCATTAATAAATAAAAGATTAACGTAATGGTAAAATTAATAAGTGAGACAATTAAAAAATCTTTTGTCCATAGTTTCTTTCTGGCTGCTTCCACGTTGCTCTCCCTATTGATTAATATTCATACAAATTCTTGCTAAAACCTGTGTCGCAATGTCAATATCTTGTTTTGGCACGCCTGCCAAAGCCTGCTCAAAAAATGGATTTAGATGCGACTTTATTTCCAGCACAAGCTCTTCCCCATGCTTTGATAGGTGTACCAGCTTTTCACGCTTATCCTTGCCCGTCATCGTTTCCACATAGCCTAGCTCCACAAGTTTATGTACAAGCTTCGTGACACTTGGCTTCTCTATAGACATGAAATTCGCGATATCTACAAATGAATGTGGACCCTTATCATTCAAGAAACGAAGCACTGCCCACTGTGAGCTATATAACTGATAGGGTTCAAGCTGCACATTCAACTGATTAATAAACGGCCGATACATTAAGCGGTACTGATTAAAAAATTCCTGTTCAATTGTCACACTATCACTTCCTTTTATATTAGTTAGCCTAGCTAACTATATACCTAAAAACTCTATTTGTCTAGTAGGAAATAAGCGAAACATCGTTCTTGGGAGTGAGTGGTATCCTGCTCTATCCACTTAAACGAAGCGTATCCTCCACTTTCTCTGTTCTATCCATCACTTTGCGCGTTCTATCCGCTACTTTCCTTGTTCTATCCGTCACTTTCAGCACTCTATCCACTTACACGAAGCGTATCCTCCACTTTCTCTGTTCTATCCATCACTTCTCGCGGCCTATCCGCTACTTTCTCTATCTTATCCGTCACTTTCAGCATTCTATCCACCTACTTCAAGCGCCCTTTCTCTCTACAGCACTAAAAGCTACAATTCAGACCGCTTGAATTGTAACGCTTAGTTCGCTATTCCTTAATCCAATATTTCCGATGCTTTTTGACACCCTCCGCTTTCAAAGGGAGTTGTTGCATCAACTTGTACGCTAAATCGGGAGAGTCAATGCCAAAGAATTCGCGGAAGCTTCGATTGGTTACCTGCTGCCCGACTAGTAACCTGTAGTCCTCTAATGTTCGAACCAATGCATCATCGTCCTCCAATCCACAGCGTGGGCACGTCCATTTTTTATAGTGATACGATAATCGCTGCCCGTTAACACATTGTGGACATAACACACCCTTCACCATCTCCTTAAGAGGCACCTCTACCTCTTTTTTCAACTTTGTGTGCAGGGATAATAGAAGGTTGGCTACTTGTAAAAGATCAACTCTTTCTCTAGGTTGATAATGCTCTATCCACTTTTGTAGATGAAATCGTAACCCTTTCACATGAAATATCGGTTGCCCCTCAAAACCCTTTGTTAAAATTCCATTTTTCGTTGCCAGCACTACCGCATGGACAACAGGTAATTCGATACGTTCTCGCAGTAGAAGCTTTTTCATCCATATGACATGTCGATCCAGCTGAACAAATGGATCAGTCATTCCTTCCACCGTGCCATCCAATGTCGTCCGTGTAAACTGCGCAAAAGGGACATCATATGAGAGATTTCCTGTTATATTTTTGATTTCAAGAATAAGTAAAAAATGAGGGCAGAGAAAGATGGTATCCATTTGATGGGTAGATCCGTAGCTATTTGTGGTTTGAAAATCATGTAGAAAATAATGTGGGGTTGGTAAATCGATTTCGAGCCATTCTGCATCAACACGCTGTTCCCCCGCAAGACCTGCTTGGACACGGCTCAAACGTTCACCATAATAGGCGTAGTTATTATGCGTCTGTGGCAATCTACGGAGCACCACCTCTAGTATTTTTTGCGAACCCGATGGTTGTCGTGCTAATAGAATCATGTATTCACCTCCTGTTCTAATTATACAAAAAAAAGAACCTCAATAAATGAGGTTCTCAAAAACTTGAAAGGCAGATGATGTAAACTCTTTTTTTCACTATTTTTATTAAATCGAAAGACTGTTTTTGTGAGCAATAACTAATACATTTCTACACATTTTTGCGCAATAAATATAGAAAATAAGGTGCGCCAATAAATGCAACAACAATCCCAGCAGGAACCGTTGCACTTGCAATAGCAACACGTCCAATGGTATCAGCAAGCATTAGCAAGCTTGCGCCAATGAATAGCGTCAGTGGTAAAAAGAATTGGTAGCGTGGACCAACGAGCTGTTTTGCAATATGGGGAGCCATCAAACCGATGAAGGCTACTCCCCCTGTTACGGATACCGCGGCAGCCGCTAGTGCAACCGCAACAATTAATAATCGGAAACGTTCTCGCCCAATGTTCATACCAAGTCCGACTGCTGTTTGCTCCGTCATGGCTAAGACATTTAAAACGTTGGCTTTATAGAAAATGTAAGGGATGCCCAGTACAAGCCAAGGCATTAGCGCCCAGAAAAATGGCCAATCTGTGCCCCATACATTTCCGGCTAGCCATTGTGCAATAAATTGTACATCGCTCCGCTCAGCAGAGGATATTAATACCATCATGACCCCTGATAAGGCTGATGCTACGCCTACCCCTACTAAAATAAACTGTACGGGATGGACACCCTTATTACGCTGATAAGAGAAAAAGTAAATACCCAGTGCTGTCACTAAGGCACTACAAAAGCCGACAATCGGTAAAATATAGGCAAAGTGAGGAAGGTCGCCATCTACTAGCAAATAAAAGACAGTAATCCCAACACCTGCGCCAGCACTGATACCTATAATTCCTGGGTCTGCTAAATCATTGCGGGTTACGCCCTGTAATACGGCCCCTGCCAGTGCTAATGCCATACCTGCAGCCGCTAGCACAAACATTCTAGGTAAACGGACTGAAAAGAGTACAAAGGACTCTTTAAAACTACCATCGCCCAGTAAGGTTGGAAGAATTCGGTCAATAGAAACCGAAGCAGCACCTAATGAAATCCCTAAAATAAAAATGAACAAGGTTACCACAAGCCATATGAGTAACCATTTACGCTGTTTTTTGCGACCTTCTTTAAACAAATTGACGTCCTCCCTTCCGCACTAATAATAGGAAGAATGGAAGACCTAAAATCGAAATAATAGCGACAACTGGCGTTTCATAAGGTGCGTTAATCATGCGCCCTGCGAAATCAGCCAACACCATAAACCAGCCACCAACAATGGCACTCATTGGTAAGACAAAACGATAGTCTGTCCCAACAAACGCGCGGACAATATGCGGTACCATTAAGCCAACGAAAGCTAGATTTCCGACTAGGGCCACAGCAGAGCCAGCCAGAATAACCACAACGAACATCATTACACCCTTTACGAGCGTAGTATTTTGTCCGACACCCACTGCTACTTCTTCATTTAAGCTTAAAATCGTTAATTGACGACTAAAAGCAAATGAAAGCACTAAGCCAATAATAATAACGGGTACGATCAATAATGCCTGCCATGTTGAGCCAATGAAACCGCCACTTGTCCACATCGAAACATCTTTGGAAATTTGAAATAAAATGCCCGTCCCTTCAGCGATTGCCTGTAATAATGCTGTGACAGCCGCACCAGCTAAAACAAGCTTTAAAGGGGAAAAGCCTTTTTTAGTAGAAGCACCAATCCCATAAACTAACATCATACCGATTCCCGCCCCAACAAAGCAGGCTAAAATTAACGTATAATACGAGAATTTAGGGATAAATGCCATTGTTAAAGCAAGGGCAGCATTTGCCCCTGCCGTTAAACCAAGCAGCCCTGGATCAGCTAATGGGTTCCGTGTAACCCCTTGCATAATCGCCCCAGCGACTGCGAGGGCACTCCCAACAAAAATAGCTGCAATGATACGAGGAAATCGAATTTCACGTAAAATCGTGTAATGTTTACCTCCACTTTGTCCGACAATTGCTTGAAAGACATCTTGAATGCTTGTATTCGCTGCCCCTAAGCACAGCGAGATACTGGCAGTACCAATTAATACAAGCAATGCAAGCAATACCTGAAGCCAAAATGGAAGCTTTCGAAACTTTGTCATTCGCCTTCGCTACTCTCTACTAATTATTGTAAAAATTTCTCTTCAAAGAACTTCAGTTGATGTTCTAATGTGATAGGGTCATTGAAATAGAAGGCATTTGCATTCACTTCAAATAAATGACCATTTTTCACTGCTTCTAAATCTTTAAACCATGCTGCATCTGTAAAGGAATTATCTTGATCTTGGAACATACTGAAGATCACATAGTCACCTGCATATTCCCCTAAAACTTCTTGAGAAATAGCATAGTAGCCAGGCTCTAACGCTGTTTCTTTTACTTTCTCAGGCATTTTCAAGCCCATTTCTTGATATAAAATCTCTGTTCCACGACCCCAGTTATCGCCATAAATATAGAACTGTTTATTAAAGTTCTCTGCTACTGTTACAGTCGCATCTTCACCGATTTTTTCTTTAATCTTTTTACCAGCTTCTGCTGCACGTGTTTTAAAATCTTCTACCCAAGCAGTTGCTTCTTTTTCTTTATTCACCACTTTACCGATTTCGATGAACTGCTGTAAATAGTCTACTTTACCATACGTAAATAATACAGTTGGCGCGATTTCTGCTAATTTATCAGCATTTTCAATACCATTTAAGCCAATAATTAAATCTGGTTCTAGCTCAAGAATTTTTTCAATATCTGTATTTTCAACTACAACAGCATCTTTAATCGCATCTTCGAAGTTGGGATTTTTTGCTGCCCATGCATCCACACCAACAACATTTACATCAAGCTGTAATAAGCTTCCTACAAAAGAAGATAGTACAACAACACGTTTCGGATTTGCTGGTACTTCTACAGGACCTGACTCTGATTGATATGTGATTGTTTCTGTTGAAGCTTCCTCTTTTGAGCCTTCATCAGCCTTCTCTGTTTTTTCTTCCTTACTGCCACATGCTGCAAGTACTAGCACAAGCATCATAAACATTGGTAATAGCCACTTTTTCATTGTTATTCTCCTTTTAAATGGTTTGTAATAAGTCATATGTAATGCACATTGGTTTGTTCGTTCGTGGATCTTTGCCAATAACTGCATCTATATTAAATACTTTTTTCAATACTTCTGGAACCATCACTTCTTCAGCCGTTCCGAATTTTACAAGCTCACCTTGTGAAAGCGCTACAATATAATCTGAAAAACGTGCCGCTTGATTTAAATCATGGAGGACCATGACAATCGTGCGCCCCTGTTCTTCATTCAGCCTGTAAAGTAGCTCTAAAACTTCTAGCTGATGAGCCATATCTAAATAAGTTGTCGGTTCATCTAAAAAGATAATGTCGGTTTCTTGGGCCAAGGCCATCGCAATCCATACGCGCTGACGTTGTCCACCAGATAAAGCATCTACAGATTGTAAACGGAATTCTTCTGTTTTGGTTACCTGTAAAGCCCAGCCAATAACATCTTTATCTTTTTGTGATAAATTCCCGAAGCCCTTTTGATAAGGAAATCGACCGTAGGATACAAGCTCTTCCACTGTTAAACCATGTGCACTTTCTGGACTCTGTGGTAAGATTGCCAGTTCTTTTGCTAATTCTTTTGTTTTCATCTTGGAAATATTTTGACCATCTAATATGACCTGTCCACTCTCATGCTTTAAAATCCGTGTGATAGCTTTTAACAAGGTTGATTTTCCACAACCATTTGAACCAATGATTGTCGTGATTTTGCCATCAGGAATTTGCAGCGATAAGTCATGCACAATCGTTTTATTCTCATAACCAACACGAATCGATTCAACTTCTAAACGCAAATCGGACCCTCACTTTCTTTTTACTTCTTTCCATGCTATGATATTCAAAGCTAAAAATGATAATCATTATCACTAGAATTAGTCTAGTTACCTGATAAGATTTTGTCAATTACTTTTTTACTATTTGTTAAGGATGTGGCAATAAAAATGCAGCATGTGTATGATGTGACAATTATTGGCGGTGGCCCAGCTGGCTTATATAGTGCCTTTTATAGTGGTTTACGGGGTTTAAAAACAAAATTATTAGAAAGTCAACCACAGCTTGGCGGTAAAGTATTACTTTATCCTGAAAAGCTGATATGGGATATTGGGGGACATCCTCCCGTTTTGGGTGAACAATTTGTTAAACAATTAATCGAGCAAGCCAAAACATTTGATCCTACAATTTTGACAGGTACAAAAGTAGATTTAATTGAACGTCACAATGATATTTTTGTCATTCATACAGCAGCTGGTGAAAAGCATTATTCTAAAACGGTACTGTTAGCTGTAGGTGGCGGCATTATTAGCCCTCAAAAGCTAACACTTGAGGGCGCTGAAAAATATGAAATGTCCAATCTACATTACACTGTGCAATCGTATAAACGTTTTGTCGATAAGGATATCATGATCTCAGGCGGTGGTAATGCAGCCATCGATTGGGCTGTTGAATTAAGTCCGATTGCCAAAAGCGTAACGGTTGTTTACCGCAAAGAGAATCTATCAGCACACGAAGCCACTGTACAGGAAGCACTGGATGCAGGTGTGCGCATTGAGTGTAATACAACGATTACAAAGCTTTCCGCAAATATTGATAAAACCGCTATTCAATTAGTCACATGTGAGAATACGATAACGAAGCAAAGTTATACGCGTCAAATCGATGAGGTAATCGTCAGTCATGGCTATAATCGTGAGGCGTCTCTTGCATTTGATGAGGCCATTGCCATTCCGAAAAAGGATGATTATTATGTTGAAGGAAAGGCAACAGGTGAAACAGCACAGCCAGGTATTTTTGCAGCAGGTGATATTTTATCATTTGATGGAAAAATTAATTTGCTACTTGGCACATTCCAAGATGCCGCCAATGCAGTCAATTCTATTAAAACGTATTTAGAACCAACTGCCTATCGTCATGGCATGGTGTCCTCGCATAATGAGCTATTTAAAGAGAAAAATCGCTCTATTATCGAAAAGCAATTTGCACCAGCCCATTAAACCTAAATATAACCCTCTTAAGAGTCTGATCTTAAGAGGGTTTCTAGTTTTTATCTAAATAAACTTAATAACGCTCCCATCTGTCTCAACATATTTACTCCATTTGTAATCGTCCCAGCATGCCCCATAATTGTATTTAAATGATCTGGTAAATTTCCTAATCTAGGACCTTGCTGTTGTTGATTGGGAGAATAGTATGGTTGCACCATCCTACCTCGAAAAGGTGGGCCAAAATATTGCCTATTGTTTGGCGGATATGGACCTCTTCTAGCATTCGGCTGAAAATATGGCATTTATACACCCCCTATCTGAAAGCTTCTCACTAGTATATGTAAAAATTTTTATAGCGAATTAGACTTTTGAAGAAGAGGTTAAAAATAATAAGGGAACCATACTAGTTTCCCTGTCATACTATAAGAAAAAAGAAGGTGGTACTATTCAAGACTCTCATTATCTTACCTTTTTAGCTAAGTTCGGGGTCGGAGGCGCACATCCTGGGGGTATTAATCTATCAAAGGCTGTTTTGCAAGCGGAGAAGATCGAGCAAAACACACATATTTTAGATGTGGGATGTGGTACAGGGCAAACGGCTGCTTATTTAGCATCTTCCTATCAAGCAAACGTCACAGGTCTCGATATTCAGCCCATCATGATAGAAAAGGCTCGTCAGCGAATGCATAAAGCGCGTCTACCTGTTAAACTTCTACAAGGCTCTATTGAACAAACCTCGTTAGCGAACGAGACATTTGACTTGATTCTAGCTGAGTCGGTTCTGGCCTTTGTTAATTTGCAGCAGGCTTTGCAGGAAATTTATCGTTTATTGAAAAAAGGTGGCCGCTTCATTGCTATCGAATTTACCATTCCTCAAACACTTCGTACCGAACTTGCAGACGACCTCCAACAATTTTACGGCTTTCAGTCTCTCCTCAGGAAAAAGGATTGGGTAAGACTACTGCAACAGGCTGGTTTTTATGATATCCGTATACAAAAAAACAAATTCATCTCATCCAAGCCTGAATTTCAAGTTTCCACAGATATGGAATCCGAATTCTATAAAATCATGGATCAGCATATTGCCATGAATGAAAAATACGAAGACATTTTAGACTATCGCATCTATACCTGTACAAAATAATGAGCCGGCAGCAAAAGCGTTGCTGGTTTTTGTGCTGTCTCAGCATACTTTATGACACCTGTCATCAAGATTCTTTGACTGGTGTGAATAGGTTTTCTCTTGAAATTTTCTTATCCTTAAGGTAAGAAAACAAAGAAAGAGTGATCGAACTTATGCAAACACAACAAAGACTTCCCTTTATCGACATGTTAAGAGGCTTTGCCGTCTTAGGAACGCTTGGCACAAATATTTGGATTTTTGCTTATCTTGGTGATTTATCGTATATAACAACAAGTGATTATTCTGGTTGGTGGTCCTTCAATGATTTTTTACGTATGGTCGTATTATTTTTCGTTAATGGCAAGCTGCTTGGGTTGTTAACAATTATGTTTGGAGTAGGCCTGCAATTAAAATATCAGCAAGCCTTACGGAGAGGTACAGCCTGGCCAGGAGTGTACTTGTGGACTATCGTCTTCTTAGGGTTAGAGGGGCTACTGCACTACACGCTTGTGATGGAGTATGATATTTTAATGAGCTATGCTGTCACAGCATTCATCGTCGCTTTTATTGTACGTTTGGGTGATAAGGTCATGACGGGAGCCTTTTATTTTTTTGGTGGCTTTCACATCCTAATGATTCTGCTTATTTTTATCAGTACCTTACAAGGAGCTGGTGTTTCATTAAATGGTATGGCATCCGTTTCTGAGCTCTATGAACATGGCACATGGTTTGCGCAGGTGCAGCATCGTCTCACAAACTTTTTATTTTATCGCTCAGAAGCTATATTTATTATCCCGATGAATGTCTTTTTATTTTTACTTGGCGTGAAGTTCATGCGTAATGAGGTATTTTCACCAACAGACAATGGACGTCAAACTCGACAAAAGCTCTTTAATATCGGTGTATTCGTTGGCTTTCCTATCAATCTGCTTATTTTTATTCCTGGTGGGCTTTTTGATTTACCTGTTCGCTATCTTTGTGCCCCTCTTCTATCCATTGGCTATATTGGAATTTTAGGTAAACTGGTAGAATATAAGAGGCTAGACTGGCTTTGGCAGCGCTTTGCTCATGTTGGTAAAATGTCTTTAAGCTGCTATGTCCTCCAAAACGTGCTTGCGTCGATTATTTTTTATGGCTGGGGGCTTGGCTTAGGTGGGCAAGTCAATAGCTTCACTGTCATTGGTATTTGGCTATCTCTATCAATCTTACAACTTGTTATAGCGTTCGCTTGGTTACAGAAATTTCAAATGGGCCCTATGGAATGGATTCGTAAAAAAGCCCTTCAAGCGATGACACAGTAATCAGCAACAAAGGATGGTGCTAGTAATAAAAATATATCCTAGAGAACAAATTAAGCATTATTTAATCATTGATGCAGCTTCTGTCATTTTCCTATTCGCATTAGTATTAGGGTCTCATTCCCTTCCCTTAGCTATGAAAATAACAGTGCTCCTTTTATACCTAATAGCCTTCTACATTGCTTTATGGCATCGAGATTGGAGGCTTCTTACTGCATCTCTAGTAGCCTTTGTCCTTATCACCTTACTTAGCATAATTGTCGATCCTTTTATGCTTATTTTTGGCTTTACCTTTGCCGACTTACTAGGACGTGCAAAATCAAAATGGCATATTGCCTGTGGGATTGTAGCCATCGCTGTCATGTTTTTGACGGTTTTGTACATGACAACAGATTCCCTTTTACCAAAGGAATCACAGGTACTAGTACCGATAATGATGTTTCAACTGGTGCTCCCGATTCTCATTTATTTTGTGGAAAAGTCGAAAAATCTGCAGGCTGAGCTGGCAGACGTAAATACACAGCTTGTTCAGCAAGAGGAACGACAACGGATCGCTAGAGACCTTCATGATACAATTGGCCATACGCTCACAATGATTAAAGTAAAAACCGAACTAACGACCAAACTGATTGACCGAGATCCTTCAAGCGTGAAGCCTGAGCTACATGACATATTAGCCACTACCCGTACCGCCTTAAAACAAGTACGTGAGCTTGTGTCTGATATGAATTTTATTTCTTTGCAAACGGAGCTTATCCATTGCCAACAGCTTTTACAAAGCGCGAATATTACGACAACCCTTGACAATCAATGTCCTCAAATCGTACTTTCTAGTGTGGAGGAAACGATGCTTGCTCTATGTGTACGAGAGACGACTACGAATATTCTCAAGCATAGTCAGGCAAAAAAATGTCATTTCGCCATTCAATGTTGTGCTGGACACTATACACTTGTGATGAAAGACGATGGCATCGGTTTACAGTCACAAGGACGTGGGAATGGCATCCACTCCATAAAAGAAAGAATGCATATGCTGCAAGGCTTTGCCCTGATTGAAAGTGACACACCAGTAGGCACCAGCGTCACCCTCACTCTACCAATTCAAGATGGAAAGGAGCCTCTAACATGATACGTGTATTACTAGCAGAAGACCAACAAATGTTACGTGGTGCCCTAACTTCGCTACTAGCGTTTGAGCCTGATATTGAGGTCATAGCTGAGGTGGCAGATGGACAACAAGCATGGGAATTGATCCAGCAGGAGCCACCAGATATTTGCCTAGTTGATATTGAAATGCCCCATCTATCAGGGCTTGAGCTTGCTGAAAAAATTAAACAGGCCAACCTCCCTTGCAAGGTAATGATTGTAACAACCTTTGCACGCCCTGGTTATTTGCAAAAGGCAATGGATTGCGAGGTACACGGCTATCTATTGAAAGATGAACCCATCGATTATTTAATTGCTACTATTCGAAAAATCATGCAAGGAGAAAAGGTGGTCAGCAAGGATTTAGCCGCCTCCTTATTTATGAAGGAGCAAAACCCTTTAAATGAACGAGAAATTGCGGTGCTTCAGCTAGTCAAAAAAGGCTTGACCACAAACGAAATCAGTAAGCAGTTATTTTTAACGAAGGGCACGATTCGCAATTATTTATCTACCTCTATTCAAAAGCTACAAGTTGAATCTAGACAGCAAGCCGCTCAGGTAGCAGGTGAAAAAGGCTGGCTATAAAAAAATCTCGCCACAGCTGTGACGAGATTTTTACATTGTTAGCATAAAATACGTTCCATTTATTTAAGCTTCAAATGACAGATTCATTATTTTATTAAGCAAAAGAACGTTTATTTTCCTTGTAGAACTAAATCTGTTGCTATAGCCCAGTTGTTTAATGGGATTACAGTATAGCTGACATTTGCTTTCAACGTACCACCATTCGTTAGATCAAAAATGCCAACAGTACCTTTACGTGATGAATAACGATATTGTGCTTGCAATGTACTCCCATCACTGCCTTTTAACGCTACACTTCGGCCAGCAAGTAAATCAGATTGCGGATCGTTTCTTAATTGTAATTCAAAGGATTTTTCATCCATGGCTTTCGCTGTTTGCAGAGTGATTGGCGCGATTTCTTTCGCTACAAAGCTCCTTACATCTATTTCCGCCCATTGTGCGTACACACGGTAAGTCACACCAGGTTTTAAAACCTTGCCAGCAGGGAGTCTAAATTGAGGAGCCTGTCTGCCATCAGCTGCTTGTGTAAATGGTACATAATTAGCAACAAACTCTTCTCCCTCACTTGTTCTCACCGTCACATAGCGATCACGTAAGGAAGAAATAACATCAAAGCGTTTGCCGCTAGCATCTCGATTATGACCATCTAAGCTAAATGCTAAATCTCCACGGCCTGCGCGATAGGCTTCAATAATATTAGCATAATCTACTACGCCATCCTCCTGAAAGGATTCCAATGTAAATGTATCATTTGTAACTTGCTCCACATTGCGTACATATACCTTTTCATCTGTGCCCTCAAAAACTTTATTGCGTTGCTCTTTATAGCTCAATGTATAGATAAAATCATCTTCTTGGAATGTTGTTGGTACAATATATGTACTCTTAGAGCCTGTCATTAAGCGTGGCACATTGACAATCTCTAAATCTCCATTAAACGTAAAATGTTTTTTTATAGCATCTAAATGATTTAGGTCTACATCAGCTGCTGCTAATGGCTGATTAAATGTAATTTGTAGTGTCATTGTATTTAATGGCTTGATGTTTGTAATTTTAGCTACTTGCTCGTTTTCCGCTACTACTGCTTTATTGCTTGCCGCATCTGCATTTAATGGCTCGCCTATGGTTACTAGACCTGCTGATACTACGGATAAAGCCAATGCTGCTGGGACAATACGTTTTCTTAATTTCATTTGTTGAACTCTCCTTTATGGTGTAATTTGGTTGACAAAATTTATCATAAAGTCCATATCTAAACTGCTACTAAATAAACTATTAAAAAAGAATTAAAAAATAGGAAAAATAATTTAAGAACAAAAAACTGTAGAGAGCTGTCTCTACAGTTTGCATGTTGTTGAAAAAAGATGATGTCAACGCCAGAAAAAGCAACTTTGCAAGTCGAGGGGTTGATTTCCGTTACACCAGCGTCCTTTCCAGGGGGCATCCGATGAGCCGCTTCACTCACTTACGTTCGCTCCAGGGTCTCCTCTGTGACGCTAAATCCCCTAGGAGTGACGCTGGCTCCACTCCAATCAATCATTCTGCAAAGTGTCTTTACTTTTTTTTATAGTAACATAGCGATCAAATCGTCCATTAACTGTATTCTTAGAGGGGATAAGTTGTTATTTTCAATGTGGAGAAGTGATGCATGACAACACCTCTTCATAAAGAGTAGTGAACACCTTCACTTTATTTGAAAACCTTTGCTAATAAGTTAGTGGGTTGAAGTGGAAGGCTGCTTGACTCCCGTGGGATAGCAAGACAGGCGAAACTCTAAATGGAGCGGTAGCGGAGGAAGTGATTCGGCGCTCGCCCACAGGAAAGCAAGTAGCCTGCAACGGAAATCCATTTCTACCTTTCAATTGACTGTTTTGTTTTTCAACACTTAGAAAACTGTAGAGAGCCATCTCTACAGTTTGGGTTACTTTGCGCCTGCTGCAAGTAGAATTTGTTCGATTGCTTTAAATCCTCGTTGTTTTGCATGTTGCAGAGGTGTCACGTTATTTTGATCGGGAATATTTACATCAGCACCATGTTCAATTAGTCGTTGTATTACGGTTTGCTGTGTTGGATTGCCGTTATTTAAGACAATCGCCTCCATCAGGGCTGTCCAGCCTAAATGATTCACATGATTGACGTCAATATCGGTATTGCTCAATAGCTCCTCGATGACCTCCACATGACCATGCTCTGCTGCTGGTATGAGTGCTGTCCCCCCATATCGATTTAAAATAGTCGGATCAGCACCAGCTTGAATGGTCATCTTTAAAATAGCCAGATAGCCCTCCGCACCTGCATAGAGAAATGGCGTATTTTGCTGATTATCCTGAATATTAACATCTGCTCCTGCATCTATTAATAATTTAACTGCCTCTATATCCTGATTATAGGTAGCTATCATCAAAGCTGTTCGATTATTTGAATCTTGTACATTGATGTCCCCTTTTTGTTTCAAAGCATATTGAAGCCCATCGATATCTCCCCTTTCAGCTGCCTTGAGCAACTCACTCGCCCATTCTGTTCCCACCACTTCACTCCCACCTTTATCATGCTGTATTGTTTCTGTATCAATTGAGGCACACCCTTGAAGTAAAAATGTTAATGCAATGATAACTGCCTGCCTTTTTTTCAATTTTAATACACCGCCTTTCCTTCCTCAGTGTAAGCGGTAATGCTAAATTGCCCATTAACGAATTCTTAAAAAAGTCTAAAAAAACTACCCCGTCACAAGGACGAGGTAGTTTTACTTAAACATTGAAGCGATAGCCTGCACCCCATACTGTTTCCAAAAACTTGGGATGCGCTGGCTCTCGTTCAATTTTTTCACGTAGCTTTCGTATATGAACAGTGACAGTCGAAACGTCTGCAGCTGATTCATAGCCCCAGTTTCGCTCATATAGCTGTTCCTTACTTAATACTTGATTGGGGTGTCTAACAAAAAAGACAAGTAAATCAAATTCCTTCGTTGTAAAGGCAATCTCCTCACCATTAACAAACACCTTTCTAGCCGAAGTATCGATTGTAATACCATGAATGGACATCATATGATTTGTTTGTTGATGGCTCGCCAGACGCTCATATCTTGACAAATGGGCCTTGACCCTTGCCACTAATTCACTCGGACTAAATGGTTTTGTAATATAATCATCCGCTCCTAGTCCAAGACCACGAATTTTATCAATATCCTCCTTTTTAGCTGAAACAAATAAAATGGGAATATTGTGTACCGCTCGAATCTGTTTACAAATGTCAAAGCCACTTATCCCTGGTAGCATAATATCCAAAATGATTAAATCATAATTACCTTTAAGTGCCTGCTGTAGCCCATCCTCTCCATGATGTTGGATATCTACTGTAAAGCCATTAATCTCTAAATAATCTCGTTGAAGCTCAGCTATGCTCACCTCGTCTTCAATTAGCAGAATTTTTTTCATGATGATTCACCTTCTCCTCAGCCTTTTTCAATGAAATGAATATGCTCGTGCCCTTTGCTAATTCACTCTTTGCCCAAATATCGCCACCCATTTCAACAACGATTTGTTTGGCAATGGCTAACCCTAAGCCACTGCCTCCTGTTTGCGAATTACGTGAAGGCTCCGCACGGTAAAATCGATCAAAAATATAGGGCAATGCGACAGGATCAATGCCTGCACCATTATCTGTTACCTGAATAATCTCATCCTCTGCTCGCTCATGCAAGGAAATAATGATTTGCTTATACGGCTTATCCATATATTTTTCGCTATTACTTAAAAGGTTCGTCAGGACACGTCTTAATTTATCTCGGTCCACCATTGCCAAAAGCGGCGAGCCTGCTGATAGATATTGTAAATGAATATCTCGTGCAATAAAATCAAAGCTTGCATCCTCTACATAATCATGCATATATTGCTGGAGATTGATGCTTTCCAACTGGAAGGGAATCTTTTTCAAATCCAATTTAGAAAATAAGAATAGCTCATCAATTAATACATCCATATCCTTTGCCTTTGTATAGATAGTCGTTAAATATTTATCCATCTTTTCCTCTGTATTTGCCACACCATCTTTAATGCCCTCCACATAGCCGATAATGGAAGTCATCGGCGTTTTTAAATCATGGGAGATATTGGAGATGAGCTCCTTTCGATTTTCCTCATATTGAAGCTGAAGCTGGATGGATTCTTTTAATTTGACTCTCATTTCCTCGAATGACCGATTCAGCTGACCAATTTCATCCTTCGAGTGGGTCGCAATTTCAAAATCCAAGTCGCCCGATTTAATTCGTTCTGCCCCTTCCTTTAATGCCGATATCGGTTTAATAATACTTCTTGATACTAAATAATTTAAAAAGCCAATAATCATCATAAACAGGACAAATAAAATACCTAAAAGAATCGGTAGCAGTTCCCTCGTTACCTCTGCATGGGAACTAACCTCTCTCAATACGAAAATACTGCCCTCTGTTTGATCTGGAAAATAAAAATCAAATTTAACATACGTATAAAAGGCTCGATTTATCATGATGGTGTCACGAGAATTAATATTGGTCGCTTCAAAGCTAGGTAAGCTTTGAAGCAATAATTGTTTATGCTCTTTCTGTGTTGAATACACGATTTGATGATCTTTTCGTACCACAATCTCTATCGAAGGCGCATTGATTTGTTCAAGCTGTTCGAGATCTAAAAGCTGCTGGGGACTTTTTTTAGCTAGTAATTTTAAATCTAGAAACGCATTTTCCTCTACTGTCGTCAAAGGCTTTTGGACATAAGATTTTTTATAAAAATGCTCAATCGCTTTGACATCACCTGTAATGGCAAAGGAAAAAAGAAATACCGCTGCTAGTAATAGTGTGATGGCAATGATGATGACACCCACATAAGATAGCAAAAACCTTGTTTTTATTGACATCTACATACCCCCATAAGCTGAAACTACTAGCAATGTACCATACAAATCTTAAAACTTTATAAAATCATGCTGAAAAATCTATAAACATTTTTGCCGCTTCAGTATAGTATTGCGTTCCTATAAATGAAATAAACAAAAAAAAAGATACGGCACAAACCCGCTGTGCCGTATCATCTTAGCTTTATTTAGTTTCTTGTGCTCTTAGCTTCTTCTTTGTTTGCCAACCTAAAAGGATAAATTCAATTACTACCACAGCGATTAATGACGCACCAAATAGCGGCATCATAATCCCTAATATGACAAGGAAAATAATGAATGGCATGGATATTTTATGAGAAATTTGCGGTGGTGCAGACAGCTCCCCTTTTTTTCTACGTAAAATCCAAGTGCGAATGCCCCACACGATTACGGCTAAAAAGGCTAGACAAACCACTAAGTTTAAAAGCTTATTCGGCCAGCCGAATAAATGCCCCTCATGTAATGGTATTCCCCATGTAAAGAATTTAGCTAATGGGCCATAATCGTCATAATTCACTTGATCGATAAACTTGCCACTATACTGATCAAAATATATTGTGGCTTCCGCTGTGGGTTTTACATCTAGCCCTGTTACACCAGAATTACTAGCCTTCGCCACTGTATAGACGCCCTCATCGTTTGACGGATAAATTATAGAGTAAGGCTTAGCAATGTTCATCGAATTGATTTCTTTTTCAAGCTGAGCAATCGTCATTTGGCTATCGTTCGTATAACGGACAGCTCCACCGCCATGATGTTGGGCATGTTCTCCTTCTGATGTCGGTGCCTCTAATTGACGAGTCGCCCATGGTATTTCAGAGACATCAGATGTTGGTGGCTTTTGTTGGAGTAATGGATACCCAAAAGTAGGATTTTCTGACGCTATATCTGCAAGCATGGAACCTTGAAAAGCAGACCATAATAGCCCAGTCGAAATGAACATCACCATCGGAATCGTAATGATTGTCCCAACAAGTGCATGCAACCTCTTACTTTTTTGTCTCTTATTCTCCGACTTGCCCTTCTTTAGGAGATTTCCTTTGAATGTCATATAAAGCCCTGACAGTAATAAAAAGATCGTCCAACAAGCTGCCAGCTCTACTAAATAATTTACAAAGGTACCACCAATAAAGAGAGAGCTATGGGTATTTCGCATAATATTTGAAAATGTATAATCGGCGTCCTGACTACCAACCATTTGATTGTGATCGTCTAAAAATACGTACTTTTGTTTAGTGCCATTTGATAAAGTTAAACGCGTATTATAAGGCTCCTCTAACATAATCACTTTCGTAGTAGAGTATCCTGAAAATGCCGCCTCCGCTTTTTCCACGGCCTCATCAATTGTTAAGACCTCTTCCTTATGGCTCTCACCAAAGAAATAATCGTCATATAAGCGATTTTCTACATCTGTAAAAAACAAATAACCAATCCCACTTAATGTGAGAGACAGCAATAAAGGCGTAATAAAAAGTGCTGCGAAAAAATGTAGCCGCCAAAATCTAGAATAAAGCAAATTTTTCATATTTAATCTCCAATCTCTCTATTTATAGCAGATTAATTATATAAATAAAAAGTGAAATATGAATGAAGTCCTAAAGGCAGTTTTATGACAAACAAATGTATTCCAATTGGTATTATGTTATTTACTCATAAAAATGGCTACTTCGTTTTTCGAAGTAGCCAAACATATTCTATCCTCTTAATTCTTTCAAAACATTTGCGTATGCTGCTAAAATAGATTGCTCATGTGAAGCATCATGCCCAACATATTGTTCGACAAGCTCCTTTAAGGGTTTAGGCTCTTGCATAATTTCAAATTTGAATAAGCTTTCATAGTACTCAACAACTTGTGGATTCATGTGGACCGCTCCTTTAATTTTTTCCATAAAAAAACATCTTTCCCTCATCAGAAAGATGTCTACTATGACAAATACACGACATAATACGGTGATTGCCAGATGGAAAGAAGCTTTCTATTAAACATAGAAGCACCCTTTTTAGCAATCATCGTACTATGAGCATGCAGGAGAAATTCTCTAGTCACACTCAACACCCCCTATCCGCGTAGGTTTTTTGGCTGTACTAGATAAAGGCAGGTCTCCTGGCTTATGTTCATCACACCTTTCACCTTCCCATTACGACTCGTAACAGTGGCCTTTTGAAATGTGCTCCCATTTACAGTTGCGGGACAGCGTCGGATTCACACCGATCTTCCCTTTTAAACAAATTAAAAAATCTAATTTGTACCTCTATCCTATTATTCCGTTTTTATTATTATACCATAGTATTAAATCTTAACAGAATAGAAATGTTGGTCTTTTGAAGTTCTAAAGATTAGATTTAGAGCTCTATCCCTCTCTTTCGAGGTTTTATCCACTAAATTTGAAGCGCTATCCTCCACTTTTGAAGTTCTAACCGCCAGTTTAAATTCTATCCTTCCATTTGATGATTCTATCCGCCATTTTTGAAGTTCTATCCGCCAGTTTTTGAATTCTATCCTCCACTTTTGAAGTTCTATCCGCCAGTTTAAACTCTATCCTTCCAGTTGATGATTCTATCCGCCAGTTTTTGAATTCTATCCGCCACTTTTGAAGTTCTATCCGCCAGTTTTAGAATTCTATCCTCCACTTTTGAAGTTCTATCCACCAGTTTAAACTCTATCCTTCCAGTTGATGATTTAGAATTCTATCCCCTACTTTTAAAATTCTATCCTCCCATCCATTTCAAATATTTAGAAATTACTCTATAATTAAGAAAAAAAGGGGGCGGTCTGAGATGATAATGGGTTTACATCATGTGCAAATTACAATTCCGAAAGGTTGTGAGGAGCAAGGGAAGGATTTTTATTGTCATGTCTTAGGACTTCAAGAATTAGAGAAGCCTGATTCCCTTAAAGGACGTGGGGGATTTTGGTTACAGCTTGGTCAACAGGAGGTCCATGTAGGGACAGAGGATGGCTTAGATCGTTTGACCACAAAGGCGCATATTGCATATCAAGTAGCGGATATTCAGTATTGGCGGAAGAAACTCGCAGCTCATCAAATCAAGATACTCGATCCTGTGCCTATTCCTCATTACGAGCGTTTTGAATTCCGTGATCCCTTTGGTAATCGTGTAGAAATGATACAGAAAATCGTGTAGGCTGCCTCGTTTTGGGGCAGCTTTTTTCATGGAATTGTTCCATATTACATCTTACTGAAACATTTGTAATAAAACTGTAAATTCCCTTGACAAAGCCTTCTATAGCAAGTGTTGAAGCCCTCCCTTCAGTTACCCTGGTAACATTTACCGCCCAGAAGCCCTACTTTTTCATGCTACGATTATTTCCATGGCAAAGGTATACAGGAGAAATCCTACTAGATGCTTTAGGAGGTTACGCAACATGAATAAACGATTTTTATCTACAACACTTGCATTAACAATTGGATTTAGTTCATTTGGAATGGTGCAAACAGCGATCCAGCCAATACAAGTAGAGGCTGCGACTACAAATGCTCAGAACAACGCACAGGCGGTAGCTGCAAAAGCAGACCAATTAATTCAGACTGGTAAAAGCTTAATGGGGCAAGCAACATACAGCAATTCAGTTTACAAGCCTACATACCCATACAAATTTTCTTGTGCTTCATTTTTAATGTACATCTTCGAGAAAAACGGGGTAGACCTTGGTACGTATAATGAAAATTATATGATTCAGCAAGGGACTTATGTAGCGAGAAACCAATTACAAAAAGGCGATTTAGTGTTCTTTAAAAGTAAAAAAACAGGAACTGATCCCGATCATGTCGGCATGTATATTGGCGACAATAAAATCATCCATATGGCTGATACCAAACAAAATATAGTTATCTCTGATTTAAATAGTAAGCCGTATTATACGGAAAACTATGTATCTGCACGTAGAGTATTACCTACTCTGCTATCTGCCAACCCTGCTACAAAAGGCGATAAAATTGTAGAGAATGCTCTATCCTATAAAAACAAAGTAACGATTAGTTCCACAACAAATGAGGCTAGCTTACGCTTTACAGCTCCAACTTTCGTTGATTTTATCTATCGTAAAAGTGGTGTGACACTCGGCGCAACTTCATTAAACCAATTAATGAACCAAGGATCCACTGTGGCACGTGCTAACTTAAAGAAAGGTGACCTAGTTTTCTTTAATAGTGTCAAAGGTTCTAAAACACCTTCACTTGTCGGGATTTACGCAGGAGATCACCGTATCATCATCCCTAATTCAGATGGTGTAATGACAAGAGTATTATTTGTAGATTACTATACTGAACATTATATTACAGCGAAGCGCGTTTTCTCTGGTAGCACCTCTACGCCCAGCGTAAGTGCACCTTCAGCAAGTACATCTGCCGATAAAATTATTGCAACTGCTACTGGCTTAGCAAGCAAAGCAAAATTCGGCTATACGTACAATGAGAGTGCACTGACTTTTACAAGTGCGGGCTTTACTTATTATGTCTTTAAAAAGCATGGTATTGATTTAAAAGATAAACTAGCAAGTAAACAGGCTTTAGTAGGGACACGTATTCAAAAATCACAATTACAAAAAGGGGATCTACTGTTCTTCTCTACGAATAATGGTGGACAAGAAATCACACAAACGGGTATTTATATAGGCAATAACCAATATATTAGTATGACAACTAATAATATTGTAAAACAAAACATTTCTTCGACGTGGGCACAAAAGAATTTTGTAAGCGCTCGACGCGTCTTAAAATAAATGAGGATAGGGGTGTCTCAATCATGTTGAGACACCCTTTTTCTATGCGTTTTTTAGTTTATTGGCAAATTCGATCATGGATCTACTAGACATCGGTCCCTTAATTAAAACTATCGTGTCCGCATCTAGCTTTGGTTTCAATAATTCTAAAACGCCTGCTACCTCTTTAAACGTATGAACCTCTGCGCTGGTTCCATCCTTTTGCGCTTGATCGGCAATCTTCTCTGCCCTTTTGCCGATGGTAATCAATGTATCGATCTTTCTTACTGCTACCATGGAGCCGATTTCGCGATGATATTTTTCTTCAAAATTGCCTAATCGCTTTATATCCCCTAAAACAAGAATGACCTTTTTGTCTTTTCCCACCGTATCTAGCACTTTTAAGGCTGCCTCTACAGATGTTGGGTTATTTGTCCATGTATCATCAATAATCGTACTGTCACCAAGTCCTGTCGTAAACTCTAAATGTCTTGCCATCTGTTTAAATGTTCTTAGTCCTGCGATTGCCTGACGAATGGTCAGCCCCATTTCATGGCTCGCTGCAATCGCGGCTAAGGCATTATAGACCTGATGCTCTCCATACCCTGGGACAAACACATTGTATGTTTCATCCGCTACCTCTAAAACAAACTTCATGCCCGTATTGGCAAACTCCACTTTCGAAGCCTTGTAATCTGCCGTATCCTGTAAGCCAAACTTGATAATCTTCCCTTTAAATCTTTTCAATGAGATTTTTTTAGTATTGGCATCATCAGCATTAATGATTAACGTGCCATCTTCTTTAATGCCTTCCACAATTTCTGCCTTAGCCTTAATATAGCCCTCCAAATTGAGACAGCCATCTAGATGATGCACACCAATGTTTGTAATGATCCCAATAGTTGGCTGATAGATCATACATTGATGTTTAATATTCCCCGTATTCCCTAAGCCTAATTCAAAGATAGCAGCTTGTGTTTTATCGTCAATGCCCGTTAAATAAGGTAATGATTGCCTTGGCTCGTTTTTACTACTGATGGATGCTTGCACTTGCCAATGCTGACTAGCAATATGTTTTAACATCTCTTTTGTCGTTGTTTTCCCACAAGTTCCTGTTAAAGCCACAACGGGAATTTCAAAGAGCCCACGATAATACTCGATAAATGTCCAATATGCCTGTGCAACACTTTTCACTTGTAAAACGGTTGTATTTTCCAGTGCATTTTTTAACTCTGTAGACGATTTATCGGATATGATAAGAGACGGACCTTTCCGATCAATCTCTTGCCAATTGATTTGATCGTTTCGACTAACAAACAGGAGCGAATGGCTCTTTGTTAAATCATGCCGATTATAGTAGATCGCCTGCTTAACAGACCATTGTTCAGATCCGTGAATGAGCTTTCCCTGTAGGACATTTCTAAGTTTCTGCACACTAATGGATTGCAAGTGTACTACGCCTCCTCTCTTTATCAATCTTGTAGATGACTTATTTCTTCTCTTGATCTAGCGTGCTGCTTTTTGATCAATTACTATACCTTATTAGAAAGCTCTTCTATGTGGCACAGTCAATATCCTATATGGAAAGAAGCTAATCAGCAGGTGGTGGAGGCTTTAGCTTTAGCTCCGTTGCTAGTTTAGAGACCTGTTTGCTATACATATCTCCCTTTATGAGAATGATGGTATTTTCATCCACAATCTTCTGCAATAACGGATAGACTAGCGTACTATTTTTAAATGTATAAACAGGCGCGCTAAATCCTAGCTTTACTGCATGATCAGCCATAATCCCTGCGTGTTCTCCAATGGTAATCAGGACATCCACGCCAATCCGTTGAATTAATTCACCCGCCTGTTCGTGAATAATGTAGCCCCATGAACCTAAATCGGTAATCGTACCAATAACCGCAATCTTTTTCTTGCCGTCACCTAATTCATTCAACACTTTTAAGGCAGCCTCTAAGGAAGTGGTTGTAATACTCCATGTATCATCCAATAACATGGAATGATTAATGCCCTCAAAGAGTTGCAGTTGTTTTTTTAATTGACGGAATGATTGAAGCTGTTGTGCTGCGACTGGAATAGGGATCCCCATATCATGGACCGCGGCAATGGCAGCAAGAGCATTATAAACCTGATGCTCTCCAAACCCTGGTACAAGTATGTCATAGCTTTTTCTATCATGATGCAGAATAAATTTCATCCCTTTTTGATAGTAATGGATATGGCTTGCGCGAAAATCACAGGAGTCATGCTTTCCTACCCTAATCAAACGCCCACGAAATCTCGAAACATCTATTTTTTTCGTATTCATATCTTCAGCATTGATAATTAATGTACCTTTTGGATGAATGATATCTAGCATTTCTCCCTTTGCTTGAATATAGCCTTCTAATGTTTTGCAATAATTTAAATGATGGGCTCCGATATTCGTAATAATACCGATTGTCGGTTTGAAATATCTCCCTGCATTCGTAACGTCTCCAGGTGAGCCCACTGCTGTTTCAAAAACGGCAGCCTCGGTTTCATCCTCAATGCCCAGTAAATATTGCAAAGAAGCCGTTCTAGAATTGCTGCTCAATGTCGTCGCAGTCACTTTCCGATCAGCCGAAAGAATATGTTTAATCATCTCTTTTGTCGTTGTTTTGCCTGATGTACCTGTGATCGCGACAATCGGAATATGAAACTGGCTGCGATAAAAATGGACAAATTTCCAATAGGCCTCTTCTGCATTCGCTACCTGTATCATAATGACATGATTGGGAATGTCAGTTGGCCGATAAGCTCTATCGGTCACTAGCACTAGAGGAGAAAGTGGCTCAAGATTTTTCCAATTAACAATACGTTTACTTGTAAAAAGGGCCGTATTGGACTTTTTCACTTGCTTTAATCGATAAGCCCCATGCTGAATCAGTGTATCCTCTGACCCGTGCACTAGATAGCCTGCCGTAATCATTGCTAAATTTTTCACCGAAAGAGGCTTCATATCTTTTCTCCCTCCTTTCTTTTCTAGTATATGTAACCTTTTAAAAGTTGCTTGGATGTAGACAAGATACATAACTAGAGGAAATCTATTTCATTGCATATATATAAAGGTGATTAAGTATCTAAGTACCAATAGAAGGAGTGATATACCTGAAAGCCATTGTATTTATCGGTACAAACAAATCTGGGTCTAGTCGTGAAGCAACAAGGGCAGCAGAAAAATTAGGCTACTTCACAGTACTTTTCACAAATAATGAAAAACAACTTCAGCAGCGCAGAGCCTACCCCGACATCCATAAAATGATACTCATTGATACTTTTGATATCGAGAGCATGAAAGATGAAATTGAGAAACTAGGAAAAGCTGGATTAAATATTAAAAGTATCGTTAGTTTTGTTGATCCATTTGTCCATATTGCTTCAATACTATGTGATGAATTTTGTCAGAACTATACATCCTCCAGTGCCATTGAAACTATGGAGGATAAAGAAAAAACAAGAAAGTTTTTACAAGATCAACCATACTCACCAAAATTTTCGCTCATGAAACCGAACGAACCTATAGCTAAAAATTTAACCTTTCCATTAATCGTAAAATCTCCTAAATCAACTGGCTCAAAAGATGTCTTACTAGCAACGGATGCCGACCAGCTCAATAACCACCTCAAAGCACTACGCAGTAAAAATCCCTATGAAACCATCATGATTGAAGAATATCTAGATGGCCCTCAATATTTAGTAGAGGCGGTTGTTTATCAACAACAACCACATGTCATTGGTATAATTGAGCAAGAAATTACGCAAGGAAAACGATTTATCATTACTGGCTATGGTGTTCTAGTGAAAGCCCCTAAAGACATCCAATCAGGCATCGAGGAGGTACTCCATTCCATCGTGAAAGCCTTTGGTATTGAGAATGGGGCTCTTCACTTAGAGCTTCGATTAACCCAAAATGGTTGGAAACTTATCGAGATCAATCCTCGAATTTCAGGTGGCGCTATGAATAATATGCTACAAGCAGCTCTAGGTTTTAGTTTAGTAGAAGAAACACTGAAGATTTTGCTAGGAGAACAGCCTAATCTGCAACCAAGACATAAAAAATTTGTGTATACAAAATATGTCATTGTGGAAAGTAGAGGAATTTTAGAAAAGGTTATTGGCAAGGCAAGAGCGACAAGATCAACTGGCGTCGTTGAAGTATATGTCAAACCGAGAAGAGGCACCCTCCTCACCCCACCTTTATCGATGGGTCATCGTTACGCCTATGTCATTGCAGAGGGAGCAACCTTGAAGGAAGCAAGAAATCACGCAATCACTGCAGCGAAGGAAATAAAATTCATTTTGAGAGTTTGAAAAAAATAACCCGAATAATTGCCGCTTGCCAGTGGACAGTTACTCGGGCTTTTTTATCTTCATCAGTCGTAAACAATTATTCTTCTTTAAACGTTTGATCTAAAAACTTCACGGTTTCAAACATATTGGTTTTACTTGCACCCTTCACAAGAATGGTATCATGGGGCTTAATGAGCTTTTCAAGGAGGGCATGCAATTGATCTTTATTAATAAAATGATGTACTCTGGATGGGTCCATGCCCTTCGCGATGGCAGCATTACTCATTTCATCTGTCCTAAAGCCATAGGTAATAAATTCATCGATGCCTATCTCATACACGTACTCTCCAACCTTACGATATTCCTCTTCCCTCAAGACACCAAGTTCTCGCATTTGCCCAATAATGGCTACCTTGCGATTTGTCGCGATATTCTTCAGTACATCGAGCGCAGCACGAACCCCCTGCGGATGAGAGTGTACTGTATCATCAATAACCGTTATATCATCGCGGCAATTATAAATCGTTAAACGTCTTGGTGGTTTTTTAAAGTTGAGCCCTGCCTGAATATCAAGTGGACTAAATCCTAAAAGATCAGCCACTGCCACTGCATTCAATGCGTTGTATACATGATGTTCTCCTAAAATAGGAATATATAATTCTATTTCTTGCCCATGCAGCTTCATTTTAAAGGACATGCCGACATCTTTATATTGCAAATCATATGCACGGTAATCCGCTTCTTTTTTAATGCCTACCGTGATGATTTTCCCTTTAAATTGCTGTGTCTCTAAGTATCTTGAATTGTCATCATCTTGATTGACAATGAGTAATCCCTGTTGATCCATACCATGAATCAATTCCGATTTTGCCTTGGCAACACCCCTTACATCTCCATCAAAGTTCCCAACATGGGCTAAGCCTATATTCGTTACAATACTAATATTCGGCTGGATGATGCTACAGTGATTGGTAATAATGCCTGGGTAAGCCATACCATACTCTAATACAACAGCCTGATGTGTATCATTGATTTCTTCCTTATGCTTTTTCGTATGCTCCGTCGTATTCCAATAATCCTTTGATTCAAATATATTCCACTTTTTCGATAAGATCGAACCCACAAATGCCTTTGTCGTGGTTTTCCCTGCACTTCCTGTAATCGCAATAATAGGTAAGGTTTTCTTTGCCTCCACCTGCTTCGTTTTTTGTTGGACAATTTTCTTTTTCAGCGGTTTTTGATTTTTGGCAAGATACATCGCATAACGGATGGAATGGATGACCACATCTAATTCCAAGTAAAAGGCAGGAGGACAGCCTGGGCGCCAATTGACCTCATACATCCAAATTTTTTGATTTTGATCTAACCCTACATCAATGCCAATTTCATCAATAACTTCCCCAAATTTCGCCATTTGAATTTCATCCAGATGATGTGCCAGCGCCAGTGAAAAATGCTCAAGCATTCGCCGAATATTATAGGCCTCTTCCTTAAACTCCTGCTCCAAAAAAGGATCTAAATAATTGGTATAGCCACCATTATTAATATTCGGTATGATGGAGCCATTCGGTGCAATGCGTGGATACACCGTTGTCACTACCCATTTACCTTCTCCATTTTTTTGAACATGTAGGCGGAAATCATAGACCTGACCAGATTTTGTAACAGATTGAATATACGGCTGCATAATAAAGGTGCCAGACGCAAGTTGCTCCTTTATCAATGCATCCAATTGTGGCTTTGTATAGGTTGTCGTGGTGCTATCCTTTCGCACCTCAAAATATTTGGCTCCCGCCTTCGTTATAAAATAAATACCCTTCCCTTTTCGTCCATCAATTGGCTTAAACACCACTCGTTTATAATAATTAACGAACTTATGAAATAAATCGGCATCCTTTACAATTTCAGAGGGAATCAAATACTGTTCAAATTCCTTCGCTTCCTTTAATCGTTTCATCACATTCCATTTGTTCCCGATTGAATGGGTTGTGAATGGAATCTCCTCTTTTAAACGGTCAATAATCTCCTTCGAGACAGATAATTTCTCAGGGCTTCCTGCATTATAGATAACATCAGGAAAGGGCATTGTTTTCTCTTGCCATTGTCCATTCTCATAGACCTTTGCTCGAATAGAACGTTTGGCAAAGTCCACACTTTTAGGTGTGAAGTAAAAAAATGTTGCGCCTTCAGCTTTCGCAACTGCTGCAAAGGCATAGGACTTGAGCACTGTTGTTGGATCAAGTCGATGATGCAGCATACCAATAATCGTCATAGCTAAACTTCCTTTCATTAGATTCTCTCTCTATTACATTCACTTTGTATCCCTTGCATATAGACAGATGCTCTAGCTTTAGTAGTTTAATATGGTACTACCATTTCGGCTCTATGATAAATTTCCCCTTCAACATGTCTGGCTTTAAGAGCTGAATGGCCGATATACCACTGAGTTCAATAGATTTCTTTGTACTTGTTTTTTCTAACCTCACCACATCTGCAATCGAATTTGTATCGTTTCCTTCATAATCAAAAGCACGCAACAATGATACTGTGCCACGGCAACGCTCTCTATCAACAGCCTCAATGCGGAAAAACTCTGTCTCAAACTGTTTCACTGTATCCAATAAGCTTAAATGAGCACCACTATGTGTAATTAAAAAAAATGGAATCGTATCACTCCCGACAATTTTAATAAGTAGCTGACCAAAATATTTAGAATGAAAATTCATCATAATATCCTGAAGATCCTTTAAATCACTTAAAGCTTCACATAAAAAGTGATTTCTTTTCTTATCACTATTCAATTCGTAGCCCCCTCTCTTAGTTTGACTATACGATTTGATCCGTGTAAGTTGCCCTCTCGTTATCATATGTTGCGACAAAAAATATGGCGACTTCTTCCTAAAGAAACTAAAAAAACCTCCACCAATGAGGGGGAGGCTTTTGCAAAAGCTTATGTTGCGAGGAGATCATGTATTGTATATTGTTCTAATGCCGTAACGGTATGGTGTTTTGTATTGAATGGTAATTGCTTGGTAATCTCGTTCGGAATGACCACTGTATAAAGCCCCGCTGCTACAGCGGCTTGTGCGCCATTCGGTGAATCCTCAATTGCCATGGCCTCATCGGCCTCTACTCCTAATTGTTCAAGCGCCTGCAAGTAAAGCTCTGGATCAGGCTTAACATTTGTCACCGTGTCAGCGCTACAAAAGCAATCAAAGTAATGTCGGATACCCAGCCGATCCATATACACATCAATCCATTGACGACTGGAGCTACTAGCAAGTCCAATCTTCAAACCCGCTTCCTTTGCCTGCTGTAGCAATGTTAAAATACCAGATCTTAGCGTTTCCGTTTCCATCCATTGTGCATGGCGTTGCTGAATGGATGTTTGAAAAGCCTCCACATCCAGTTGTATGTGATGATGTTTAACAAGATATGTATAGGGATTAAAGGTTTGAAGATTGGTCCCAAGGCACTTAGCATAGGTTGCTAACGATAATTCAACACCATATTGTGCATAGGCATCTTTAAAAACGTTATACCATGCTGTTTCCGTATCAATGATTGTACCGTCAAAATCAAAAATTAGAGCTTTTATCATCAAATTCTCCCCATTCTATTGGTTTGCACTGAACTAAGCCTAGGTTTTGGCAGACCTATCCGTCGATTTTCTAATCCTATCCATTACTTTGCTAATCCTATCCATCAATTTAGACCCGCTATCCGCTACTTTCGCATTTCTATCCGCCTATCCTCACAGATCTGACCCTTTTCCACCACTTCTTTACCTTTATTCCCCTGATTCAACAAGATAACGCCTCCTATAATGAGGACAATACCGATCGCAGAATAAACAGTAAAAATATCGTGCCAAATGACAATGCCTACCAGAACGGTTAAAGCTGTGCCGACACCTGACCAGATAGCGTAGGCCAAGCTTAATGGCATGGTTTTTAAGCAGAGGGATAGGCTATAAAACGAAATACCATAGCCAATTGCTACCGTCAAGGATGGAACGAGAACAGTAAAGCCGTCTGAGAACTTCAGCATGGTTGTTGCAAAGACCTCGCTTATAATCGATAGTGTTAAAAATAAATAGCCTTTCATCCTGTTCAGCCTCCTAATGACCACCAGCAAGATTGAGTACCACAACACCCAAGATAATGCATAAAATCCCTAATACCTTCTTGCGATTAAATCGTTCCTTATAGAGGACAACTCCCACAATAGCGGTTAACGCTGTCCCTAAACCTGCCCAAATTGCATAGGCTGTGCCAATAGGAATCACTTTTAATGTTAAGGCTAAACAATAAAATGCCGTTCCATAGCCTACTACTACGCCAATTGATGGCCCAATTCGTGTGAAGCCCTCCGTACGCTTGAGCAAGGAACTGGCAAAAACCTCTGCTATGATAGCGAGCATTAAAAAACTAAAAGCCGTCATTCAAAAAATCCTTTCTGCTTTGCTTCTAGATGTCATCTTCTTCCTCTACATACTCCAATATATCTCCTGGCTGGCAGCCCAAAGCTTTACAAATGGCATTTAATGTAGAAAAACGTACGGCTCTTACTTTGCCTGTTTTTAAATTAGAGAGATTGACAATCGAAACATCTACCCTCTCTGCAAGTTCACTCAGCTGCATTTTACGATCCGCTAGCATACGATCTAATCGAATAATTATGGTCATGTTTTCACTTCCTAAGCTGTTGCATCATATTCATCCTGAAGGAATGCACCGTATCGGAAAATACGTGCAAAGGTCCAAATCACCACACCACATAGTAAAAGAGTCCAGTGAACGCCTGTAAAATGATAGCTAATCCCCTTGATCAAACCCGTCTCTACAAATCGGGACTCCAATTGGAATTGTTGCATAATCAGATAGACGGTATATGTACGAAATGCATTTACTGTCAAGCTCAATACAATCACACAGTAGGCAATTCTCTCCATTTTTTTACTATTAGCGAGTGAAAATACAATACCTCTTGATAAGTTACTTAATATATTCCTCACTTGTACAATAATCATTAATAAAATAGCTATGTATATTGTAGCAGTAAATAGAAAGGTCATGACATCTTTTTTTGAATAGTGAATGTCCCTTGTCACATGGTCTGCCAGCTTCATTTCCAATCCTTCTAACTGAACGGCAGCGGTCACACTGCCCTTTGCTAATAAATGATTCACTTGTTGCTCTGATACCACCATTGCTCCCACCATAAAAATCGCGAGCATCGTCAAGACAAAAATCATCATCACCATGATGATGGTAAAAGAGGTACGAAGCCCCTTTGTCATCCATCGAAATTCTTTACTTTGAATTGTTTGCCCCATTATCAACCTCTCCCTCCTTTCTCTCTATTATACATCCCCTTTTATCTCTATCAATAATTTTTTAATGTTTATCATTAATAAATTATTGATAAAAATAAACCCTCTAAAGGTAGAGGGTTTATTTTAATAATCCTATCTTTACTAAATATTCTTTTGCTACTTCTGCTGCAAGCTTTCCTTCTACATTCACCTGATAATTCATTTCTCGCATTTCATCATCTGTAATGTGATCAGCTAGTTGATTTAACGCTTCTCCAATCTCTGGATAGTCAATCAGCGTTTCTTTCCTTAGTAAAGGCGCTCCCTGGTATGGTGGGAATAATGCTTGATCGTCCTCCAATACACGTAGCTTGTATTGACGAATTTCACTATCCGTTGAATAAGCATCTAGCAAATTAATATCACCTGATTGTATTGCCTGATAGCGAAGCTTTGGCTCCATCGTTGCAAGTGTCGTAAAGGCTATCCCATACCGTTTTTGTATGCCAACATAGCCATCCTCACGGTCATTAAATTCTAATGTAAAGCCTGCTTTCACCTTCTGCTCTATCGGTTTAAGATCAGAGATTTTTTGCAGTTGATAGCTCTCAGCCAGCTCCTCTGATACAGCGAGTGCATACGTATTGTTATAGTTCATGGGGCTTAGCATGACCATATCAAATTGCTCCTGCATCCCCTCTTTTGCCTGAAGATAGACGTCCTCTTGGTTATTATTAATGGCTTCTTCCTTTAAAAACTCCGAAATAGCGGTGCCTGTAAATTCAGGGTAAATATCAATGCTGCCCGATTTCAATGCATTAAATACAAATGAAGTTTTACCAAGCCCTGGCTTTAATGTCACCGTTAAATCGGTCTCCTGCTCAATTAATAATTTATACATATTGATGAGAATCTCAGGCTCCGCACCAAGCTTTCCTGCAATGACTATTTCATCTTGCTGTTTACTGCTTAGGAGCGGGAAGAAAATCATTACCAGTGCCGCTAAACTAATGAGACTCAACGTCGTTATTGTTTTTTTAAAGGACAGAGATTCTAACTTTTTAAGCGCCACATCAAAAATCAGGGCTAAAATAGCAGCGGGAATGGCTCCTATAAGAATGAGTGCCGTGTTATTTCGGTCAATCCCAAGTAATATAATATCTCCTAAGCCTCCTGCACCAATTAAAGCGGCTAATGTTGCTGTCCCCACAATCAGCACCATTGCTGTCCGAATACCAGCCATCATAACAGGCATAGCAAGTGGTAGCTCAACCTTTACTAAACGCTTTGATCGATTCATTCCCATAGCTAATGCCGCTTCTTTCAGTGATGGGTCAACCTCATTGATGCCCGTGTAGGTGTTTCGTAGAATAGGCAACAGCGCATAGACGACTAACGCAATAATTGCGGGAACTTTACCAATACCGAATAAAGGGATTAATAAGCCGAGCAACGCTAAGGAAGGAATCGTTTGCAGCACAGCACTGATTCCAATAATACTCTCGGCTATTTTCTTTTTATTGGTTAAATAGATACCTAGGGGAATAGCGATGAGGACAGCAAAAAATAGCGCAATAAAAGAGATTTGGATATGCTCTAGTAATGCAGCCAGCAGCTGTGCCTTCCGTTCCTGAAATACATCTACCACATTAGCCACCATGCACATGCCCTCTTTTCTTAGAATCCGCTGCTAAATAACGAAGCGTGGAAGCTCTTGTCACCATGCCAATGAGCTTGCCATTCTCTTCGACACCTAACAAGTCATGCTCGGCTAATTTTTCAAGAATCGTCGGAAATGGGGCATCAACAGGAATGGTATGCCCAAAGTCGTTTGTCACTGTGATTGGCTGTAACACATCATGGATCGTAAACAATTGATCCGACTGCTTACCTCCAATAAACTGTTGGACAAAATCATTTACAGGGTTTTGTAGCAATTGCTGTGGAGTACCTATCTGAACAATTTCGCCATCTTTCATAATACAGAGACGATCTCCTAATTTCAGTGCTTCCTGCATATCATGTGATACAAATACAATGGTTTTCTGGATGGTACGCTGCATCTCTAGTAGATCATCCTGTAGTTTGGTGCGACTAATAGGGTCTAGCGCACTAAAGGGCTCATCCATTAAAATAATTTCTGGGTCAGCTGCCAAGGCACGAACAACGCCAACCCTTTGCTGTTCGCCTCCTGACAGCTCCTTTGGCTTACGCTGACGATATTTCGCTGGCTCCAGACCCACCAACGCTAATAGTTCGTCTACACGCTGATGGATTTTCGTTTTACTCCATTTCTTCAGTTCTGGTACAACCGCAATATTTTCCTCTATTGTCATATGCGGAAATAGGGCGATTTGCTGTAGTACATAGCCAATACTCCAACGCAGCTCATGGATATTATAATCGCTAATTCTTTTATCATTGATCCAGATGGTGCCTGCTGTTAAGGGTATTAATCGATTAATCATCTTCAACAAAGTAGTTTTGCCGCATCCACTAGGGCCAATAATAACAAAGAATTCACCCTTTTTAATTTCTACATTTAGCGCTTTGACAGCTATTTGGTTGTTATCATATTGTTTTGAGACATTGTCAAATGTAATCATCTGTCATCTCCTTTAAATTGTGCTCATGAAATGCGTTCACTTTTTATATTTCACCAACAAAAATCATTTCAAACATTTGTAGATAGCTGCAACTATTTCATTCTAAATACCTCGCCTTTGGGCACAAACGGTAGCTTGGCCCCCTGTGGTAGTACGAAGGCATGCTGTCTTTTAATGGCTAAACGATCACATTGTCCATCTGTAATAATCAGAATAGGACCATCCTTTGGAAAATCCTGTGCTGCTTCAAGTAGCTGTATACCAGGCTGTAACACTGTGCCTCCTCTACCTCTTACCTTCACTTTCGTTAATAGTTCTTCAGGGGCTAGATAGCCCGCGTCATAGGCAACAGCATCACAAAATATAACGCGAACAAAGGGGACATCTCTAGCGATGCTATAGCTCGCTATTGTGCCGAGTGCTTTTCCTAGTAAGAGACGGTCCATGGAGCCTGATGTATCAATAAGGACTGCGAAAGTACGTCCATCTTCCTCACCGCTTTGATGAATCCATCTTGGTCTAGCTATATCAGGTGTCGATGCTTGCCTTCTACTGGGGCGGGTATACGTTCTAACTTTCTCTATCGGTTGAAACATCCGATCAAACCATTTGGCTAATGCCACATCCCAGGCAATAGGAGGCTGTGCTAGGCTACGAATTTCCTCAATGAGCCCTTGTGGCAAATATCCTCTCTCTTGGGTCATATGATAGCTTAACCCTTGACTCAATGCCCTTCTATAAAAAGCATCTAAATCCACGCCAACCTTGCCTTCCCAAAAATCTGGTGGATTCGTTTCGATCATATCTCCTATGCCCTGCCCTCGAAAGGTTCTTAATTTGCGATACATCCTAATGTCTGTAACTATACGATCATAAATAGATTCGGCTGAAAGTCCTTTTAATGCTGGATCATATAGCCCGCCAAATGCTGGCATCTCGCCGATTTGCATATCGATGAGCCAGCCATTGATAACATAATCACAAGCAACATTCCATAAGTAAGGATCACGTCCTTGTCTGCGGGTCGCATGGCTCAAACCTGCATGAAGCAATTCGTGTGCCATGAGAAACCGCATTTCCTCATCGGTCATTCCCACCGCCGTATTCAAATAAATTTCCTTTGTTTCAACTGCAATGGCTGCGACCGAAATATCCATTCTTGTGCAAATAAGTGGGTCTTCAATGATCGTAAAATCTGCTGCCAAAGCACCAAATAAGGGATAGGAGCTCATAAACCAAGCCTTTGCGCGCTGTGCTTGTGTTACCCTCGTTGTGCCTCCCAATGTATTTTCTACCCCTCCCGCTACTCGTATGGCACTTTGTACGGCTTTCGATAAACCTTGTGCAAATAATGCAGCGAAATTACTATTCCCTCGATAAAAATAGCCTGTTTGATTTTGTGATATAACAAAGTCCCCTTGACCTGGCATTGTACTATAGCCTTTCAAATCATCTGGCACACCTTCGCGTAAAAATCTTTCATATAATTTTTCCTCAGAGCTAATGGCCTCAAAAAGAGGATTACTCATTTCCTTTGGTGCTTGACCAAATTTTAGCTCTGCTAAAAATTTTGTTATATAGCAGTCACAGGCAATATTCCACAGCTCCTGCTGCTCTTTTGATTGATGATGATGTAAGCCAAGGTGTAGCAAGCAATGCGCTATCACATAAGCCCATTCATTTGGCTGACCTTTTTTATCCTGATTCACATAAATAACACCTGCGCTTGTAATGTAAGCCCAATCCTTTTGGGGCATACTTTCGTATTGCATGTAAACAGCATGACACAACGCCTCGAACAGGGGATGTGTACAGACAATGTCATGCCCACGTGCGATGGCTTTCTCATTTTTATGCTCCTGCTGTGATGCTTTCTTCTTTTTGGCCATAAGCTACCCTTCCTTTTTGGCTACTAAACGAGGTAAATCTCGGATAACCTCCAGCATAAACCAGGCAGGCAATGCTTCACCCTTTTGCTCTGATACAACCATCTGTGCAATTTCTAAGCTGATGGATGATAAGTCCTTGATCAAGTCTTTGGCTCGAAAGGCTAATTGCCGTTGATTGCCCTTCAATGTCGTATGCTCGTTCGGAAGCTCCTTCAGTAACTGAGCACGGAAGGATTGTGCCATGAAATAAAGCAAATCTCTTTCATCAGGTTGATCGGGCCAACGTAATTCTCCTTGAATAATTTTAGCAAGATCATATTTACTCTGCACTTGCTTGATAAAGGCTTTAAATTGACTGGCAGTATGCGCGGATAGGCAGCTACTTGCTAATAGATCAATTGTTTGTTCTTGTAAGCTATTGCCATATGCATACAAACAATCACTTAACATATGCCATGAACGAGGCGTGGAGAAGGGTTCTTCTGTTTTCGGAGGTTCGTTCCATAAATGATCGGGACGCATTTGAATATACTCAATCACATATGGATGTATTTCATGTGCATAGGCCCATTCAAGCCAATCTTTATGCGATGCCCTAAGCTGAACATGAACCATCCGATTGATTAATGCAGAGGACATCGGCTTAACAATCGCGTTATCCTGAGCCCGATTGCCTGCACCAATAACAATCGTACCCTCTGGCAATGTAAACTCTCCAATTCTGCGTTCATGAATAAGACTATAAAACGCTTTTTGTACTTCCTGTGAGCAAGCATTTAATTCATCTAAAAAAAGGCAATAAGGTTCATCGCGTGCAATCATTTTGGGTGGACAAAAAACACTGTAGCCATCCTTAATCTGCGGAACACCAATAATATCCTCAGGTGCTAGCTGACTGCCCAATAACGATACACAATGTAGCCCTAATTCACTAGCAAAATTTTCAACAATCGCTGATTTCCCAATGCCAGGTGCTCCCCAAATAAAAACTGGTCTTATTGTCGCTACATTCAGCAGAAAATCATATAGCTGTTTTTGTGTCACATTAAAAATTGTATTCAATCAAAACGCCCTTTCAACTCATTGTTTTAAAGGTTAATAATACCATTTTCTATGAAATTAATCTTGTCTCTACCATTCTATGAAATTGACTGCCAATTACTAGCTGTGAGAAAATAATAAAAATTGTAGTAGAGAGGTCGTGACCTATGCATAATGGCTTTCAGTTTTTGGCGATTTCACAACTAGCAAAAAGGTTTCCAGCAGACTCTTGGTGGGCAAAGTTTTACAAGGATTTTAGTGAGGATGATCTAGTAGCGTACTATGAGGGGGATTTAACACTTCCCTCTCTTGATTTGGACTGGGATATGCCATTCCCACAACAGGACAAGACCATTCTCATTTTCATCAATGGTCATCTAACCGTAGACACCCTCTATAATTTAGAGACAGATGGGGCAATTGGGCTGATAGTGATGGGCAATGTACTTTCTAAAAATATAGCTGTAGGTGGTCAGGAAATCTATGTGCACGGGCATCTGACAGTCGAGAATATATTATGTGGCTCCTACAATCATGGCGAAACGATCGTTAATGGCAATCTTCAGGCAGCAATTTTGGTTCAAGATGATGAGTATCGCATCAACGTAAAGGGTCAGAAGTCGATTCCTTGTATCGTAAATATATGGCACGGAGATGGCGTTTTTCATGAACTCCCTATCCGTATTGAAGATGTATTAGTAGACGAGATATTTTTACCTGAGGATGAGGATGACATCGGCTTTTCCTTCACTTCACTCGTGGAAATTCTAAAACAAGGGCGTTCTGCACTCACTCAATTTACAAGCGTTCCTCAAAGGACAATAGCAGCTCCTATTTATTTCACGCACCATTCGATCAATGCGGAAAACATACTGAAACTGACTTCATGTATTCTGATGACACCTGACAAACCTTCTTTCGATTTGACGGAACAGGATGTTTATTTTATGATCCAACGCGCACATACCAATGCTGATGGAGATGTACGCAATGATAGTATTTATATATTGACCTCGCAGTGTCATTATTTTATTTGGCTTAATGAGGATCAATCCGTCTCTCTCTTGACAAAAACACTAGATGAAGAAGCTGAATGGTGGGATATTACAGCATCCCCCCAGGAGGATTTAGTGGATTTACAACAGCACTGGCTGATGTTGTTAACCTGCATCAATGTAGCAGAACTTTACTTGCACAGTATCGAGGTGCGAGATGTACAACAAATTCTTCAGCATCCTGCGATTCTGGATTTAGACGATGAACATGATGGATTGTGGGATGGTTCCAAATGCTATAGCTTCCGTCAAACCTATTTGGATGATGAAGGCGATAGGATACATGCTCGCATTGAAATTATGACGCCTGATGAAGCGTATTATTTTTATACGCTCGAAAATCAATCCTATGTTGCTCGCCACTATCAGCCTCCTAACGTTTTTGGTCGACAAGAGCTATCTTATTTAAACACGATTCAATGGGAAGCGTCCGAGCGATATTTTGAGAGATTCAAACAATTTATGTCTCAGAATTTTAAGATAGATTTAGGAACTAATTAAGGCAAGAAACGTTCTATTAATGATGAAGTCTATTCAACTATACATCTCTTTCACTCTCTGTAATAATGAGAGATAACTAAACTTTTAATAGAAGGGAGGGAGATGTGGTCACGACCAACATCCAGCTACAATGAAATACGTGCTAAACTTTTTTAAAGGACTTATGATTGCCGTTGTTGTTATTTGTATTTCGTTTTATATGGTGACACAGTTATTTAATACGACTGAAAGAGAAGAGTCTGTGGTTATTGATGATCGTCCAAGTGTGGAAGAGTTTATCGGTGAGATTGCAGAGACCGCACGAGATCTTGGTGCTGACAATGACTTATATGCATCCGTGATGATTGCTCAGGCGATTCTAGAAAGTGAGCATGGGCAAAGTGGACTTGGCTCTGCCCCTAATTATAATCTTTTTGGAATGAAAGGCAGCTACCAAAATAATTCCGTCACACTCGAAACCACAGAGGATGATGGGTCAGGCAACCTTTCTACCATCATGGCTGACTTCCGCAAATACCCTTCCTATGAAGCATCCATGCAGGATTATGTAAAATTAATGCGTAATGGCGTGTCATGGAATAAAGATTTTTACGCAGGCGTTTTCAAAAGCAACACAACTACCTATACAGATGCGACCAAGTTTTTAACAGGCTCCTATGCAACTGATTCGGCTTACAATGAAAAATTAAATACATTGATCGCAAAATATGACCTTCAGCAATATGATAGCCCTGTAAAAGATAAGAAAACCATCACGGTGGCTGATGGAGATTCACTTATGAAGATTGCCGAAGCCTATAATGTGAAGGTGACATCACTTAAGCAGTGGAATCAGCTTCGAACAGAACGTCTTGAAGCAGGCCAGCAACTTAATATTTATCATTATTAACATAAAACGTCCATGACTCATCAAGGAGTATGGACGTTTTTTCTCATGAAACTTATTCGTTTGTCTAAACGTCTTAGTGTAAAAATGCGGAAAGGATAGGAACACAGTGAAGCGTACACAATTGCTCAGTCTTCTCGCCGTTAACCTTATGCTATTGCCATTGATTCAGCTTAGCTACAACCTATATTTCACAACAAAAATAGCAGAGGGTTCCTTTTATCTTATTATTTTCCCCGCTCTTATTATTTTATCGAACCTTTTACTATGTTGTAGTCGGCAAAGAGTAGCAGCCTCTATCCATTGGACCTTTGTCTATGTGGGACAAGGCACCTCTATCGCCTGTTATTTTGTGTGGCATTATGGGCAACTAGAGCCCTATCCAGATATGCCCCCAGGTGAAGCAGTGTTTGATTTATGCATGAGTACATTTTTAATTGGGCTCTGGCAGTTTATCGTGTTAGCACTAATCCATCTCAGTACGTTTATCATCCTCAAGATGGGACTGACCTTTAAAAAAGCTTAACTAGTCTTCTGTGAGTTATATAAAGTACCTACTGCTAGTATGGTCGTGGCTAAATCCTGTCGATAGAGGGGATGTTTGGCATCTAGACTATTAATCGTTACTTCATTACCACCTAACGATGAATGGACATACAAATCATCACCCATGTATAGAGCAATATGACCTGGAAAATAGATTAAATCACCCTTCTGCATTCGGGCTTGCTCTATGTTAACGATAGGGAAGCCCTCTACTATTCGGGCATCACGATAAATATAGACACCGTTTAACATATAAGCCATTGAACATAAACCAGAGCAATCAATACCTAGTGGCGATTTGCCACCCCAGCGATAAGGGGCCGTTAAGTAGCTGAGCGCTGTGTCCACCACATTTTCTCGGAACTGCTGCTCCGATAATGAATGTGCTGTTATTTTTGGTTGTAGCCATTTTGTTCGAACATACCCTATTTGTCCTGACACTAGCTGTACAGCTGACCATTCTTCAGGTACTGCTTCGTCTGACATCACACGAATGGAAGAGCCTCTTACAAGCGTTAGCAGCTTTGTACTTTGAATACGTGGCTGTTGCAAAACATCTGCAAAGCTTTGACAAACTACATACTGTGCATCTTGTTGCCATGTAGATGCAAGTGCTTCCTCTTGCAGTAAGTCTGCCTTCTGACAATAACCCTCGTAACGATAGGCCGTTTGAATAGAAACCCAAGCGTCATTGACATCCCTGATGATCTCTACGGTCATCCCATAAAGCACTTCATCGACTAGTTCAGAATCTTTATCTGGCATGGCATGCAAGCTAGCAATCATGGCTGTAACGATAGCCTTCATCCTTCTCCCCCTTCCGCTTCACCAACTGGTCATAGACAACTTTTGATAGACGACCAATGAGTTGGCGCGCCTGATCATTGTCCGTTACATTTGTTATAAAAACACCCATACTATAATCGACTGCATTCGTGTAAAATATCCCCACATCATGATCGACTGTATTCAGTCCGCCTGTTTTATGTGCCAGCCTCACATCCTCTACTAGATAGCGCTTTAGGGAGTCATGTATACGCTGACGGCTTAAAATATTAATGACTAGTTTATTGTAGGTAGGCGTTAAAAGCTCTTGCTGATAGATACGCGTATAAAGATGCGCCATATCCCTTGCTGATGTGCGATTATCTATGCCCTTTGCTAGCCGCTCCACATCCATCATTTTTCGCTGTAGCAGTGTGTCCTGTAAACCGATATGCTGAAAATAGTCATTCAAATATTCCATGCCAACTACATCGATTAAGACGTTCGTAGCTGTATTATCGCTAGTAATAATCATCCACACTAGCAGCTCATAGAAAGTGCTTTGTGTAAGTCTTTGTTCACTAATCACACTAAAATCCACCCAATCAGTTGGTGAAATCGTAAGCGTAGAATTAAGTGATAATTTGTTTTTTTCTATATATGAGAGCAAGGCTAACAGAATCGGCACTTTGATTAAACTTGCACTTGAAAATGAAGTCTCTAGCTGATGACTGATGAGCAACTGATTCGTTGTTAGATTTTTAATAAACAAATGTATGTTGTAGGGCGATTCTTGAATAAGT
Organism: Lysinibacillus sp. OL1; assembly: GCF_004332175.1. Taxonomy (NCBI): domain Bacteria; kingdom Bacillati; phylum Bacillota; class Bacilli; order Caryophanales; family Bacillaceae; genus Lysinibacillus; species Lysinibacillus sp. OL1. The sequence continues at coordinate 556,949 of NZ_SJDS01000001.1, read as the reverse complement.
GTAGTAATTCTCTGCTCCATAGACCACCTAGCCAACTACATGGATACGCTGATTGTCCGCATCCATCCTGACGCTTCTTCCTAAAGGAAGCGACATCGTTGGTAAACAATGACCACATGCCAAATCTGCAATCATAGGCTTCCCTAAAGGCACTAGAATTTCTTGAAAAATAGTTTGTAATGATAAGCTATGAGCTGGCTTTTCGGGATTTTCAGGTTCGCAATTTGTCCAAGCGCCCAATAAAATGCCTGCCACGTCATCTAGCTTTCCTGCCAGTTTTAATTGTGTCAGCATACGATCCACCCGTTGCTCCGTTTCATCGATATCTTCTAAAAACAGAATTTTACCTCGTGTATCAATTTCATAGGGTGTGCCAAGTGAAGCTGTCACTAATGTTAAATTGCCACCGATGAGTTGACCTGAAGCGCTCCCAGGAACCAGTGTAGACATGGGCTGGTGAGAGGGATTTTTTAAGTAATACGCCTTTCTTTCATTCTCCATAATCAGCTGAATGAACGACTGCCAAGTATAGTCATCCATCTCCTGTCTAATAAATTCTGTAGATGGCATCGGCGTATGATAGGTTACAAAGCCACATAGCTGATGAAAAGCTATATGTAGAGCGGTCACATCACTATAGCCAGCAAATACTTTGGGATTGGCACTTATCAAGTCAAAGTCTAATTGGGCTAAAATTTTCGTCGCACCATAGCCCCCACGTATACAAAAAATACCATCAATCATTGGATCATCAAACATACGATGAACATCTGCTACCCGTAATTCATCTGTGCCTGCTAAATAGCCATGTCTTGCGTGACAGGTCTCCCCAACGACCACATTGAGCCCTAGCTTTTCGATACTAGCAATAGTAGGTTGCAGCTTTTCGGGTGGCGTTGCTCCAGAAGCACTAATAAGACCAATTGTGTCACCCTTTTTCAATGCCTTTGGACAAATCATATCTTTTCCTCCCTTTTCAGTGAAGTACGATAATGGGTCAGTTCCTCTTCATTGGCTAAAATAAAATGACCTTCCTCTATTTCAACAAATGAGGGGGGATTTTCCTCATAGCGATGCTGTGACGGATCATACACTTCTACAACTTTCTCCCGCTCTTTATAGGGATTCGGCTCTGGTACTGCTGATAACAAAGCCCTTGTATATGGATGCAGCGGATGAGCAAAAAGCTTTTCTGTTTCCGCTAGCTCCACAATCTTCCCCTTATAAATGACCGCCGTACGATCCGTAATAAAACGGACAATCGATAAATCATGGGCAATAAATAAATACGTTAAATGATTTCGCTGTTGAAGGCTTGCTAATAAATTTAATACTTGCGCTCGAATGGATACGTCTAAGGCGGATATTGGCTCATCTGCAATGATAAACTCTGGCTCCATCACTAACGCACGAGCAATGCCAATACGTTGGCGTTGACCTCCTGAAAACTCATGCGGAAAGCGGCTTGAGAACTCTGGAAGTAGCCCAACGTTCAATAACGCATCGCGCACCTTTTGTTGTCGATCTGCCTCATCTTTATATTTTTTCGAAGGGTATAAGCCCTCTGAGACAATATAATCTACTTTTGCTCGTTCATTTAGAGATGCCATAGGGTCCTGGAATATCATTTGGATTTTTTGCGTAATTTCTCTATCCCAATCTTTAGGGATTTTCCCCTGAATACTTTTGCCATGGTACAAAATTTGTCCCTCTGTGACCTCATTGATGCGCATAATCGCTCGACCAATCGTTGTCTTCCCTGAGCCTGACTCACCTACAATGCCAAATGTTTCGCCTTTAAAAATTTGAAAGCTGACATCATCAATGGCTGTAAACTTATTTTTCCCTTTGCCAAAAACAACAGATAAATTTTTTACATCTACAAGCACCTCTTTATCAGTCATTCGCATACTGCCTCCCCTCTGCAAAAAATGCTTGTAAGGCTGCTGGAGGCTCTACCTTTGGTGCAAGTGGGTCTAATAACCATGTACGAGCATAGTGGGTATCACTGACCTGAAAAAAAGGTGGCCGCTCGATAAAGTCAATTTTCAATGCATATGGATTTCGTGGGGCAAAGGCATCTCCCTTTATTTCCTGAAAAAGATTCGGAGGTGTGCCCTTGATGGAATACAATTGTTCCCCTTTTGAGCCAAGCTGTGGTAAAGAGGAAATAAGCGCCCACGTATAAGGATGCTTACTATGAAAGAAAATTTCATGTGTTTCCCCAACCTCGATGACATCGCCCGCGTACATCACGGCAATACGGTCAGCCACTTTTGCGACTACGCCTAAATCGTGCGTAATATAGACGATTGTTAAGCCGTATTTTTGCTGAAGACTTTTTAAGAGCTGTAAAATTTGTGCCTGAATGGTTACATCCAAAGCTGTCGTGGGCTCATCACATATTAAAATATTCGGCTTACACGCAATGGCAATCGCAATAACGATGCGTTGGCGCATCCCTCCTGAAAATTCATGCGGGTATTGCTTATAGCGCTTTTGCACATCAGTAATGCCGACATCCGTTAACAGTTTTAGTGTTTCTGCATAGGCTTCCTTACCTCTTAAGCCTTGATGCATAACCACACATTCTTCAATTTGCTTTCCAATGGTTTTGAGCGGGTTTAACGATGTCATCGGATCCTGTGTCACCATCGCTATTTCCTTACCACGAATCCCTAGCCATTCTTGCTCTGTTGTGAACTTTCCTAAATCCTGTGCATTGTAAATAATTTGCCCCTGCTTAATACGACCATTTTTATCGAGCAAGCCCATAATGGATTTCATCAGCACGGATTTACCCGAACCTGATTCACCCACAATGGCTAAGCTCTCTCCCTTGTAAAGGTCGAGTGAAATACCGCGAATCGCTGTTAAAATTCGACCACGTAGCGTAAACTGAATCACTAAATTTTGGATGCCTAATATGCTTGATTTTTTCAATGTCACTCGCTTCCTCTCCTTATACATGGTTTTTCGGATCTGCTGCATCTGCAAAGGAATTACCAATAATATAAAATGCGATCGTAATAACGCTTAGCACAATACTTGGGAAAATAAGCTGATACCTTAGATCTGGTGACATCATAAGGACACGTCCTTCATTAATTAAATTTCCTAAGGATGGCTCACTGATCGGAAGCCCTAAGCCAATATACGTCAAAAAGACTTCGGCCCCAATTGCAAAGGGTATCGCTAAGCTCATGCGGAGCATAATGACAGAAATTAAATAAGGTAATAGATTTTTTAGGATAATACGATAATCAGGTGTGCCTAAGCACTTTGAGGCTAGATTGTATTCGCGGTCACGCAAAATAACAATTTGATTGCGGATAAACCTCGCCATTTCCACCCATCCCGTAATACACATGGCAATAATAATTGTTGAAATACTTGGCCGTAAGATATAGGACATTAAAATGAGCACAATGGTTGTGGGGATATTATCGACAACATTATAAAGCTGTGTTATAGGCGCTTCTAATTTCCGTGAAAAGCCCCATAGCGTGCCAATTGTAATGCCCACCACTGCCTCCACTAAGGCGACAACACAGCCAATAAAGAGTGAGGTTCTCGTCCCCGCCCAAATACGAGACCATAAATCCTGACCGATTGAATTCGTGCCAAACCAAAATTCTGCACTAGGTGCAATATTACGTGCCTGCATCCCTGTTTGTTCATCCAAGTAAATTTCAGTTGGTGATTTTTGCGCAGGTAAATAGGGCTGTAGAATCGTAAAGCCAACAATGATGATCACCCCAACTAATAAAAAAACGGCCAGTCGATTTTTCAAAAAGGATTGCCATGTAGACCGCCAATAAGAATAATTTGAATAGCCCGTTTCCTCCGCCTGTTTTGCGTCCACTTCGGCAAATTCAAATAGGGTTTCACATGATTTATTTGAAATATTATTGATTTCATCTGTATACATCCCCATTAACGCACACCCCCTCCCTTGCCTAATTTAATACGAGGGTCGACAAGTGCCATAGCAATATCCCCTAAAATAAGGCCAATGATACCAAGGGAAGAGAACACTAACACTAGGCCTTGCACAATCGTATTATCCTGTCGCTGAATAGCATCCACAAGTAAGCCCCCCATCCCTGGAATGGAATACAACGACTCTATATAAATCGAGCCTGTAATCGTAAACAGAATCGTTGCAGGTAAATATTGTGCCATGGGAATAAAGGCATTACGTAATACATGTTTGAACATCAGTGTCCGCTCCTTTACGCCCTTTGCCCTAGCCAGCTTAATATAGTCCTTGTTCAGTTCATCGACCATATAGCGTCGCATCCACATCGCGTAGGAGGCAGTTGGAGCCAATGCCATTGACGTAAGTGGAAGAATCCAAGTAATCGGTCTGTATTCATCAAACAGCATCGGTAAGTGAAAGAGTTCTGTAATATACATTTGAATAACTAAGTAATAAACAGCCGCAGGGACTGCAACAACAAATACGATATAGCCTGTCCCAAGTCGATCCAACCAACGTCCCTTACGATAGGCCATCATTATTCCTAGCGGCACACCAATCAGGAGTGATATAGCGACTGCTCCTAAACCAAAGAGCAGAGAATACGTGATTTTATCTGCAATAATCGTCACTACTGGGACATCGGTACGATAAGTCACTGATTTACCCAAATCCCCCTGCAGTAAATTCTTGTAAAAATTCCCTAGTTGGACAAGGATTGGGTCCCGCAAGCCTAGACTTGTTAAGTAAATTTCCTGCTGAGCAGGTGACATTTTATCAGCTGCCGCTCCTAAATAGCCTTCCTCTGGCATTAGCCGTAATAATGAAAAGACAATGGTGATGATAATAAAAAGGGTTAAAACGGATTGTAAGAGTCGTTTTCCTATATACTGCAACATCGCGCCATCCTCCTTTGTCAAAAAGACGAAAGGAGATGCCGACTATTCTTTTCGGTATCTCCTTTTCATCTACGAAATTCTACTACTTTTCAGCATTGGCTAGTGCTTCCGCACGTTCTTGCTCCCACTCAGCAAGCGCTTTTTTAAATTCTTCATTACTCATTGGCTTTTCTAGCACTTGCTGGCCTTTAAATTTCTCTGCCGTTACACCAAATGGCGAATATTGCGCCTCGAATGGATTTAATTTAGATGCCATATAGCCACTACCACCAACTGAATATGGAATAACAAAGGCTTCCTCAATTAAAAACGCTTCTGCCTTCGCAAATAGCTCATAGCGTTTGGCTGTGTCAATTGTTTCTTTCGCTTGATCCACAAGATTTTGATAAGTTGTTTTACCATTCGCCTCTTTATAGCCCTCTGCTAATTCTGGTTTATTGTAAGTACCATCGACTGTGAAAGGATCTGTATACGTAGATGGATCTGCAAAATCAGGACCCCAGTTCGCCTCTAAGAGTGCAAATTTACCTGGACGACGTACCTCTGATAAGAAGCCTGTCGATGGACCAGCCTCTACAATAATGTCGACATAATCTGTCCCTAGTAGTTTTTCCATTTGCTGCTCGACTACTTGAGAGCGATTAGCCCAATCTGGCATACCAGCGTTATAAGGCATTAAAACCTTTACAGGGAATGTGGCCTTACCTGCTAACGCTGTTTTTGCCTTTTCTTTATACTCTAGGGCCAGCTCTTTATTGAAGGAATCCTCATTGGAAATGGATGTAAGGGGTGCTAGTTGTGTATAATCCACTCCTTCCACATCAACAAAGTTTTTCGGTGTAATGGTATTGCTCAGCAAATCTGCTGGATTATATGGCTCAACCGTTAGCATCGCGGAGACACGGTCAAGCGCATGGAATAAGGATTTGCGGAAATCTTTATTATTGACGGCGATTTTCCAGTTATCAGGTTCGTATTGTGCGTCAAATTGTGGGTTGAAGTTGAGTGCATAAAAGTAGGTATAGAAGTTATTTTGTGTTTGACGAACCTGAGATTTTTTCTTTTCATCTTTAAACCATTCATCAATGATGGAGGTCGGGATACTAGCCGAATCGATTTCGCCACGTAAAAAGAGCTCAGGCGCCACAGTTGCCGCTTCTTTATTGTATTTATAGCGAATACGGTCAATCAGCACCTTGTCTTTATCCCAGTACGTTTCATTTTTCACAAGAACGCGTTCATTTTGTGGCTCAAATTTATCTAAAATATAGGCACCGTTATAGAGGAAGTTTTCACGTGTTGTGCCAAAATCCTCTCCCTTTTCCGCAATGAACTTGCCATTCACAGGGAAGAAACAAACATAATTCAACATAGAAAGAAAATAGGGTGTCGGCGCCTCTAAAGTATATTCTACTGTATGTTCATCTAGCGCCTTTATGCCTACCTCCTTGAAATCGTTCATCTCGCCATTATAGAAGGCTTCCCCATTTTTCACCACCGTCGCAATCCAAGCTGTCGACGATTCATTTTTAGCATCAAGCACATAGTGTAAGCCATCCACAAAGTCTTGTGCCACAACATCTGCATATTCCTTGCCCTCATGTGTCACCCATTTTGCATCATCACGCAATTTGAATGTCCACACTGTAGCATCCTCATTCGCAGACCACTCTTTCGCTAATCCTGGCTGGACCACCCCATAGTTGTCATATTCAATGAGCCCATCCACCATATTCGCAGCTACCGCAAATTCATTTGTTTCTGACGTCTTTAAATAATTTAACGTTTTAATTTCCCCTGAATACACCACTCGATATTCCGATGCTTTTTCACTCGCTGACTTGTCATTACAGGCTACACAAAATAATACGATCAGACATACGAACAGCAACCAATATTTTCTCACAAGCATCCCCCTAGTCATCTTTTTATAATGAAAATCCTATTGGTAGGATTGCATCTTCAATAGGATCATTCAAACATAAGCTAGGTCTGTCTAAATCGACCATCTATCGATGAAATAAACAACGGTACATACTCGTTGTCACGGTTATGAGATTAAATTGTCAGTTCTACCAAACCACTCAGACAGCGTGTCCCACTGCATTTTGAGCAGGTCTAGCAAACTTTTGAGCGGGTCCACCACTTTTTGATGACTTCTCACCTTTCATGAATTAGAATCCTCACTTGATATAAAAGCTCCCACTAAACCTTACCATCATGTTAAAAATTGCAGGACACGCAGCACCTCATAAAAATCATGGGTCATGAACTCCACGGTATTATGCGGTTTGAATTTGGCATTTGGATAAAATGAATTACGATAGGCTCGTGTATGGTCACGATAAATAATTTCTACCCTAAAGTGTTCTGGCAACGTTACCTGTAATGCGGCACGTGGAACCTTCATAGAAGACTCCACCAGTCGCTTAGTTTCCATGATAGTTAGTTGTGGACTGACACTAATCGTCGCATTGCCAATGCCTTCCTTTGTAGCAAACGTGACAATGTGTTCATTTACGGCCTGAATCTCTTCTGTCAACCCCACATCCCCACTTACAAAGGAAACGGGCACATCGTGTAAGGCTGCTGCATACGTGTTGATGAGAAATTCGCTCGCATATTCGCCATTGATTTTGACATCTGCGTATGTGCAAAGTGTGTGGGCTAGTGGGTTACGTTCACTGCCACCCTTGCTGTGATAGCCGATAAAAATAGCACGATCGAAGCTTTTATCGAGACCCGCTACCATACACATAGGGTCGTATGTCCAGCCACGGATAACTTTACAGTTGATTGGTAAATTGGAAATGTCTAGATTGCGGGCTGAATCATGTGCGTCCTTTACTAAAATTTCGGTTGCGCCCCCCGCTATCGCTCCTTCAATGGCAGCTTCTACTTCTCGTGTCATTTGTCTTTGGAAAAACTGATAGTCAGGTGCATTTAACTCGGTTTCACTCCACGAAGTTGTACCTGTAATTCCTTCAATATCTGCACTAATATAAATTTTCATAGAAATCGAAACTCCTCTACATTATGATTTTGAATTGTTGCGTGTACTGCTCCGTAATGAGCTACCTGTGCTTGAACACGTCTAGCCCATGCCACATTGCCATAATCGTAATGCCACCATTCCTCCTCATAGTTCGTAAATCCAGCAAGTGTCATACAGTTATACAGCAAACGTCGGTGCTGACAGGCAAGTGGATTTTCATGCGTTTGCTGTTCAAAATAACGGGTCGCCGATTTTTCATTCATTTCATCAAATGCAGTCCCAAGATCGAGGGCTTTACCATGAACATCTGCAAGTGTTACATCGATGGCACCCCCTGTTAAATGGGGGGCTAAATGGGCTACATCTTTACTTGGAAATGCTACATATTTTTTGGTCGCCTGCACAATCTCTTGTGATGTTAGCTGCGGCATCCTTTTTGCTAATTGCTGAGAAAAATGGCTAAACAAATGCTGCTGTACTTGAAATGGGCGATAGCCATCATAAAGTAATAAGCAATACTCTTGAGGTAATAATGTTAACGCCTGTTGCAAACGCTCATAGACACCTTCTCTTACATAAATAACTCGTAAACTATTAGAAATCTGTTGCTGATAGTAGATGGGCTCCATAAATATCCTAGGATGAGCACCTGTAAGCTGGATAAGCGGCTCATTGTTTTCACAGACAACTGGTGATGGCGAGGGGCTTCCATTTAGAGAGGGTGCTATCGGTTGAAAAAGGTTCATAATAACAGAACCCCCCTTTAAATAGTTAGATAATTCAGTTTTTTAAGTTGAATGTTATCACATCTCTCTATCATTGACTAGATAAAAAAAGAATAATTACAAAATAATGGATAAACTCTTATAATGATACATATTCCAGCAATTGACGGATCGAAAAACCACTTATATCCTCTAATTAAGGATTTTATTCATCTTATAGCTCGCTCATGCTAAAAAATTAACGAAACCTGTTTTGGTGCTCAAAAAAAGCCATTGAAACACAATTGCTGTTTCAATAGCCTTTTCTTTTATGCCTGTTGAAAGGAATAAGCTTGCACTGTATGACCATTGCGGCCAGTTGTTGTCTTAGCTTGGGATAATGAATTTAGTATCGCTTCCTCAGTCGCTTCCGCTGCGGCTGTAAACAATTGATTCATGATGGGATGATCCTCACGAAGCTGACTTCTAGTCTCAATAAGCTGATCAGTGGTATGAGGAATACAATGTGCCGTCGTGAAGCCAATCACAATGTCACCACTACCATGTGAAAAATGACTGCCTGTCCGTCCTAAACCAATACCACAGCGCTTAATGACACGTGTTAATTGTCGACTACTTAGCGGGGCATCTGTCGCAAGGACAATGATAATGGAGCCATCTGTTGGTGATAGAGTAGATTGGTTTTGCATAGTTGAGACTTTGTAATGCTCGGCTAAAAACTCCCTGTCTTGTCCAAAGTTACTAAGAACTAGGCAGCCTACTGTATAGTTCACTTCATTTGATTCTACTTTGACGATGCGAGAGGAAGAACCAATTCCTCCTTTGTAGCCGAAACACATCATCCCCTTTCCTGCACCAACAGCGCCTTCCTGTGCCGTCTTTGTAGAGGCTTGACGAATGGCTTCTATGGCATGCGCAGGTGTCACTGGACAAGCTCGAATCGAATTAAGATAACTATCATTACACTCGCCCACAACGAGATTAATGGTTCCTGTTGTCAGTCCAATGTCTTCATTCCTATCAAGCATATAGCTTAATGTACCTTGTGTCACAGCTGGTACGCCAAAAGTATTGGTTAACATAATGGGCGATTCCAGTACACCTAGTTCATTCACTTGCACAAGTCCCGTTGTTTTTCCAAAGCCATTTAGTACATAGCTTGCCGCTGTCACCTTTTGCTGAAATACATTGCCTCCATGCGGTAAAATGGCTGTAACGCCTGTACACGCATAGGCCCCATTCTGATCTAATGGCTCATCCAATGTCACATGCCCCACTTGAACTCCTTCTACATCGGTGATGCAGTTTTTCTGACCAACTGGTAACACACCAATTTCAATGCCCAATTGTCTTACTTTTCCCTGCATATTATGCATCCTCCTCAATCGCCATTAACACAGCAGCCTGTGCATGGATAGCAGTTGTATCAAACACTGGAATGCTAACATCCTCCTGCTGAATCAGTAAGCCGATTTCCGTGCAGCCCAAAATTACCCCTTGTGCCCCCGCATGTACAAGCTCCTCGATCACTTGGCTATAGTACCTTTTAGATGCTGGTACAATGGTACCAAGACACAATTCATTGTAAATAATTCGGTTGACTTCCATTCGGTCGTTGCTGTCAGGCACGATCACCTCTATGGCAAAGCTTTCTACCCTTGCCTTATAAAACGCTTGCTCCATTGTGTACTTTGTACCAAGAAGCGCTATTTTCTGTAGCCCCGCTTCTTTGATTTGCTTAGCTGTGGCATCCGCAATATGTAAAATAGGAATGGTTATAGCAGGCTCGATAACATCAATGACCTTATGCATTGTATTGGTACAAATGATGACTAGGTCTGCGCCTGCCCGCTCCAGTGCTTGTGCAGCTTGAGCTAGAACCTCACCTGCTTTGTCCCACTCCCCGTTAGCTTGAAAATGCTCAATTTGCTGGAAATCTACACTAAACAAAATACATTTCGCAGAGTGTAGGCCCCCTAGCCTATGTTTAACCTGTTCATTGATAAGTCTGTAATATTCAGCAGATGACTCCCAGCTCATCCCACCGATTAAGCCGATTGTTTTCATGTCTACATCACTCCTTTTTCTATTATTATACGCCTCCCTCACACAAAAATAAGAGAATTTTCCAAAAATAATATACAATGATTGGAAAATAGTAGATAAAATGAGTTTTCTCAATTAATAAATTATAAATATCAAAATTTTAGTATAATTCATTATTTTAGAAAAGTTGATTTTTAATAAAAAAACAGTGTAGACTAAAGCGTATTGTGAAAGGAGGACAACTTATGGAATGGATCTCAACAATAGTTGACAGTGGAAATAATATTTTATGGACATATATCCTCATTATCTTACTTTTAGCAGCAGGACTATATTTTTCATTCGGTACGAAGTTTGTACAAATTCGTCTTTTTCCTGAAATGTTTCGTTTAATTGTAGAAAAAAGAGAGGGCGATTCGGGGGTTTCTCCGTTCCAAGCCTTTACCATTAGTGCTGCTTCACGTGTCGGCACAGGAAATATTACAGGGGTAGCCTTAGCCATTGGTGTAGGCGGTCCTGGTGCAGTATTTTGGATGTGGATAATCGCGATTTTAGGGATGGCCACTGCCTTCATTGAAAGTACCTTAGCACAGGTCTATAAAGTGAAGGATGGCGATACATTCCGTGGTGGGCCCGCCTACTATATGGAGAAAGCATTAGGTCAGCGAAAGCTTGGCATTATTTTTAGTATTCTATTAACATTAAGCTTTGGCTTTATTTTTAATGCTGTGCAATCCAACACAATTGCCACTTCAGTCGGCGAAGCCTTCGATGTAAATCCAAAGATTATCGGGGCTATACTTGTCATTTTAACTGGATTAATTATTTTTGGTGGTGTCCATCGAATTGTAAAGGTGACACAAGTTCTTGTTCCAGTTATGGCCATCTTCTATTTACTTGTAGCTCTTTTTGTAGTGGTGACTAATTTATCGGAAATCCCACATGTTTTTTCATTAATTTTCACTCATGCATTTGGCCTACAGGAAGCTGCTGGTGGCGCAATTGGGGCAGCAATCATGCAGGGCGTACGTCGCGGTTTATTTTCCAATGAAGCAGGGATGGGGAGTGTACCGAATGCTGCTGCGACTGCTAATACTTCGCATCCTGCTAAGCAAGGACTTGTACAAAGCTTAGGTGTCTTTTTTGATACGATTATGATTTGTACAGCCACTGCCTTTATCATTATTTTAGCGGGCTTATATGATAAAGGTGAGAGTGATGGTATTATTTTGACGCAAAATTCTTTAGCTGTTCATGTTGGTGATTGGGCTCCTTATTTTATTGCCATCTCCATCATTTTCTTCGCTTTTAGTTCGATTATTGGTAATTATTATTATGGTGAATCCAATATTGAATTTATGGATGCCCATAAAGCTTGGATGTTTTGCTATCGAATTTTAGTGTTAGTTATGGTCATGTTCGGCTCCATCGCACAGGTACAGCTTGTATGGAATCTCGCTGACCTCTTTATGGGGCTGATGGCGCTTATCAATATCGCCATCATTATGATGCTCGGTAAAATTGCCTTCCTCGTGCTAGACGACTTTACTGAGCAACGTAGAGCAGGAAAAAATCCTGTCTTCTATGCAAAATCAATCCCAACCTTAAAAAATACAGACTGTTGGGAAGAAGAAGATCGATAAAGTACTGAACGCCACTTCTAAAATTAGAGTGGCGTTTTTTCGATATTTAAATAAATGGTAATTTTATAAAAAACGGTTACTTTGCTCTACTAGTAATCAACACTTAACGCCACCCCAAAATTTTGGAGTGGCGTTGTGCTTTAATATTTAAACTGACTAATCAGTAGCTTTAATTCATCCGCCATATGTGCGAGTGCTTGCGCAGAGGCATTGATTTCCTCCATTGAGGCTAATTGCTCCTCTGTTGATGCCGCTACATCCTCAGACGCCGCTGCATTGCCTTTCGCGGAGAATGCCAAATCTTCTGTTACTGCCGCTACCTCTTGAACACCTGCAGACATCTGTTCAGAGGCTGAGGAGACCTCCTCCATTTTAGGGGTAATCTCATTCATACTTGTCATAATGACTTGGAATTTTGCAATGGCTTCATCGGAAATATGCAATCCACTTTGCACATCCTCTGTAACCTTCGCCATAATACTGACAGATTGCTCCGTTTCTTGCTGAATCCCTCGGATAAGCTCAAATATTTGTTTAGCTGATTCCTGTGATTGCTCTGCAAGCTTACGCACTTCGTCTGCCACGACTGCAAAGCCTTTCCCATGCTCTCCTGCTCTCGCTGCTTCGATAGCTGCATTTAAAGCTAGTAAATTTGTTTGATCTGCAATGCTTGTAATCACATCTAAAATGGATGTAATTTGCTGAGAGCGTTCATGCAATGTCTGGATTTTCGCATTGGAGTCTGCTACGGATAAATGAATGGATTGCATTTGATTTTTTGTATTTTGAACAGCTTGTCCGCCTTCATCCGCCTGTAATGTCGCATGCTGTGAAAGGTCCGTCACAGCGGAGGAGATTTCAGCAATATGCAGAATGGCAGTAGAAAGCTCATGTAAAGAAGCTGCATTTTTATTGGCACTAATCGTTTGAGAATCAGCACTTGTTGCAACATCCTGAATGGAAATCGCCACTTTTTCTGTTGCAATGCTTGTCTGATTGGCATTGGCAGTTAGCTCTTCTGCTGAAGAAGCAACCTCCTCTGCATTTTGTTCAATTTTTTGTATTAGTGTCCGTAAGCTTTCTTGCATATCATTAAAGGCTTGTCCTAATTGGCCAATCTCATCTTTTGACGTAATCGTTACCATTTCCGTGAGATCCCCTTTGCTGATCGTAACCGCACTATCCTTTAAGGCTTTAATTGGTTTAATGACAGCCCTCATTACAAAATAAAAAATGATGGAACTGATGATAATTGCTGCTATGAGGACTAGAATCGTATGGTATAAAATCGAGGAAGCAGACTCATCAATTTCTTCAGCAAAAATCGTTCCTGTTATTTTCCAATTTGTCAGTTCATTTGTCGTATAGAATAATAGACGATCATCACCATTAAAGACATATTCATACGTACCTGATGGACTTTCGTACATTTTATCAAGGAAACTTTCTTTCAGTTCTCCTCCCGCTTCAAGTGTAGGATGTGAAATGACCATCTTGTCTTCTCCAAAAATTGAAGGATACCCATTTTTTCCGATTCGAATTGAATCAGCAATTTTTTGAAGATCGGTTAATTTAATATCGATTGCCACAACTCCAGCATGATCCTTCGTCTGCTTAGCAACTGTTACCACCATATCACCCGTCCCCGCATCCTTGTAAGGGTTGGTGATTAAGGTTTCACCTTTTAAAGCTGTCGCCTCTTTATACCAATCTCGATCTAATGGATTATAGTCTGCACCATTCAATTTTGGCTCCTGTGTAAATCGACCGTCATTCATGCCAATATAAACACTCAATACATCTGCATTAAGCTTTGTATATTGCTGAAATTTAGCCACAATCGAAGCTTGTGCTTCTTCATATTGACGCGTATCTATTTCACTACTAAATACATTGATGTCACTCATTTTCTCACTAATTGTTTTGTCAATGAGCTTATTTAAAATGCCTACACTTTCATTGGCACTAAATAAAATTTCTTCTTCAATCGAGTCTTTTGCAGATAAATAAGACAAACTCCCAACAGATATGACAGGGATAAGTAATACTAGCGCGAATAGCGTATAAAGCTTGCCCTTAAAACTGCTAAATAGTTTCTTCATATATCAATCTCCTTTTGATTTTTTCTAAACCTCTCCCTCTCTTTATCTGCTTAACATTTCTCCCAAAGCTTTTATCGGACGAAAAAAATTTTTTCTAACATTTTTAAGATTTTCATATTATTCAGGCTTTACCGACAAATAAAACCCCTGTAACTAGACAGGGGTCAATTGAATTTAGTATTTAAACGATTGAATGGATTCTTGCAGGTCTATTGCCATCTTTGCTAGATGGGTAGAGGCTGCTGCTACCTCCTCCATAGCTGCATTTTGTTCCTCTGAAGAGGCTGCAACACTTTGCACATGATGGCTTGATTTTATCGACACTTCACTCATATAGTCCATTTCCTGCACTAACTTTTCAATATCTTGATGAATTGCTTGAATGGCTGCCGTTACTAGCTCGGTCTGTGCTTGTACATCATTAATGGCATCATCAATTTGTATAAAGTTATCCCTTGCCACATTAACCTTTTCACGACCTACATGGACAGAATCATTACTATTAACCATATCTTCCTCGATAATCCTCGTGCTATCTGTAATTTGGGCCACTACTTTTTCAATATCGACTGCAGCAAGATTTGACTCATCTGCTAGCTTGCGGACTTCCTCTGCCACTACCGCAAAGCCTTTCCCATGCTCCCCGCTCCTTGCGGCTTCAATAGAGGCATTGATTGCTAGTAAATTGGTCTGTGTCGCTATACTCTTAATGACATTTACTGCTGATACAATCGCCGCTGTATTGTCATCTAAATCTTGTACACGTGTATTTAGCTCACTTGTGTTAGTAGAGATTTCATTCATTTGCGCTGTAACATCATGTACCGAAGAACGACCTGTTTGTGCCATATTTTTCGTGTTGACTGTTGCTTGATTCACGCTTTGTATGCTTGTAGAAATATCATTCATTTTCTTCAAGATATGGGCAGATAAATTTCGTACATCACTTGTTAATGTATCCTGCTGATCAATACCTTGTGCAATATCATGAATAGATTCTGTTACCACCTCTGTCGCCTGTGTAACCTCCATGCTACTTGCTGTTAGCTGTTCGGATGTTGCGGCAACTTGCTCAGAGGAGTTTCCGACTTGTTTCATCATCAGTCGAAGCTTTTCTGACATACTATTGAAGGAATCGGCTAAGTGTGCAAACTCATCCTTGGTTTTAAATTGTAAATATGTATGCAAATTCCCTTCCGAAAACTTATCCATTTCAACTACTGTTTGTTGAATATTTTTTGCGATCCGTCTACCAAATAGTGTTGCAATGATAATGCTTATAAGTAGAGAAATAGCCACTAGAATCATAATTTCCAGGCCACTTCTTTCTCCTTTTTGCTTGGTAGCCTCAATATGAGCCTGCATATCTTCTTGCTGAGCTGTTGCCATCGTTTTTCCAAAGACAACCAATTTCTGAGAGCCCTCACCTAAAATCGGTAAAGCCATTTGTTGTGCCTGCTGATGATCCCCTCGCTGATAAAGAGGCACTATCTGCCCATCTATAGCCTTTTCCCAGTCGTCAAGCTGCGATAAAAATTGATCAAAATCTTGATTACTATCGCCTACTTCTTGAAGTCGATTAATCGACGTATGTAAGGTATTTCGGATTTCATGATGATTGTTGAGCATTTCTTCCTTGCCATATAACATATACCCACGAATAGCCGCATTCGCTCGTACGGTTTGGAACGAGATATCTTGATATAAATGGATTAATTCCGTATTGTCTTCGATTTCTGCTAATGTCTGATTATTATTATTCAAGTAGTACATAGCAATCCCTGATATAAGCAGTAAAAAGATGAGGACAATACCAAAAGCAAATTGCAATTTCCGTTCCACAGTTAGTCTCATATGATTCCCTCTATTCTTCTATAATCCACTTGAGTATAGCCTACCTAAACCTATTAGCCTATAAAATCTATGCTCATCCTCCTAAACTATCGCTAAAATTTAACAATAATGAGAATTTCGCATCTAATCTATTGACAATAATATCCACTATTTTACTAGTTGAAATAGGAAGTAATCATTTGGAAACCATAGAGATAACACCAAAAGAGCGGAAGAAGTAGGAGCATTTTCAGAAAATGACCTCTTTTTTCTAAAAACTCTCGAATGCCTGAAGTCAGCATCATCGCACTCAGTAATAGTAAGCTATGTTGAGCCCCATAAATCTGCATAGAGAATGTGATGACCAAGGGCAGGATGGCTGGATAAATAGAATCTGCTAGTGATCTTTTTTCCCTCGTATTGGAGGGAATGCTTTCTTTCTCTGTGGATTTAGCGGCTATTAGTTTCTTTACAAGCATATAGACAAGACCAAAAAATAAAATTGTATAAACAATAAATAATAGCCACGACATTTTGCTTTTCTCATTTAACAAATGAAAATAATCCTCAGCTTCTTGTGCTTGCAGTACATAATACAATCCTGTTTTTTGATCCATTAGGAAGAATCGTTCATCCTCGACTATTACTTTCAAGGCCGTTTCCTTGCCATTATGGAAGTGTATGTATAAATCACTTACTGCTTCATGGTCTGCTGGTCGACTGCTAAGGTCCTTTTTAGTTTGTAAAACTTGCTGAAGGCGATCTGTATCTTTCACCTCATAGCGGTCGACGTAGAATACTTGCTTTAATGGATATAAATATTGCTCCTTGCCATTACTTCCAGACAAATACCAAGCCTCTTTAATTGATTGAATGGGAGTATGCAGCGGCACTAGCTCCTCCCGCTGCCTTTCATTGTAAATGAAGAGTAGTAGTGTGCTTATACTTAGAACAATGCCCAGAATAAGTGTATGAATATAACCACTCTTGTACACTTTATCACCTCCTTTACCACTTTACATTTATAGTAATTATTGTCATATACGATTTACTAATCTAATAAGTTTCAGCTATACTTAAATAGAGGTGATGATATATGAGTAGACCAGAATTATACGTACATTTAGTAGTTGGTCCTGACTGTGATTTTGAATCCATGGCCATTCGAGCAGCACTGGAATCCTTTGGTGCAGGAGTGACACTCGATTTAATTGGCAGACCAAATGATTTAATTGATATTTTATCTGGAAATGATCTTCCTCACAAAATGGATTATTTGCTATTAAACTTTCACGGCGATGAGGGGCGATTTTGTCTGCCTGAGCTAGGAGAAGAGGTATATGAAGAAAATGAACCAAGGAGTATCTATTTTGAACCTCAAGATGTCTTAACCTATTGTCAGCTACAGGGTGTCAAGGTCATTGCGGCAGGCTGTACATTAGGCTGGCAGCAGCTAGCGACAGCCTTTTTAGAGAGTGGCTGTCATTCCTACCTAGCACCTGATGATTATATTGAGGGTAATGCTAATCTCATGTTTCTAATTCACTTTTTCTATGAGATAATCACAAATCATAGAAGTCAGCAGGAGGCATTTGAACTCGCTCAAGCGACCGACCTAGAAACAGCCTTATACAAGCTCTATTTAGCAGAAAAAAGATCGTAGCACCTACTACTTGGCTACGATCTTTCTTCTTTAGCGTTGATGTTTATCTAGCATGGCTTCAGTAAAAGCTTGTGACTGTCCTTTAGGAATACTGAGTGTTTGCCAATCAGAGCCCTTTACCAATTTGGCGATATAAATGATTTGACCGACGTGCTGTGCATAGTGTGCCATTTGTCTTTCAATAGCATCAATGACTGCTAGCCGCTCTCCTCTAATCGTGACATGTCCCTGTAAATCGGATTCTGTTAAACTCGCCAAGGCCTCTAAAAACACTTGCCACCCCTTGTCCCAAGCTGAGATGATTGCTTCTTTGGTGTGAAGACTATCCTCAAACTCATCATCTCGATTTCTCGTTGGCTTTTCTCCATCTGTCGTTAAAAAATCTGTCCAGCGGGAAACCATATTTCCACTTATATGCTTTACAATTACTGCAATACTATTGGATTCTTCATTGTATGCCCAGTGCAATTGTGCCTCTTCCATTTGGGCAAGTGTTTTATCCCCTAGCTCTTTCACACTTTGAAATCTTTTCTGAACAACTTGTAAATAGGTTTGTGCAATTGTCATAGTCGAACCTCCATCCCCTCTTTTCTATCATTCTATTATAGCTCAATTGAAATGTCTCATGACTTATTCGCCAAGAATAAAATCTCTTGCAAGGATCGCCATTTTTTCTTGAACCTCCTGTGGGTCTCCATCAAGTTGATACCCGATATGATAGACATAGCCGTTATAGTAAGAATAAAACTCATTGGCTCTAGTAGTCATTTGAAAGATTCGCTTATCCGTCTCATCATAATTATAATAAGTATATACATAACCTCGTTCTGGTGACATCTCCCGATAAAACAGGGGATTCATAAAATTTAAGCCTATATTCGAAACTTTCATCCCTAAAGATTCTTCCATATTTTTAGACTTCACATAGCTCGCTAAGGGATTATACTTTACATTTGTCACGGTAAAATTAATAAATTGTAAATCCACCCCAGTGGAGGATTTTTCTTTATAGCTAAATTGAAATTGCGTTTGTTGGCTACCATCCTCCATTTTTGCTGAAATTGCATAGACCTCATGTATATTTGGTTGAAATGGTAAATTTTCAGGATCAGTGAGATGAACGACATCCTCCAGTGATGTTGCTACTGATTGCATCGCCTCTAAACCTTGAAGTGGTGCATAATATTGGATATGTTTTGCCTGACTTAAATAATTAGCAAGTGGAAGAAAATTACTGAATGCTGTGGCTTTTCCCTCCACTTCTGTTTGAAATAAATCCGTGAATGTAGGTGTTTCTCCTTCATCCTGTGTAGCCAACTCGCCCATCGGTTTTGCAGCTTGCCAGGCAATGAATAATAAAATAGAGCAGGTAATCATTATCGTAACGGCACGATATGTCCATCTTGGCTTGGGCATAACAGGCTCTTGCTGAATTTGTTGTCGAACCTTATGAATAATGGCTTCCTTATGTGCTGAAACATCTTGTAGTACCTGCATTGTATGCTTATCCATGGAAAAGCACCTCCCATTCAATATGTTGTAACTCTATTTTTAATAGCTCCTTTCCTTTCTTTAAACGTGATTTCACAGTACCTTCAGGAATCGCAAGTAGCTCCGCAATCTCTTTAATCGTCATCTCCTCCAAGTAAAAATAGACAATTGCTTCTCGTGGTTTGAGAGGTAAGCTTAAAATGGCATCATCTAACAGTGCTTGTTCATCTTGACGAATCAGTGTGTCCGGCAATGTTGATTTTTGTTTGGTAAAAAATTTATGCTGAAATGTTATTTTTCTGTATGCCCAGCTTTTTAAATAATCTTTGCATTTATTGATTGTCATGCGGGCTAAGTATGCCTTCATTTCTCCTCGTTCCTCATATTGTTTTTGATGATAGAACTTAATAAACACATCCTGTACAATATCCTCGGCTATTTGTAAATCCTTTGTATAGTAATAAGCAATTCGAAACAATTGCTCCGTATGTATAGCCATTAACTGCTTGAAATTTTCATGATCTGACACGCCATCATCCTCCTTCTACACTATAAACGACTCACAACCAGAAAAAGATTATTTTTCCAGATAGAAAAATACATAAAAAAACCGCCTCAACCATTTGAGACGGTTTACTGTTACTTTATAAATTTTCATCAATATATGTTTCGATATCAGAAGCTATCGTATCAATCGGTACATCTTCAATGTTTTCAGCATAACCATTATACATTTTGACGAGGACACCATCTTTATCGACTAAGAAAAATTGATTGCCATGAATGACTTGGTCACTGTTAGGGTCGTTTTTCACTAAAATCTTTGTATTTTTCACCGCAAATTGTTCGATATATTTCTGTGAATACCCTGTAAGAAGGTTCCATTTAGATTCATCTGGAACATTGTATTTACTAAGATAATCCGCTAACACATCTGGTTGATCAACATCTGGATCTACTGAAAAGGCAACGATGTTATAGTCCTCTACTCCTTTTTTCTGAAGCTTTTCTTGGACTTGTGCCATGTTTAATGACATGGGCGGGCAGATGGACACACAGTTTGTGAAAATATACATACCAATCCAAGGCTTACCTTTTAAGCTTTCAAGCGAAACCGTTTCACCACGTTGATTAACATGTTCAAAATCGGGTATTTCTAGACTATAATCTGCTTTAAATTTTGAGTTTCCACATGCGCCTAGCACAGATGCACAGGCTAACAGCAGCACTAGCCCTATTAATTTACGTTTCATGTCAACACTCTCCCTAACCTACACTATCCCCATCCTAACGTAGGTTGTAAGCGTTGACAAGAACTTCTAAGTGACAGCTTTCGTACATCTTTGTGAAATCCATTTCATTTTAATGAAACGAGTGCAGCATGAATCGCATCAAGCTTTACTTCGACGCGGTGCAATAAATAAAATGACACTAAAATCGGAAAACCGATATCGGATATCATGTTCAACCACTGTTCCATCCTTCTCCTCCTCTCTCACGTTAAAAATGGTCTTTGCACTTCTCGTAGCAAAGACCATTGTTGAATTATTCTGTTACTACTTCAAATTCTGTGACTTGACGATCTACAATACGAGCTCCCTTGATGGCTGACAGTGCACCACCTTGCCCGGTAAAAACATTTTTAGCCATAATCGTTGTCATTGCCTGCTGAATGTCAGTCACCGTGATATTCGGCTTCGGTGCATCAATCGAAAGGGTTGTCGTTTTCCCATCAGTTGTGGCAAATTGCAATTCTAGAACTTGTGTCATTCTGTGGTCCCTCCTTAAGATAAATCGTGTGTTTCCTGTTTCGCAATGCCAGCCAGTGATTGTGATGAAAGACTAGCAATAGCATAAGCAACAGCTAACAAATCGTCCGCGCTATGTGTGTTGTTAATATTTCGATACGATTTCGTGGTGAACGTAGGTTCATTGTTCTCATCATAGCCATCCACATACTTGAGACGCAGTGTAGCATTCACAAAGTTAACATTAGCCATGTAGCATCACCTCCCTTCTGCACACTATATAAAGGCGAATTGCTAAAAAAGGGACATTAAGGATGAATTTTTTTTCGGAAGCTTTTATAATAGAGTGAGAGAAGGCAAAGAGGTGAACGATTTGTTACAAGGTTGGTTTTTATGGTTTATTTTATTTTGGGTTGTCGTCCTCATTTCATTGATGGCTATTGGCGGATTCTTCATGTTCCGCAAATTTTTAAAGGCACTCCCAAAGCAGGATGGAAAATCTGATTTAGATTGGCAAGAATATTATTTAGATAAAACTGTTCACTTGTGGGGACAAGCTGAAAAAGAATTACTCTATGAACTCGTAAGCCCCGTCCCTGAGCTTTTTAGACAAGTGGCGAAGGAAAAAATTGCAGGAAAAATTGGCGAGCTCGCATTAGAAGAAAAAGCAGCTGCCATTAACAATGACCTCATTATTCGCGGCTATATCCAAGCAACACCAAAACGCGATCACAAATTTTTACGCAAAAAATTAGAGCAAATGCAAATTGACATCTCCCCCTACGAACATCTATTCGAATGAGTAAACGCTGCACAAATCTTTGTGCAGCGTTTTTACTTAACTATGGGATTATTGTCCTAACCTGTGTTTTTAAGAAGCTATCCGGCACTTTGCTAGCTTTATCCTCTTTAGTTGGACCTCTATCCATGCTTTGCTGCTCTATCCTCTACTTTTGAGTTTTTATCCACCACTTTTATGAGGCTATCCTGCACTTTCCTAGCTTTATCCTCTTTTTTTGGACTTCTAACCGCGCTTTGCTGCTCTATCCTCTACTTTTGAGGTTCTATCCGCCACTTTTATGAAGCTATCCTGCACTTTGCTAGCTTTATCCTCTTTTTTTGGACTTCTAACCGCGCTTTGCTGCTCTATCCTCTACTTTTGAGATTTTATCCGCCACTTTTATGAGGCTATCCTGTTCCTCCAGCGCTTAAATGCATAAAAAAACTACACTAGCTTCAGCACTAGTGTAGTTTTGGAATTGTTTTTTTGACGCGTTTAAACTGGATTAGCATTGCGATACGCCAAGGTACTAACATGGCAAAGGCTAATATCCAGAACATACCTGCTAATTCACCGACATCGATGGAGCTACTTAAAATCATTTTCGCCACCACTCGGAATATTAACAATCCGATTAATATAAAAGCGAATGCTTTTGAACGTTTTAAATAAATATCTCGACCCTTTACTTCAAATTTAGAAGTAGCAATTAATATTGTCGAGAATACCATTCCTACAGCTGCCGCCTCTAAGATTTGCATCGGTGGTACACGGAATTGCTCGAATAAAAACATCAGTGCACCTGAGGACATCGCTATTGGTGGAATAATAATTTTCTTCTCATTTGTCGGCATTTTGGAAGCTCTCATTCGTATGACCATCACAAAGCTCCCCATAAGAATGGCCATAATGGTCGACCCTATAACATAATAGTGAGAAGGGATGCTGCTTAACATAAAAAAATCCTCCTCTAATGTCTAATTAACAATTTTGTCCAAGTAATTGATCAGCAACAGCCTTTAATCGTTCTGGCTCGAAAGGCTTTGTAATAAAATCCTTTGCCCCACTCTCAATCGCTTCTACGATTAATTTTTGCTGCCCTAATGCTGTTACCATAATGATTTTTGCATCTGGAAATTCTGGGATGATTTTTTTTACGGCTGCAATACCTGTCATAACGGGCATCGTTACATCCATTGTGACTAAATCTGGTTGTAACTCACGATACATCGCCACAGCTTCCTTACCATTTACTGCCTTACCGACTACCTCATAGCCCCATTCTGTAAACATATTACTGATTGCAACACGCATAAATAGCGTATCATCTACTACTAAAACTGTAGGCACATGTTCATCTCCCTCCACGTTAAAGTTCGGTATGCCTCTTTAGTTTAACAAATTAAAACCCTGTAAATCCACCGAAAATAGGCTGTAAAACGCGTGTAATATACGTTAAGCCATCAAAGAATAATAAAATCCCAACGGCAATCATGATGTAACCGCCGATTTTTACAATTTTCTGGCTGTGTGTACGAATCCAAGTCATTCGTGAAATGAAGAAAGATAGCACGAAGAATGGAATGGCGAATCCTAAATAATACGCAAACATATAGCTAAAGCCCGCACCTGGGTTTGTACTTGCTAACATGATAATCGATGCAAGGATTGGTCCTGTACATGGTGTCCAGCCTGCCGCAAAGGCAATACCAATTAAGACAGACCCAAAATAGCCAGATGGTCTATTTTTAAATTGGAACTTTCGATCCTTCATTAAGAAGTCTATCTGCAATAATCCGACAATCATTAGACCGAATACGACGATTAAAATAGCCCCAACCTGTCGTAATAATGTTTGATAATTCAGGAAGAATTCTGCTGCATATGAAGCACTTAGTCCAATAATGATAAAGATAATGGAAAAGCCTAGTAAAAAGAATAGTGTGTGGAAAATGGCACGTTTTTGTAGCATACCTTTTTCTGATTTTAGCTCATCTAATGTCATACCCGTTATGTACGATAAAAATGCTGGATATAGTGGAAGAGTACATGGTGAAATAAAACTTAAGAACCCTGCACCAAAAGCTAAAAATACGTTAATATCAGATCCCATATTTTTTATTCGCTCCTTACAGTTACTGCATCCATCGTACCAAAAAACAAAATAAAAAGCGCCCTTCTAGTTTGTGAACGTTTCATGGCAAAATGATGAGATTTCTGAGAAGTCCCACCAAGCTACTTCTGCATTATGCGCTCCTGTTGATTTTCTGTCAACAAAATCCGCCAATCTTCCCCCTTTTTCAAAAGGAGTATAGCTAATTTTTCTACCTTTTTCTTGACAGTGTCGATTACTTGTCATTAATGTTGAAAGAAGCTTCTGTTTTTCATAGACACTATCACGCCCATGTTATAGTAAGAAACTATTTATTTTACACTCATCTTTTAAATCATCTGGATATACAGTCATCAGATGACCTTATTATATGTTTATATGTTTCCATTATGATTTCTTTAAATTTCGATAGTCCTCTACTCTACACAAAGTGTTCATGGTAAACCATGAGTAAATGACTTATTTTCATGTATAATGATGATAGCAAATGAGCGAAAAAAGAGGTGTAGCCCTTGGAATTAAGAAAGATTAGACCAAAAAAGATCTATGAAGAAGTATCCGAAATCTTACATGAAAAAATACGAGCTGGTGTCCTAAAGCCAGGTGATCGGCTTGACTCAGTTGAGCAGCTTGCGGAGCAATTACAAGTGAGTCGTTCTGCTGTACGGGAGGCATTATCTGCATTAAAAGCAATGGGATTGATTGAAATCAAACAAGGCTCTGGAACGTTTGTCAAAAGTGTGCCAGCCCATCAGCTTGACTTTCCTTTATCCACCGCTATGTTAACGAATAGACAGGATATTGCTCATTTACTAGAAGTGCGCAAAATTATTGAAGTGGGAGCAGCAGGACGTGCAGCCCTCCAACGTACAGATCAGGATATTCAGGCAATGGTACAAATTTTAGAGGATATGAAGCAGGCACATGGTGATGGCGAGCTTGGTGAAAAAGCAGATTATCAATTTCATGCAGCTATTTCCAATGCCTCTCAAAACCCCCTACTCACTACAATTTTAGATCAAATTTCTGGTTTAATGATCGAAACGATGAAAGAGACACGGCGAATTTGGTTGTATTCACAAAAAACAACGAGCGAACAATTATATGATGAACATATGCAGATTTTCCTCGCGATTAAACAGCAAAACGAAGAGCTAGCCAAACATGCAATGGCATCTCATTTAAGCAACGTTGAAAAAGTGCTATTACAATATTTCGAAACAACAGAATCCAATTCACACTAAAAACTACCTAGTACAAGCTAGGTAGTTTTTCTTTTCTGAAAATTCATAAAAAAAACGTTTTCACTTTTTCAAATTTGTTGTAAGATTAAATTATCAAAAAGTCATCTGATGACCAGTTGTTTATAAAAGGAGCGATGAAATATGAAAGTCACACTATTCGCCACTTGCTTAGTGGATATGTTTCAAGGGGATGTGGGAAAAGCAGTTGTTGAAGTATTAGAAAGACTTGGCTGTGACATCGACTTTCCAGAGGATCAAATTTGCTGTGGACAGCCTGCTTACAATAGCGGCTATGTCGAAGAATCGAAAAATGCGATGAAAAAAATGATCACAGCCTTTGAGCATGCTGAATATGTAGTCTCTCCCTCTGGTTCCTGCGCTTATATGTTGAAGGAATATCCAGAAGTTTTTAAAGGAGACCCCATATGGGAGCCAAAAGCGCAAGCATTAGCAGCTAAAACCTATGAATTCACAGAGTTTATTGTCAACGTATTAAAGATAGAAGATGTAGGAGCGTATCTAGAAGGTAAAGCTACTTATCATACGTCATGCCATATGACAAGATTACTTGGTGTAACAGAGGCACCCTTCCAATTATTAAAGAACGTCAAGGGCTTGCATTATGTGGATCTCCCTGGTAAGGATCGATGCTGCGGATTTGGTGGTACATTTTCAGTTAAAATGGGCAATATTTCTGGAGAAATGGTCAATGAAAAAGTACTGAATGTGGAAGAAACAGGCGCTGACATTTTGATAGGAGCTGACGCAGGCTGCTTATTGAATATCGGTGGTCGCATTCAACGTCAGGGTAAGCCAATTAAAGTGATGCATATTGCAGAAGTGTTAAATTGCCGATAAAAGGGGGAAATAAACATGGCCATGAAAACAAGTGATGATCGGTTTCAACAACGTGTCACGAAAGAGCTAGATAATCAGTTTATGCGTCGTGCGGTTTCGAGTGCCCAAGAACGTTTTCAAACACGTCGCCTTCAACAAGCAGAGGAATTAGGACATTGGGAAGAATGGCGTTCTCATGGAGAGGAAATTCGCAAGCATGTTTTAGCAAATCTTGATTATTACCTTTATCAATTAAGTGAAAATGTTGCCAAACGAGGTGGGCATGTGTTCTTTGCGCAAACTGCACAGGAAGCAACCGACTATATTCAAAGCATTGCTAAAAAGAAAAATGCGGCAAAAATTGTGAAATCCAAATCAATGGTGACAGAAGAAATTAACTTAAATACGGCTTTAGAAGCGCTTGGTTGTGAAGTGATTGAGACAGACCTAGGTGAATATATTTTGCAGGTGGCAGATCACGAGCCCCCTTCGCATATTGTGGCCCCAGCCTTGCATAAAAATAAGGAGCAAATTCGAGATGTTTTTAAGGAAAAACAAGGCTACAGTCAAACAGAAAAACCAGAGGAACTTGCCCTTTATGTACGTGAAAAATTAAGACAGGAATATTTAACAGCCGATATTGGTATTACAGGCTGTAATTTTGCTATTGCTGAAAGTGGATCGATTACACTCGTTACGAATGAGGGCAATGCTGATTTAGTAACAGCGCTACCAAAAACACAAATTACAGTTATGGGAATGGAAAGAATAGTTCCTACATTTGAAGAAATGGAGGTCCTTGTTAGTTTATTAACAAGAAGTGCTGTCGGTCAAAAGCTAACGAGCTATATTACAACGTTAACAGGCGTAAAGGACGAAGAGGATACGGATGGACCAGAGGAATTTCATTTAGTTATTGTTGATAATGGACGCTCGGCTATTTTAGGTAGTGAATTCCAGCCTATTTTACAATGCATTCGCTGTGCTGCCTGTGTTAATGCTTGCCCTGTCTATCGTCATGTTGGTGGGCATACGTATGGCTCTATCTACTCTGGACCTGTAGGTGTTGTGCTCTCTCCACTTTTAGGAGGCTACGATGATTTTAAAGAACTGCCCTATGCTTCTACATTGTGCGGTGCTTGTACAGATGCATGCCCTGTTAAAATTCCATTACATCAGCTCATTCACCGCCATCGTCAGGTCATTGTTGAAAATGAGGGCAAGGCACCTATCTCTGAAAAGCTTTTAATGAAGGCATTTGGACTAGGGGCTTCCTCCCCTACCCTTTATAAAATGGCGACAAAAATGGCTGCACCTGCCATGTCTCCATTTACCAAAAACAAAACTATTTCTAATGGGCCAGGCCCATTAAAAGCATGGACTGAGGCAAGGGATTTCCCTGCACCAAGTAAAGACAGCTTTAGAGACTGGATGAAGCATCGTCCAAAAGGAGGCGGGCAATAATGACTGGTATGATTCAGCGTCGAGAAACCTTTTTAGCAAATATTGCGAAGCAGCTCGGACGTTCGCCTAAGACAGAACTACCACGACCAACTTGGCAGTATCAGCCACAAGATCGTGTGCTCAAAGATGCGACAAAGGATGAATTGGTGGAAATATTAATTAAGCAGTGTGCCAACATCCATACCAATATTGTCATTTCTAATACTGCGACACTTCCAGAGGATTTACAGGACGTTGTTGACAAGTATGGAGGTCAGTCTGTTATTACATGGAAGGATAAACGGTTCCAGGACTACGGATTATCTGCACTTATGAACGAACGATGGCCACAAGCCAATATTCAGCTTTATGAATGGGATTCACAGCAACCTGAGGAAAATATCCGTCAAGCTGAAAAAGCAAATATTGGCGTGACAATTAGTGAAATGACGTTAGCAGAATCGGGGACTGCCGTGCTTTTTAGTAGCAAAGATAGAGGGAGAAGCATTAGCTTTTTACCTGAAAAGTCGATCATTATCATTCCTAAAAGTACAATTGTGCCTCGTATGACACAGGCAGCTCGTTGGATTAGTGAAAAAATCCGTCAGGGTGAAAAAATTGCTTCCTGTATCAACTTTGTTACGGGACCAAGTAACTCAGCCGATATCGAAATGATTCTTATCGTTGGTGTCCATGGCCCTATTCAAGCAACCTATATTGTTATTGATGATCAGTAAAAGAACAGGCATGCATTTCACCGCATGCCTGTTCTTTTAAGTTGTTGTGTTCGCAACACCTTCTGGGAGAGCTGCTTTTTCATAATACTCTGGATGTGCCTCTTTTAAAATAGATGAGCGCAGCATCACAAGTGAAATGATAATAATAATGACACTCGTTACTGGTAAAATAATAGTTGCTGGTAATGTATCATATAACATGCCATAGACTACCATACCAATCGGCATCATGGACATCGCCATCGTCTCCATTAGCCCAAAAACACGCCCACGGTACTCTTCCGCAATGATTTTTTGCATATACACCCCGATGGGCATATTAATCCCCATTTCGAAAATTGCGAAAATAAAGTAAATGATGAGATAGAAGATCACAATAGCTATATAGGAAAAATCAGTAACTAAAGGGATGACTGCTAAGCCAACACTTCCCGCCAATAGTAATAAGCTGATTTTCGAAAAGCGTAAAGGTACCTTTACTTCAGATCTTGTTGCGAAATAAAGGGATGCTAAGAGCATACCTAATGCACCAGACGCTTCAATAAAGCCAAAGTGTGTGGATTCTACTTTTAGCAATTCAATAATGATGTACGTTCCTCCAACAGCAATGGCAGAAAAGAATAGGTTGATCCACAATGCCACCCACATAATGGTCTTAATGACGTTACGTTGCTTGATATAATGAAAACCACTTTTCAGCCCTTCCCACATCTTTTCTTTTTTCGTATCTTCCCCTCTTGTACTATAAAGGTTAAAATCCATTGTTGCCTCTAAACAAAAGGCAATCGCATAGGCCACCATATTCACCATTAAAAATACATCCATATTAAAAAATCCATACATCATACCACCAATGACTGGTCCTCCAATTGCAGCTACGGACATTGACATTTGGTTAAATGACATCGCACGTTGTAATCTCTCTGGATTGACAAGTGTGGCAATTGCTGATGAAAACGTTACACCAGAAAAGGCTGAGCAAATAGTATTAAAAACAGTAGCTATGTATATAGCATAAACGGACATTCCTACTGTTTCTGTATAAAGCAGTAATCCCCCTACTGTCAAAATGGTTCCTGCCTGTGCTATTAATATTGTACGTTTTTTTGAAAAATTATCTGCGACATAGCCTGCTAAGGGTGCCACAAGTGCGCGTGGTAATACTGAACAAATCATATTGGTAGCGAAGCTCATTGCCGACCCAGTCATCGCTAAAATATACAAGCTAATACCGAATGCCATGACGTTTGCACCCAACATGGCAATCATTTTACTCACCGTGAACGTCCATAAGTGATAGGTTGCCTTTTTTAATTTTTCCGCTTCATTCATCTAAATCCCCCCCATTATTTAACTAAATTAAAAAGTTTAATTATGTTAAACAAAATATACCACAACTCCCTCTTTTCACGCAAGAGAAAGTTTAATATAATTAAACAAAAGGAGGCGAGGCAGTGGACTCTTTAGGCACACGAATTCGCAAATTAAGGAAAGAACAAAAATTAACATTAGAGGCACTTGCCGGTGATCGTCTAACTAAAGGAATGTTAAGCCAAATAGAAAATGATAAGGCTAAGCCTTCTATGGAAAGCCTTGACTATATTGCTGAACGTTTAGGTGTAAAAGCTAGTGAATTACTGGAAGAAGTAACCCCATCCTCCATACGCCAGCTATTAGAGCAGGTGGAAAGTTTATTTGCAGAGGTAAAACGTGGTGATGCTCATCATCATCAAGAAATTGTCGATTTAATTAAGCCGTCTGTGAAGGGCCTGCCTCAAAGTTATGAAGCTGGCCGTTTATTGTATATTTACGCAGATGCCCAGTATGAAGCTGGATTAACAACATGGGAAGTCCCGCTTCAGCAAGCCCGCACTATTTTTAAGGAAATTAATTTACTCAGCCATTGGTTCAAAACCTTTATCCTCGAGATGGCTATTTTAGCAGCAAAACGTCAATATACATTGGCGTACGATCGTATCTTACAGGCAAAGGAAATTATCGAACAAGAGGACTATCAGCTCGATTCTCGTGATGCCTTATTAATGACTTATTATACAAGTATTTTCCAACTTGCAATTGGTGAGCATGAGGAAGGGAAAAAATTAATTCAAGAGACGATTGCCAATGCTCATAAAAACCAACTGTTCTATCAGATTGATAATATGTACAGAATTGGTGCCTATTGTGCCATGATTGATCGTGATTTTGAACAAACCAACCATATGTTTATGAAACTGGAGCAATATCAGGCATTTGCTGAACGTGTTGAGGTTGATGCTTTTATTTTTGTATTGAAGGCACATTATTGTAATAATTACAGCAATAATTATGAGCAGGCTCTGATGGAAATAGAACGTTTTTATCAGCTTAGACACGATGATTATTTAGACAAGCTAGATCCAAACTTTTACTATGCTGAAAAAGGAAAATCCTTATATTTACTAGGACAATATGAGGAGGCGAAGGCTGCATTCGAACAGTATAAACACAGACCGATCTATATTAATCATCCATATGATATTTTAAGCTTAAATGAATGCTTTTCCTATAAAGCCCTTTGCTATGCACATTTTGGTGAGCTAACAACAGCCTATGAAATTGCAAAAATGGCCTATACAGATTCACTGGATTTAGTGGATTTGCCCTATAAACGAAAAATTGAGGAAGTCTATCGAACGATTAAGGCACAGATTGATTCCATAACTTAATTAGTAAAGGGATTGCACGAGGCTGTGCAATCCCTTGTTTTTATTGCTGACGATCACTCTTTATTTGTTTATGGATCTTGCGTAACGCTTTTTTCGACCCACGTTCGATATCGTGCTGAAGCTTCCGATCCTGATAGTCTACAAATAATGTCTCTAGATCATATCCTTCAGGGTATAAATCTGTTGCAGGTAATTCAAGGGCAAGCCTCTTTACATTCACCTCTAGTATTTGCCCCTGATAGAATACGCTGACATTATTGTACGGATTCATTTCTTCATATACCAATCCCACATCATCATAGTCCAATAATTTCACACGATCCCCCTTTGCAAATGTATAAGCCGCTGCCAAGCTTTTTTTCTCTTCTTTAGGCTTTCGAATTTTACTGTCCTGAACGATCGTCAGTTGATATTGTTTATTATTTATATAATCCTTTGCTCTTTGTAAAACAGCTTCTCGGACATTCATTTTTTTAGAAATCCATAAGGCATTGCTTTCTCCAGAGGTGCCGATGAGTAATTGGTACAAAGGCTCTAATGTTTCAGCATGGAAGCGCATTGCCGCATTCATAAAATCAGGATGCATTTCAGAAAATCGTTTAATTTCACCATAATGTGTAGTTGCCACAGTTATACAGCCCATTTGATAAAATTCTTCTAATATCGCAATGGCTAGTGCAGCTCCTTCATTTGGCTCTGTTCCACTGCCAATTTCATCAAATAGTAAGAGTGTATGATTATTAGCAGCTCTCATAATATCGGAAAGATTTTTCATATGAGAAGAAAACGTACTAAGTGCATTCTCTATACTTTGATTATCGCCAATATCAACAAAGATATGATCAAATACAGCCATTTCCGTTCCTTCGTCCGCTACAATATGGAAGCCCGACATCGTAGCTAATGTTAAAAGGCCAATGGTTTTCAACACAACTGTTTTCCCACCAGCGTTTGGACCTGTAATAATTAAGCTACGGTAGTCTTTCGCGATGGAAAATTGAAGGGGTACCGCATTTCCTGGTAGTAATGGATGCTTACCATTGATTAGTTGAATATAACCGTAATCATTTATACGTGGCTCCCTACCACCAATTTGTCTACTGAACTTCGCTTTGGCAAAAACCATATCGTATTGACTAATCAACTCCATGTTAATGGTGATGGCATGAAGATGTTCCATCAATAGCCCTGATAAAGAAGCTAAAATCTGGTATTCCTCCACGGCTTCCTCAGCCTTTAAGGTAGCTAATTCTACATTTAATTTAGCGACAACACTTGGCTCCATAAAAACGGTTGCCCCTTTTGAGGAAATTTCAACGACCATACCCTGTACATGATTTTTATAGGTCGCCTTAATCGGAATCGTATAGCGATCATCCTTTTGACTAATAAAAAATTCCTGAATATACGGTTTATTGGCACTGTTATTTAAAAATTTCGTTAAACGTTCTTTAATTTTTTCCTCTGTCGTTTCCATATGATGTCGGATGCGTTTTAATTCACGACTAGCAGCCGAATCTACACGATTGGCTTTGATCGCAAAATTAATTTCTTCCTCCACGCTTTTAAATTCAGCCATAGAATGAGCGTAAGAGGAAAGAACAGGCGCAAAAAATGCCTTATCTAACATAAATTTTTTGATGTTGCGGCAGCCTCTTAAAAAATCAGAGATACTCACTAGCTCACTGGGATCTAGAAGCATTCCCTTTTCAAGCTTTGTCATAATATGCTCAATATTCGATACCCCTAAAAACGGAACATGCCCCTCTGCATCCAATATTGCACGAGCTTCTGTTGTTTCATTCAACCGATTTTTTACCACTGCTAAGTTTGAGCTTGGCATTAATTTATCTAAAAGCTGTTTGCCTAACCCGCTGACACAATAGGATTTAACGATGTCCTTTAATTCATGATATTGTAATTTTTCAAGTGTAGTATTATTCATTTCTTTTTGCTCCTCATTGTAATGTTTTATCATACATGAAGATACCTACCCAATAATAGATAGCAATGATGGTTTAAACAAAATAAAAAAGCTGTGAGGAATCCCCACAGCACTATCTTTAAAAGGCGCGTTTTCCTGGCATCACAAATAACACTTCAGCTAATTGAAGTATCTATCCTATCTGCCACGCTTAATAAAGTATTGTAGGTATCTACATAGGTTGTTGAAATAGATCCATGACAAAATAAGGGGTGTTTATAACATGTATCCCCTGCTGTCGTCATCGCCACTATTTCATTCAATTTTTACCTAGTTAGAACCTACCGCACTCACAAAAAGCACCTCTCATTAATTGATCATTGTTATCTAATTATTGACATTTTACTATATGCTAACAGGAAAGTAAAGGTCCCTACCTTCAAAAGGTTTTCTCCTATTTTGTCGAATCTATCAAAAAGACTCTATTTGGAGGGAGTACCCAAATGCAACAAAAGACTCCCCATTGCCTGTTTACCTTCATTTTCTTATTTATTTTTATAATCCCTACAGCCTCTGCCACATCAACTGTGAGTGGTGAAATAAACGCTATGGGCTTTCATTATGCAGTCTTGCATTTAGCGTAGTATAAAGCTGCCGTTAATGAGTTATTCATTGTTAGCCTCATCCTACTCAGTGCACTCTTAATGGCTACCATTATTTGTTGGTTATTTTTTAGAAGGCAAAAGCATGAGCTGAAAAACCCCGCAGTGTTGTAATCGTTCTGCCATTCGCTCTAGCGATTTTAATAGTGCTCAAACAGTCACTTCATCTCAATAAGCTACCTATATTTTTCACCATGTTAGTGGAGGAATTTTATCGATCTTTCGGATACGATTAAACAAAATAGCAGACAATCTAGCAGCCCAATCCGATAAGGAATAAAAAAGTTTTGTGCATTACAAAGCGAAGTGGTAAAAGTTACAAAAAAAGACCTGTAGAAAAATCTACAAGTCTTTTACGAAACTGATTTATGATGGGCTTTTCTTGTTTCTATAATTTTCGAACCAGAAAATAAAAGTAAAGCAGCCCAAATAATGCTGAATGCAAGGAGCTCAACCTGACTAAATGGCTCTTTGTAAAGCACAATGCCTAAAATCAAGACAATCGTTGGCGATACATATTGGATAAATCCTAGTAAATATAAAGGAATATTTTGTGCCCCCTTCGCAAATAAAATAAGCGGGACGGCTGTTACTAAACCACTAAAGATCATCAAAATATCTGTTTTAACATTGACATGTAAAAACGAGGCTTGATGTGTAGCAAAAAGATAGACATAATAGCCTAATGCAAAGGGTAAAATCAATAACGTTTCAATGGCTAGGCCTCTTGTAGCATCCAGTGTAATTTTCTTTTTCAGCACACCATAAATAGCAAAAGATAGGGCAATCAATAAAGCTACCCAAGGTACTGAGCCGTAATTGATCGTTAAAATAATCACCGCAATAAAAGCAATTCCTGTTGCTACCCATTGTGCACGACTCAGCGATTCTTTAAAGAAAATCACCCCGAAAATTACAGACAATAGCGGATTAATATAATAACCTAAGCTCGTTTCAATGAGATGATTATGCGTCACTGCCCAAATATATAAATACCAGTTCATTGAAATGACAAAGGATGCACCCGCAAGCTGCCAGAAATGCTTTTGATGTGACCATAAATATTTTAAATCTGCTACGAGATCCTGACGCATTCGAAATACGAGTACTGCCAGCACCGTAAAGACAAAGGACCAAATGACACGGGATAATAAAATCTCCATACTTGGTACATGCTCAAGTAATTTCCAATATAGAGGGAATGCTCCCCAAAAGGCATAGGCAAAAAAGGCTGCCAAAACTCCTTTTTTCTCATTTGACATGATATTAACGCTCCTACTCTTACTGAAATCGGTTAACGATTTCCTATAATCTTAAACTAGTTAAAGAATAGACTCATTATAGGACTTTGAGTAGCTGCTGTAAATGCCAAATTTCTAGTTCCTTTTAAAAGCTGTTAACCTTTTTGTTCCGACTCTAGCTCAGAAATATACTTGCGTACAGTACTATAGCTAATCTCTGGATTGATTTGGCGCTTGATGCGAATATGGATTTCTTTAATTCCAACCCCTTGCTCACGCATATCTCGAATCATCGACTTCAAGGGCCCCGTCAATGACTCTCTTGACATCGCTGTATATTTACTCAGTTCAATGAGAAGATCTGTATTTTGTTGACGGAGCACCTTCATCTCCTCCACCACACAATTATATTCAGTGACCTTTTTCTGCAAGACCGTGTTTTGCTGCTTTAACTTTTGTAGATCCTCTGTTAGCTGTGCATTTTGTTTTTTTAGCATTTTTCGTTCTCGTTCTAAACCATTTTGCTTGTTATCTAAATCCTTATACATAGCATTATATAACTCTTCCATATGCAAAAGCTCTAGATAGCGACTTTGCGGTACAATCATTAAGCTATCTGTCGTGTATAGAGCAAGCGTTCCATCTTTAAACGGCTCATACGACAACGTAGAGGGATTTATTTTATTTGCCATTTATTTTTTCACTCCTCCACGAATAATTACATGTAATCGAATACCTTTGTGTAGCATCTTTCCGCTTCCTTTTCTATTTGATAATCATTCTCATTTAACATTATCATAATCACTATTTTACTTTTTGTCAAAGATCATTTCACTTGTGTGGAAGGAGCCTCTATCTGCCTACCCTTTCCATAAAAAAAGCCTCTTGCAACAATAGCTGCAAGAAGCTTTAGCCTTACATTTTTTTCAGTTTCTCATACTCCAATTGCAAACGCTCAATACGTTTACGACCTTCTTCACGGTTTCTTGCTGTTTCTGCTTGAATTTGCTTTGTTTCTTGAATACCAGCCATAATTGTTTGCCATGTTGTTTCAATGGTTTCGATTTTAATGCTTGGGCTACCAGCTTGACGAGCGATATTCACACTGTTCTTACTAATATTTTCTGCATTACGCACAAGCATTTCATTCGTACGGCGATCTAGTTCCACCATAGAATCAGAAATCAACTTTTGACGCTTCAATGTCACTGCGTGAATAAGCCCCTGCTTAAAGATCGGAATCGTTGTGACAAAGGCAGAATTAATCTTGGCAATTAGATGATTGTTCCCTTGCTGCATTAAGCGAATTTGTGGTGCTGATTGGAATGATACTTGTTGTGCCATTTCTAAATCATAGCGACGTTGTTCTAATAATTCCACAGCGCGTAGCATTGTTTCATATTCCATAGCTGCCAATTGATCACCACTTTGAGCCTTTTGTTCAAGTGCTGGTAAAGACGCACGAACCTCTTCTGTTTTCACTTCAATAGCTGCAACAAATTTACTTAATGATTGGAAGTAGTTTAAGTTTTGATCATACAAATTTTCAAGGTCAATGGTATTACGCTTCATTTCCCCTTCATATTTTTGGATTTCACGGTAAATGACATCCACTTCTTTATTCATGCTGTCATACTTAGATAAGAACCTTTCCAATTGTTCTTTTCCTTTGTTAAAGAGCTTGGAGATGAAACCGCCCTTTTTCTCTTCCGCAAAATCCTGTGGATCAAATTTATCCATAATTTTATTCAGGTTATTTAAAAGCACACTCGATTCTTCCAGCTTACTAGCTTTCATCGTTGCGAGCATTTTATCAGAAAAGGTTGAAATGCCACTTGCCGTTTCTTTACCGAGCTCTAGCATGGCAATTTGATCTTTGACATCAATTTTTTGTGCAAGTGTATGAACCTCTGGATCCTGCTTTAACATTAGCTGGTTTTGAGCGATTTGTGATAGTTCCTGCTCAGATACAAGTACTGGCTTTTGCTCAGCTGTTTGCTGTAAAAGTGGATTTGGCTGTAATAAAGGATTTTCTGAAGCGAATGGGTCCTTGGATTTTAAAAGATCATTGTTGAATTCAGACATATGTTTTACCCCCTGCAATTTATCTCTACTAATTACTTACGATTACCATGTAAAAAAGTTTCATTTTCTATAGGATGAAAAAATACGAATCTGCTATACAATAGCCATTCTGATGTACCTTATATTGCAAACTATATTGATTAGGGTGAGCATTATCAACAAAAATTTCCACTTCAGTGCAATAGTGAAGAATTTCTGCTATTTCTTTACTAGTAGGACACAGCTGTTGAAGCTTTTGAAAGAGCTGCGCTTTTTCTTCGATTGTTGCTAAACGCTGATTTGATGATCGGTCAAGAATTGCCTCCACCTCTGATTTAGCTAACATCATCCCATCCCCTTTTATAAATTATAGCTTCTTTCTAGCCAAAATTCGACTGATTCCGTAAATTCCTTTACATTGTTTGCTAACAATGGCACCATAACACCAAAAAAGCAGCTACATTATCCATGTAGCTGCCATTATGTTATGTTGTTACCTTTAATACCGTTTTAATTTTTTGAATGACGCCGCCAGAGCTATATGTCAATACACTACGTTTATAGAACGATAAACTGAATAGGTATACGACAACAATCGTTACGACTAAAATTCCTAAAGAAAGTAATGGTACAATGCCACCGATATCTGTAGCGCCAATACGCATTGGCATGATCATTCCAGAAGTTAGTGGGATATAAGAGAATATTTTAATGATAATTGTATCTGGATTCCCCATGCCTGTCAGCATAACATAGAAGCCAATAATCGTAATAATCATCGCAGGCATTAATACTTGACCCGCCTCTTCTACTTTCGATACTAAAGAGCCAAATAATGCACCGATAATAAGATAAAGGATAACTGTTAACAGTAGGAATACGATAGCATAGATGACATAGCCAACGGACAATTCCTTGACAATGCTAGCAGCTGCATCCCAAACCATTCCACCTTTGATAAACTTCGCATAGATAAGGAACACAATCGCAATAATACCCATCTGTGTTAAAGCGAGCAATAAAACTCCAGCGATTTTTGCTTTAAAATGTGTCCCAGGTTTGACACTAACTAAAAGCATTTCCATTGCGCGTGAGCCTTTTTCAGAGGCTATTTCAGTCGTAATCATCGATAGGAATGTAGAAATGAAGAAATAGATTAAAATCCCTACCGCATAGGAAACTACTAGCCCTGATTGCTTTTCTTCTTCACTTTTTCCACCTGTTGATGCCTCATTTAAGTTTTTCGTGGAAATTGTTGTTTGAGCTGCCATGATTTGTGCCGCTTGCTCAGGTGAAAGCGATAATTGTTGTACGGCATAGTGTTGTCCTGCATATTGTAATAAGGATGATAATGTAGATTGATCGTTTAATTTCAGTGGTGTAAACGTAGCAATTTCCGCATGTAATTGACCATTTTGGTCGTTAATCGTCACAATCGCATCCAGCTTGCCAGCCTTTACTCTTTTTTCAAGGGTCGATACATCTTGCTCATCTTGAATAAAATTCATATCTCCATTCGAGACAAAAATACCACTTAGATCAGCAGAGGTTTTATTAATAATCGCGATTTGCTGTGCTTCATCATCACCTGTGAATAATTCCTTAATTTCTGACCAGAAGACAGCCACTGACATGACAATTACATATAAACAAGTCATTAAGATAAAGGATTTTGATTTAATTTTAGCTTTATATAATTGCTTCATTAATAAACTAAACTTCGACAACATGGCCACCTACCTTATCTTTAAAGATTTCATCTAACGATAAATAATCTAAGCTGAATTTTTCAATATACTTCCCATTGGATAGCTGCTCAAAGATACCTTGAGCAAAGCTTTCGTCCACTAATGTAAGCACTGTTTGCTCCTTCTCTACACGCACATCCTTGACACCCTCAAGTGCCAATAATTGTGTTGTTGACCAATCCGTACGGACAGCAAGCTTTGTTTTACCATATTGTTTCTTTAAATCTAGTAAGCTTCCAGAAAATAAAGAAACACCTCGTTTTAATAAACACAAATGATCACAAAGCTCCTCGACATTGTCCATTTGGTGACTGGAGAACAAAATCGTCGTGCCTTGCTCTTTCAATAGTAAAATAGCATCCTTTAGTAAATCTTTATTGACGGGATCTAGCCCACTGAACGGCTCATCTAAAATTAAAAACGCAGGTTTATGGATAAAGCTTGCAATTAGCTGTACCTTTTGCTGATTCCCCTTTGACAGTGTTTCTGCCTTATCCTTGCGTTTTTCCTCCAGTTCAAAGCGTTGAATCCAAAAATCTATTTCCTTTTTCAGCTCTGCTCGTTTCATGCCACGTAGCTCACCAAAAAAGTAAAGCTGCTCCTCTACCTTCATTGTTGGGAAAATACCACGCTCCTCTGGTAAATAACCAAGGACATCTCGGTTAATGGCATTAACTGGCTGCCCATCCCAAGTAATCGTCCCCGCTGTCGTCTCCTGTAAATCTAAAATCATTCGGAATGTCGTTGTTTTTCCTGCACCATTTTGACCAATTAGACCGAAAATTTCCCCTTTTTCAATGGTAAAATTTAAATCATCTACAGCTGTAAAATCCTTGTACTTCTTTGTGACATGCTGTAACTGTAATGTCATGTTGTCTTCCTCCTTATCCTTCAAATATATGTAAGTCTTGTTTCAAGCCCTTTTTACGATTTTCATTTTTTACTATAGGAATGAATAGCAGTAAGGCGACAATCAAATTCATGCACCCCACACTTGTATTCATAGATCCTACAACGAATTCCCGTAAACCTAGCGATAGATTATAAATACCAATGATTAAATTTAACAGTAGCACGAATATAAAAATGCGATTCATGGATTTAATATATTTTATTTTCGAGGAAGCATCTGAAAATATCTCAAAAGGGCCCTCCGATTTTGGTTTTCGATAATAGGCCCACCCACCAAACTTAGACACACACTCGATATGCATTTCGTCTAGAAACTCAAAATAATCCTTCGACTTTCTATTGATAAATTCATTTCGATAAATATATTGACCTGGTGTCCCTTTTTCAAAAACAAAGTAGCCTACTACTGTCTTTTTAAGATTCCACCCCCGATCTGCCATGTCATTGACCCAGCGTTCTTCCTTTTCGTAATCAATAAAAAAACGATACATTCTTTTTTTCATTTTGCATCACTCCTACTATAAAATCATGCTTCCTTTTTCATTATTTTCTGATTTCCCGGAAAATAATAGACGCTTCGTTAATCCGAAAATACATTTAATTCTCTCTTTAATCGATTACGTATACGCATAAGCTTATAGAATGGGAGGGCAAATACTACAACAACCACAAGATTCAGCGTATTTAACGCAAAACCAACCCAGTCTGTTGTTTGCTCCGAAAAATCGCCAATTAAACCGATCAGTCCAATGAACAAATTAAGTAGAATAAGAGAAAGCAGGATCCTCATCTTTTTTGACAGGTTACCAATTTTCGTTTTTTTATCTGTATACAGCTCAAATGGATCTTCCTGTGCTGCTTTTCTAAAAAATACAAAATTTCCAGAGCGGTCTACTTGTTCAATGTCAGAGGATTTGAGAAATTCGAGAAATTCCTCTTCATAGTGCGTACCGAATCGCTCTAATTCATCATGGCGATAAATATAGCTGTTTGGTTCTCCACGCTCAAACGTAAAACGAATCCATGTAAATTTTTTTAAGTGCCAGCCCTGACTAGCCATGTCATTGACCCACTTCTCTATTGCATAGGGATTAATCATCAATCGATATTTATGCATATTATTCAACTCCTCTCGTTATACGGATACCATTGTCAAAAAGTTCCCTTAATCGTAAAATTTCATATTCCACCACTGTTTTTCCAGTTTCAGTAATAATATATTCTTTCTTTCTGCCATCTCCATCAAGTGCCTCTATCCATCCTCGTTCCAACAATGTTTTAATCGCACCATATATGGTTCCGGCCCCTAAGCGCACTCTTCCATTGCTCATTTCTTCCACCAATTGCATAATGCCATAGCCATGCCTCGACTCAAATAATGCTAATAAAATATAATAAACGCCCTCTGTTAATGGCGGATGCTCCTGTGTCATACAAATCCTCCTTTATATCGTCCATCAATATATCGCCAGTCGATATACTTAAAATATATCAGCAGTCGATATAATTGTCAACGCTCATTCACAGTGTTGCAGATCCTCGTACACTATGCTAGGATGTAAGTAATTACTTGCATGGAAGGAAGTATGTTCTTGACAACGAAAGGAACTGCGCAACGAATTATCGAAGCTGCTCTACAATTGATTAGTGAAAAAGGCTATACAGCTGCAACTACCAAAACCATTGCAGAATTAGCAGGTGTCAATGAGGTCACTCTTTTTCGTCACTTTGGCAACAAACGTGGTTTATTAAAAGCCATTATTGAGCAATTTTCTTATTATCCTCTTCTACAGCAGGAGATCAATCAAAATGTAACGTGGGAATTAGAAAAGGATTTATTAAATTTCTCACTGAAGCATTTTCATTTTTTAATGTCGATTAAAGATTTTGTCATGATCGGCTTTAAGGAATCTATTCAATTTCCTGAAATTAGTGAGGAAATCGCCAATCTCCCGCTCCTCATAAAAAAGGAGCTCATTCACTATTTTCAAGAGATGCATCAACAAGGAAAAATAAGAGAAGTTGATTTTGAAGCAGCAGCGTTATCGCTTATAGCTTTGAATTTTGGTCATTTTATGTCACGTGCTCGCCTTGGAACTATCGTGTCTGACTTACCAACTGAAGAACTTTTACAAACTAGTGTTGCTATTTTTTCTAGGGGACTCGTTTCCTAGAAAAAATTTTTCTAATCAATGCAAGTAAGTACTTACTTAATTTTAGGGGGAATAAAAAATGACAGGTTTACAAGCACTATTGCGAGTTCGTGAAACCTATATCGGCATTGTTGCAACCATTGCCTTCCAATTAATATTCTTTACAATTTGGATGACTGCCTATGATGGTGTCAATGAAAGAGCGGAACAGTTAAGCATTGGTATTGTTGTGGAAGATTCTGAAATGGGTCAACAGGTAGCACAGAACATCAAAGGCTCCATCCCCTTTGCAATGAAGGACTATTCTTCGATGAAGGAAGCTGAGCGCGCATTAAACGAACGACAAATTAATATGATTATGCAAATTCCACCCGATTTTACAAATCAAATTCAAGCAGGGAAAGAGGCTGAAATTATTTATGCGATTAATCAAGCCAATGCAAGTGTAGCGAAAAATATGATGGAGGGTGTAGCAAAGCAATTAACAGAAGAAATCAATCAAGCCCTCTATCCAATGCAACAAAATCAAGCCGTTGCAGTCTTTGCTCAACAATTTGCTCAGCTTCCCTTCGAGCAACACACTGCTCAACAAATTACCACTTCTGTCAAAACGACTGTAATGAATGTCAAAGACCATGCCGTCGATGGTACGATTGTAAAAACCAATGATGTAAAGGGATTTGCTGCAAACTTTGTCCCACTTATGGTCATCATCTCCTCCTTTGTGGGAGCGATGGTTATGATTATGCAACACCAGCAAGCAGCACAACTCGTTCAAGACAGCCTATCAAAATGGCAATTGTTTCTCGCACGACAGCTAATCAATGTGGGCGTAGCCTTTACATTGCCATTCATAACAATTGGTTTGATGCACCTTTTTAATATCGATAGTCAAGAAAGCCTGTTGTCGATTTATCTCTTCCAATCTGTAATGTATCTTGCTTTCCTTAGCTTGGCCCAAGTATTTGTAATTGCCTTTGGGAATATGGGGATGATATTTAATATTTGTGCTCTCTCACTCCAATTAGTAACATCAGGTGTACTTGTTCCAAAAACCATGCTATCTGAAGGATACAAACAGGTCGCTGCCATGCTACCTGCCTCGTATGGAGCAGATGGCTACTACACAATCATCTTTGGTGGTAGTTCTGATAATCTCCTGCAAAACAGTAGCTCCTTGGCCATCATCATCTTCGTGACACTAGCCATCGCTACGTTAATCGTCACATTTAAGCCAGCTCCAGCCCGATGATTTAATAGAAAAGAGAAGGTCTACAAGTTGATGTAGACCTTCTCTTTGAGTGATTATCCGCTACTCTTTCTCTTCTATCCTTCACTTTGAGCTGGCTATCCGCTACTTTTCCTATACTATCCTTCAATTCGGGCGTCCTATCCACTGCTTCTTACTCTATCCTTCAAATTGAGCGTTCTATCCGCTACTTTTTCTCTTCTATCCTTCAATTTTGGCGTCCTATCCATTGCTTCTTACTCTCTCCTTCAAATTGAGCGTTCTATCCGCCACTTTTTCTCTTCTATCCTTCAATTCAAGCGTTCTATCCCCCACTCCTCACATTCTTTAAAATAGCTGCTAGCTGTTGATTTAACATGGTCACGCTATCGCTGAAATCGCCACGATACCATTGGATGATGAGCCCGATGATGGCGTTTGCTTGATAGGCACTATAATAGTCGATCGAGATATGATCCCCCATTTGATGTATGTGCTGTGTGGTAATATCACGTTTTAGTAGGGAATAAATGCCATCAAAAAGCATGTAATAGTAGGTCAGCGGGACATTTTTAGAAAAGACGATACGGTAAAACATTTTAAAGCGTTCAATATGATGAAAAATACGGATGGTATTGGGATCTAATTGATTTGTGTCCAATGTCGTGACGGCACGATAGGGTTCTTCATAGGATTGATATAAATCCTCCATTATCTCCTGAAAGTATTCTTCAAAGAGCCCCTCTTTTTGCTCGTAGTGTAAATAGAAGGTTCCTCTATTGACCTTTGCTTCTCTACAAATTTCAGCAATGGAGATTTGCTCCAATGGTTTTTGGCTAAGCAAGGTCAATAAAGCATCGTGGAGAGCTTGCTTCGTTTTAATAATCCGTAAATCCGTAGTACGCAATTTTTTCAGCTCCTTAATAAACAGATTGTCCAAATGTGTTGATTACTCAACACATCCCGTTTTTTTGCATATTGAAATCGCTTTCATCTTTATTATATGATTTTAATGAACAGATGTTCAATAAATAAAGAAATTACGATGAGGAGGTCTTTGAGATGAGATTAGAAGGTAAAGTAGCCATTGTGACAGGTGCAGCTTCAGGTATGGGGAAAGCCATTGCAGAAGGATATGCAAAAGAAGGCGCTAAGGTTGCCGTTTCAGACTTAAATTTAGAGGGTGCCCAAGCGGTTGTGGAAGGTATTCAAGCGGCTGGAGGAACAGCATTTGCCATTCAGACCAATGTCGCATCAACAGAAGACTTACAACGTTTATTTGATGAAACAAAAACGAACTATGGTCAATTAGATATATTAGTCAACAATGCAGGTATTATGGATGGTATGGAGCCAGTTGGAGAAATTTCTGATGAACGATGGGAAAAAGTATTTGCTGTGAACACAACAGCTGTTATGCGCTCTATGCGTATGGCTACAGAAATTTTCCTTGCGCAAGGACATGGTGTCTTTGTCAATAATATTTCTGCTGGTGGCTTATATGGGGCACGGGCTGGGGCTGCTTATACAGCTTCAAAACATGCGGTAGTTGGTTTAACAAAAAATACAGCCTTTATGTATGCTGATAAAAATATTCGCTGTAATGGTATTGCGCCAGGAGCAGTGATGACCAATATCGCCTCTTCCATGACAAACATGAGCCAAACGGGTGCTACACGACAAGCACTAGGACTATCCATCAATCCGCGGGCTGGTCAGCCAGAAGAAATCGCTCAATTAGCGATCTTCCTAGGCTCAGATGAGGCTAGCTTTGTGAATGGACAAGTTATTGCGGTTGATGGTGGCTGGACAGCTTACTAATCCATAAGGAAACACGCACAGAGACATTTTCTGTGCGTGTTTCTTTCATTATATAACTTTTCGAGACGGAATCATGCTTCCAATTACTGCCCCTATTAACGCTGGCAGTATCCATCCTAAGCCAATATCATAAAAAGGTAGCATCGCAGAATAGTATTTCTCTACTGCATCCAAT
This sequence comes from Lysinibacillus sp. OL1, assembly GCF_004332175.1. NCBI lineage: Bacteria > Bacillati > Bacillota > Bacilli > Caryophanales > Bacillaceae > Lysinibacillus > Lysinibacillus sp. OL1. The sequence continues at coordinate 512,031 of NZ_SJDS01000001.1, read as the reverse complement.
ATACCTAACTTCGCATCTGGCACACTTTCTACCAGCGCTTTATAGCCGTCAATCAGGCTAATGAAAAATGTAAAAATCATCGCTATGGCATACACTGTTTGCTTATTCTTAAAGAAGGATGAGCTTAGAGCGAGCAAGATTAGGACGATTGCTAATGGATATAAGAACATTAAAACTGGAATAGCATATTTGATAATATTGTTTAAACCAAAATTCGCAATCGTAAAGGATACAGCACACAACAGAAACACAAACCATTTGTAACTAATTTTTGGAAATACCTCATGGAAAAACTCACTACAAGATGTAATTAAGCCGATACTTGTTTTTAAGCAAGCGAGCACGATGATGACCGCCAATAAAATAGCTCCAAATGAGCCGAAATAATGATCGGCCACTGCCGCAAAGATTAAACCACCATTATCAAAAGTCCCGACAGCATTAATACTGGAAGCGCCCATATATGTTATGAGACCATAAATCAGCGTCATTAAAGCCATCGCAAAAATACCTGATGTCCATGTAGCCTTGGCAATTTCCTTACGATCTGTAATCCCTGCACTTTTAATTGCATTAATGACAACAATCCCGAAGGCTAGTGAGGCAAGGGCGTCCATCGTATTATAGCCTTCTTTAAAGCCTGTCATAAAGGCGGCATCCATATATGCACCAATTGGCTGCTGGAAATGGCCCATTGGCTTCGTAATGCTTGTAATAATTAAAATAAATAAAACAACTAAAAATGCAGGCGTTAAATATTTACCGATATAATCCATTATTTTCGCTGGATTTAAAGAAAAATAGTAGACAATGGCAAAAAATATAAAGCTAAATACAGCTAGTAGCAGTGTTGCATGCTGTGCTTGAATATATGGCTCAAACCCTACTACAAATGGTACAGTTGCTGTACGTGGGATGGCAAAGAATGGTCCGATTGTTAAGTACAGTGCCAATGAAAAAATAATACCAAATATAGGATGAACACGATTGGCTAGATCACGTAAACCATTACTACCTGATAAGCCAATTGCCAAAATTCCGAGGAATGGTAAGCCGATAGCAGTCACTAAAAATCCGATTAATCCAAACCAAAAATTAGTCCCTGCAAATTGACCCATTTGAATAGGAAAAATTAGGTTCCCTGCTCCAAAATACAGTCCAAATAACATGGTACCAATGACTGCGTAAGTTGAAAAAGGTATTTTTTGTTGCATAATTGATGTGCTCCTTAGAAGTTTTAGACTATAGCAAATTATTTTAATCGAATGATTTTTCACTACAATTTCATCATGTTATCAAGCATTTATTATAATTACAATAGTTTTTTCGTTTATCCAGTGAGATTCAACAAAAAAAGAGCTGTCTACTGACAGCCCCTTCTTAGTTTGCAACTGACCATTCAATATGATCTAAAAATTTATAAACATCTTCATACACTTTATCGCGTTCTTTATCCAATGTAATAATGTGGCCAGAGTTTTCATACCAAATGATTTCTTTGTCGTCTGTTTCCACAGTATTTAAAATAAAAGGTGCGCTTTCTTGATAGAGGTCATCATCTAGTGAGCCTTGTAACACAAGAGTTGGTGCTTTGATCGTTGATAATTCTTCACGCGTTTCTGTTGTTAAACGTGTTACGCCGTCCAATGAATCCTTCGGTGAAATACGTAATTCATGTAATTCTGAAATAATTTGATCTTTTGATTTATTTTCAAAGTGTTTATATAAACGAGCATAGTGGTACAAACGTGTAAATAAGCCTTTTGAATTATCACGTGTAATCGGTGCACACATCGCTACACATGCTTTCACTGGGAATGTCTCTGCTACCTTTAATGAAAAGACACCTCCAAGTGAAATCCCAACAACAGCGATTTCTTCATAGCCTTTCTTTTGTAGGAAGTTATAACCTTCTACTACATCGTTCCACCAATCTTCTGGTTTTGTTTCTAATAATGCTTCTGGTTCTACGCCATGCCCACTATAAATTGGTGCATGCACAGTGTAACCTCGTTGAGATAAAAATTCTCCTAGCTTTTTCACATCTTTTGTGCTACCTGTGAATCCATGCAGTAATAGTACGGCTTTATTGCCTCCCTCGATTGTTAGAGGTTGTGGCTTTGTTAACTTCATTTTATGATATCCCCTTCACGGAAATTAATAATTGTGTATTTTATGTGTCTATCTTAACACCCTTTATTCATAATGTACAATTTATAGTTTTTATCAAATCAATGTGTATTGTGCATGAATGATGTCAACTTAACGGCTGTACTATCACACTTTCTGCTACTTAACTTTTCCATTCTGCTAAATAATTGCAACGTCCTTTTAAAAAATTTTTGCTACCTATACTTCCCGTCTGTTTCCCGTTATAATGCAGATAACTTAAAAATCACAAGAAAAGAGGTGAAAAAAATGGAGTGGCAACAATTAGAATATTTTGTAACCGTTGCAAAGTTAGAGCATATGACACGGGCTGCCGAAGCATTAGCGATTTCACAGCCAGCACTTAGTCGTTCAATTTCAAAGCTGGAGGAAGAATTAGGTGTACCGCTTTTCGACAGACAAGGGCGCTCGATTATGCTAAACCGATATGGAGAGCTATTTTTATATCGTGTCCAGCGCATGCGTAAAGAATATGAAAAGGCTGTTTTAGAGTTACAGGAGCTTAATAATCCCGAACTCGGAGATGTATCACTCGGTTTTTTACATACACTTGGAACGAGTATTGTACCCGACTTGATTCGTGCCTTCCGTCAAAAACATCCCCATATCCGTTTTCATTTCACACAAAACTACTCCCATTCACAGTTAAAACAATTACTGGCAGGTGAGTTAGACCTGTGCCTACTAGCTGCGATCGATACAGAGCCACCAGTTTGTTGGAAGGAGTTATGGCGAGATGAGCTCTTTATAATGGTCCCAATTGACCATCCATTAGCCCATCGTAAAAGCATCAAAATGAAAGAATTGGAGCATGAAAGTTTTGTCTTAATGAAAAAAGGCTATGCATTACGCCGCTCAGCTGATCGCTTATTAAATGCTGCGGGCATTAAGCCTAAAATTTCTTATGAAGGTGATGAAGTATCGACAATCGCTGGGTTTGTTGGTGCGGGGCTTGGCGTTTCCTTACTACCCGATGATGAGGATTTAAACCCGAAAAAAATTGTTAAAATCCATGTTGAGGATATGGTATGTGAACGAATTATCGGCATGGCTTGGATAGAAAATCGTTATTTACCGCCATCTGCACGTCAGTTTAAACAATTTGTCTTTGATTTTTATGACAATAAATAATATAAAAAAGATCAAGGCTTTGGCAGCCCTGATCTTTTTTATGCTACAGTAATTTAACCTGATAGGAAAAAATATCCGTTGTATCGCCTTTCATTGCAAATACTCCCTGTTCGACGAGCGTCAGTAAGCGATACTCTACAAAATCATTTCCTACATAATGGACAAATGTTTCAAATGTCTGTGCCAAAATATGCGTAGGCATTAGCCACTCTTCATTTTGCTGTAAATGCAAATTTTTTGCACTGGCGATAATGTATGCATCCATTGCATCTTCCTCTACATGCAATAGTTCACTTTTCCATAACCGTAATGTACTTGGCTGTTCTTTGATGTTTTCCCATTCCTTAGCGAGTTGCTGACATTCTTGCACAGAGAATCGTTTTGCACTAGGGCGAAGCTTCATTAGCATTTCCGAGGAAAGCTCGCCTGTATGGCGAATGTCTAAATTGGGGTGAATACTCTTCAGATTCTCCGTTGCATCAATACCATACACCATACTGCATTTATGAATTAACTCACTCATCACATAGCGCAGTCCTATCTGTTCATGTGTGTTGTGACTATACCAAATCCACACATCCACATCACAAGGTAAATTAGCGATTTTTTTCCTCCAGTTTTCATACATCTCATCATACAATTGCTGGTCATCATCATCTAAAATATGCGTGGCTAACCAAGTTTTACGTTCTTCAAAGTTTTGAAGAGGTCCAATCGAGAGATCATCATGGACACTTAGAACTGATTCATTTCGCTGCAAACGATGTTGACGAATTGCAAGTTTCATAGAACCCTGCGTTGCTAAGCTAAAGGTAATATGTAAAATAGCCATGTCCATTCCTCCCTACTGTTTGCTGATGGCAATCTGTATCCCGATAAATGTGAATAGAATACCTTGAACTGTATTTAGTCGTTTAGCAATCGCAGGTTTACCAATAATGACTTGTCTAACTTTCCCTGCAAATATACTAAACAATGAAAATAATACAAGCGCTTGTATTAAAAATACAATACCCAAAATAAGCATTTGAAACGCCACATGTCCTTGCGATGGATTAACAAACTGTGGTAACAGCGCTAGGAAAAATAACGATACTTTAGGATTTAAAATATTCATTAATATTCCTTTTTTATATAATTTAATATAGGCTTGCGTATTTTGCTGTTGCAACGTAAAAGGGTCTCCTTTAGCACGAAATGATTGCCAAGCTAGATATAATAAATACGCTGCTCCTGCAAATTTGACGATGGTAAAAATAATGGTCGATTGATAAATTATCGCAGAAATACCAAGTACTGCTGCACTAATATGAACAAGTAGCCCTGTACACAATCCAAGAGATGTGGCAATACCCGCTTTTTTATCTTGTGTAATACTTTGGGCAAGCACAAATAAATTATCGGGCCCTGGCATAATGGTTAAAATCATCGCAGCCCCTAAAAACGCAAATAACGTTGAGATGTCCAAAACTTTCCCTTCCTTCAACTTCTTTTAAAAAACTATATACATTATACTACATGACGTTGTTCTCACTAGATGTAAGTTTATGACTTTATCCAAAAATTTTTTTCAAATTTCGGTTTCACAATTTATGCTCGCTCAAGCGATACTTTTCTTCCCTAATCCATTATAATAGTAGAAACTCATGATAAACCAGATAACTTCCATAAGAGGTGATTGTTAATGGCAGTAAGTGATATTGTCACGCAATATGAGGATGAGCATGGACAGGTTTACTATAAAATGAAATCCCATGACATTGAGGTAAAGGCCACACAAAACGCAGGCTTAGCACCTGTCATCACGTATTGGATGGCTGACAAAGAGATTACAGATTCCATTCGAAATTTACGCTTCAGTCCACGTGCCCCATCTAGCTATATACAAGATTACGAAGAATTTCAAGCAATGCTTTATGCGAAAGAGCAACGGGCCATTAACCAGCTGTATGAACAAATGAGCATTAAACCCAAAAATATGTCTTCAGGGAAACAAGTCATTTGGAGTTTCTTTGTCATTGTGCTGGCTATGCTTCCCCTTTTCATTGCGATTTGGTGGTTTAAATAATTGAATAAGCGACCTCTTTAGCGTTTTAGCGCATCCCTTTCTTAATTTATCAAAACTTTCAAGTAATTTATCCATTCAGCTTGACAGACTTATAGAAGTAGTGCATCCTTTAGTCAATAGATGAGAAAACGAACGAAGACCAGTAGTTAGCCACTGCTTGAAAAGAGAGCGATGCCCATCGGCTGGAAGGCATTGTACAAGAAAGACTAATGAAACCTACTTCGTGAAACGTCCTAGCCAAACTAGGCGCAGTCTCGAGCGTTATGAGAAAAGTGGAATGTCGCATGATATTCAATGTAGGTGGTACCACGGAAGGCAAGTCTTTTCGTCCTAATTTTTAGGATGAAAAGGCTTTTTTTATCTTGATTCAGCAATGATGGAGGTCGTGAGATGGAGAGAAAAAGAATTGTTGTTAAGATTGGTAGTAGCTCTTTAACGAATGCGAAGGGTGAAATCGATAAAGTTCGCTTAATGGACCATGTACAGGCAATCGCCGAGTTGAAGAAATTGGGACATGAAGTGTTACTTGTCTCTTCAGGTGCTGTAGCGGCGGGTTTTAAACAACTTGGCTACCCTGCTCGCCCTGTGACAGTGAAAGGAAAGCAGGCAGCTGCTGCTGTAGGACAGAGCCTACTTATTCAAACGTACAGTGCCTTATTTAGTATTTACGATATCATGCCTGCACAGATATTATTGACACGAACAGATTTTTCTAAAAAAGAATGCTATAAAAATGCCTATGCGACTTTCGAGGAATTGTTAGAGCGATCCATGCTACCGATTATTAATGAAAACGATACAGTGTCAATTAGTGAATTAACCTTTGGAGATAACGACATGCTTTCAGCACTCGTCAGTGGACTTGTCCATGCAGATCAGCTCATCATTTTAACAGATATCAATGGCCTTTATAATGCCAATCCCAATAAAAACCCTCAGGCAGAGCGCATTGATCGACTAGCTGCTATTACAGACGATTTGCTACGCTTTGCGGATGGAACAGGATCAAAGGTTGGCACAGGTGGCATGACCTCTAAGCTGCTGGCAGCACGAACAGCGCTACGTGCAGGTGTGAAGGTATTTATCGGTACAGGTCATGGTGCACAGAAGCTCGTCGATATTTTAGCAGGACATGGTGATGGCACTTATGTGGAGCATGATGAGCTCGCAGTGTTAACAAATCATAAACAGTGGATTGCACTCACGGAAATTTCTGGTAAAATTTTTATAGACAGTGGTGCAGAACAGGCCTTAATGAATAATGGTAAGAGTCTATTGCCTGCTGGCGTCTATCGTGTAGAAGGTGAGTTTGTCAATGGTGATGTTGTAGAAGTCTATAGTGAGAAGGACTTACTAGGACGTGGCGAAGTACTGTACTCTTCCCAAGAGCTTCTCTCTGCCATGGGAAAACGGACTGATACATTGCTGAAAAGCCCTATTGAGGTAATTCATCGAGACAAATGGCTGAAAATTCAAACGAATTAAGGAGGAATGACAAATGACAAGTGAAATTCAAGAAAAAGGACAACGCGCAAAAGCCGCAAGCTACATGTTAAATATTAAAACAACCTGCGAGAAAAATGAGGCACTGAAAAAAATTGCAGAACAGCTATTAATCGATCAATCTGACATTATGGCTGAAAATGCAAAGGATTTGGCACAAGGGGAGCAGCAAGGTATCCCTGCGTCTACATTGGATCGCATCATGCTCAATGAAGAACGGATTGCAGCAATGGCCGATGCCATTCATTTACTCGTCTCCTTAAACGATCCAGTAGGTACAATTGTTGAACGTATTGAAAAAGACAATGGGCTCCGCATTGAAAAACGAATTGTGCCACTTGGTGTTATTGGTATGATCTATGAAGCTCGACCAAATGTCACGATCGATGCAGCAACACTCTCTCTAAAAACAGGCAATGCAGTTATTTTGCGCGGAAGCTCCTCTGCTAAGTTTTCTAATATGGCTCTTGTTGCAAGTATTCATCGCGCGCTTGCTAAAACATCCATCCCTACCGATGCTGTTCAATTAATTGAGGATACAAGCCGCGAAACAGCCAAAGAACTCTTCCATTTAAAAGAGTACTTGGATGTGCTCATTCCTCGTGGTGGCAAAGCGCTGATCGATTTAGTTGTCAATGAAGCGACTGTTCCTGTACTGGAAACAGGTGCAGGCAACTGCCACATTTACGTGGATGAAATGGCGGATTACATAAAAGCAGAGAAAATCTGTCTAAATGCTAAAACACAGCGTCCTTCTGTTTGTAATGCAGCAGAAAGCTTACTCATTCATCCTACTTGGTTTCAAGAACATGGCGTCCAGCTTTTAACGTCCCTTCATCATGCAGGTGTAGCCATCATCGGTGATGAGCAAATATGTCAGCAATTTGCAGCTGCTCTTCCAGCTACGGCGGAAGATTATGCGACAGAGTTCCTTGATTTAAAAATAAGCGTTAAATTGGTGGAAAATGTCTATGAAGCGATTGAGCATATTCAATACTTTGGCACAAATCATTCTGAGGCCATCATTACAGAAGATCAATTAACCGCCGAGACGTTCTTAAACAATGTTGATGCAGCAGCAGTGTATCATAATGCCTCAACCCGCTTCACAGACGGCTTTGAATTTGGCTATGGTGCAGAAATCGGTATTAGTACACAAAAGCTACATGCCCGTGGACCAATGGGCTTGCCTGCATTAACATCAACAAAATATGTTATTCATGGCAACGGCCAAATTCGTGAATAGCTGTATTTACTACTTATAGTTTACTAAAATAATAGAAGGAAGGTTTCGGATGAACATCTCAGCAATCATTAAACTAACCGTCTCCATGGCACTGTTTGGTTCCATCGGCTTTTTTACCGTTCACACTGGTGTTCCCGCTACAGAGCTTGTCTTTGTTAGATGCATTTGCGCAACCCTCTTTCTAGGTGGTATGTGGCTCATCACTGGTGGACATAAAACAGAGGTATGGGATAAGAAAGAAATTTTTCAAACGCTTATTTGCGGTGTCTTTATTGTGTTAAACTGGGTATTTTTATTTAAAGCCTTTGAGGAAATGTCCATTTCAATTGCCATTTCCATCTATAATTTAGCCCCCATATTTGTGTTAATTTTAGGCGCTATCTTTTTGAAGGAAAAAATGACCATTCAGGCACTTGTTGCAACAATCACTTGCTTTATCGGTAGTATTTTTATCATCGGTCTCAATAATTTTGTGTCGTTCTCAGAATTTATGCATTCTGGCTTTATCTGGGCCTTACTGTCAGCGGTATTTTATGCCCTTACAATGCTAACAAGCAAAACCATCACGAAGCTTAGCTCGTATGCGTTAACCTATATTCAAACAACAGTTGGAATCGTGATACTACTGCCTTTTATCGACCTCTCGCTGTTTGATGGATTAACGTCAACCAATTGGTTTTATATACTCGGCACAGGCTTTATTCATACAGGATTTGTTTACTATTTATTTTTTGATAGTATTCGTAGCCTGTCTACGATTCTTGTCTCCGTATTGGTTTTTGTCGACCCTGTTGTCGCCATTTTACTAGATATGCTATTGCTTGATTTTATGCCAAGCTTTACGCAAACGATGGGGATCCTTCTCATTTTCGCTGGTATTTTTTATACCATTTATGTTCCTAAGAAAAAGCGACTACCACAGGAGGTCTCATAATGGGCAAGCTCTTCACAATTGGAGAATTATTAATTGACTTTACACCGACACAGCAGCACGGCTCCCTAGCCAACATTGAACATTTTACTAAACATGCAGGAGGGGCACCTGCCAATGTAGCCGCTGTCTGTGCAAAGCTAGGACAGCAGGCGGCCCTTCTCACACAAGTCGGTCAGGATGCCTTTGGTGACTTCCTAATCAAAACGTTGCAGCAAGCAGGTGTAGATACACAGTTTATTCGTCAATCAACAGATGGTGAAACAAGTCTTGCCTTTGTTTCATTAAATGAACATGGCGAACGAGATTTTCAATTTTATCGCCGACATGCTGCAGATCTCTTATACAAACAGGAATACCTCCCCTCGCAGCTATTAACAGCGCACGATATCGTTCACTTTTGCTCTGTTAATCTTGTAGAGAGTCCTATGAAACAAGCACATCTTGCCCTTATTGAACAGGCACATCAAGCAGGAAGCCTTATATCCTTCGATCCGAATGTGCGCCTTCCTTTATGGCAGGATAAGACGGCGTGTTGTGAAACCATTTTAGCCTTTTTACCAAAAGCCCATATTGTCAAGCTTTCAGAGGAAGAACTGTTGTTTTTAACAACTCTAGAAGATGAACAGGAAGCTGTTCAAACGTTATTCAAGGGATATGTAGAAGTTATTATCATTACACATGGTGCTGCTGGGGCTGCCTTATATACGAAAAAGCATCATGTGAAGGCTCCTGCTAACAAGGTACAAACCGTTGATACAACTGGGGCTGGTGATGCTTTTATTGGCGCGATTTTAAGTCAATTTCTTCATCATCAACTAACAGTAGATCAAGTGGTAGCTCATTGTGAACAGTATGCAATGTCTCTGCTATCTTTTGCAAACAGATATGCGGGCATTTCAACAACAAAGCATGGGGCAATTCCATCCTATCCTGTACTTTCATTAGATATGAATCTAGGATAAATCGAAACTTTTTGTCCTTATTGTTCGTATGTACTAGTGACAGGTCATTAAAGGAGGGCTTATATGGAATCGATGACAAAAAAACGCACAGCTGCATTTTTAATCGATACAGCTGTTTCAACAGCTGTCACGTTTGGGGTTGAATACTTCCTACGAAAAAAAGTAAAAAATGAGGCTGTTCATGCACTCGTTACGCCAACTGTGGTATTGTGGGCGCTAGAATATGCACAACTCCGTAAAAACGGACAAACGATTGGCTACAAAGCAATGGGATTGACACTCGAAAATGAAGATGGTCGTCCATTATCAGAAGGTCAAATTATTAAACGCATGGCTTATCGAGACACTATCAGTACGTTCGATTATCTAAAAGATCGCCAAGCCTTCGAGCAGCAGCATGGTCAACGTCTTCCTCATGATAGCTTTGCAGGTACGGTTGTAAAGAAAAAATGAAGGAAAGCTGCCTTATCGTTTGGGCAGCTTTCTTTAATTGGAGCATTTTGCTAAAGTGTGAATCTTCCTGATCGCCTAACCATTACAGAAAGTAGCATGGAATTCTCTTTAGAGAAGTATGCTAATCTTTGGAAATAAACTGCTGTATATCATTCGATAAAATCGCGTTTTCTGACGGAAACCAAAAATAAGTAGTACCATCAAATTGTATGCCATATTGAAAAGCAATGGCATCGTCTGTATAAAGGAGTACATCATAACGGTTCGTATCCCCGTTTGGCTCAAAGGATGGGGCTGGTTTACTATTGACTAAAATTGCCTTTATATCTGCCATGTCAGACTGGTTTGTATAGCTAGCCGTTTTCCGATTGCCTTCTTCCGTAGATGAGTAAAATTCTATTTTCTTCACTTCTTCTAATGGAACCTGATCAAAATTCCGTCGCGGCGGAGCTTCAGCTCTTATCATATAAATTCGATAGCCATTAATAACCGACTGATCCTCTACCGCAATGGCATCGTCCAGACCCTTTATCGCATAAAGCTTTGTTCCCTTCTCATGGAAGGCTGCATCGCCATCCTTAAAGCGATAGGAAGTTCTTTTGATATGATCTGCCACTTTAAAATCAACTTCCCCTATTTCCTTATCAATGAATGAACGATCGGCTAACGCTACTTCATATACAGCTTCATATTGCTTACCATCCCATTTGATTAAATCAACCCATTCGATGATGACTTGACTACCGCAAGCAGTCAGTAACAACAAACACATGATACAAAGACATATCCATTTCTTCAACAACATCCCCCCTTTCAGCAGTAGACCCAAGCAACGATTAAAAAGTTACAAAGTATGACGCTAAGTCTGGCATGTTCTATAATCGTGTGAATTTCGTCTGCTACCAGTATTTCTTCATTAAAATATGGGGTATGCCACAATCCATAAATTCTTCACCTTCACGCTGATAGCCTAATTTTTCATAAAAGCCTTCTGCATAGGACTGAGCATTTAATTTTGCTTTTGTTAGCCCTTTATCTCGAGCAATTTGCTCTAGGCCCACAATAACTTCCTTACCAAGGCCATATTTGCGGTATTCTTCTAATATACAAATACGCTCCAATTTGCCATAGTCCTCTACAACTCGAAGTCTCCCTGTTCCAACAGGTTGCTCATTGTAATACACCAAAATATGAGCGCATGGAGCATCCAGTGCATCAAATTCATCATATTCTTCTTCCTCAGGGACTTGCTGCTCTTCAATAAAAACGCTTCGTCTAAAATCAAACGCTGTTTGTAATTCTGCTTCAGTTGTCACTTTTTTTATAGTCATTACTATTCCTCCTAGTTTCTCCTGCCTTATCATCTTCTCTAGGTGCAATTTCACTTTGAAGATGATAGTATTAGTATAGAATGATTTTTATTGCAATTACAACAAAAATCTCAGGAGGATCGAACATGAAAGAAATCTTACGTGAAATAGGTGCCATAGCACGGGCATTAGACTCGATAAGCAATATTGAATTCAAGGAATTGGATTTGACAAAGGGGCAATATTTATATGTCATCCGTATTTGTGAACATCCAGGTATTATTCAAGAGAAAGTCGCAGAGCTATTAAAGGTAGACCGTACAACGGCTTCACGAGCTATTCAAAAATTGGAGACCAAAGGCTTTATTGAAAAACGAATTGAACAAGGTAATAAGAAAAATAAATTACTTTTTCCTACAGCTAAAAGCATGGACATCTATCCTTTTTTAAAACGGGAGGGCGAATATTCCAATGCCCGTGCGCTTGAGGGGTTTTCCAATGAGGAGATGAACAGCATTCACAGTCTACTAACACGCGTGTTGCATAACATCGAAATTGACTGGGAAGAGGTGAAGAAAGGGCATAAACGACAGTATTAAAGGCGATTCCTCGTGTTTTTCGCACATTTGGAATCGCCTTAGGCTAGACATTGGCTGCAAATACTCGTTTTAATACAGCAACCATAAAATCAAAGTCCTCGTCTGTACAGCACAGCGGTGGACTTAACGTAATGATATTATTGAAGCCTTCAACTGTATCACCATTTCTTCCAATAATTAAGCCATTTGCTTGACAATCAGCCATGATTTTCGCGATTAGCTCAGGCTTAGCAGGTGTTTGAGATTGTTTATCTTCAACCAGCTCGATGCCAATGAGTAACCCAAGCCCACGAATATCGCCAACGAAAGGCAGCTCTAATAGGTCTTGCAAATCATGTAGGAATTGAATACCCAAATCTCTTGCTCGCTGCACAAGTCCTTCCTCCTCCATGATTTTTATATTTTCTAAGGCCACTGCACAAGCTGCTGGATTGCCCCCAAACGTATTGATATGGCGAAAATGACTATAGCCGTCCGTCTCTTTAAATTTTTCATAAATGTCTTTCCGTATAGCTGTAATGGATAGTGGTAGGTAGGCACTCGTTAATCCTTTCGCCATGGTAATGACATCTGGTCGAATATCAAAATGCTGATGGCCAAATAGCTTACCTGTCCGTCCGAAGCCACAAATGACTTCATCCATGATGAGTAATACTCCATGCTTTCTACAAATGCGCTCGACTTCTTTGACATAAGTTGGATGTGGAATAAGCACTCCACCACCTGTGATGAGTGGCTCCATAATGACAGCCGCAATGGTTTCTTTTTGCTCCCAAATAATTTTTTCTTCCAATTCTCGGGCAAGTGCTAGGCTGTATGCCTCAATTGACTGCCCTTTTGGACGACGATAGTGATCAGGTGGAGCAACATGTAAGAAGCCTGGTGTCAGCGGCTCGTACTTAAATTTACGTAATGCCTGACCTGTAGCTGCTAATGCCCCAAGTGAACTGCCATGATAGCCCCGATAACGAGCAATGATTTTGTAGCGGTTCCCTTCCCCATTTTGTTGATGGTATTGACGTATTAACTTAAACGCTACTTCATTCGCATCTGAGCCACTAGTGGAATAAAACATCATATAGTCATCATCAAGTAAGCTGTTTATTTTTTCAGCGAGCCTGATGGCAGGTTCATGGCTTTGTGTTAAAGGAGCATAGCAAAGCTTTTTTAGCTGCTCATACGCAACCCTAGCAAGACGCTCACGCCCATACCCTACATTCACTGCCCATAAGCCTGACATGCCATCTAAAAAGCGATTGCCTAAACTATCTGTAATCCATGCCCCTTCTCCCTGCTCAATAATGGGAGGTGCTTTGTCGTTATAGATAGACATGTGATGCCAAATGTTTTCATGATCTTTTTGCTGTAAAGTATGTGTAAACTGATCGTTTCGCTCCATATCATGACCTCCAATCGTGTATCATCGGTGTCTTTTTGTCTATCACCATTTTCCCTATTAAGCTAGTTAATATTGAAATTTTCTGATTTCTCTAACATAATGAAATAGACATTGTACATTCGAAGGGCAGGTGCTAATTGATGTCGAAACATCCTCTACTCGTACGTGATGTCCTCAAGCGCAAGCATTTTGAATCGGCGAAGCTTATTGCAGGGCAGCACGGCCTAGATCGCCAAGTATTGTGGACACATATATTAGAAATTAAAGATTTTGAAACCTTAATCAATGGTGGTGAATTAATTTTAACCACGGGTGTCGGTTTACAGCTAGAACGAGAAACACAAATAGCCTACTTACAAAACCTTATTCGTAATGAGGCAGCTGGTCTTTGTATAGAAATTGGCGACTATTTTGACCATGTTCCCGTAGAATTGATTGCCATGGCAAATGCCCATCATTTCCCTATCATCATCTTTGAGGAAATTGTACGATTTATTGATATTACGCAAGATTTGCACACGTACATAATTAATCAACACCAGCAGGCACTTACACAGCTAGATACACTATCCAAAACGTTTATGGAATTATCATTAATGCCAAATGGTATTTTAAAAATATTACAAGTGCTCCATCAAGATACAAATGCTCCCTTTCTATTTGTTTCAGAAGATACAAAAAGCTTTTATTATCCTATGGAGGCTAAAAAATATTTACGTGTCATGGAGGAGCATTGTCAGCAGTTAGAACTACAAGAGCCCTTGCACCTTCTATCCTTGGGTAAAGACCATTTTGTCATTATTCCTGTTAATGGACTTGGACAAGTGTGGGGCTATTTATGTATGCATTCTGAACTGCCAAAGCAGAGTGATTACACCTTGTTAAATCTTGAACGAGCAACTATGTCGATTGCCCATATTTTAATGCGTAACCGCATGCTTCAGGAGCGACAGCAAAGCCGGGAAGATGAATTCATACTAGCCTTAATTCAAGGTCAGCCAGTAGATATTCAATACTACCAAAGCTATTTACCAATCGAAAGTCGTAATTTATTTTACCGAGTCATCGTGTTCAATCTACATGATGAAGCCAATACTGTGCCTGAAGAAGAATGGCAGGAAATCCAGCTACAAAATGCCATGTATGTTCGTTCGATTCTGAAAAAGCTTGGCTTTTTCCCTACTGTTTCAGTAAGACAGCACGAGATAATTATTTTAGCCTTTTTCATTGCCGCAGATTATATGAAAGACAATCGCGACGCTTTTGATCAAGCCATTTCACAAATCATTGCAAGAAAAGCAGCACAATTTTTTGAGCAACTTACCCTTAGCTATGGTATTAGCAATGTCTATCAAACGATCGAAAGTGTTCATCTGGGCTATAAGGAAGCCAAATCAGCCATCCAAATGCAGCATCATCAATTGACGAGCTCCATCTATTATAAGGATTTAGGTGTTTATCGATTGTTATTACAGCAGGATCAAACAGCTCTCTTACAATTTGTAAAAGATTATTTACAGGAAATTTTAGTATTAGACCAAAAAAGTAGCCATGATTTATTTCAAACATTAGCTGTTTATCTGTCCTGTAATGGAGCTAAAAATGATACTGCAGAACAGCTGTTTATTGTCCGTCAAACACTTTACAAACGAATAGAACGCTTAGAAAGTATACTAGGTGCTGATTTTTTACAAGCTCCCCATCGCCTCAATATTGAGATGGCTGTTAAGGCATATGAACTGTTGCAAAAGACAGCACCTGATCTATTACGATTTTGAACGCGGGTCCATAAAATCTCGTAAAGCATTACTGAGCATATATAAGCCTAAAACAAGAATCGTAATGGCTCCTCCAGGGGCATACGTATACCAAGGGGCACCGATTAAATAGGCTTGTGAATCTTTTAACATTCTACCCCAGCTAGGGTTTGGTGGCTGTACCCCAAGCCCTAAATAGCTCAGTGCTGCCTCGGCTAACATTGCTGTCGCAAAAGTCACGGTTGCTGCCACAATAATTTGCGACGAAATGTTTGGCAAAATATGACGAAACATGATGCTATAAGGCTTAACACCAATTAATTTCGCTGCCAGCACATATTCCGAGTCACGTTGTTGCACAAAGCCACTGCGGGCAATCCTCGCAATAGCAGGTATCGCGATAATCCCCAGCGCTATCGCTGTATTCGTTATTCCTGGGCCGAATACTGCTACAAGCATTAATGCTAAGATGATTCCTGGAAAGGCCATTAAAGCGTCCATCGTACGCATAAATATTTCATCGACCCAGCCACCAACATAGCCTGCAATTCCGCCTATGAGAATACCAAATATCGTTCCAATCGCAACCGTTAATAGACCCACCGCAAAGGCTGTTTGTGTCCCCTTCATAATGCGACTAAAAATATCTCGCCCAAATTCATCTGTTCCAAACATATAGGCACCACCTGGACCACGCAATTTTTCAGGTATATTCATCGCGTTGACATCATGGGGTGTATAAAAAAAGCTAACAATCATGACGAGCAGAAAGCCAACAATGACGAGGAGACCAATGACTAAATTGATTTTTTTAGTATAGCGCTGTAATTGTTTCATGGTAGTCACCTCTTAACGTAATCGAATTCTAGGGTCCAACACAGAATATAAAACATCCACGATAAAATTAATCATGACGACAGCTACTGTAATATACATTACGATCCCTTGTACGAGTGGAAAATCACGATTACTGATAGCCGTAATCAATAACTGACCAATCCCTGGCAATGAAAACACCTGCTCCACAATAATCGTTCCTGCCACAACCTCCGCCATAATCAACCCAAAAACCGTCAATATCGGAATCATGGAATTTTTCAAAACATGCTTATACATTACATTTTGTTCAGACATCCCTTTACTGCGTATCGTACGGACATAATCGAGCTGGACCTGCTCCAAAATGGCTGTACGAACATAACGAAAATTCACCGCAATTTGGGGAATCGCAATCGTTAAGGCAGGAAGTATTAGGGTACTGAGCGCCCCTGCTACACTTTGTGTCCAAGGTATATAGCCACTTATTTTAAAGAAGCTGAACTGTAGGCCAATGTAAAGAATAAGCATCATCCCTAACCAAAAGGAAGGCACTGCCATACCGATCTGGGTTACAGTCGATAATGACACATCACTTAATTTATTTTGTCTTCTTGCTGCAAACATCCCTAAAGGTAATGAGATGATTAAGACAATGATAAGGGTGAGTCCTGCTAATGACATGGTGACAGGAAGTCGATCAAATAGTAATTCTTTTACTGGCATGGAAAATCGAATGGAATTCCCTAATTGCCCTGTCAATAAGCCCTTCATCCAATCCATATATTGTTCATAAAGAGGACGATCCAAGCCAAGCTCAGATCGTAAATTTTCAATTTGAGTGGGATCCGCCTCTGTTCCTAGCATTGTGCGAACTGGATCACCAGGTAAAATTTGAAAAACACCAAATGTAATAATGGATACTAGAAGGATGGTTGTTATTAACAGGATGATTCGACGTAGGATATACATCATAAGCACTCATCCCTTTCTAGTTTGAAAACTTGACCTCTGACATATCGTGGAACCAGAATGGATAGCTCTTGAGCCCCGTCACCTGTTTGTCAGATCCCCAAACGATTTGATAATCCGCAATATACACTGCTGTTGCCTGCTCAGCTAATATTTCCTGTGCACGATGATAGTACGCTATTTGCTTGGCTTGGTCGGTTTCCTTTAAAACATCAGCCATAATTTTGTCGTATTCTTCATTTTTAAATAAGAAGAAGTTTTCACTATCGTTTGTAGAAATGTAATCATTCAACACTTCAAAAGCAGATGCACGACCTGTTAAGTCAATCGTTGTCATTGCATAGTCACGACCAAAGTAAACGCGATCTAGCCAAATTCCCCATTCCACTACTTCAATTTCTACATCAATTCCGATCTCTTGTAGATTAGCTACGACAATTTGGGCAATATTTGAGTAAATATCATTGTGTGAAGACACTGTAATTTTTGTTTTAAAGCCATCCGGATATCCTGCTTCTGCTAATAACGCCTTCGCTTTTTCCACATCTCGCTCATACATGCTTTCTAAGCCCTTCTTTTGGAAATCGCCCATCGCTGGACTCATATTAGAGCCAAGTGGCACAGCATAGCCTGCAAACACAGAGTCAATAATATCGGCTTTACTAATGGCGTAATTGATTGCTTGACGAACCTTCACATTGTCAAATGGTGCCTTTGTTTCGTTAAATGTAACAATAAGAGAAGAGTTATTATTTTGGTGTGATAAATTATAGCTTCCCTCTACCTCGCTCACACGGTGCCAAGGAACACTCGTTAAATCAACTTCGTTTGCCATTAAGCTCATAATGGCTGCCTGATCATCTGATTGGAAGGCAAAGGTTACTTTATTCAAATAAGGTAATCCTTCTTGCCAATACTGTTCATTTTTCTTAAGCTCTAAATTTGTACCTGGTGCATATTTCACAAAGGCAAATGGACCTGTACCAATTGGATTTTCATTATGCTTCCCATCATTGCTCTTTGGAATAATAGCTGATTGTCTGCCTGTTAATGAATACAAGAAATTTGAATTTGGCTCTTTTAGCTTAATCACAAATGTACTTGCATCAGGCGCCTCTGTAGATGCTACATTATCAAAGCTATTGGACATTTTTTCCCCACCATTTTTCCCCATTAAACGGTCAAAGGAATATTGAATATCCTCCATCGTTAAATCATCACCATTATGAAACTTCACACCTTGGCGAATTTTAAACGTATAGGTTAAGCCGTCCTCAGAAATTTCATAGCTTTCAGCAAGTCCCTCCTTTAAGGAGCCATCCGTTTCAGGAGCCATTAGCCCCTCAAAGATATTTAGAATCATTTGATAAGAAATGGACGCTGTCGCTTTATGTGGATCTAAAAAATCTGGATCATCATTCACACGTACAACAATTTCCTGTGGAGCATCTGTTGCCGCTTGACCATCTGTAGTACCTGAAGTAGTCGTCGTTTTCTCTCCATCACTTGAACACGCTGCCATAACGATTGCCATTAACACTGTTAGTAGTATTAATCCGCTTTTTTTCCACTGCATGGCTGTTCCCCCTTTTTCTAAGTGCTTGTCTTTTGAATGCTTGTATAACTCTCAACATCCGCCAATCGTTCAGCGGCTTTAATGCCAGCCAGAATTGCTTCCTCCATCACCTTTGTCGCTAGTTGGCCTAAATAATCAAGTGCATAGGATTGATTCCCTGTACCAAGCACAAAAATCGTATCGCCATCCAGCATCGTATGAACAGGATAAATCGTGCGTGCTAAGGCATTTTGCGTAAGCTGCGCAATCTTTTTAGCCTCAGCCTTCGTTAGCTTGGCATTCATTGCCACAACACCAATGGTTGTATTTGTACCCGCTAAAGCCTCTGATTGCGCATGTTGCTCTAAATAGGCACAGCAATCCACCCATTGACCAGAATGCGTATCTCTTGCTCCAGCTAAAATTTTCCTCGTTGTAGGGTCCTTGACATCTCCAACTGCATTGACAGCCACGATAGCACCTGCTACAAGACCATCTTTTCCCGCATAGGAAGCACTACCAAGTCCACCCTTCATAGCAAATTCTGGACCAGCTAATTTGCCTACAGTTGCTCCGTAGCCTGCGCCTACATTGCCATTTGGAAATGAGCCAACTTGTGCCGCTTGTGCCGCTTCATAGCCCATTAGTGCTGTAGGTCGTGCATGTGGATCACCGATAAACAAGTCAAAGAGTACAGCACTTGGTACAATCGGTATTTTTGCTACTCCTGCATCTACCCCAATCCCTTGCTCCTCTAAAAATTGCATGACGCCTGTAGCAGCATCTAACCCAAACGCACTACCCCCAGCTAAACAAATAGCATGAACTCGGTCAATTTCATTGATGGGATCTAACGCATCTGTTTCACGAGTACCTGGTGCAGAGCCTCGAACATCCACTCCACAAACTGCTCCGTTTTCCACTACTAGCACCGTACAGCCCGTGATGCCCTCCTTGTTCTCGCGATGTCCTACCTTAACACCTGGCACATCCGTTATATTGCCAAACATTCTTCACACCTCACTTTTTAAATAATTATAATTTTCTGATTTTTTATCATATAAAAAACAGGCTACTCGTTGATGATCATTTTCATTGTGAAGCTTCGGTCTCTCCTGATGGCATCTTTCCATCACATGCGGGCAACGTGTATGAAAGACACAGCCAACAGGTGGATTCATCGGACTTGGTAACTCGCCCTGTAAAAGTATTTCTTGCTTAGGCTCATCAAAATTAACAACTGGTATTGCAGATAGTAATGCTTGTGTATAGGGATGCAACGGATTGGCATATAGCTCCTTCTTTGTCCCAATCTCCACTACTCTACCTAAATACAGCACTGCCACACGGTCACTAATATGCTTCACAACGCTTAAATCATGTGAGATAAATAAATAGGTTAATTGAAATTCATCCTGTAAATCCATCATGAGATTGAGCACTTGTGATTGCACCGACACATCCAATGCTGAAACGGGCTCATCGGCTATAATGAATTCTGGATGAATCGCTAATGCCCGTGCAATTCCAATACGCTGCCGCTGCCCACCAGAAAATTCATGTGGAAATTTATGCATGGCATCCTCAGGTAGCCCTACCTTTTGTAATAGCTCCTTCACACGCTCTTTGCGTTGCTCCTTCGTCAAGGTTAATTGTAGCTTCATCGGCTCTTCGATTATAGAACCGATTCGCATTCGAGGATTGAGAGAGGCAAAGGGATCTTGAAAAATCATTTGCATTTGATTACGGTAACTTTGTAGCTTATTCCCCTTTAAATGCTGGATGGGTTGTCCTTTATATAGCACTTCTCCTGCTGTTGGTTCAACGAGCTTTAAAATTGTTCGCCCAAAGGTGGATTTTCCTGAGCCTGATTCACCAACAATTCCAAGTGTTTCCCCTCTATAAATCTCAATCGAAATATCATCAACCGCTTTTATGACCTTTTTCTCTTCCTTCATCGATTTACGCTTCACAGGAAAGTAGGCTTTTAAATGATTAATTTCCAGCAAAACTTCTTTCTCTGTCATGAGCCAGCTCTCCTTTCTCCGTGAATAAATGACAGCGTACCTTATGTGCCTCCTGAATGTGATGAACAGCAGGTTGCTCCTGATGACAATGTGCCAGCGCATGGGGACAACGTGGCGCAAAGCGACAGCCGTCAGGTAATGCATACGCAGGTGGCACAGTACCAGGAATCGATGGTAGCCTTTTGACATCTGTTTCAAGGCTTGGCATCGTCTTTAAAAGCGCTGTTGTATAAGGATGCTGTGGATTTAAAAAGAGCTCTCTTACTGGGGCTTCCTCGACAATCTGTCCCGCATACATCACCATAACGCGGTCAGCTGTCTCTGCAACAACGCTCATATCATGGGTAATGAATAAAATGGCTGATCGATGCTCTTCCTTCATTTTTAGCATCAGCTTTAAAATCTGTGCCTGAACCGTGACATCAAGTGCAGTTGTTGGCTCATCCGCAATCAATAGCTGCGGATTATTTGACATTGCGATGGCAATCATAACGCGTTGTCGCATCCCGCCTGAAAGTTGGTGAGGATATTCAGCGATGACCTTTTCTGCATTCGCAATCCCGACTTCTTTTAAAAGCTGTAGCGCTTTATTCCATGCCTCTTTTTTCGATACCTTTTGGTGTCTTCGTATGCCTTCAATCATTTGATTGCCAATCGTAAAAACGGGATCTAAAGAGGTCATGGGCTCTTGAAAAATCATACTAATTTCATTGCCTCGTATACGGCTCATTTCTTTATTTTTATAGGTAAGTAGATTTTTACCGTTTAAAGTGATAGAACCTGACGTAATTTCTCCTGGAGGTATAGGCAGCAGCCGCATAATGGCTAAGGATGTAATACTTTTGCCACTTCCCGATTCACCAACCAGTGCAACGGTTTCTCCTTTATGAATCGTAAAATTCACATCTTCCACAACTTTTGCCTCTTTGCCATTTTTTAAATGGAATTTAATTGATAAGTGATTGACCTCTAAAAGCACATCTTTTTCTTTTGGCTGTTCCATATGCGTCCCTCCATCTCAGTGTTGATTAGGTGGTGCATAGCGTATAGCGATATTTTTCATTTGCGTATAGTTTCGCAGTGCAACAAAGCCCTTCTCTCGACCAATTCCGCTTTTTTTATAGCCTCCAAATGGCATTTGAATGCCTCCAGCAGCCCCATAATTATTGACAAATACTTGTCCCGCCTGCACACGACTTGCCACATAGTGAGCCGTATCGATATTTTGTGACCAAATGCCCGCCACTAGACCATAGTCCGTACTATTGGCTAATGCGATGGCCTCCTCTACAGTGGAAAATGTCAAGACGGTTAACACTGGACCGAAAATTTCCTCCTGAGCTAATGGATCATTTGGATCAACACCATCAAGTATAGTTGGCTGAACATAAAAGCCGTTCTCATAGCCTGCCAATGTCAATGGTTCCCCACCTGTCACAACATAGCCATCTACCTTTGCTTGCTGTAATAATGCAGTGATTTTTGTATATTGTTGTTCATTCAGTAACGGTCCCATCTCCATATCTGCTTCACCTGGTCCTACTTGGATCACTTGGAACCTTTGGGCTAATCGGGAAATGAAGGACTCTTTTATACGTTCCTCAATGAGTAAACGTGCCCCTGCTGAACAAGTTTGACCAGCATTTTGAATAATTGCACGTACGACTCCCTCTAATGCCTGCTCCATATTAGCATCCGCAAAAACAATATTAGGAGATTTACCACCAAGCTCTAATGTCACAGGCACAACATTTTCAGCAGCCGCCTTCATCACCGCAATTCCTGTGGGAACAGAACCTGTAAACGTAATATGATTAATATCGGGATGTGAAGTTAAATAAGGACCAACTTCTCGTCCCAAGCCCGTAATATGCTGGAAAATCCCTTTCGGCAACTTATCGGCGAACCATTCTGCAATGGCATGTGTTGTTAGCGGTGTATCCTCCGCACTTTTCACAATGACTGCATTACCAGTTGCTATAGCGGCTGCTACACTTCTTGCCGTAATTTGAATCGGATAATTCCATGGCACAATATGTACCGTAATGCCCACTGGCTCTAGCACTACTGCATTTAATAGTCCATCTTCAATCGGAATTGTATCTCCCATTACCTTATCCGCTGCACCGCCATAAAATTCAAAATAGCGAGCCGCTGCTTCAATATCTGCTCTTGCCTGTGATAAGGGCTTTCCTACATCCCGACATTCTAGTAAACTCCATTCCTCTGCATGCTTACGAATATAATGAGCAAATTCGATCAATAACTGCCCACGTTCATAGGCTTTCCATTGACGCCAGTCCTCTCGTTCAAAGGCTACACGGGCTGCACGTACTGCCTCTTCTACATGTTCTTTACTCGCGTTGCTAATTTGTGCAATCACTTCACCTGTTGAGGGATTCTTAACATCGAGGTATGTCTGTGCATCACCGTGAACCCACTCACCATCTATCAACATAGGAATTTTTTTCATTGTACCCCTCCTATAATCCACGGCCACCATCTACATGTAATGTCGTCCCTGTGACCATGCTTGCTGCATCTGAGAGTAAATAACTAACAGCTCCTGCAATATCTGCTGGCTTCACCAATCGCCCTAATGGGACAGATTGCACAAAGACACTCTGCTTCGTCTGCTCTACATCAGCACCCTGTGCGGCAAATTGACCAAGCATTTGTGTGTCGGCTGGTCCTGGATGAATCGTATTAACCCGAATTTGACTAGATGCTAATTCAATTGCCAATCCTCTCGTAAAGCTCTCTGCTGCACCCTTTGAGGCAATATAAGCCTGTAAGCCTGGTCTTGGTCTCACTGCTGAAATTGAGGCAATTGTAATAATAGAACCCCTTTGCTGTTTTTTCATAAAAGGGACAACGGCCTTTGTTGTGATAAATAAACTTTTCACATTAACATCCATTAAACGATTCCATTCATCCATAGTGACCTCTTCAATCGGTGTAGCTGACTGGGCAATTCCCAGTGCATTAACAAGGCCATCTATTCTGCCATACTTATCAAAAACCTGCTGGCAGATGTCTTGTACACGTTCCTCCTGTAACACATTGACTTCAAAGCATTGAAGGGCATCCTGTGTAATATCTGATAAGGCATCTATGGATAGATCAAGTCCAATAACTCGATTGCCCAGCTTTAATTGCTCGTGAATAATGGCCTTTCCCATACCGCCTCCTGCACCAGTAACCACAACCACCTTTTGCTCAACTGCCATGCTAAACACCTCCTGCTGTTAAAGTTCTATTAATAATTTCCTGACAAATCGCATCGCCCATTTGTGCTGTTGTCGCTTGTCCACCAATATCTGCTGTTTTCACAACGCCTTCTTGCAGCACAGCTGTAATGGCTTTAACAATGAGCTGTTCTAAATCTGGTCTGCCTTGATGGCCAAGCAGTAAGGCAAGCGACCAAATTTGAGCGATTGGATTGGCAATGCCCTTGCCTGCAATATCTGGTGCTGAGCCATGAACAGGCTCAAACATCGATGGAAAATCCTTTTCGGGGTTCAGGTTGGCTGATGGAGATAGACCAAGTCCTCCAACAATAGCAGAGCCTAAATCGGATAAAATATCGCCAAACAAATTCGACGCTACCACCACTTCAAAATTCTGTGGTCGTTCTACGAAATAGGCGACGAGTGCATCGATATAAATGGATTCGAGCTGTAGTGCTGGTGAACTTTGCTTCACCGTTTTGCCTGTATGCTCGTCCCAGAATTTCATCGAATGAATAATGGCATTCGATTTTGTCGCACTTGTTATTTTGGTTTTACCATGTTGCTTCGCATAATCACAGGCAGCATGGACAATTTTTTCAATCCCAATTCGCGTCATGATTGTATTTTGAATCGTCATTTCCTGCGGCTGCTGTTGGTACAGTCGACCACCACTGTCCGAATATTCACCCTCTGCATTTTCACGGAAGATCACAAAGTCAATTTCTTTGCCGTTAGCTAAGGGCGACGCTATTCCAGGCAGCGATTTAATAGGACGGAAATTCACATATTGCTGAAAATGTTTTCGAATGGGCATAATTAATTCCCAAACAGTAACATCATCGGGCACACGAGCATCGCCAATAGCCCCAAATAAAATCGCATCATATGTTTGAAGTGTTGCTAGTGCATCATTAGGCATCATACAGCCATGCTGCACGTAGTAATCGGAGCTCCAAGGAAAGATGGTTGTTTCAATTTGTAAGGAGCTATGTTGTTCTTGCAAACAATTTAAAACTTTTAACGCTTCCTGCATAACCTCTTTTCCTATGCCATCTCCTGGTATTACTGCTATTTTAATAGCCGTCATTGTGCATCACCCGCCAAAAATTTTAATGCTGCTAAACGGTAAATGGCCGTTGTTTCTGCCAATTCTTCAATATCCACATACTCATTGATTTGATGAGGGATTTCTCGATCTCCTGCACCAACCGTTACAATCGGAATTCCATGCACATGAAGAAACGTACCATCTGTCGCGCCTGGAACACCGTTATATTTTGGTTCCTTTTCTGTTACCTCTCCCACAGCTTCATAAATAGCCTGTACAACAGGGTCTTCCTTTGCTGTTGCTGTTGCAGGTCGGTTATCAAGAACCGTCAGTTCTACTTTGAAATCAGGATCATCCGCTTGTAATCGTTTAATAATCGCTTCAATCTTACCCAGCAGTTCATCATGGTCCTGCGCAGGCACCGTACGAATATCGAGTGTTGTCATACAGTGATCAGGAATGACATTGATTTGCGCATCTCCCTTCACAGGCGCTCGTAAAATGGTTGGTGTAATAGATGGCCAATTCAGCATTGGATCACGCCCTAATCGTGCTTGCTCCTCTTTTTCCAGCTTTTCAAGCTCTACGATGAAACGTGCCATACGCCAGTTAGGATTGATGCCACTCCACGAAATCGCACCATGCGCCATTTTACCGAAAATATCTACCTGTAAACGAATAGCCCCGCGTTGTGCAATACACACATTATTTTCCTGTGGCTCACAAATAATCGCACCATCCACACCATCGGCCCAGCCATTTTTAATAAAATGCTTAATGCCTAGCATAAGCCCTTCTTCATCACATGGAATACATAAAATAATTTTGCCCGTAAACGCCTCTTGATCTAGTAGCAATGACTGACAAGCTGTAATCATACAAGCAAGATTCCCTTTTGTATCATTCGTTCCCCTGCCATACATACGCCCATCTACAATTTCTGCTCCAAATGGATCATAGGCCCAAGCCTCTCGATTGCCCTCTGTCACCACATCCGTATGTCCTTCGAAAAGTAATGTTTTCCCAGGCTTGCCCGAATCAATAATACCAATGACATTTGGTCGCCCTGGCACAACCTCCTCGATATGCGTCTCGATGCCAATATCTCGTAAATACGCCGCTACAAAAGTTGCCACCTCTTGCTCATTGCCCTTCGGATCGTTCTCACGGTAAACGCTTTCAATGCGCACGAGCTTCTGTGTTAAGGCGATGACCGTCTCACGATCTCGCACATACGATTTTGTTGTCTTTAAACTAGTTACTGTCATGCAAAGGACCCTCCTATTTTTAAAGAATATTCTGAATTTATGTTATTTTAACATTGTCCTTTCTCTATGAAACTAGACAATATGTTAATGATTCAAAGAACGCCTTTAACTTTTTGTTTAGCAATAAATCACTAGAAAAATACATTTTTTTCTGTTTTACACGGTTTTTCGATCAATCTATCGAATGAATGAGAGTATTATTTTTGAATTTTGAGGTAGTTAGAGATTTTTAGTTTGGAAGAGGGCAATTCTTTTTTTGAGCGGAATTACTTTTATTTGGAGCGGGTTCCCACTTCTTTGGAGTGGTTCGCTCACTTCTTGGAGAGGACCTATCACTATTCAGGAGCAACCTCATTCACTTATTAGAGCAAACGCCAACCATTACAAAATAGAAAAAACCAGCATTTGCTGGTTTTTCCTGATTATTGTTGACGGGATTCGGTCATTTGCTTCCAAACCGAGCCTTTTGCTTCTTCGCCTTGTTCGATACGGGCAATGGCCATTTTCACTTGTAGCTTCACTTCGAATTCTTTGTCATCCTCGGCAGCCTTTAATGCTGGTAAGGACTGTTCTGTGCCGACCTCATATAAATACATGGCTGCACGCCAGCGAACCAATTTGTTTTTGTCCTGTAAGGCTTGCAGCATGGCTTCTTCAAATTCTACAAAGCCAAGGTCACTCATGCAGTCACCTGCTGTTCGGCGTACTGCTGCACTTTTATCTTGTAGGGCTTTTTCTAAATAAGGGACAACTGCCACATCCTCAATCATGCCTAAGTACACCGTCGCTAGTCGACGGATAGACATTTGTTCATCCTGTAAGGCTAAATCTAATAGCGGTAGATCGTCTAGCTCAGGATCAGCCATTTGATCGAGCAATTGGAAGCGTTTCTCCCATTCAGGTTGCTTGAATTGCTCTACTGTCACTTTGAGTTTGTCCGTTTTCACAGCGGCTTTTTCACCATCATTATTGATCGCTGTAACAATTTCCGCTAAACGGTCTGCAGAATAAGTAACATCAATCTCCTGTTTGACTGTTTCAGCAATTTCCTCCAGCTCACCGTAGCGAACCCCATAATCAATCCACTTACGTTGGAAAATATAGTTTTCATCTACTGCTGACTCAATAATTTGATTAAAAGCATCCACAAAACGGTCTCCACAGCTCATACGATATTCGCGTTGGTTATCAAAAACTTTTACTTGTAAAGGTACCTGCTTGTAAAACTGTACATGGACATAAACCTCTCCATAAAATTCATTGGCCATAACCGTTTCTTCTTGTGTTTGGACATCTTCCCCTAACACTTGACGAATACTTGCTAGAATGCCTTCCCATGCATATTTGGCATTGCGCTCAACAGCAAAGAAATCGGCTACATGGTAAACGCCCTTTACTCCTTCAATCGCTAAAATAGCAGCTGCCTCACCTGTTGCTTCGTCTTTATTATCCTTTGTAAAATTATAGCTCTTCCCGAATGGTAGCTCTGTATCAACAACAATCTTCATAGAATTGGGACTTGGCGTCGGTTCAATGGTAATAATCTTCATGTCTATCGCTCCTTATCCGTTAACTATTTCATCTAAATACGACCATCTTTCAATTAGATGCTCATACTGTGCATTTAGCTCATCCAACTTAGCTGTTAATTCCTGTAGCTTGGTAAAATCTGAGCCTGCATTGGCGATTCCTTCTTCGGTCTCCATAATAGCAGTTTCTGTTTTCTCTATCTCGTCTGCAATCGTTTCCCATTCTTTTTGCTCTTTAAACGATAGCTTTTTTTTGTCTGATTTTGGCTTTTCTGTTTTTGGCTTTTCTACTTTTGGCGTTTCTACTTTGACAGCAGCTGTCTGCTCACGTTTCTCCAGATACTCACTGTATAAATCCAGTGTTTCCTCTACTTGTCCCTGACCATCTAGTATCCATAGCTTTTTCGCAATACGGTCGAGGAAGAAACGATCATGGGAAATCGTGATAACCACGCCTGGGAAATGCTCGATGAAATCCTCTAGCACACCTAATGTTTCAATATCTAAATCATTCGTTGGCTCGTCCAATAATAAGACGTTTGGTTGCTCCATCAATAAACGTAATAAATGAAGACGCTTGCGCTCACCGCCCGATAATTTTCCAATTGGAGTACCATGAGCATGCAACGGGAATAAAAAGCGCTCCAGCATTTGAGCAGCTGAGTAACGGACACCCTCTGCATCGGTAATATCATTTGAAGCCTCACGTATATATTCAATCATGCGCTCATTTTCATTCATTTTCGGCAATGTTTGCTTGAAATGTGCCAGCTTGACCGTTGACCCAACAAGAATTTCACCTTGATCGGGTGTCAGCTCTCCTGCTAGCATGTTCAACAAAGTTGATTTTCCTACACCGTTCGCGCCGATAATGCCAATTCGATCACCTTGCTGTAGTAGAAATGAGAAGTTTTCAAGGATTTTTTGCTGGCCAAAGGCTTTCGAAATTTTCTCAGCCTCCAGCACTTTACGTCCAAGACGTGTTGTCGCAAGCCCCATATCCAAGGAAACATCTTCTGTTTTGCGTTCTAGGTTTTCTTCTAGCTTTTCAAAGCGTTGAATACGAGCCTTTTGCTTAGTTGAACGCGCCTTCGCACCACGACGTATCCATTTTAATTCTGAACGATAACGATTGCGATCCTTCTGTGCAGAAGCAGCTTGCATCTCCTCACGAATAGCTCTAGCCTCTAAATAATCACCGTAATTCCCTGTATGACGATACAAGGTTTGATTTGCTAACTCGTAAATATGTGTTGATAATTCATCTAAGAAATAACGATCGTGGGTGATGAAAATCACTGCACCCTTTAATCGTAAGACCATCTCTTGAAGCCATTCTGTAGACTGTACATCTAAATGGTTGGTGGGCTCATCTAATAAGTAAAGATCCGCTGGTTCAATTAACACCTTCGCTAATGCAACACGTTTTTGCTGACCGCCTGATAGCGTTAGTACCTCTTTTTCAAAAGTTTCAATCCCAAGCTTTGTTAAGGCCGTCTTTGCAAGGGCATTGACATCCCATGCCTGCTCTTCATCCATGCGCTGTTGCAGACTAAATAACGTCTTTTGTAAACTTTCGGATGTTGGGTTACTTGCTAGAGCAGCAACCGTTTCCTCATATTGACGATTCAGCTGTAAAATGGGCGAATCGCCTGAAAAGACAGCTTGTAAAACTGTTTCACCTGCCTGAAATGTAGGCTCCTGTGGTAAATAAGCGACACGGTATTTATTCGGACGATCTACTGTCATCGAATCCGCTTCCATGTCCCCAGCTAAAATGGATAACAGGGTTGATTTTCCCGTTCCATTTATACCGATTAAGCCTGCCCGCTCTCCCTCATAAATGGTAAATTCAATATTTTGAAAAAGCGTTTTATCGCCCACTGTTTTGGTTAAATTTTGTACAATTAAATGACTCATTCCACTATTCCATCTCTTTCATGTTAGGTATTGTTCATGCCCACACGATTTTTATGTAGACGATTATTGATATCCACTATTCATCATAACACCAAACCGCAGGTAAACAAAGAACAACAAACTATCAACGAACTGGTGGCATGTCCTGTAAATAGGATTCCATAAGCTGACAAAGCTTGATGATTCCTTGTGTTAAGTCGTGGGGTTCAGGATAAGAGTAACTAATTCTTAGATGGTGATATTGTGGCTCTCCTGGATAACAAGCTGAGCTTGGTAAAAAGGTAATTTGGGCTTGTTGAGCCTTCCATAACAGCTCATCCGTATTGCCATTACTAGGTAAAGACACCCAAATATTAAGTCCACCTTTTGGCTCGATCCACGTAACGCCCTTTGGTGCATGCTTATTCAACAATGCAATGGTCTGATCCCTTCTTATCTCTAGTGCAATGCGCAGTTTTTCTAAATGGGCATGCATTCGGTCTGAACGTAAAAATGGAATCAGTGCCTTTTGTGTTAATAAGGGGTTACCCGAATCGGCACTGGATTTGGCAGATAAAAGTCGTTGATGAACGGTACCTTTTGAAAGGATAGCGCCGATTCTACAGCTCGGGGCCAACGTCTTACTAAAGCCTTTTAAATAAATAACATGACCCCTTGTATCTAAAGCTTTCAGAGGTGGTGGTGGTGGGTTATCGTCAAAATAGATTTCATTCCATGAATCGTCCTCTACGATAAGAAAGCCATATTGTTGGGCAAGATCCAGTAACTCGCTCCTTCTCACTTCACTTAAAACTGTGCCTGTAGGATTGTGAAAGGTTGGATTTGTATAGATAAGCTTTGGTTGTTTGCTTAGGCAGAGTGTCGCTAGAAGAGTTGTCTGCATTCCTTCCTCGTCTACTGGTATGGGAATAATGTGGGCCCCCCGATTTCTAAAGACATCGATTGCTGCTGTATATGTAGGGGCTTCGGTAATGACAATATCTCCAGGTCCAATAAATGTTTTAGCCACTATATCTATACCTTGTTGCACACCGTTTGTCACAATAATTTCCTCTGGTGTTGTGGCAATATTACTATATGCTTGTACATAGTCTCGAATTGCCTTTCGTGCATCTTCATCCCCCTGTACCGTTCCATAACGAGCGACAATCTGAGGATCTGTCTGTAATATTTCTACAATTTCATTTACCAAATAAACAGAGGGTAATAACCCAGGGTGGATGGTAGCACTTGAGAATTTGATCGCATACTCCATTCTTTTATTTAACATAGATTGTGAACGTTGAATGTAATCAGGAATGGTTAGTTGCCAATTATAATCACTACGGCTCTCATTTGTGCTTCTTTGTTCTTTGTTTCGAACAAACGCCCCCTTGCCATGTATCACTTCAATATAACCATTTCTTTCTAATAAGGCATATGCCTTACTGACCGTGACAGGGCTCACTTGATTTTCTTTTGAAAAGCTCCGAATAGAAGGTAATTGACTCCCTTCCTGTAAAAATTCTGATCTTATTTTTTCTGCAAGGATAGTTGAAATTTGATCAATTAAAGATTGATCGGACTGACGATTCAGCTTTATTTCCATTGGACCTCCAACTGTTATAGTCTTCATTTGACTGTTATATATATCACTATATAGTGTAGAGGCAGAAATAGCTAAGTTAAAAAGAAGGGAAATGATGATACATGATGAACATGAAGCAAGATCAGGAAAAAATAAAAACGCTTTTAATGGAGGTAGTTGACCATGCAGCCAATTTTTTTACTAATCTGGAGCATAGAGCTGTAACGAACCATTCCTCTAGCCTTCCTACTCCGACACTTCCAGAAGTGGGCGAGGGTGCTCAGGCAACACTTCAATATTTTACAAAGCAATTTGCTGAAGGCTTAAATAGTAGTGTAGGCTCAAGGTACTTAGGTTTTGTCACAGGTGGATCTACCCCTGCTTCGATTGTCGGAGATTGGTTAGTAAGTGTTTACGATCAAAATTTATCCCATTCTAAGGGCTCTATTGCAGGTTCAATGGAGCTTGCAACAATTGACATGCTTAAGGAGTTATTGCTATTAAGCGATGATTATCGAGGAACATTTGTCAGTGGAGCTACGATGGCTAATTTTGTAGGACTTGCTCAAGCAAGGGAATGGATTGCACAACACTATGGAAAAAACACTGCGCTGGATGGTCTTTATGGTATCCCTCCAATAAAGATTGTGAGCGGAACGCCCCACTCAAGTATTGTCAAAGCAACTTCTATGCTTGGCATGGGGAGAAATTCCATTCATACTATCCTATGCCTAGAACAGCGAGAAGCCATTGACATCACAAAATTACAGCAGTTTCTTGAAGCAAATCCACATGAACCTTGTATTGTTGTAGCAAATGCTGGAACCGTCAATACGGTTGACTTTGATGATTTACAAGCAATTGGCGAGCTAAAAAGGCGGTACCCTTTCTGGCTTCATATCGATGCGGCTTTTGGTGGCTTTGCAGCCTGTTCACCAAAGTATCGTCACTTTGTCGAGGGCATGAATTATGCAGATTCTATTACAATTGACGCACATAAATGGCTGAACGTCCCTTATGATGCCGCTATGCAATTTACCCGTCATCAATCGTTGCAAGCAACCGTTTTTCAAAATAATGCTGCCTATCTTGGTAGTTCCCTTGAAAATCCAGATTTCTGTGATCTTACACCTGAAAATTCACGTCGTTTTCGTGCGCTACCTGCTTGGTTTTCTTTACAGGCCTATGGTAAATTGGGCTACCAACAATTAATAGAAGAAAATATATTACTCGCACAACAGCTTGGTCAAAAAATAGATGACAGTCCCTACTTTACATTGCTAGCACCTGTTCGACTGAATATCGTGTGCTTCGCCGTCAATCATGAGGCACTGACAGCTGAAATGAACCAACAATTTTTAACAACTTTAAATCAACAAGGCAAAGTATACATGACGCCAACTGTCTACAAAGGTATGCCAGCTATTCGTGCGGCTTTCAGTAATTGGCGTACTTCCCAAGCAGACCTGACAATCATTTGGGAAGCATTAACAACAGCGATATCCTCCTATTTTAATGAATCCATCTAAGCTATTAAATGGTAATGGAGTAGCATGATGAAGGATTCCTCATTTGTTGCGCCTCCAATAATTCACTACAAAACTAAAATGCTACTTGCCATAGGAAATGCACGCTTCATTATTTTTGTACTACGAAGACCATAGCCGAATGAAGCACAAAAACCGCCCTTCAAATTGAAAAGGCGGTTTTTGTGCTATGTGCTATTGACCGATTTCGTGCTGGAGTTGCTTTAAAAAACTTTCCATAAATTGATGACGTTCAAGTGCCATTTGCTTGCCCTTTTCCGTCACCATTAAATCTTTTAGCAGTAATAATTTCTCATAAAAATGAGTAACAGACGCGGTATTGTTTTGACGATATTCTGACTCTGACATATTTGTGCGTGCTTCTTCTTCCTTATCATAAAGCTTGCGACCTTTTGCGCCACCATAAGCAAATGTTCTGGCAATGCCAATAGCACCAATCGCATCTAAACGATCTGCATCTCGGACGATTTTTGCTTCCAATGATGTTGCTTCTAGCTCATTCCCACCATTAAATGACACCTGAGCAATGCAATCTCGAATATGCTGCTTTTTACCCTCACTAACAGGTAATTCCGCAATAAGCTGTTCTTCCTTTTCCTTGCTATCGGTATACTTTTTGTCACTGACATCATGTAAAAGTACCGCTATTTTCACAACTTCTTCATCTGCTGTTGGCTCGCTATGTAGGATAGCTAATGCATTTTGATAGACACGTTCAATATGTTGAAAATCATGACTAGCATCAAATTGCTCATATATTTCACGTACTTTATTCATTAAATGATTCATAGTCTACTCATTCCTTTCCTACAAAATTATACTGTATTTTATTACATAAGAGGTAATCTAGAAAAATTAAAAATCAAATCCATTTCAATTGACTAATTTTTCAGAATATTGTATGATAAACGTACAGAACAGCTATTTGTTCTGTACCTCATATTTTTCAGCAATGTACAACAGCTGTGTGTTTAACAGATTTAACATTAACTTCAGCGGGCTTACAATTGAATAACCTGTTTAAAAGATGACGTGCGTATTGAAAACCTATCATCTAAACAAATAAAAGTGAACACTTTCCCTTAGAAATTCTTTGTTTAACCCGCATAGCCAACTGTACATGCCGAAAATGTGAACAACAAGTTAGTTTGTTGCATGACCAAAAGGATTTCGCCAGTTGTAGCAGAAGTGCATTGTTTTTTCATTACTGGTTGTTACCTTCTTCTAGTCAATACCTTGATTATGTATGAACGTAGCTCCTCCCTTTAATGAAAATCGTACACGATAATTGCTTACAGCTTGTGAATACCACGTTCGATGAGTTGTGCAAATCAGTAAGAAATTCATTTAAGCCATCAATGTATGAAGTGAAAAAGGAAGTAGGAACGATTGTGATAAAATGTATTACCATCCCGCTGAAGGACAAATAAAAGCTGCCCATCTTACATTCAAGTAGATGATGGCAGCTTTTACTGTTTTATTTTCTTACTTTATAGAACGCCTTTGATCACTTCATCAATTTCCCGCAATAGTGCTTCGTTTTGCATAGTTGTACTTAATTTTAAGTTAGACTGGTCTACATGAATCACTGCGACATGCATCCCCTCTTTAATACTTGCACTTGGCACTGGCATCATTTTTTCTATATCGAACGTCATGATGAGGTCTGGGAATTTGGATTGTACCTGCCCTTCCTTCGCTAATGTCATGTACTCATTCCAGAACGTCAGATGGTAATCACCCACTGATAATTCCCCTACATCGAAGCCATTTTCCTTTGTTAACGAATAATTTGTGACAGCGCCTGATACGATGTGCATGCCATTCAAATACTGCAACACTTGGGCTAGCTTTTCTTCAAAGGTTTGCCCATTTAAGAAGCGATAGCCAAGCTCTATGGCCATAGTGATCGCTTTTGGTGCGCCATGTTTTTGTAAATAGTCAATCGTTACAGGATTTCGAGTGACCCCGACTAGCCCGCCTGCTAAAATAGAAGCTTGGCGTGCTGTCTTTGCAGTGCTGTGTAAATTCCCTTCCACAAAGCCTTGGACGGCGAAGTCATCTTTTCCTCCTGCATAAAATTGTACAGATTGGTATTCCTGTTGTTCATGGAGATTTAAAGAACCCATGATGCCCGTTGGATGTGCTCGTCC
Organism: Lysinibacillus sp. OL1; assembly: GCF_004332175.1. Taxonomy (NCBI): domain Bacteria; kingdom Bacillati; phylum Bacillota; class Bacilli; order Caryophanales; family Bacillaceae; genus Lysinibacillus; species Lysinibacillus sp. OL1. Next base: position 476,865 of record NZ_SJDS01000001.1, on the reverse strand, counting down.
ATTACAGGGAGCATCCACAACAGGTACTTGTAATAAGACTGACTGCAACCAGCCATTGATCGTCGTGATGGCACCATTTTCATTTGTAATGATGCCCTTTAGACGTTGATTGACATGGTTGTTCATACTGCGATAGCTCCAACAAAGCTGTTCATTTGAAATATATTGATCGGCCGCTGATGGCGCACCTACCATTGCCACACAGGCAACTAAATCTTCTTGGTCTAATTCAGTAATATCCACGATTTGAGGTTCGCCTGCTGCAAAGATTTCCTCCACTAGCTTGAGTCCTTCCTCTAGGAGACCACCGCCGCCTCCGCCAAGGATTGCTCCTCCATAAACGGCCGCAATCCCATCCTCATACGATAATCCTTTCGCCATTCAGCATGACTCCTTTCTATTTCCCTATTTTGATAATAGAAGTGAAGAAGCTATATAAAGCATCTCCAGCAATAACACCTGCTGCAAATACTGTCATTTCAGATTCTCTCTTACCTTTCGTCACATATGTGAAAATAACACGTAGTAAGATACCCACTAGGACAGCCCAACCAGCAATTGGATTGACAAGTAATAGACCTGTTGCAAATAAGATACCCATTTGACGTTTTGAACCACCAATTAGCTGAATTAATGCACCTGGAATCGCCCAAATCATTAATTGTTTCGCTACATCGCCTGTAACGCCTGATTGAATTGTTGCTGCATACACATGGTTAACAGGTGCTACTAAATCCTGTGCAAAATAAGATTTATAGGATAGCAATACTACAACTGCGGAAATTGCAAAAGCTAGCATACCAGCAATCAATTGTTGCTTGCGACCTTCTTTTTCTAATGCAACATCACTACCATTACCACGTAAAATGAAACCTGTTTTTAAGTCATAGCCCATATCCGCAAATGCTACCCCTGTAGCAGCACTATACCCTGCTAGTAATGCAAGTGCTGGAGCGGGGAAACCAATTAAAATACCAACAATCAGTGTAATAAATGCCACTGCAAATGCAGGGAACCAACCCGCATGCATCGCTGCGATACCTACAATTAGCTCATGGACAAATGCAGCAATCGTTGCAAAGATGATGAATCCTATTAACATACCGAAAGACATGTGTGAAATAATACCGCCTAAAATAGCGATTAATAGAGCAATGGCTAAATATGCTATAAACCCAACACCAAATGCTTGTCGAATTTCTTTTGCATCTTTTGAATAGCTTAACTCTTCTGACTTTTTAGCCGACTTTTTATTCAATAAGGCAAAAGCTACTTGGAAAAGTGCTACAATCCCAGCACCAATCATAACGCCATGTGGAATATAGTAAGCATTTAAGTCAACATTAAATAATTGAACAGAATAGCCTCTTAATAAAAGCCCAATCCCAAACATCGTCAGTGCCCAAATATTACCGATGAACGCTACCCCAAAAGCTGACATTGGAATTTTCAAAACAGATCCCACGATACCAATTAACACGCCACCAATTAATACCTTTGCATTCTTACCGCCTTTATCGCCCGCCTTAATGGCTTCAGCTGTTGCAATCCCTGGTGGCCAAGTACCTGCTGCTGGGAAAATCTTTGTATCGAAAAATTTATATAATAATAAAGCATCAACAAACATCGCTAAAATAACACCGATAAACAATGGTAATACTAAATTTTCATAGCCTAATACATATGGAATACCAATTGGCAACATTAAACTACTTGCTGCACTGAACGTTGCTGCCGAAATGGCAGTTTGAATAATATTTTGTCTGTGTACAGATTTAAAGGCAATTAGCTTGCCAATCGGTATTCTTCCAAGAATCATCGCAAATATTGCCCCAACGATTGATGTATTGGCAGAAATCCCTAAAGTCGTAATCAGCTGTATCCCAATAATTGCCCCCACAACAGATGTTAAGACGATCATTAGTAGAGTTACAGGCTCTAAAGCCCTTGGATGTAATACTTTATTATTCATAGTGTCAGCTCCCCTATTGTTGTTATAATTTTGAAATGTGTGATTGTATTTGCTGAGCTACTTTCACTAACTGTTCAAGCATATTTTTCTCCCTTTGATCATCTAAATCATATACTAACCCAGAAATTGTAAGAGATGCAGTGATTTCCTTTTTATAGTTAAATAACGGTACACTAATGCCAAATGCATGTTCATTATACTCCCCGATGGTAACACACCAGTTGTTTTGGCGAATTTGTTGAAGCTCTTCCTTTAATGACGCTAGGAAAGAAACCTGCTCTTCCTTCGATTGTTCCTCATGAAAGAAGGCCATTAATTCCAGTTGCCTGTCCTCGTCTAAATAAGCAAACATGACCTTACAGGAAGCACCGATGTAAAGGGGTGTCTTTGTTCCTAAAGACACCGCATACTTTACATTTTTATTGCTTTCGGCTATTTTCGTTGTGACACCGTATTCATTGTCCATATAAGTAAGAAATACTGATTCATTGATTTCACTGGCAAGATTTTGCATCAATTCATAAATGGTCGAGTGAGGGTCTTTTGAATTCGATAACACATCATAAAAAAGGTACATTTTATAACCTAATTTATATTTTTTCGTGTGTTCATCCTGTATTAAATAACCCGCTTCTGTAAATGTATTAATGGTTCTTTGCACGACACTTGTCGGCAGTTTCATCATGCGTGAAATTTCACGAACACCTAATGCATTTTCTGTCGTTGCAAAGCATTCTAGTATATCCAATGAGTTTTTTAATGTCTTGACAGTCATCTATTTCTCCCTTTAAGCGTTTTGATAACCGTATCGCTCTTTCGCTACATCTACAGAAATATATTCATTTAATAGATCACGTTCAATGGCCTCTGAGCTTCGTTCATGTGGAGGACCATAACCACCACCAGTAGCTGTCACAAGCTCAATACGATCGCCTTTTTGCAATTCATAATTGGCAAGTACGCCCACTGGTCCAATTTTTGTTCCATCCTTTTTATGAATGATTAAATAGTTGTGAGAGCCTTCTCCACCACCATTTAAGCCGAATGGCGCGAATTGATGTCTACCTAAGTTCACAGAAACCCTTTGACCATCATGATTGACTGTATAAACGCGGCGAACACCTAAGCCACCTCTAAATTGACCAGCACCAGCACCGTCACAATTTAAGCTATATTCATCAATTTGAATACCGTATTTTGTTTCTGCAATTTCAACTGGAAGATTATATGTTTCACCATCTCCCATACAATATTGCCCGCTTTGCCCATCCTCGTCATTCGCTGCTCCCCAGCCACCAACAGATGGCTCAACAATTAGGAATGACTCATCATTTTCAGGATTTTTTCCTGTGAGAATAAACGTACAAACAGATTGTAAATGCCCTGCAGATAAGCGTTCTGGTAAATGCGGCGCAAGAGCTTTCCAAATTAGATCAGCTGCCCCAATACGTGCCTCAAAATTCATCGACACAGGATGTGGACGTTTAGCTGAAACAATCGAATTATCATCTGTGATAATCGTTAAGCGTTTAAAGACACCTTCGTTAATTACGTCAATATCGCCAAGTAATGCTAGGAACATAACGCGCACACTTGCCATTAAACCAAACTGAGAACAGTTCATTGGCACATTGACTGCAGGATGTGAGCCTCTGAAGTCACAAATAAACGCCTCATCACTAATTGTGACTTTCACTTTTATTGGATAAGGTCCACCCTTTAATGGGTCCCCTTCAATATAGTCCTCCGCATAAAATTCACCTTTAGGTAGGTGTTGAAGCTCATACTCTACTATTTTCTCACCCTTGTCCAATAATTTTTGAATGGACAATTTCACCGATTCCGCTCCAAACTTCTGACAAAGCTCTGCGATTCGTTTTTCACCTGTTTTTAAGGCGGCTACTTGTGCAAACATATCACCGATTGAAAGCTCTGGTAAACGAACATTCGTAGAAATGATTTCATAGACTGCATCGTTCAACTCACCTTGATGATAAAGTTTGACACCTGGTAGCTGTAAACCTTCCTGATAGATTTCATTAGAATTACTTGTAAACGAACCAGGGTCCATGCCACCTACCTCTGTCCAGTGTGCTTTATTCGCAGAGTACGCAATAATTTCACCGTTGTAGAAAATAGGGAGAACTAAGCCCACATCCGATAAATGCGAGCCACCTCCAACATAAGGGTCATTGATAATAATGACATCACCTTCGTGTAGTTTTTTCCCATTATCAAACTTTTCAATTACACGCTGTACCATTGGACTTAACATCCCAATAAAGCTCGTTACACCGTTTCCTTGACTAATTAAGTTACCCTTGGCATCTGTTAAACCACAAGCATAGTCTAATACTTCATAGATAACTGGACTCATAGAAGAGCGTGCTAGAGCTATAAACATCTCATCGCCTATCGCTAGCAATGAATCTTGAATAATTTCTATTGCAAAAACATCTTTTTTCATGTTTTATTTCCCCTCCATCTCTACTATTAAATTGCCGTATTTATCAATTTCAATTGATTGATTATTATTGATTACGACCGTAGACGTTGGATTTTCTACAATTGCAGGTCCTGTAATGACATAGCCAGGTACTAATTTTTGTTGGTCATAGACATTGACCTCTATCCAACCTGTTCCCTTCACATATAAATTGCGTTGTGCCTTGATACATGTAGAATTGTCGATATGAGAGAAGTCTAGCTCTTTAAATTGAACCGCCTCATCTTTCCCGTAGATTGTAAGATGTAAGTTGACTAACTCAATTGGTGTGGCTGGTAATTCAAAAGAAAACTCTTGTTTATGTTTGATGTGGAAGGCTTCAGCTAATGCAAGTAGCCCCTCTTCATCAAGCGTAATAGCTGATGCGTTTAATTTAACAGCATGCTCTTGACCTTTGTAGCGTAAATCATAATTAATTTCAAAATAATAATGATCCTTTGATAATGGTGCATCTGCATAGGCATTGGCAATGACTTGATCAATATTTTCTTGAATAGCCGCAAGATGGACTTTGTCAAAGTTCATTAAACTTGTTTGAATGTAATCTTGTCGATATTCGGTCATCATCATTCCTAATGCTGAGAAGACGGACGAGCCATAAGGAATAATGACTTTTTTCATACCAAGCTCTTCTGCTAAATTAATCGCATGTAGTGGACCACCACCACCAAATGCCACCATTGTAAAGTCTTCAGGATCGTAGCCTTTACGAATAGAGATCAGCTTCAGTGCATTTAACATATTGGAGTTTGCAATATCTAAAATACCTTGTGCTGCTTCTTCTGCTGACACATTAAATGGTTTCGCAATTGCTTCAACAAGAGCCTCCTCCACTTTGTCAATGGATACTGGGTTATCAAAGTTTGCTAAGGATAATCTTCCTAAATAAACATTGGCATCTGTAATTGTTGGCTGTGTATTCCCTAAGCCGTATGCTACAGGCCCTGGCTTTGCCCCAGCAGAATCTGGTCCAACCTTTAATGAGCCAAACTGATCTACACGTGCGATAGAGCCACCGCCATTTCCTATTTCCACAATATCCACTACAGGTGTTTTAATTGGATAGCCCGCAAATTTTTCATTTCTTTCAATATAGTAATCTGTTGTAACATTGACTTTGCCATCTGTAATAAGCGAACATTTTGCTGTCGTCCCACCAACATCAAAAGCTATGATATTCGATTCATTTAAAAGTTGACCTAATTTAGCTGCCCCAAACATCCCTGCTACAGGTCCAGATTCAACGAGGTTGATTGGTAGCTCCATTGCTTTATCAAAGCTTGTAGTCCCGCCATTCGATTGCATAATTTTTAAATGGTCTGTAATGCCAATTGTGCTTAATTTCTCTTTTAGGCTTTTTAAGTAGGCATGTGCAATTGGCTTTACATAAGAATTAAGGACTGTTGTGTTTGTTCTTTCATACTCACGGTATTCTTTAATCGTTTCACTTGAAAGTGTGATATATACGTCGGGCCAAATTTTTAAAATGGCTTCTTTTAACTGTTGTTCATGAATTGGATTTTTATAGCCGTGTATCAAGGAAATGGCAATCGCCTCAACACCTAATTCCTTAAATTTATATACGATCTCGTCAACTTCCTCGGTATTAAGCGCTTTCATAATATTTCCTTTAAAATCAATTCGCTCATCAATTTCTTGACGTAAATAACGCTCTACAAATGGTTCTGGCTTTTTATATTTAAAGTTATATAAGTCTGGTCGATTTCCACGAGCAATTTCTATAACATCACGGAAACCTTTTGTTGTAATTAACCCAACTACGCCCCCTTTTCTTTCCGTTAATGTATTGATGATAACCGTCGATCCATGAATAAATGATTCAATGAAAGAATCTTCCGTTACATGTCGTCCTAATACATTTAATATGCCATCCTCAAAGTGACCAGGTGTCGTATGTCCCTTATCAAAATGAAGATTTCCTTTTTCATCTGTGAAAACTAGGTCAGTAAAAGTACCGCCAATATCTGTTGCGATTTTCAAGACTTCATCCCTCCGTGTTCCTATAATCGGTACAGTGTTCCGAATTAGAATTAAATAAATTATATTTAAAAGAAAAAGAAAATTCAATGTATTTTTTAAATAAAAATTCATTTGACAATTGTCCTTCGTTGTAAAAACCCGCTCTATCTTTCCAATATCAGAGAACTATTGATAAAAAATACCAAATACATTTATATAAGGAAAGTTCTCGTGATTTTTGTGCAACATAAAAAAGATCCTAGTTTTCACTAGAATCTTAAAATCACTTAAAAAAATTAATTTTTGCGAATTTTCACTCAAGGAGTAGAGGCAGGAAGCATCCGAAATTTCACTTTTATACCATGTTTGCATTGTAGATAGTCGATGAGTTAGGTCACTTCCAACGAACCAAATTTACCAAAATTATCAATAAAAAAAAGCTGCCGATTTAAGTAGGCAGCTTTTAATATCATTTAGAACAATCCTACCGCATGTCCTTCGTTGTCGACATTCATGCGTAGAGCAGCTGGTGCTTTTGGAAGTCCTGGCATTGTCATAATATCGCCAGTTAGACAAACTAAGAAGCCTGCACCAAGCTTTGGAATAACTTCACGAATTGTGATGGTAAAGCCTTCTGGACGACCAAGTAAACTTGGTTGGTCTGATAAAGAATACTGGGTTTTCGCCATACAAATTGGAAGGGAGTCCCAACCAAATTTTTCGATTTGGGCAATTTGTTTTTTGGCTTGGTCTGTAAATTGTACATCTTTCCCGCCATATACCTTTTGCACAATCGTACGTACCTTTTCTTCAATCGACTCCGTTATATCATATAAAGGAGAGAAGTTGTTTTCTTCCTCTAGCACAGCTAGTACTTGCTCAGCTAAGGCTAGACCACCTTTACCGCCCTCTTCCCAGACATTTGTACGGGCAATGCGAACATGATTTTCTTGACACCAGTTTAGAACGGCTTCTAGCTCAGCCTCTGTGTCCGTGATAAAACGATTTAACGCAATAATTGGTTCAACGCCAAATGTACGAACTGTATCTACATGTTTAGCTAAATTCTCAATCCCTTGTAGAAGTGCTTCCACATTTTCGCCTACAAGCGCTGTTTTCGGTACACCTCCATGCATTTTTAAGGCACGAATTGTCGCTACAATGACAACTGCGCTTGGTTTAAAGCCTCCCTTACGAGCTTTAATGTTCATGAATTTTTCAGCACCTAAATCAGAGCCGAAGCCCGCTTCTGTCACCACAATATCAGCTAGCTTACGAGCGGTTTGTGTCGCCATAATGGAATTACAGCCGTGAGCAATATTCGCAAATGGACCACCATGGATAATAGCAGGTGTTCCCTCTAATGTTTGAACTAGGTTTGGCTTAAAGGCATCTTTTAATAATAGTGTTAAGGCACCCTCTACCTGTAAATCACGCACAAAGACAGGCTCACGCTCGAAAGTATAGCCAATCACGATACTAGCGATTCGCTCACGTAAATCCTCAATGCTTGTTGCTAAACAGAATACTGCCATAATTTCAGAGGCAACCGTAATATCAAAGCCATCCTCACGCGGCATGCCTTGAACAGGACCACCTAATCCCACCACTACCTTACGAAGGGCACGATCATTTAAGTCCATGACACGCTTCCAAATAATGCGTCGTGGATCAATGTTAAGTGTATTACCTTGGTGGATATGATTATCAATAAATGCGGATAAAGCATTGTTAGCTGTTGTAATCGCATGAAGGTCGCCAGTAAAATGTAAATTAATATCCTCCATTGGTATAACTTGTGCGTAACCTCCGCCAGTTGCGCCACCTTTTACGCCCATAACTGGACCTAATGATGGTTCACGTAATGCGACCATCACCTTCTTATCTAATTGATGAAGGGCATCTGCTAGTCCAACAGTCACAGTCGACTTTCCTTCACCAGCTGGGGTTGGACTAATAGCTGATACTAATACTACCTTTGCATCCTCGCCCTGAGCAGTAATTTTTAATGGGTCGATCTTTGCTTTGTAGCGGCCATACTGTTCAAGAGCATCCTCTGGAATACCCGCAGCATTGGCAATTTCCGTAATAGGTTTGATCACTGCTTGACTAGCGATTTCTAAATCTGATAATGGTTGATTTTTCGTTGTCATTTGGCATCCTACTTTCTATGTTGTTCATTTCCATTATAGTCTTAATTGTGAAAAAAAAGAAAGCCAGATATGCAAGCATTTCGTCAATCAATTGACATCTTTGTTCAATTCCTGTATGTTCTAAGAGAAAATGCAATTTTTTCACATTTTCTCAATGAGTGCACCATTTATTTAACTTTATTTTACATTCAAGCGCATTGGAGGCGAATGCTTATGCAACAGGGGATCGTAAAGTGGTTCAATAATGAAAAAGGTTATGGCTTTATTGAATGTGATGATGGCGAAGATGTATTTGTTCATTTTACGGGCATCCAGGAGGAAGGCTTCCGTACACTTGAAGAAGGTCAAAAGGTTTCATTTGATGTTGTGGAAGGCAATCGTGGACCCCAAGCATCAAATGTTGTAAAACTATAAGCATAATGGGGCTATCCATGTAGTTCCAGATTAGCAGCAGATTAGGAAATGCATCGTTTCCTTCATCCGCTTTTTGTATTGTTTTATAAGCTGAATGCCCCCTCCATGTTATAATAGAAGTAACAATACGTAAGGAGGGATCTCGATGCAAAAACAAAATAAACCCATGACTGAAGTTATTTTGAAGCATAAAGAACGACAAAGTGTAGCAGAATTTGCAGCAACACTGGAAACGATTGCAAAAAAGCTTAAAGAAAATGGTGAATTCACTTTTGTTCAAGACACAGAGCCAACAGTTGTCAGCCCAAGTGAACAGCTCAAAATCGAATACTCCTATACAAAAAAGGGCGACAAGCATTCATTTGAAATTGAATTTGATTGGTATACAGGTACAGAAACACCGAAAAAAATGACAATTGAATAATAATTGGCAACGAAAATCCACTTCTCTGATGAAGTGGATTTTTCCATATTGTTGAATTAAAGATCATGTCACTGCTAAAACTTTTTAGCAAGGTGAGGGGGTGATTTCGCTCCAGGGTCTCCTCTATAACGCTAAATCCACAGGAAAGCAAGTAGCCAGCATAATAAATTCTATTGATGGTTTTGTTTTTCAATACTTATGTAAAAAGGCGAGAGCAAAAGTGTTTCAGCCCATAAAAATACCGAGCTATCCACTAAAACGCTTACGAAGTGTTTCGGAATAGTTCGGTTTTTCTAGTTATCATGTTTGTTAATGTAAAGATTATTCGGCTTAATGAAGGTCCCTGTTAGTGATGTTCCAGCCTTTTCTCCTTATCGATTTATCCAATAAAAAGCACCAGGGCAAACTAAAGTTTCCTTTGTTCGTTTAGAATCCTTTAATGTCACACCAAATGGTCCCTCTTTGACATGACCAAGTGTCATTGTCATCGCGCTCTCTTCCTCATAGAAATCTAAACGCATATTCGGTAGCTGTAGTGACATATACTGCTCATATTGCGTAGGCACTGGTAGCTGTAACACCTCTTGCCACAGTTGTACTGTTGCCTGCATGTCCTTGACGTAGAATTGGACGGATTCCATGGTTATAGCCTGTTTGACATCAATGGCACCACTTGCCTTTAATTGAACCAAACGCTCTTCATCTGCCTCCGCCCATTCAATCAAAAATGGAAAATCAATTGGCAGATCTGGCTTACCAAAATGCAATAGCTTCCATTCTACCACAGTGCCATCTGGTCTTGTTCTGCTACATGCATCTGGTCCATATACTTCATAGCCCAATGCTCGCAAGCGTCGACCCTCTTCCTCAATATTTTTTGTGCGCAGAGCAATTCGAGAAAATCCCTGGCGCTCTTGATCACGTTTAAACGTATAATGTAGGGAATATGGGTATTGTGCCGCTTGCTCAAATAAATCACGATCATAGATAGCAATTTGTTCAATATAGCTTAAGCCAAAGTAGCTTAACGTATTATAAGTCCCCCACATCGTGTGCTGCCCACCATTCACTGTATGGACATTTCGTTTATTGAAGAAAACCTTTATATTTTCTGGTGATTCCACTTGATGAACCAAATGATCAAAATATAAAGTCATGGCCATTCCCCTTTCTTTCCCCATTACCTTTACCTGTATGTTTGATTAGTTTAAAATTTACTCAAGAAAAGGAGTTACTAGTAGGATATGAAAAAAAGTTTCGTTTACCTACAAACTCCGTTCACTAATTTCATAAAGAGGTGATTTGAATGACAGATTTAGTAGCTGCTTTTAAATTGGCATTAGGTAATTATCCTACAGGCGTAACAGTTGTCACGACATGTCATGACACAAAACCGATTGGCTTAACCGTCAATTCCTTTGCATCTGTTTCAATCGACCCGCTCCTTATTTTGTGGTCACTCGATAAAAAATCTCAGCTCCATCCTTATTTCACGACTTCGCCAAATTTTGCGGTCAATATTTTAGCGAGTGATCAAGAGCATTTATGTACACTATTTGCCAGTAAAATCCCTGATCGCTTTGCACAAGCAAAATGGTCAACTTCCTCTTTAGGACTACCGATTTTACATGATACAGCAGCTAATTTACAATGTAAAACATTTCAGCAAATCGATGCTGGCGACCATACCATTTTTATTGGGCAGGTCGTAGACATTACAAATGCTCAAAAAGAGCCTTTGCTTTATCATCGCCGTCATATCGGTCCCATACCAAAAAGCTTTTATAGCTAGCCTTTACACAAAAAAAGGGCCACTTGTAAGCACAGGAAATCCTTCATGCTTATAGGTGGCCGTTTGACATAAGTTCTACTGAAATCATTGTTATTTTTTCTGCGGAAATCTCTGCTTTTCAAGCCTATTAATTTGCACAATCACACCATCTTGAATCGTAATATGCACTTCACCAAATTCAAGATTTTGAATCGCCTTCGCAATTGCCTCTAGTTTCTTATCATCTACTTTTACTGACTGAGCCATACGATACACCCCTTCTTTTTTATCCTTATTGTTCATAAAGAGGCCAACGCATCAAACTGATTGATAGCCCCTCCTATCTCTCAGACACCATCTGTTGGATTTGGCACCTGTTGTTCGGTTGCCGAGGCTTCATTGGGCCAAGTCCCTCCACCTCTCTTGATAAGAGTACTGCGTTTCTTGAAAATAATTCTATAATTCTGCTATAGGAATGTCAATACAAAATATTAGAAAACCTAGTTGAATACTATGCAATATGTCGTTTAGATTAAAAGACTCCCTATACCTAAAGTATTTTATGCCTAGTCAGTGAGAAATAGATGGCAATCCATTAATTTATTACAAGCTCCATTTCCTCATCATGAATTCAAGTGGGCCTCGATGATGTTTAGTCCTCCACCATACAGAAACCACGACACATCCTAAAAAATAACAGCAGGCATACAGCATGGAAAAAGCAAGTGTTTGGTTCTCCAGCTTTTGGCAAATAATTAGTATTCCAATGCCTATAACAACATGGCCAACATAATGCGTTAAAGACATTTGTCCAGTTAATATGAAAGATTGAATAACTTTATTTTTACATGTCTCTACAAGATAGATGGAGCCAACAATGATAACAATAGCCGAAGCCGAATTAGAGAGGACATACATCATATTCGGTGGAATCGGTCCTGTATCAAATAAATACAATGCACTCTCTACATCTAATAAATGAATGGTTGTCATCTTAATGAATAACGTTGAACAAGTCTCAGTCACGATGACTAGCAATAAGCCTATCACCAGTAAGTTTTTTCTTAATGTATGATTTGTTAAATCTAATGTGCCCATTACCATCCCTATCAGAAAGAAGCAAATCCAGGGGAATAGTGGATGATAGCCATTAAACATCAAATTTCTTATAAATCCAGCTGGTGTCCAAAAATCAAGATACTCTAGTAGCACATATGTTGGATGCCAACCAGCAAGGTAACTAAATTGAATTTGAAGCCATTGTGAAAGGATAAGGATGGCACCAATTATGAAGATCATCATTTTCTTGGATTGGGCAATCAAACAAGCAGCAACAAACATATACACGCCATAATAATGTAAGATATCTCCTGTCCAGCCGATTGCATATAATATAATCCCTATCGTAAATAACAAAAGCGCCCTCTTCCACAAAGTAAGTCGATTTTGACGAAGAAGGATTGGGTCCTTACTCTCTCTAGCCTGACGAGTCATTAAGGCTGTCCCTATTCCTGCTAGCATGACAAATACGGCCGAAGCACGTCCCTCGAAAAGATGTTGGAAGGCCATTAACCATGTTGAACCATTCGTTGTAGAACCTGTTATGACGCCAAAATTGACAATGAACATGCCAAGCATGGCGAGAGCTCTTGCAAAATCAAGACCTTCAATGCGCCGATCATCATTTCTTTTTGTCATCTTTGCCCCCTTGGATAACGCTATTCACTGCCTCCTTCCAAATAGCCCTATAGTTCAATTGGTTGCCTGTTAACATGAAATTACCGATATTATCATAGACGAGGGCTAGCATCTGTGCCTTCGCTTCTATATGGGGAGTATCCTCTAGCACGCCTAGCTGTACGCCATATCGTAGGATAGCAACAAAGCTCGTTAAAAAGCTTGTTTCTAGCTCTACTAATTGTCTTTTATAGTTTTCATCGCGGGCCGCTAATAGTACATATTGATTAAATATTTTATTAAAATAAGGGTCCTTGTCCTGTGCCTCAATAGATTTATAGCCTAGCTTAAGTAATTCCTCCTTAAAATTAGCAGAAGAAAGCTCTTTATACTCCACAGCGACATCATGTTGAATTTCTTTATACAATTCATCAAATATGAAAGCGATTAATTGATCTTTTGATTGAAAATAATAGTAAATGGCTGGTTTTGAAATACCGACCTCTGTAGCAATCATTGCTAAGCTTGTTTTTTCAAATCCATTTTCCGCAAACATCCCATAAGCAATTTCTATAATCTTTTGAAAAGTTTGTTCTTTATTTCCCATTATTACCCTCCTTTTTTACCGACCGTTAAGTAAATATTATAGGATGCTAACCTTTTAGACAAGAAAAAACTGCGTAGAAATATTTCTCTACACAGTTCATATTTATTGATTTTGTAAATACATCATTAAAGCTTCTGCTGTTTTTTGCTTGCCCATTACTTTAAGAGGCTGTCCATCAGCAGGTACAATCCAATGAGGTTCATCCCCCCCATATAAAGACTGAGAGCTATTTGCTACCATAAATTGTGCATTGGCTGTTTCCATACGCAGTCTGGCACGAGCTAACAAGAATTCCTCATCATTCGTTGCTTCGAGCTTAAAGCCTACTAACGTTACATTCGGTTGCCATCCCTTAATTTGACCTAATACTTTTGGTGCTTTTTTAAAATGAATAATAGGTGGTTCGTCAGAAGGCATTTTCCCCGTTTCCTCCATTAAATTACCTGATTGATCATATACTTTGTCAATGACCCAATCAGAGCCCGCAGCCGCCATAATGACGATATCGACATGTTGTTGTTGAACTGCATGACGCACCTTTTGTCCTAAATCCTCTATGCCTTCAAATTGAATCAATGTCATATCATTTTGGTTTTCTGGGAGCTGTGCAAAGTAACCATGCATGTATACTACGTTAGCGCCAGCAGCCAGCGCCGCCTCTGCTAAATAACACCCCATTGTGCCTTTTGATAAATTCGTATGACCTCGTACACGATCCCATTTTTCAAGTGTTCCCCCACTTGTAATGAGTACGGTTTTGCCCTGTAATGTCCCCATACACTCACCTATTTTCTGAAATATATACAAATACTATTTTAACGTAATGTAAGGATAGGCTTCAATAGCCACTATTTTAGGGAGCTGTTTTGTTCTTTTAGCCAAGCACTTAATATCTCTGCAAATTTCTTTGTGACGGGCGAAGCATGGTGTTTCATGGCAATACCAATTGTTCGGTAGCCACCTTGCTTTAATGGAATCGCTCTCAATGTTGGCGGTAAATTTTGAATAACCAACTGAGGTAAAATACTGATCCCTAAATGATGGGAAATCATGGAAAGAATCCCTACCTCCTCGGAAAGCTCAAAGCGGATATTCGGCTTAACATGATATTGCTCTAATAGCACCTTGACATCATTTGTCCCTTTATAGGAAGTCATAATAAATGGCATATCCTCTAAATCTACGATATCAATTTCTGTCTTATCAAACAATGGACTTTTATCCGAAACAATACATAATAATGGGTCTTGTTGGAGCTCAGTGAACTGATATTGCTCTGACTTTTGACCATTCAAAAATCCTGCTTCTACTTCACCACTTAAAAGCCATTGTTCAATTTCATAGTAATCTCCCTCTCGTAACTCCACCTGTATCCCTGGAAATTGATTATCCATAATTCGAACAATCTCTGGCATCCAATTGGAAGAAATACTCGATATCACACCAATTCGAACCTTACCTCGTGTCACGCCATGAATGTGAGCTGCTTCCTGTTGCAATAATTCTTGAGCATCCAAAACCTGACGCATTGCCCTTAGCATTGTTTGTCCCTCACTCGTTAATGTCACACCCACACGACTTCGATGAATGAGCGCAAAGCCAAACTCTTTTTCTAAACTCGACACGGCATGACTCACAGCAGATTGTGTTAACCCTAGCGCATCAGCTGCTTTTGTAAAGCTTGCCACCTCTGCCACCTTTGTTAAAATCTCATATTTCACTAAGCTCATCCGCAATCCCTCTATATACATGAATTTTTTTAATCCTATTCATTATAAACATTCGTTTTACTAATCACAACACAAGATATATAGTAATTTTTAGTATAAAACTGTTTTAGTACACAGATGGTAGGTGAACATAATGAGTATCCAAGGAAAAGCAAATGTATTGATGGTTATTGTCACAATGTTTTGGGGGCTCTCTTATACCTTTATGGTCATGGGGCTAGAAACGTTGGCAGTTTATAATGTGGTGGCATTACGTTGTATCATCGCATTTTTCGTAGCAGGACTTATTTTTTACAAACGGATGATCAAAGTAAATGGTAAAACATTAAAATATGCGGCTATTCAAGGATTTTTATTATTCATTGTGTTCGCGTTAAGTTTATTTGGTTTACAATCTACTTCTGTTTCAAATGCTGGCTTCATCTTGAGCCTAACGGTCGTGTTAGTGCCGATTTTTAGCAGCTTTATTGAAAAAAAATTACCTTCTCGAGCAGTTAGCTTTGCGATCATTTGTACCATGATTGGTATTACCGTTTTAACAGCACACGGCTCATTCACATTCCATAAAGGTGATTTATTAGTAGCAATTGCTGCGTTATGTTATTCAATTTATTTACTTTTAAATAGCTCATTCACACGAAATGTAGAGTCCATTTCATACGGAATTTATCAGCTTGGCTTTGCTGGTATTTATGCACTTGTGTTAACCTTTCTATTCGAAACACCGACAATGCCAAATTCAGCAATATCCTGGATTGCAATTTTAGGGCTTGGCATCATCTGTAGTGCGTTTTGCTTTGTGGGTCAAACTGTTGCACAACAGTATACTTCTGCTACACATACAGGTCTTATATTCTCCTTAGAACCAATTTTTGCCGCTATGTTTGCCATGATGTTTATCGGAGAAGGCATAACAATGAAATTAATGATTGGTGGCAGCTTCATTCTTATAGGGAATTTAGTAGCACAATTAGAGCATTTCCATGTATTACGTTTTATGAAAAAGGATGCACAGGAAAAAGTCATACAATAATATAGTGCATATGAATAAAAAAGGAAGCTGAGCGTTATTTCTCAAGCTTCCTTTTACTATGTATTGATTTTATAGCACGATTGCATGTAAAATAGACTAATTTTTACAGGTACGAAAATAAAGGAGATTCATACATGCAATTTCAAACCTTACATACGTCATATTATTTACCAAACAAGGATAATCAACCAATTCAAACACAAAACCTACTGGATTTAATGAGACATGTCGGTGGCCGTGAAGAGGAAGACGAAAAAAAGAACAAATCGAAAACTGAGGTCAGATACGAAAATGGCTATGTACGTCAATACCTTGTCAAACCAACAGGACAAAGGGTTCTCCTCATGGAAACCAAACAAAGCCTTGATATTAGAGAATCTACTAATTTACAAGACCTGCTTTCGCAACCTTTTAAAAAGAAAACAAGTGATCCTATTCTCTCAATACTAAATGCGAAAAATAACATTTCTAAATATAAAGATGGCATTTAAAAAATAGCCCTTCTTTTCAAGAAATGCTAGATAAAATAATAGACAAAGTCGAAACAATCGACTTTGTCTATATTCAAACTAGCGAGGAATAGTCATATCTCGTTAGTTTGATTCATTATAAAAATCTTCTATATTGCTCTGCCTCTGCCATACGCTGTTGATTTCTTAAACGCTCCTCTTGCTCTTCAGCTGTCTCTGGATATGTTTGGAGTGTATCAACATCATCCTCATGTTCTGCATATAAGACAATACTTCCTTGTTCTACAAGATGCGCATAGTAAGCGATTTGTCCCTCTGACAGATTAAATCGTTTTAAACCCTCTGTAACGGCTGAGTCGCCTGTAAACCAAGATTTAAATTGATCTACCCAATTTCCAGCCTCATGCGTTTGCACATCGGCATCCCATTTTACATCCTCAAACTGTTGGGGATCTCTCGCAATAATATGAATATCGTCTTGGTGATAACCTTCCATTCGCATATTCTCTAAAATGTGAAGCATTTCATCCCTTGTATGGGCCACCTCAATTTTTGGATTTTGTTCATTCATCATGTTCAATTCCTCCTATGTTGTATGGCTTACTAGGTAATTACCCGCACTACACACAAACAAACCCAATTTACTAAACTGTAATAATTGTTAAATTGCCTTAAACTACGTTGCTGATTTGACATAATAAGTTTAGGGCAGAAAAAAAGCATGCTGGAGAGAATTTCTTCTTCAGCATGCAAATTGTCAATTTTTACTTGTCAAGAAAGGCCTTTAACATCCATGTATGCTTTTCAAGAGACTGATACATGGCATTGAGTAAATCCTCTGTACGGTCGTCTCCTTCTTCTGCAGCTAGCTCCATTGTAGAATTTAAAGCTTTCATCAGCTTTTGGAAATCTGAGATTGTCGTTGCAACCATGTCCTCTGTCGTTTCTTCACCTGTTGCTTCATCTACATAGGATAGCTCTAGATGCTCTTTTAATGTTGCCACTGGCTTGCCATCCTTTGATAAAATACGCTCTGCTATTTCATCTAAATTCAATGTTGTTTCATTATATAGCTCTTCAAATTTTGCATGCAGTGTAAAGAAGGCTGGACCTGTGACATACCAATGATAATTGTGTAGCTTTGTATAAAGCACAGACCACGTCGCCACTAGCTTATTTAATTGTTTGTTTAAGTTTTGTGTCATAATCAATTTCTCCTCCAATATGTCTTGTTCTAGCCATTAGTATGAGTCATAAAAGATGTTGGCTATACACTCATTGTTCCCGACCGACAATATTTCAAACATCCTTCATGAGAAACGATTTAGAGTAAGAATATTTCAACTATTCTATGAAATTATTTCACTTTCCGAAATAGTTTCGTTATAATGAAATCACTTATATGTAAAGGGGTGTCCATAAATGAAAGTTTTACCATTACGAAAAGATGTTGCAGTAGAGGAAACTTGGGATTTAACAGATTTATTGAGCAATGAGGCTGATTTTGAACCTACCTTAGCACAATTAGTGGAAGATGCACTTAGCTTCGAGCAACAATACAAAGGTACGATTACAAATGCACAAAAAGTAATCGACGTGTTAACAGCCTTTGAAGAGCTACAAAAAAAGTTTGTTCCGATTGGCACATATGCAAGCTTAAATCTTGAGACAGATCGCACAAATGATGTAGCACAAATGCGTGCGGCAAAGTTTGGTACAGCTATCGGAAAAGTCAGCAGTGCACTATCCTTCGTGCGCAGCGAGTTACTGGCATTGGATGAAGCTGTTTTACAAGAAGCAGCGACATTAAGCCCTCTTTACAAACGATATCTAGAGGAATTATTAAAACGAAAACCACACCAGCTCCATCATGAAGTGGAAAAAGCGCTGGCAGCCTTCAGTGCCACATTTGATGCGCCATATAAAACGTACAATACGACAAAATTAGTGGACATGGATTTTGGCGAATTTGAAGCCAATGGCGAAAAGCATCCTCTTAGCTTTGTGCTGTACGAAAATGACTGGGAGTTTGAAGCAAATACAGATGTACGCCGTGCTGCCTTTCAAGCCTTTTCAAGCAAGCTACGCGATTACCAGCATACAACGGCACAAGTATATAACACACATATTCAACAAGAAAAAACAATGGCTGACCTAAGAGGCTTTCATTCTGTCATTGACTATTTACTATTTGATCAGGATGTCGATCGTTCACTCTATAATCGTCAAATTGATTTAATCACTAAAGAGCTTGCCCCACATATGCGTCGCTATGCAACGTTAATTCAAAAAGCCAACGGAATCGACCAAATGACATTTGCAGATTTAAAAATTGCACTTGACCCTGATTATGATCCAAGATTATCGATGGCTGAGGCAAAAGAATATGTTGAAAAGGCTTTAGCCGTTATGGGGAATGACTATAATCAATTAATGGAGAGAGCCTTTAATGAACGTTGGATAGACTATGCGCCAAACAAAGGAAAATCTACAGGGGCATTTTGTTCAAGCCCGTATGGTAGCCATCCTTATATTTTAATGTCCTGGAATGAACAAATGAATGAAGTCTTTACACTTATTCATGAGCTTGGTCATGCTGGGCATTTTGCAAATACGTATGAACATCAATCATATCTTAATAGTCGTCCATCTCTATACTTTATTGAAGCGCCATCGACAATGAATGAAATGCTGTTAGCAAATTATTTACTAACACATAATGAAGATCTACGCTTTAAACGTTGGGTAATTTCCAATATTGTAGCGAAAACATATTATCATAACTTTGTTACACATTTACTAGAAGCTGCCTATCAACGCAAAGTATATGAATTAATTGATGCTGGAGAAGCAGTTAATGCAACCATCCTCAATCAATTAAAACGTTCCGTGTTGGAAGATTTCTGGGGCGATACAGTCGCTATTTCTGAAGGTGCTGAACTCACATGGATGCGTCAGCCGCACTATTATATGGGCCTTTATCCATACACATATAGTGCAGGGTTAACCATCTCCACACAAGTGTCTCAACGTATTTTAAAAGAGGGCGCTCCAGCTGTTGAAGATTGGTTAGCAGTTCTTCGGGCTGGCGGTACAAAATCACCAGTGGAGTTAGCGCAAATGGCTGGTGTTGATATTACGACTGACCAACCACTTCGTGATACAATTGCCTACATTGGCCATTTAATTGATGAGCTTGAACGTCTAACAGTGGAAATCGAAGCGGTTCAGCAATAATTTAACTAGAAAACGGTCCTGCCTATTCAAGGTATAGATCGTTTTCTTTTTTTAGTTCTAAGTAGAAAAATACGTACATATACTAGAATCAGGGCGTCCCTCTATATTTTTTAGATATTTCAAAATAGACAATTATTTTTCTTCATACAAAAGTACCGTTATTATTAAGAGTACGCAAATTATTTAGCAATATACGATTAACAATGATTAAAGGAAGTGTTCTAATTATGGTAAAACGTAATGATCCATGCCCATGCGGTAGCGGCAAAAAATATAAAAAATGTTGTGAAGGCAAACAACAAGTAACAGTGGAAGCAGTACAAATCGAAGAATTAGAGCGTGTGCTACAAACATTTTACTTAGAATATCCAGAACGTAAAGATGTTCGTGCCTATATTGAGCATGTGGGCACATGGCAGCCTAAATTAGAGAGCGTTTTACAGCGAGAGCTTATTGAAGCCATTGCTTTAGACGACTTTTTCTTCCATCAAGAGCCATCTATTTGGAAAAATTATTTGAAGAAAACGAAGAAAAAAGCGGTAAGACCTTCTACAGTCAAAGTACTTGAAGATTGGTCTCAGCCTACTTTATTTATTGGTACGGTGTCTGTTGTTGAGGAAAAATATTTCAAGGCTAATCATATACTTACAAATGATGAGCTTTATATTCGACGTGAAAATAACAAACCGATTCCTGAAGGTATGCATGTATTTGCCTTCATTTTACCAGATGGCACAAAGAAATCGGCTCATTATTTAGCTGTGTCTACACTGATTTTCTTCCCAGAGGATCATGCGAAGGTCTTTGAAGAATTTAAGAAGCGCTTTGAGGCTTCAGAGAAGAAGGTTGGCTCCTTCTTAAAAGAAGAGCACCTAGCATTTTGGGAGTTATTAGTATCAAATGGCTATAAAGGTGAGGAATTCTCAAACTTTGAGAGCAATGTCCTGACACAAGTAAAAGACTTCCTAGAGCAAAATGAGCGTGAAACAGCACCGATGCTTGAGCTTTTAGAAGACTATTTAATCGAAGGTCAACCGACTGCGCGTAAAGAAGCGGCCATTGCAGCTGGTGCGATTCGTTATGGTCAGGAAAAGGAGCTGTTTGAGTCCCTTTCTATGACGGTAAAAGAAATCGCTGCGACATTTGATATTTCGGCTTCCTCTCTTACAAAGTATTATCAAGATCTAAGCAGCTATGCTGAAACGAAATAATCTTGACAATTAAAGAAGCTACATGTACTAGCATTTTGCTAATACATGTAGCTTTTTCTCATGTGTTTATTTGCTATAAACTTTTAAAAGTTCTTCCCCTAGGAACTGTAGCTTTTCTCCAACTGAACAGGCTTCAATGCAGAAACGATGAGCCCCTGGTTTACCACGTTCTTTACGTAATTGCTTAATCACTAAGCAATCCGAACAATACGTATCATGCAGTTCATCAATATCCTTCATAACCGTCACTTTATCCATGTTGAACTCTCGCTCCTTTCACGTCCAAAATTCACTTCCTACTATTATGAAGCGTTCAATTTCAACAAGCAACTATTTTGTTTACTTCCTACGTATTTTTTTCAAACACGATTTGCCCCACAAGGATGCTTTGCCCATAGCCTTGTTGTACAATTATAGAGAAGTCAAATCACAAAGTAGGGATGATATGTTAGAGGTTTATATAGATGCTGCCAGTGCAGGAAATCCTGGGCCAAGTGGTATAGGAATATTTATTAAAGGTGAAGGTCACCAGATCCAAATTAGCGAGTATATTGGGGAAACAAACAACCATATTGCTGAATTTTCGGCATTGGTTCGTGGTCTTGAAGAAGCACAAAAGCTAGGCTCCCCTCTTGTCTCGGTGCGTTCAGATTCCAAAATCGTTGTTGCTTCTATGGAAAAAGAATATGTGAAAAATGAGGAATTTAAACCTTATTTAGAAAAAGCTTTAGCGCTTGCTACTAGCTTTGATTTATTCTTTATCAAATGGGTGCCCGACTCACAAAACAAAGCGGCCGATGCCTTGGCACGAAAAGCAATCCAAAGTAAAAATAGTTAGCCTCATTTCACAGGACTGTTCTATAGGAGCAGTCCCTTTTTCTTTTCCCTATTCTTTAGTTACTTACTATCCCCAAATTTTATTATTTTATGATATTCAAAAAATGCTAGAAAACGCCGCTCATTTTCTGATTAATCCAAAACGATATTGACATTGCTAGAGTACGATGTTATCCTTTAACACATTAGTAGTTTAGCAAACGAAAGCGTTAGATTATAGGGGGAAACTAAAATGAAACGTGTATTGACTTTATTTATGATGCTGACAGCTGTCATCGTTTTAGCAGCATGCGGGACTTCAAAAGAAAAGACAGCAGAAAAAGACGAAACAGCAGCAGATCAAGAAAAAATTATTATTGGAATTGACGATAAATTTGCACCAATGGGCTTCCGCGATGATAAAAACGAAATCGTTGGATTCGATATTGATTTAGCTCGCGCTGCAGCAGAGCATATGGGCGTTGAAGCAGAATTCCAGCCAATCGATTGGAAAACAAAAGAGGCTGAATTATTAAGTGGACGTATTGATTTAATTTGGAACGGTTATACCATTACAGATGAACGTAAGGAAAAGGTTTTATTTACAAAGCCTTATCTTGAAAACTCTCAAGTTGTAATAACAAAGGCAGATTCAAAGATTACGAAGCTAAGTGATTTAGCTGGACAAGAAGTAGGTATTCAATCCCTTTCTTCTGCAGCAGATGCATTAAACGGTAACCCAATTCACAAAGAAGTGAAAAAAATTACAGAATTTGCGGATAATGTTTTAGCATTATCAGACTTAAAAACAGGCCGTGTTGATGCTGTGGTAATTGATGCTGTAGTTGCAGAATATTACATGACACAAGAGCCTGACACATTCAAATTATTAGAGGAATCACTCGCACCTGAGCAATACGGTATTGGTGTGAAACCAGGAAATGAAGCCTTATTAGAAAAACTACAAGCCGCATTAGACAAAATGAATGAAGACGGTACTGCGGCTGACATTTCAACAAAATGGTTCGGTGAAGATAAAGTATTAAAATAATGACAGGATACATCAACTGTAAGAGTTTCCTTAGCGGAACTCTTACTCTTTTTGGAGGGACATCGTTATGGCGGATTACTGGCAAACTATGATATTACCGATGCTAGAAGGGGCAAAAATGACAGTTTTACTGTTCTTCATTGCCATTCTGGTATCGATTCCATTTGGCTTTTTACTAACACTCGCCGTAAAAAGTCGGATAAAACCACTCGCTTGGCTTGCACATACGTATATTTATATCATGCGTGGTACACCACTATTACTACAATTATTATTAATTTGCTTTGGTTTACCTATGCTGCCAGTAATCGGTGAATATTTAGTATTGGATCGTTTTGTGGCCGCTTGTCTTGGCTTTATTTTAAATTATGCTGCCTACTTTGCAGAAATATTCCGTGGTGGTCTTCTTGCCATCGATAAAGGACAATATGAGGCAGCCCAGGTACTCGGCTTATCCAAATGGCAAACGACGACACGTGTTATTTTGCCACAAATGTTTCGTGTCGCCTTACCCGCATTATCAAATGAATCCGTTACACTAATTAAGGATACAGCCCTACTTTATGCAGTTGCTGTTCCCGAATTACTACATTTTGCGCAAACGGCTGTCAATCGGGACTTCACAATTACACCGTTCTTTATTGCTGGTGCAATTTACTTAGTCATGACCCTTGTCTTGACGGTGTTCTTTAAATGGCTAGAAAAACGCTTTAAATTCGAATAGAGGTGACACATATGGCATTAATGGAAGTAACAAATTTGAAGAAATCTTTCGATCAGGTGGAGGTTCTGAAACAAATTACATTTTCAGTAGAGAAGAATGATGTCATTGCAGTTATCGGTCCCTCTGGATCTGGGAAAAGTACAATGCTTCGAAGCTTAATACATTTAGAAGAAATCGATGGTGGCAGTATTGTAGTAGATGGCGATTATTTAGTGCAAGATGGTCGATATACAAAGCCACAAGACATCAAAGCAATCACAGCTAAAATGGGGATGGTCTTTCAACACTTTAACCTGTTCCCCCATTTAACCGTTCAGCAAAACCTTGAAATGGCACCGAGCTTATTAAAAACAGAATCGACAGAAGCCATTACAAAACGCTGTCAAGATTTACTACAAAAAATTGGTCTTGCCGACAAGGCCAAGGCTTATCCAGCCAATCTTTCTGGTGGTCAAAAACAGCGGGTAGCAATTGCACGTGCCCTTATGATGAATCCTCAAATTTTATTATTTGATGAGCCTACCTCTGCCTTAGATCCTGAGCTGACAGGCGAAGTATTAAAGGTTATGAAAAGCCTAGCAGAGGATCAGATGACGATGATTGTGGTAACACACGAAATGGGCTTTGCACGAGAGGTAGCAAATAAGGTCGTCTTTATGGATGGTGGTCAAATTATCGAATCCGATCATCCAGACAACTTCTTTACAAACCCTCAAAACGACCGTACAAAGGCATTTTTACAAAAGAATTTTAACTAAGTTAAGGGAGAGTTGGCTTATGCCGCTCTCTTTTTTTATCTTCTTTACGTACACAAAAGGAATAGGACTCGCATGTATCCTATTCCTTTATTACATTATTCATTTGGAAATTTAGGTAGATAAATCATGACCTTAAATAAATCACCATCTACTTGAACTAAGAATTTGCCATTCTGGATGTGAATAAGGCTTTCAGCAATCGACAACCCTAATCCGCTACCTTGACTTGATCTTGATTCGTCACCTCGTTTAAAGCGTTCCATTAACTCATCAACTGAAATATTTAATTCATATGCTGAAATATTTTTAAATGTCACAAGTATTTCATTCCCTACATCTTCAACACCAATATATACCCTTGATGTAGGCAGTGCGTATTTAAAAATATTCGAGAATAAGTTTTCGATGGAACGCCATAGGAGTTTACCATCAGCCTTCACATACACTTTTTCTGTTGGATGGGCTAACTTAAAATCTAATGACGAGGCTTCAATTTTTTCATCCATTTCTCCAATTCCTTGCGTTAGTAATGAGACGATATCAATCCGTTCTAACTGAACAGGTATACTACCACTTGATGCTTTAGCCGCTTCAAATAAATCATCCGTTAAAAGCTTGAGTCTTTTCGATTTTTGATCTAACACATCTACATATTCTTCAATCATTTTAGGATCGTTTTCTAATTTCAATAAATCAACATACGTAATAATTGACGTTAAAGGCGTTCTAATATCATGCGAAACATTCGTAATAAGTTCTGTTTTTAAACGCTCACTCTTGATTTCACTATCCACTGCCTTTTTTAACCCATCAGTAATACGGTTAATATTTTCTGCAAGTTGATTAAACTCCCCTTTTCCGTCAACTTCAATTCGATGATGAAGATCTCCATTTTTAATTTGCTCTACGCCCTCTTTAATGCGGTTAAACGACTTCACCTTTCTCATTGCCAACCAGGCAGCAATCCCCATCGTAATAGGAAACATAAAAAACGTAGCCGCCACTACTAATGGATAGCCAATAATTAGCAGCACAATTTTGACGCCTGTACTGCCACTGTCAAAAACATGTTTCAGCAAAATAAATAGCTTTTTGAAAAGTTGATAGAGGAGTGTATGCTGAAATAACGTTCTGTTTTTAATATGCTTTACGAGTGATAAAATCAATAGTAAGCCAATGATAAATATAGGCACGGTGAAGAACATGTACATATCACGGAAGACTTCAACAATCATGGCGATCCACATCGCTGTTAAGCAACCGATAAGCACAATATTAAGGTCATTATAAAGTTTATCTATGACATGGAAATGAATTTCTTCTTTATCCAATGGCGTTCTTCCAATAACTATGATTAAATACACAAAACTTAAAATAAACCCTGCTAGAAATACTATCCATTCATTCAGAAAACCTTGGGCAGCCGCTTTATCTTTTTCCCATTCCGATATTTTTTGCTGTAGGTAAGAATCTTTAAAGGCCACATAAATAACATCTGTTTGTGGGTTCAACATGTTAACTTCGTGTGTAAAGTAATCCAAGTATTGACTTTCTTTCACTTCATTTGGGTAAAGCTTTTGTTGATAATCTTCAAATAACATATAGGCATCAAAGGATTCAAATTGCTCTTTCTTTGTGAGATCACTATTGGAGAACTTATGTTCACCGTCACTCGCATAAAAAACAATTCCTTCATAGGCTTCGAGCGTACTACGTAATTGATAAAAATTTCTTACCTGTTCTGTCATACTTTCTTCTTTTGTTCTAGCAATGTCTTTTGCATATTTTTCTTGATAGATGTGCTTATTTTCCTCTTCACTCAAATTAGGATTATATCTGTAAGAATTGCGGAAATCATAATATAATTCCTCTTCGATTCTTCTACTATCCTCCCCTGTTAGTGTCTTACCACTTAAAATATATTCTTCACTTTTGTATTTTCCAATTAATTGCGCTAAAGGAGCAATAATGCTGTAACTTTCATCAGCGAATGCTCGGCTTTCAAAATAGTTATCTTGATTTATACTACTAAGATGAATCTCATTAAATTCCATGTTAAACATTACTCTCGCTATACCAGTTAAACAAGCGACAGCAATTAGAAACACAACTACTTTCGTAATAAGTGCATGACTAATACTTCTCAACTTTCTCAACCTTATACCCAACTCCCCATACAACTTTTAAATACTTCGGCTCTTTTGGATTAATTTCAATTTTTTCTCGAATCTTTCGAATATGAACCGAAACCGTATTTTCAGGATTAATAGCCCTGACATTCCATACCTTTTCATAAATTTCTTCAATCGTGAATACTCTTCCAGCATTGGCTGTGAGAAGCTTTAAGATTTTATATTGCACTGGTGTCAAATGAACCTCTTGTTTATCAACAGTAATGATTTTCTGTTCATCATCAATCACAAGACCACCCGTTTGAAATACAGCACTACTCCTCTCAAGACTTCCAAAGGTCGTATACCTTCTGAGCTGCGATTTCACTCTAGCCACAAGTTCTAATGGGTTAAACGGCTTGGCCATATAATCATCCGCTCCGATATTTAATCCCAGTATTTTATCATAATCCTCTGATTTAGCAGAAAGCATAATTAATGGAATCATATTATCTTGCCGAATCTTCATCGTCGCCGTAATCCCATCCATTTTGGGCATCATAATGTCCATAATAATAAGATGAATAATGTGATCTCGAATAAGATCGATTGCCTCTATCCCATTGTAAGCTTTGAATACTTGATAGCCCTCATTTTCTAAATAAATGCTAATCGCCCTAACAATTTCTTTATCATCATCACAAATCAAAATGTTCAACTACATTCACTCCTCCACCGCTTTAGGTTCATGTCAATCACCCCTATAGGATTCGTATAAGGATATAATACTAATTAAATCTTAACAAACTCAGACATCAATTCTTAAGATTTTCTTAGTGTTTTCCTTTATGCACACTTTATGTCAAATACAAATTCGAAAAAATCGACGAATACAATAAAAAATGGAGAGCTGGTTTGAGCGGCTCTCCTTTAATCGTCAAATAGACAATTCATATTATTCAGCTTGAGATATCCATCAAAATAGGTAGGTAAATGTAGATTATTTAAATGACAAAAAGCTAATTTTACTTGTGATTCGGTATTTCTAGCCATTGATAGAGAGGGTAGTTCATTTTCAGCAAAGAACGCAACAGCGTTAGTTTCCATGCTTTCTTCTGCCCGTCCTTCAATGATTTCACATTGGATAAACATTTTATAGACATGGTAGAGAGATGGTGGATGAGGGTGGCACTTCTTATCTAATACACTTATGAGTTTGATTGCTTTTACATCAAATCCTGATTCTTCTTTCGTTTCTTTGATGGCTACTTCACTAGGTGTAAAGCCGATGTCGCCCCAGCCACCTGGTAATGACCATCACCATCCATTTTTTCTTTAACCATTCCTATTTTATTGTCCCTAAAAACCACCGCCCGAATATCTATTTTTGGGGTCGCATAACCCGTCTCATGAGCAAATAAATCACGTATAACTGTCTTATCGCTCTCTGTATGGTGTGCTATAATAGCAACGCTTATTTCTCTTAATGATTCAAACCTTTCCAAGTCATAAATATCCTTCGAATAAGTTAGTCCTGCCTATGCAATTGATTGTAGTTGTTTTACCAACTTAATCCATTTAGGCTCCATATATTTTGTTTCCTAAAAATCATTGTAGTCCATGACAATTAAATTTACATTATTTGAAAAAAACTGTTTATCCATGTTATAATCCTTAGTGAAGATGTATATAAGTAAATAAGACCATTGGTGCTGGAACACCAATGGTCCTAGTAACAAGACGAATCGCTTCAAAGGCGATTTGCAAAGTGATAAAAGTAAACCATCTCACATGCTGGCGAGGCAGGGGCGGTTTACTTTTTTTGTGTAAAAGTAAATGACAATGCAAGGACAGAAACAATAAGTGTTGAAAGACTTATCGCAACCATTATTGCTTCAAAAATAGTCAAAGGCATCAACTCCTTTCTCTTCCATAAGTTGAATGAGATAGGTTAAAATTGTGCCAACCGCCCATGAAACCTCTATCTAGTTACTCTCTTATTTTGGTCAAAAACAGCCACGCTACCTGATTGCCTATAATCATAAAAACAGTTGGGACAGACCCAACTGTTTTACTATATATTCACTACTTTTTTCGGTTTCATCTTTGCAAGTCGTAATAGATAAATAATAAAGACAACTCCTAGTAAGCCTGCACCTGACAAGTAGACTGAAGCATAGCCTGCCTGCACGGCTATCATTCCTAAAATATAGGAACCTAGTGCAATCCCAAGGTCAAACATCGTAAAATAGGTTGCTGTAGCATAACCACTTCGCTGGATGGCTGTGGATTGAACGGCTAATGCTTGCAAGCTTGTCGTCACACCACCATAGCCGAAGCCTACAAAAATAGCAGCACTCAAAAATAATACGGGCCCTTCTACAAAAGCGAGCATAACGAGCCCGATGGCGAAGGAAATAATGCCAGGAATAATAACGAATTGCGGGCCCTTCGTATCATACAGTTTACCTGTGTACGGACGCGTAATTAGCATGGATGCAGCAAACACCGCATAAAAAAGACTGGCCACAGCCATTAAATCCTTTTGCTGTGCGTAGACCGATAAAAAGGATAAAACACTGGCATACGAAAAGGCTACTAAACTAGCAATCGCAGCAACAGGTAACGCTTTTCGCTCAAACAAATCATCAAATTTAAAGGTTAGTTTTCCTTCATGTGCAGGTTTCGGTAAATCATCAGTATTGACCGTTAACGCTAGAATTCCTCCTGCTAGAATACAGATACTCATAACGATGAACAATACGTTAAAGGTACTATATTGTATTAATAATAGTCCGATAAATGGACCAATAACGACAGCTAGATTTGTAGACATCGTGAAATAGCCAAGGCCTGCTCCTTTTCGTTTAGCTGGAACGATATCAGCTGCTAAAGATCCTGCAGCTGTTGTAATAATACTAAAGAAAATCCCTTGTATAAAACGTAGACCAAGTAAAAGTCCGAATGGATGAATAAATAAATATAAGACGGTACATATAAAATAGCCCATGATTGAGAGGACTAACAGTTTTTTCTTCCCGAATACATCCAACAGTTTTCCTGAAAACGGGCGTACAATGATAGCTGACAATAAAAAGCCAGACAACAGAAGCCCTGCCTCTTTATCTGTCTGATGTAGCTCCCCTATTGCATAAAGCGGCAAAGTCGTTACAAGTCCATAAAATACAAAAAAAACTGAGATATTCGTTAAAAATAGACTAATGAAACGCTTCGTCCATATTTGTGTATTCTCTTCTTGCTGCATGTCCATCAACCTTTCATTTTTTCCAATAGCTTCAGAAATTGCTCTTGTTCTTCAGCAGTTAAAGAACCTACCATTTCCTCCTCAAACGCTCGAATAGTCGCTGTAATGGCTGGTAGGCGCTCCTCTGCTTGTGTGGATAAAGTCACTATCTTTTCTCGTTTATCCTCACCATCTAATCGTTGTACCCAGCCCAATGCCTCAAGCCTTGTAATCGCCCTGGTGATACTTGGCGCTTCCACATTTAAATATTTCCAAATTTGCGTCAATGTCATCGGTCCATTTTTATGTAAGCAATATAAAATGGTCCACTGAGAACTATATAAATGATGCTGCTTCAGCACTTCATTTAAGCAATTAGTTAAATAGCGATTTTTTTGGAATAAAGCATGGAAAATTGGATTCATCACTATCTACCTCCTAAAATTATTTACCTAGCTAAATAAATACTATACGCTTCATTTTTTTCTTTGTAAAGGAAGTAATTTGGCAAGATGGCTTGACCAGCAGCAGGAAATTTTTTGCATGTGTCGAATAAAAGTTAATAAACTTTCAATGTAAAGGAGATGGAATCATGGGGAAAAAAGTTTTAATACTTGCAGGAGATGCAGTAGAGGCTTTAGAGATTTTTTATCCTTATTATCGTTGTCTTGAGGCAGGCTATGATGTCACAATCGCAGCACCGTCAGCTAAGAAATTACAAACTGTACTACACGATTTTGTAGATGGCGTCGATACATACATCGAGCGACCTGCCTATGGTTTAGAGGCACATGCTTCTTTTGCTGATGTTGATCCAACCCATTTTGATGGATTGATTATTCCTGGTGGTCGTGCGCCAGAATACATTCGTTTAAATGAGCATGTACCACCACTCGTATCTCACTTTTTTGAAACGAATAAACCGATTGCAGCCGTTTGCCACGCAGCACAAATTTTCGCAACGATTCCTGAAGTGCTAAAAGGACGTGAGCTGACAGCCTATATTGCTTGCAAGCCAGAGGTGCAAGTGGCTGGCGCTACTTATATTGATGCCAATCTTCATACAGATGGCAATTTAGTAAGTGGACATGCATGGCCTGATTTACCAGGCTTGATGCGTGCATTTATTCAAAAGCTTGAAGGTTAAATGAATGAGGATGCCTTTTCTGGGCATCCTTTTTTTCATGACGTGCTTTCTTGTAATTCAATTTTTTCTACCTTTTGTGTGGCACTTTGATAACTAATTCTTACATAGACACCAAATTCCTTATCGGGTTGCTTGAGCCAAAGCTTAAACTTTTCGATTGTTGACGCCCCATGTACTTCTTTACCCTCATGCAAATAATCGATAATTTTGGCTGAAGGATATTTTGCCTTTACCTCTTTGATGGCCAGTTGTCCCCATTTGGCATAGGCGGGTGTTTCTTGTTGTGCATTTGCGACCATTGCTGTTTGTATGAACACAGTAAGACAAACAAGCACAACCCCAAATAAATACAACTTCCTCACTCGAATCACTCCTTTAAAAAAATAAGCGCTCCAAAAAGCTTTGGAGCAGCTTGTCTTTATTGCTTTGGTTGTTGAGGATTATTATGAATGACTTGGTTAAACTCTGCTGAGTACTCCTCACGATCATTCTTTTTATGTGTATCTTCCTTCTTTTTCTTTTTAAAGCTTGTTTTTCTCTTTTTTGCCATGATTTGTACCTCCACTATTTCGTTTTATTGAACTGCTGGTTTTTATCATGATTCGTTTTATTGTTTTTATTTTTAGCTTTCGCATCAAATTCTGCTGCGAATTCTTCATTTAAGTTGTCATTCGGATTGTTATTATTGCTATTACTTCGATCAAGATCCTTGCTTTTGTATGTCCCAAAAGGATTATGTGTTCGCATATTCATGGTTTTACTGTTATTTCGATTATTACGTTTCCCCACGTAACATCACCTCCTGTACATAATTTGTTCAAATAGAGGCGTTACTATGTAGATCAGTTTCTTCGCAAATTGTAAAAAAATGAACATGACTAATGTGCATTAGTCATGTTCATTATCCTTAGACAATTGTATATTCTGTAATGTTCAGCAATGCTCCAACAGCACCTGAAAAACCATGATCGTTAATAAAAACAGGTGTGTGCTTCTTTGTGCGTGTATAATTTGCAATCACACGGGCAAGATGAGCATTATTACTAAGAGTTGATCCAATATAAACAATATGCTGTGCCTTTTTTTCCTCCGCATATTGAATGCTAAGTGTTGTAATTACTTCGCCTACTAGACCCTGAACCGTCGCTATAATATCCTCTGCTGGATGTTTCATGGACCGTGTAATGCCCACTTTCCCAAAATTACTTGCAGTTAAATGACCATCAATAGGTGTATCCATTCCCTGATAAATGTCCTTAACTAATAAATCAATGCTCTCTCGATGACCATTGTCAGCCATTTCTCGTATCTCATTGTAATCTGTAATCCCTGTTGTAAGCGCTGACAATCCAATTAATGTCCCTCCACCAACGCCTGTCCCGCCAACGCGAATATGGGTATTGCCCTCCATGTAATGAATGGAAGTGCCTGTCCCAATATTGGTAATCATGCTACGCTCAAAAAAGTAGCCTTCTTTATTTAATAAAAATCGGACACCCTTTAATGTTGCTTCAAATTCCACTATATAATGAATCGATTTCATTGTTTTAATGACATCAAGTAATTGCTCTGTACGTCCCCCCGTAACACCAATATCCTCAATATCTGGATGATCAATAATCCATTTTTTTACAGACTGTAAATCATTAGACGGAAAGGTTGTTAAAACAAGTTCATTGTGTTGATCTAAATATGCAACCTTTGTCAATGTGCCGCCTGCATCAATACCTATAGCCTTTGGCATACAATTCTCCTTTGTTTTTATTACGCAACTTTGTCATATTTGCAGTTTACGCGATGATTAAGGCAACTTTTAAAGTACATGCCCTCTTTGGTACGAAGGATTTTGCAAGGAGTTTTGTGTGCCAAAATCCTGACCAATTAATTTGTTTGTACAAAAGCAAAACGCTCCGTACAATCCCCCAAATTGTATAATGACATTTTCGCCCTTTCTAAACTTTAACGCTGTTGAAATGATTGTGCAATAACTTCGTAAACTTTCATGAAAAAATCATGGAAAATATCAAATTTTTTCTATTGGGTAGCTGAATGTTCTATTGCATATCTAAAGCTTTATCATCATTCTACTAAAAAAATAAAGCTTTGTTAAAGTATAATGCTGTTTTTGAAATTTAACGAAGATTTATATAGGCAGATTCCAGGAGAACGCTTACTAGTGCATGAAAGGAGGAGTTTAACTATGCACGATGCCTATCATATTGGGAAAATTGTATTCCTAAATAAAATGCAAGGCGTTTGGGATGGCTCGTGAAATAATGATGGGAGTGTCCAAATTGGACGTTCCACTATTTAAATCTTGAAATGCAAAAAAAAGTGAAAATGCACTGCTTGAGCAGGCACTTTCACTTTCCTAAAACGATTAATTAGCGTGCTGAATAGCCACCATCAATGACAAGCTCAGCACCTGTAATGTAAGAAGCTTCATCAGATGCTAAAAATAAAATAGCATTCGCTACTTCTTCTGGTTGACCAAGGCGGCCCATTGGTGTTGTTCTTACTAACATATCCATTGCTTCTTTTGCTTCTGATAATTTAGCAGTCATTGGTGTTTCAATGACACCAGGGAATACTGTATTAACACGAACATTGAAAGCACCAAGCTCAGATGCCGCTGCACGAGCAATCGCACGTAAAGAGCCTTTAGAAGCTGTATAGGCATTAAAGCCTGCACCAATAATCGCTGTATAAGAGGATGTATTAACGATAGAGCCTTTTCCAGCTTCTTTCATATAGTTAGAGACATGTTTAATGCCCAAGAAAGGTCCAAAAGCATTGATATTATGCATGATTGACCAATCCGCTTGTGTAATTTGATCTGGTCCTTTTTCGGATGATATACCAGCATTGTTAATTAAAATATCAATGCGACCATATTTCTCCACAATGGCTTTCGTCACTTCTGCCCAGTTTTCGTCAGAGGAAACATCTAATTTCATCCCCTCTACATGATCAAGCTCCGAAATTTTTGCTAGGTTATCTTCATTAATATCAGCTGCAATTACCGTAGCACCCTCTTGTGCAAACAATTTCGCCATTGCTGCACCCATACCAGATGCGCCACCAGTAATCATCGCAATTTTATTATCTAAACGTCCCATTTTTCTAAACTTCCTCTCTTCTGAAATGTGGTTTAACTTATACTTTCGTCCACAATGAAAGTATAGGTTTAAATAGTTTACTATTAAACTATATCACTTTTAGTAAACGTTTTCAAAGAATATCTCTCTAAATATGAACAATCTGTTTTATCTTTCCCTATTTTTACGATACGATATACTATAGATGTGGAACCATTTGAACGGAGGAATACAAGTGAACGAGCAAAAAAGACTTTACAAAGAAGCGATGCAGGTTTTGAAAGATACAAGCCGCACGTTTTATATACCTATTACATTTTTAAAAAATGATTTAAAGATATCAGTAGCTGCAGCCTATTTAGCAATGCGTGCCATTGATGAAATTGAAGACCATGAAGAACTTTCTAATGATGTAAAATTTGATTTACTGTCAGCTACGAGTGAATTACTAAAGGACAATTTCAATAACGAAGCCTATCAGTCATTACTTGCACCTTATGCAGAGCTATTACCTGAAGTATCCCTTCGTTTAGCAGATTGGCTGACATTTTGCCCTGAGGAATCCAGAAAAATTGTACAGGCTTCCACAAGTGAAATGGCTTTTGGGATGGCAAAATGGGCAAAGGCGAATTGGCAGGTCCGCACACGTGAGGATTTAGACGATTATACATACTACGTGGCTGGGCTTGTAGGGACGATGCTGTCTGAGCTTTGGGCATGGGGTGCAGGCGTTCAAACGGATCGCGAGCTAGCAATAGGCTATGGCCGTGGATTGCAGGCTGTCAACATTTTACGTAATCAGCATGAGGATTTAGATGAACGTGGTGTAAGTTTCGTACCAGAGGGATGGACACGCGAGGATTTATTTGCGTATGCAGAAGAAAATTTAGCCAAAGCAGATTTATATATGAAGGATATCAACAAACGTACTATTCTGCTGTTCTGTCGCCTACCACTTGCCTTAGCCCACAAAACACTAAAGGCAATGCAAGAAGGGCGAGAAAAAATGACTCGTGCCGAGGTAGAGCAAACTGTTGAAGAGGTACAGGCAGACTAACATCAAAAGCCCCAGTAAACGATTACTGGGGCTTATCTTATTTATATCGCATCAATAAATCTTACAATTAATTCATAGCTCAAATAGATGGATAGCATCGATAACAACATCAGTACGACACCTTCTACCTTGCTACCAGTTTTCGTTGTCAGCGGAAAACGAATGGAGACAGTCGCAGGGAAAAATAGTTTAACCCCTTTTTTTGTACACATATCAAGTATGATATGACTAGCCATCCCGATAATTATTCCAATAGATATCGCTCGATAAGGAATCAACATATGTAATAACACCATCATGCTTATTAAAAACAACAAACTATGTGTAAAGGAACGATGTCCAAATACTGTATTTACTAGCTTCGCGATGAGGGGAAATGTTCGACCTATTTTACTACCTCTATGACAAATATCTGGAAGTAACGCACCAATAACCCCTGCACCAACTAAGACAAGTGGGTTATCATTTGAAAACTGTGCAAAGGCAAGACTTGCTGTAATGCCCCCTACGATATGGGTATTCCCTTGCATAAATTACTTCCACTCCTTTTCTCTTATTTTTCCTTCTTAATGTAACATAATTCGACACAAAAGGGAACGTACATTCCGAACGTACGCTCGAAACTTTTTTCCTATCTGATTGTATAGCTAGTTAAATTATGGATAAACATAGGGATGGAGGTTAAATATGAGAGCCTATAAAGGAATACTTTTTATTTTCATCATTTTGTGTGGTAGTGCTTTGCTTTGGTATTTTAGCAAACCCATGGCACCGATCCATCCGTTAAACACACTAAGTCATGTCATTGGAGGCTTAGCCATAACTTGTTTATTTCTTGTATTCTTATTAGCTACAAGAATAAAAAAGTTGGAGCGTTGGTTTAGTGGTCTAGCGCATGTCTATTTTTATCATAAATTACTAGCAATCCTTTCACTTGTATTGATTCTTATTCACGGGCAATTACAAAAAATGATTCCTGATGAAGAGCTAACACAACAAACACCACTCAACGAATTCGCAAAAGATCTTGGCGAGCTTGCTCAATACGGCTTTATCTTCCTAATCATTCTTGCCTTTATTGCAAAATTCCTGAAGTACGAGCATTGGCGCTGGCTTCATCGATTATTACTTGTGCCCTATACACTGGGTATTTATCATGCTTATTTTTCTAGCCACTATGATTTATTACAACCCTCAGCTTTAGGGATTTTTACAGCATTAACAACTACGATTGGATTTATGTCAGCCCTTTATATGCTGACAATGTATCAGGATATGTTCTTTCCCTATAAAGGTCAGATTTCATCCATTCAAAGGCTGACTCCTGAGATATTGGAAATTAAGTTGAAGCTTACAAAACAGCTGGATTATCGACCAGGACAATTTCTCTTTCTGAAAGTCTTTCAAGAGGGTATCGAAAAAGCACCGCATCCCTTCTCTATTTCTGGAGGGTGTGGACAACAAATCAATCTTACAATGAAAGCTATTGGAGATTATACCAAACAGGTCTACAACCTTATTCAGGTTCATACAGAGGTTGCTGTAGATGGCCCCTATGGTCATTTTGACTTCGGCAACGGGAATGCACAGCAGCTATGGATTGCAGGTGGTATGGGCATCACCCCATTTCTTGCCTATTTACACACGCAGCCTGATAAGAAAATTGACTTATATTATTCTTTTCACGGGCAAGACAATGTCATCTACAAAGATTTTTTAGAGGATTATGCACAAGCAAATGACCATTTTACTGTCACATTTATTGATACAACACAGCGCAATAGACTCTCTGTTAATGAGTTATCCGTTTCTCCACAAACTAGTATTTATATATGTGGACCAGAAAAAATGATCAAGCATTTCAAATCGGCTGCACCTAAGAAAAATGTAAAATGGGAAGCTTTTTCATTTAGATCTTAAAAAGGTGTACACCTAAATCTAGATGTACACCTTAGCACTAAATCGTGAATTTAGTTGCTTCTTCTTGCAGATTTTGAGCAAGTTGCGCTAATTGCTCTGAGGCTACAGACATCTCATTCATTGTCGATGCCTGCTCCTCCGTGATGGCCGATACATTTAATGTATGATCATTTGTTGCAAGTGCCTGTTTGCTAATTGCCTGTACTTTTTCGGTTACTGCCTGCAACTTTTCAAAAGCATCAGATGTCGTTTTGCTTGTCTTTTGCATGGTGTTTTGGAGACCTTCAGTTGCACTGGCAATTGTATCGAAGGTCATGCCTGCTTGTTGAACAGAGCCAATGCCTTGATGAGCTATTTTTCGACTTTGCTCCATCATCTCTACTGCATCATTCATTTGTTCCTGAATCGTCTGCACAACCTTTGCAATATCTAACGAAGCACGGCTAGTTTGTTCAGCTAGTGCTTTCACCTCTCCTGCAACAACGGCAAAGCCTTTCCCTGCTTCCCCTGCTCGTGCTGCCTCAATGGCAGCATTAAGAGATAGTAAATTAGTTTGGTCGGTAATAGCCGAAATGAGCTGACTCATCTGCTCGATTTGAATCGAATGCTCCTTCAAGCCATTCACCAGATTGGCACTACTGTCAACCTGTGCATGTAGGTGGACAATATCATTTACGAAACCATGTATTTTTTGTGATCCGCCAGTAGCGAGTTCAGAGGTTTTTTGTGATTGTTGGACTGCTTCATGTAAATCGTCCATGGCGGTCTTCATATTCCCACCTAGTTGTGTTGTTACACCCTCTAACGCCCCACTCACCTGTTGTTGTGAACTCGTATTTTCTGCCACCTCTTGCATAGAAATCGCAACTTCTGTGACAGTTTTATTGACCTCTTGCACACTTGCCGTTAATTCCTCTGCAGTAGAAGCAACTGTCTCAGTTTCAGCTACAATGCGGTGCATCATCGAACCTAATGCTTCCACAGAGTCATTATAATATTGCGCCATTTCACCAAATTCATCCTTTGTATGAATGGCCATTTGTTGCGTTAAATCACCCGTAGCAAGATAGCCTAAATGAGTATTCATCGTTTTCACTTCCCCACGGATATAACGAGCAAGGAAATAAATACTAATTGCGATAAGTAAAATTAGAACGACACTCATCACGATTTGCTGTTGAAGCATGGCCTGTATTTCGCCATAAAGCTCCGTTGTCGGAACCAGTAACACTAACTTCCATGGCATATCTTGTATTTGCATAAATTGTAAGGTAAAATCACTACCCTGACTGCTTGTATGTATTAACTTTTTTTGATCAGAAATCTGCTCCACAGGCATGTTCAACAACTGCTGGATCGTTTCTTTATTCACTTTATTTACATCAGGGTGCGTTAAAATTTTGCCACTATCATCAATTATAAATGCATAACCACTCTCTCGAATTTTCACGTCAGAAACAATGGATTGAATTGAATCTAATACATAATCCCCTGTAATAACGCCAATGGGCTTAGAATCTTTGACAATTTGTGTACCAAATGAGATAAACATTTCCCCCAGAGCTTCATCAAAATAAGGTGCAGTATGAACTACCTTATTAGATTGGATACTATTGCGATACCATTCTTGCTCGTGAAAATGATAGGCAGGATCTTCATAAGCATCCGTAGAGACAATTTTTTCTTCTTCCTTATAGGCATAAGGCCCGAAAATTTCTCCCTTTGCCACACCCTCCTCTAGCCATAATCCCATACCATACGTTTCCTTATTGAAAGGCAATAGCTGCTGTACGTAGCGAATAAATTGCTCTCTGGTCATCATACTGTCAGCCGATTCTATTGTTGTCTTTGCACTATTTATGAGCTGAATGTGTGCATGCAATTTGCCCTCAACGGAACCTGCAACATCATCCGCGAGTATAGACATTTCATTTTCAATAGAGCTTTCAAGTTCATTGGATACGTTCAAATAGTTAAGGAAGGTCATACCACCTAAAAAAACAGTGATGACAGGAATAAGCATTGCGATTTTTGCCATAATATTTAAATTTCCTAATAGCTTTTTCATTCACCTTCACTCCATATCTATTATTATTGCTCTATTCCATCTCTAGTATAAATGGATTATACCTACAAAAATATGTTTTTTTTGTAACTTTTAAATCCTATATTCGAGACTCTTTAATTCGAGCAATTTACTTGGAAAATGAATTCATTTATCGTATAGTAAAAAACGCATCATACCAAGAAGGAGACAAAATAATGACAGTGACAAAAAGTTCTTTAACTAAAGTTATGCACGAGCGTAAATCCGTTCGTAAATACGATGAAAACTTTAAAATCCCGCAGCAACAATTAGAAGAATTACTTGTAGAAGCGACGTCTGCTCCATCGTCTAGTAACCTACAGCCTTGGCGCTTTTTAGTAATTCAGGATGAAGCGGTCAAAAAAGAGCTACGTGCTATTGCCAATAACCAA
The DNA here is from genome assembly GCF_004332175.1 of Lysinibacillus sp. OL1. NCBI lineage: Bacteria > Bacillati > Bacillota > Bacilli > Caryophanales > Bacillaceae > Lysinibacillus > Lysinibacillus sp. OL1. Next base: position 437,276 of record NZ_SJDS01000001.1, on the reverse strand, counting down.
GAACAAGTAGAAACTTCCTCAGCAATTATTGCCGTTTTAGGTGATACAAAGATGTACGAAAATGCCGAGGCTATCTATACAAAGAACTTCGATCTTGGCTATATCAATGAGGCAACAAAAGATTTAATGATTAACAACTCAATCAATCTATATTCTCAACTTCCCCAAGAAGTGTTAAAAAATATCGTTACATTTGATGCTGGTCTAATTTCCATGCAAATCATGCTACTAGCTAAAGACATGGGCTATGATACAGTGCCAATGGGTGGATTTAATAAAGAAGCCTTTGCTCAACGCTTTGAATTAGCTGACCATATCGTCCCAGTTATTTTAATTGCCATTGGTAAGGCAGCCGCACCTGCTTACAATTCTTCCCGCATTGAACTTGAGCACATCGCCAAATTCATTTAATACACGTGAAAATAGTCATCTTACAATGTAGTTAAGATGGCTATTTTTATTTTTTGTGGCATTTCTTGTGCATCTACCATCATAGGATAGTAATGTTTTTGTACGTAATTTTTGAAATTAATAAAACGGAAAATGATTCTCAAAAACTAGCATAATAATGTTTCCAAGGATATTTTTTGCATTTTTATCATAAGGCACTCAAAAAATCATCATTAAAGCCTTAAATAATCCACTTCATTCTAGTACATTTGTGCGATTTCTACTAAATATTACATCTAAATTGTTGTAGCTTTAACATTTGAGGATTGTTATGATTAGGAGGTATTTTCATATGAAGGGAGGTTTTTCTGATGAATTATGACTATAATGATTCTTATTATTACTCAGATTTAGATGCAGCCATGGGTGGTTTATTTTTTATCTTTATACTAGCCGCTCTTGCTATTGGTTTAATTGCCTACATTATTAGTGCACTTATTTATTTTATGACATCTAAAACAAATGGTTTTGGAGATGTAGCCTATATTGCTTGGATTCCCATTATTAATGTATATAGTCTCTTCCTGCTGACAGCTGGTGGGGATACTCGAGAAACAATACGTGCAACAGCTTTAAAAAATACCCTTATTTATGCAGGCTTGATCATTGTTTCGTTTATTCCATTTATCGGTATTCTGGCTTCTTTAGGAGCGGCAGGCTTTACACTGTATTTCACGTATCGCCTATTCTACCGCTGGTGTGGCGAAACAGGTAAGGCAGTATTATACACAATCTTAATGGTAATAACAGGTGGATTGTTCTTTGCCATCTACGGCTTAATGCGTATGAACAGACCTTTCGTTGCTTAATTGTTTAAAACCTCTTTATGCCCTTAGGCTAAAGAGGTTTTTTACGTAATTTCACAGAGTAATGGTGCATGGATTTAGGAATTCCCTTTAATTCAAAAACCCCGCTATATATTAAATAGCGAATTCTATATTCTAAAAAGAAGATATTTGGTGGGGCATCCATTCTTGTTAATAGCTCTGAGATGAATTCACCTGTTTGTATAAAATCAGTACCCCCTTGCTCCTTATGAAGTTGTTCAATCGTTGACATAATCAAATTATCATAATAATTCTCTTGGACTGCTTGAATTTGTCGATGTAGCCATAGTCGACAAACATCCTTTGTCTGTGCTAAACTTTCCCACTGTTGCTGAAAAATTAGACGCTCCTTTGCGGACATTCGCTTTATATCATACATTTCCATGTTCCATTGATGGTTGATAGCCCGCTGTTCACCTGTGTTGATAAGAACAACTTCATTGGTTTTATTACGTAATAAATAGAGTAGGAATCTAAGACCACACTGTTCTTCTGCATTGTACCCACACCAAATGTAAATCAGCAGGTTGCTTGGAATATCCTGTATCTCTCTGATTGTGTTCATTAATTTATTTCGATTTATAAAATCATCCATTCCATCATTAATATTTTCTCTTAGCCACTCATCACGGAATGCCTGTCCTCTTTTTTCATCGAGTTTCCACAATGGTCCAATCGACAAATCCTCTGGAAACCCGATCACATATTTCGGTGGAGCAAGTGTCGCTCGTAAGGAGCCTGCTGCAGATTCCGAGCAAACAATATGTACTATTTGTGCTGAAGTAGTGGTTATGACCTGTTGAATATAATCATTAATAATTTCTACCAACTGATAGAGCTCTTCCTGCCCCATAAAGAAAGACCATCCCTGCTGAGGTGTGCTTTGTTCATGATGAAATGCTGTAAAAGATTCAGATGGCTCAAGCTCATACCCCTGCCATTCCCCCTCTCTCATCACCTCTGCTATTGTGATATACTCTAACGCTTGAATTCTATATACTAGCACCTGGTTTGTGTCGTAGAAGAAATAGATAAATGGATAATGCATGGATGTTTCCATTCGCACTGCCTCCTTTTTAAAAATTGTACCACAATGACAATCTCTTCCATCATTTTTCAAAAAAGTAGTTAGCTAGCACCATAAATATGCTATTATTATAGTTAGAAAATTTTGAATTTCTAGCAAAGGGGATAAATGAATATGTATGAAAATATTTTAAGACATCCAGGGCCAACACCGATTCCAAAAAAGGTACAACTTGCGATGAATCAGGATATTTTTAGTCATCGTAGTCAGGAATTTGTAGAATTATACCGAGAAACAATTGAATTAGTAAAGCCTGTTTTCGGTACGACACAGGACATCTTACTTTTACCTTCGGGTGGGACAGCCGCGCTTGAGGCTGCAGCTGTTAATACTGTATCTGCTGGTGAAGAGGTTGTCGTCATCACAGTTGGAGCTTTTGGCGACTATTTCGTTTCAATCTGTGAGCAATATGGCTTCCATGTACATAAGCTCGAAAAAGAATGGGGACAGGCTTGTACAGCCGAAGAGCTTCGAGCATTTTTACAGCCATTACAAACTATTAAAGCCGTTTTTGTGACGTACAATGAAACATCCACAGGTATTTTAAACCCTGTTGCTGAACTAGCCCAGGTGATCCGTGAAGAAACAGATGCCCTCGTTATCGTTGATGGTGTAAGCTGTATTGGTGGCGCTCCTGCTGAAATGGATGCTTGGGGCATTGATATTCTGGTGACAGGCTCTCAAAAAGCCATGATGCTCCCACCTGGACTCTCTCTTATCAGCGTAAGCGAAAGAGCTTGGGAAGTCATTGAAGAAAATCAAACACCTGCTTATTACTTAAATCTTCAAAGCTATCGTAGCTGGGCGGAAAAGGGCATGACTCCTAATACACCTGCTATTACACTGATTTATGGACTGCATGAGGTGTGTAAGTTAATCGAACAGGAAGGTGGCTTTACGCAAACAGTTGCCCGCCATGACCTCATGAAAAACATGGTGCGAAATGCAATGAAAGCATTACACATGGAGCTATTAACTGAAGATCAATACGCTTCTCCAACTATTACAGCAATTAAAACACCTCAAGGAATTGATCTTGGTGAATTTTTGACGCACCTTAAGCAACACTATCATTTAGATTTCGCAGGCGGTCTAGGTCATCTACAGGGTAAAATTTTTAGATTCGGTCATATGGGCTATTGTTTCCCAAGTGACATTTTACAAGCCGTTTCCCTACTTGAGGCTGCCCTACAAGACTTCTCCTATGATTTCGAACCAGGAGCAGGCATCCTTGCCGCACAAGAAGTATACTTAGCCGCACAACGTAAAGCACTACAACGTTAAACAGCAAAAACAGGTGGAGAAAAATGACTCCACCTGTTTTTTAATTTGTTCTACTAAACTTGAAGTTGCGTTTGATCGTTTGTGGATGCAATCTGTGCGGGTTTCTTCACTTTGTTAGCGCTTTAAACTCCTGGTTGAGCGGGTCCACACATTTTACGAGCGCTTTGGACTCCTATTGGAGCGGGGCATCTCACTATTCGAATGCCTTCCCCCATGCTTGAACGGGAAATAACTAATAGAGGTCAAGCTTCCATCCAAACATAGCTCACATCATCTTTAATTAAATTCCTTGACCTTTGCTAAATAAGCAGCTCGCATTGTAGGTGGGACCATACTACCGCCAGTTGCCCATACAAGATGTGTGGCTTGTGGTAGATGGTTTACTAATGCGTTCTTTTCTAGATAGGATTGACCTTGTTGTAATAAACGAATGGCTCCATACATTCCTGCGTGTGCAGATGGCTCTAAAAATAAACCTTCACTTTCCATCGCTAATCCTAGAGATGTAAACAGCTCTTCATCTGATACTGTATAGCAACCACTTATATACGTCTCCATCACTTTTCCTACAAATTTGGAGGCGCGACCAACGGCTAACCCATCCGCTTCTGTTCGATTGTCAAGACCAATATCTTCTACACTAATTGCGTCATGTAAGCCTGTCATCAGCCCGATCGTCATACAAGGAGAAGCGACAGGTTCTGCAAAGAAAATATGCACATGCTCACCGTAAATTTCTTTTAATCCATAGGCAACACCACCGGGTCCTCCACCTACGCCACATGGTAAATAGACGAACAATGGATGTGCTTCATCCACTAAAATATTCGTCCTTTCTAGCTGTTCCTTCAAACGCTTGGCAGCTACGGCATAGCCAGCAAATAAATCCTTTGAATTTTCATCATCAATAAAATGACATTTTGGATCTTGCTCAGCTTCCTGTCTCCCCTGCTCAACAGCTACACTGTAATCAGCCTCATATTCAATCACTGTCGCACCCTTTTCACGCAGTAAGGCTTTTTTCCACTCCTTTGCATCACTCGACATATGTACAACGACATTAAAGCCGAGCTTCTTGCCCATAATGCCGATACTTAATCCTAAATTCCCCGTAGAGCCTACTGCAATCGTATATTGTTGGAAGAACGACTGAAATTCCTCTGTTGCTAAAATTGCATAATCATCCACTTCTTTAAGTCTTCCACTTGCCAAAGCTAGTCTTTCTGCATGTTTTAATACCTCATAAATTCCTCCACGTGCTTTGATCGAGCCAGAGATCGGTAATGCATGATCACATTTTAAAAGCAATTGGCCAGGAATCGCCACACCATATGCTTGTTCAATAGCACTTTTCATTGCAGGAATTTCCTTGATCGTTGATTCAATTAAACCATCACTTTCTAGAAGCTCTGGAAATGCTACTTTTAAATAAGAAGAGAAACGTTGTAATGTTGCTTCTGCATCATCCACTTCAGCCATAGTAAAGAGCGTTGTTTCAGGATTTTTCATCCAATTTGTATTTTCCCACAATACAGTAACCTTTTTTGCTAGTTCGTTCAACTGCGGATATTGTTCGAATAGTTCGTGTTTATGTTCATTTTTCACCTGTAGATTCCTCCAGTTTATGGGCTAAAATCGCTCGTTCACAAATTTGTCGAAATTTCATTTCAAACGAAATATTGTTTTCTTGTGTTCTTTTTTTAGGTCCCTTTGTTCGCCCACCTGCCCTTCTAATTTTTTGACCAACATGCCGCATATCGAGCAAACGTTCGATGTTTTCATTAGACATTTCTCGTCCATTTTGATCAATCGGATACCCCCCTCGCGCTAAAACCATGGCTGCTAATCCATAATCCTGTGTAATAACAATATCGTGTTTTGAAAGCGCGTTCACTAGCGTAAAATCAACCGAATCTGGACCTTTAGGTACAATAATTGTTATTACATTATCACGTTCAACACGATGCGATGTATCGCAAAACAAGATAGTTTCTATCTCAAACTCAGATGATATAGATAGCGCTAAATCCACTACTGGACAGGCATCAGCGTCTATAAGAACCTTCACAATAAAGCATCATTCCTTTCTCGTAATTAGATGAATCACTTAGAACTAAATTATTTCAATATAATTTTAAAACAACCTCTCTTGCTCAATTTTTCACAAACTTTAAAAGTATTTTATTGAATAGTTTGAAAAATAGATATACGATACACCTATCAACTAAATGGGGGTTTTATTTATGACAATTACAACTGTTAGCAATGAACAATTAGCAAAAGAATACGTAGATGGCGTATTTGAGCAACTTAAACAACAGAATAGTCATCAAGCGGAATTTTTACAAGCTGCTGAAGAAATTTTCATCTCATTAGTACCTGTATTCGCACAACATCCTGAATATATTAAGGCCAATATTTTATCCCGTATTGTGGAGCCAGATCGTATTATTTCTTTCCGTGTAGCATGGCAAGATGATAACAATCAAGTCCAAGTGAATCGTGGCTATCGTGTACAATATAGCAATGTCATGGGCCCATATAAAGGCGGTCTTCGCTTCCACCCTTCTGTAAACGAATCCATCATTAAGTTCCTAGGCTTTGAGCAAATCTTTAAAAACGCTTTAACAGGGCAACCTATCGGTGGTGGTAAAGGTGGTTCAAACTTCGATCCAAAAGGTAAATCAGATTCAGAAATTATGCGTTTCTGCCAAGCATTCATGACTGAATTATACCGTCATATTGGTCCAGATGTCGATGTTCCTGCTGGTGATATTGGCGTAGGTGCTCGTGAAGTAGGTTATTTATGGGGCCAATATAAGCGTTTAACAAAAGCAAATGAATCAGGTGTATTAACTGGTAAGACTCCAGGCTATGGTGGCTCTTTAGCACGTAAAGAAGCAACTGGTTACGGTACTGTTTACTTTGTGAACGAAATGCTGAAGGATGCAAATGACTCATTCGAAGGAAAAACAGTCGTTGTTTCTGGATCTGGTAATGTATCTACGTATGCGATTGAAAAAGCGCAACAGTATGGGGCTAAAGTGGTTGCTTGCTCAGACTCTTCAGGCTATATCTACGACCCAGAGGGCTTAGATTTAGATGCCATTAAAGAAATTAAAGAAGTAAAAGGTGACCGTATCTCAACTTACGTTAATTATCGACCAAATGCTACTTTTACAGAAGGTTGTACAGGAATTTGGACGATTCCTTGTGATATTGCTCTACCATGTGCTACGCAAAATGAAATTAACGGTGAGTCAGCTCGTACATTAATTTCGAATGGTGTGAAAGCCATCGGTGAAGGTGCTAATATGCCATCAGATCTTGAAGCAATCAATGAATTCCTAGAGGCAGGCGTATTATTTGGTCCTGCAAAAGCAGCGAATGCTGGTGGAGTTGCGGTATCTGCTCTTGAAATGGCACAAGATTCTAGCCGCGTATTTTGGTCATTTGAAGAAGTAGATGCGAAACTTCATCAAATTATGAAAAATATTTATACAGACAGCAAAGCAGCAGCAGAAAAATATGGCTTCCCAGGTAACCTAGTAATTGGTGCAAACATTGCTGGCTTTATCAAAGTAGCAGATGGAATGCTTACTGAAGGCGTTTATTAATAACATTCTATTTTCAATGTTTCCTAGGATTTGATTTCGGAATATTCTTAATCTCAACCAAGGTGGTAACGAACATTCGTTATCACCTTATTTTTTATTTACAATCCCGTTATAAAACATAAAAATAAACGTTTTAAACGAACATTTTTAGCGTTAAATATTTAAAACATTCGTGTTATAATTTTAGAGTACTATGAAAAATATTGGAGGGTTTTTTGTGGAATTATTGTATACAGGTAAAACAAAAAATGTGTTCAAATTAGAAGATGGTCATTATTTATTAAAATTTAAAGACGATGTTACAGGAGAAAACGGCGTGTTTGATCCAGGTGCAAATACTGTTGGTTTAACAATTGATGGGGCTGGCTTGGCTGGTTTACGTTTAACTTCTTATTTTTATTCAAAATTAAACGAACAAGGAGTTCCTACTCATTTCGTTGATGCTAACTTCGAAGATGCAACAATGACAGTAAAACCAGCAACTGTTTTCGGTAATGGCTTAGAAGTGATTTGCCGCTTTAAGGCCGTTGGTTCATTCCTGCGCCGCTATGGTGCCTATGTAAAAGAAGGACAAGATTTAGACTCTTTTGTAGAAGTGACAATCAAAGATGATGATCGTTTAGATCCTCCGATTTCCGAAGATGCTTTAGCGATGTTAAACCTGTTAACTCATGAAGAATACGCCATTTTGAAACAACGTACAATTGAAATCTCCAAATTTGTAGCGGGAGAGCTTGCTAAAAAAGGCTTAACGCTTTATGACATTAAATTAGAATTCGGCCGCGATGCGAAAACGAATGAAATTTTATTAATCGATGAAATTTCAGGCGGTAATATGCGTGCTTACAAAGGTGAGCAATATATTGAACCATTAGAACTTGAGAAAATTATGTTAGCTGAATAATAGAAACAACCTTAAAAGAGTCGGCATTTACGACTCTTTTTTTATGTGTGGGCTTATTTTTATTTTCCATGAAACTTTTCTTTACTTCACTCGTATATTAACTATATGTAACAAGCAATTATTCTATTATTTTGGAGGTAGTTTGATGGAAAATTTGAATGAGACATCGAAAGAAGAAAGGTCAAAACTAAATCCATTTTTATCGGTTTGGATGCATCCAAAGCAAACAACTCGTTATATGATTAATGAAAAATCTATCGGCTTTGCAATTTTGGTTTTGTCTATTGGTTATATTGGCTCCCTTATGTCTGGATTAATTGATTCAGAATTTCTTCCTGATTTTTCTCCATGGCTTTTAGTCCTATTATGTGTCATTTTTGCTCCGATCGCAGGTGTGATCGGCACAGCTATTTCTGCACTCATCTCATGGCTATTCGGGAAATTATTTAAAGGTACTGGGACTTACTCGGACTTATTTAAGGGGTTAAGCTTAACAGCAATCCCATATATTGTGCTGGTTCCACTTTATATTATTTGGTTAATGACTTCACCCGATTCATTATTGGATCCTAATTTTATGGGTTCATTACCGTGGATTTTTTGGCCAACTATTTTAGTAAGCATCATTGTGACGATTTGGTCATTTGTTATTTCTGTAGGTGTAGTCGCTGAAGCACACCAAATTTCGAACTGGATGGCTTTCTTCACCATCTTTATTCCAGCCATTATTATCTTCATCGTATTATTTGTTCTTTTCTTTGTCATACTCATTGGAATTATTGGTGTTGGCATGGTCTAAAAACTTGAGATAAAGCCTTTGTTAACTCGACACAGCTAAAAAAGCAGATAGAGAAAAAGCCTGTAACTTTTTTCTATCTGCTTGTTTTATTTTATTAGACAGATAGTGCGGTACTTTGCTGGAATAGCTCAGATACGCCAGATTCTACAGCTGCCCCACTTACTGCGCGTGAGACGATGGCCACTACGCGTTCGTCTAACGACTTAGGAACAATATATTCTTCCTTTAGTTCCTTATCACTTACAAGGGAGGCAATGGCTTCTACAGCAGCTAGCTTCATCGACTCATTAATATCCGTAGCACGCACATCTAAAGCTCCCCGGAAAATACCAGGGAATGCGAGAACATTATTAATTTGATTTGGATAATCTGAACGGCCCGTTCCCATAACACGTACACCCCATGCTTTGGCATTTTCATACGTGATCTCTGGATTTGGATTGGCTAAGGCAAAGACAACTGGATTTTCATTCATGGACGCAATATGTGCCTCTGTCAATAGATTAGCTACAGAAACGCCAATAAAGACATCTGCACCTGTTAGTGCATCCTCTAGTGTACCATGTTGCTTCTCTGGATTCGTCAAATGAGCAACCGCTTCTTTAATCGGGTTCATCCCCTCTGTACGACCCTCATAAATAATACCTTTTGTATCGCACATATAAATATTCTTATAGCCCATTTGTACAAGTATACGCAAGATTGCAATGCCTGCAGCACCAGCACCGTTAATCACAACTTTCATCGTTGCAACATCCTTTTTCACAATACGATTGGCATTAATCATCGCTGCTCCTACAACAATCGCTGTTCCATGTTGATCATCATGAAAAACTGGAATATCACATTCTTGACGTAGGCGATCTTCAATTTCAAAGCATCTTGGTGCTGAAATATCCTCTAAGTTTACCGCACCAAATGTCGGGGCAAGCGCCTTCACAATGCTGACGATTTCATCCGTATTTTTTGTATCTAAGCATATTGGAAAAGCATCAACATTGGCAAAACGCTTTAGTAAAATCGCCTTCCCTTCCATTACAGGTAATGCCGCTTTCGGACCAATATCTCCTAATCCTAAAACTGCTGTCCCATCCGATACAACTGCTACCATATTACCCTTCATTGTATAGTCGTACACAAGCGAAGGATTTTTTTCAATCTCCACGCATGGCGCTGCTACCCCCGGTGAATAAGCCAAGCTAAGATCATAGGAATCTTGTACAGGTACCTTTGAGCTCACCTCTAATTTCCCACTATAGTGTGCATGCATTTCTAATGCCTTTTTCATTACGTCCATTCCATCCCATCCTTTTCCCTTTGGTTTTTTATTATATTTCAGAATCATAATACTTTGTGAAAATATAGTCAACGAATTTTCTGTCAATTTATTTTAAACTTCAAAAATTCAAGGTTTAATGACTTTCATTACATTTTTCTGTCAAATTAAACATTTCACAAACAATTTTTTTAAGATAATTAATGTGATTGTTGACACATTAAAAAGTGTACACATAGAGCCATTTAGCCTGTTCAACTTTTCACATAGTATTTTTCTTATGTAAATGAGAATTTTTTCACAAACTTTTGTAAGCGTATCCATTGTCTTCATTGACTTCGTCACAATTTATTCACATTTTTTCACAAAGTTTTTTATTATATAGATCAAAGTATTTGTGAAAATCTTAACAAGCAAAAAAAGAGCCCTATATAAAGGACTCTTCGGTAAAATGATTCATAAAGGCCGTGATGATATGCTTGGAAGACCATTGCTCTCCCGAAACTTTTGTAATCGGATAGTCACGAGGAAAAATTGTTTTGGTGATTTCTTCAACAGAATAACCTTGCATAAATAATTGTTTCACTTTTCCTTGCATGTTTTCCAAATAAGCAATTTTTTCTTGTATTTTCGTTCGACCATCCTCTATAAAGCCTGCATGACAGCAATAGACGACATCGAAATCATAGTTTACTATTTTCCTCAAAGACGCCAAGGTATGGACAATATTTTCTTCATCAAGCACAACCTTTGTCTTGGGTTGGATAAACAAATCACCTGTAAACATAGCGCCTGTTTCCCGATTGTAAAAAGAGAGATGATCTGTAGTATGCCCAGGTGTTTCAATAACATCCCACGTTGCTGCATTCGTTTGTAATGTTTGACCTAATGGTTGGGCAACAAATGCTGGTCGTTCCCCCCACAATGCCTGACGATAGAATGGATAGTCTCCATCCTCAGCACAAAGATCGACTGAATCACGATGAATATAAATAGGTACATTCTTATGGTGTTGAATCCACGCTGCATTTCCTGCATGATCCTCATGTGAATGTGTTAATGCCAATTGCTCTATCGGTATATCCTTAAAAAAGGATTGAAATTCCTGCGACAGTGAGTAGGAACCCGTATCAATCAGTAACCCATCCACAAAAAAGCTGTACACACTCATACCAATCCCCTGCACCGCAACTTTCCCATGCGCACATTGTACACCGCGATGCTGCTGAATCTCGATACTTTTCTCCCGTTTAAACATCCTGCTCCCCCTTTGCCCCTTGTACAAAAAGTGTAGCATAAAATGAATGGTGAGTCATTTTTGTAAGTAGGTAACAACAAAGGATTTATTTTTTACATGTTTTCGAAGTGCTAACACATGAACAAATAACCGTATATTTACTGCCAATAAAAGCAATGCGCCTAGGAACAATAATCCCATCTGCCAATCACTTGTAACATTCATTAACAGCGTCCAACTTATAATGACAGCAAAGGCAATCGCTATATATTTTTTCATCACTCTTGTAGTGGAACCCTGTATATCGTGTTTTTGTTCAATGCTTAATAAAATTTTTCCAAATTCCATTATGATCAGCAATTTAATTCCTTGAATTAAAACCGTACTCCAATAGAAGAGAAGATGTGAAGAAAAGAAAGTACTCATCAAGGCAAGAATCATAGCGCAAGCCATATATTTGCTGATAGGTGTTTTTTCTTTATAGAACGAAAGACTTTTTAAATAGGCCCCATAAACAAGGATATCTTGTAGAAGATTAGCGTATTTAAAAACATTTAAATAGATAAATTGAAAGAAGAGCGCCACTGCAAACCATTGTAAAAGTTTTACCTGTTGTTTAGATTCACTCATTGTTTTCACGCACCTTTTTCACCAAATTCGACGTAAAATACGCTTGCGAATATACTCTTTTAGTTAAATAACCATCGGGGCCACTAAAGCCTATGGACGTATTGATATCTAAGGGGGCTTCTTTCAATTGAATAGTCAGCTCCAAGCGTTGACCTTTCGTCACTGAAAAAGGAAAATCACTTGCTGTGTAGCGCTGATCATTTAATCGCCATTCTTTCAACAGTATTTTATCCTCTAATGTAGCTGGAACATAAAATGCATCAAAAACTGCATCCTGCTGAAGGGTAAATGATATGATTTGTTCCGAATCATTTTGTGACTGACTATAGCTATTATTCATGATCTGATTTTCATCAATGAAGGTTTCCCTCGTAAAATGAATTGGGGCAGGTAATTTCACCCCGTCATTTAATACAAGATAAATAGTTTTACTTGCCATCACTTTTTTCATCGTGTTTAAATCAAGCTGAAAAAAAGCTAAACGAATATTTTGATAGCGTAAATCTTGAGAAGTATCCAATGGGTAATAAAAGCCATTGACTAGATTTGCTTGCTCTGTTTGATCATATACTATTGGTAATTGCACATCTTCTGCCTGCAAATATTTCACATATCGATGGTCATCTTTGTTTGTAATATAGCGTATCTCTAAAGCATTCTGTAAGCTATCTGTAACTTCAATTACAGTAGGAACCACTATCGGTTTTATGAATTGATGTTGTAAAAAAATCGTACTGTTACCGATCAGTAAAATTAAAACTACGGCAACACCAATCGTCTTTTTCTGGTCAGCGCCAACTTTAAGCTTTTTCCTAGAGATGTATAGTATGATGCATACGCACAAAATAGCCAAAATCCAGTACATTGGCGAAGATAAATGATCTAATTGTGACATTAACGCACTAGCCCGATCATTATCAAAGTGTTGCTTCCCTACCATGAATGCCACAAATCCACCCGTTGCAAGTGTTACAGCAACAGTCAAGACTTTAGATACCCCGTGCAAAGGCTTATGCTGCTCTTTTGTTGCTTGTTCAATACCTTGTAGACTACGCTGATGTAACGATTCTGGAATGTCTATTTGATCCATCTGCTTTTTTAGATCGTTCACCCTTGCTCCTCCTGTTCCAGTGCCTGCTTTAATTTTTTTAATGCACGATACAACATGATTTTCGTCGTCCCTAATTTAAGCTGCAATACCTGAGCCACCACCCGCTCACCCCCCTTTTTCTATTAGACTTTTAAACTATGCAATTTAGCTTTGCAAAACAGAAATTTCCTCATTTTATGTATTACTACCTGAGCATGCTATGCTCTCTCCACTTTGATGGATTTTTTGATCAAGTATAAAATTCTATCTCCTACTTTAAAAGGGCTATCCTTCACTTTTTCATTTTTATCCGCCACTTTGAACAGGTTATCCGCTACATTAAATTTTATCCGTCACTTTGAACGTTCTATCCTCCACTTTTTCTTCCGTATCCGCCAATCTGAAGAGGTTATCCACTACATTAAATTCTAACCTCTACTTTACGCTCTATCCACCGCACTATAAAAAAAACGCCCACCGAAGTGAGCGTTTCTTTTTATTCGTTTGTGCCTTTTTCCACGTCATATTCTGTAATCCAATCACTGAAGCTACCTACATATAATTGGATGTTGTCATAGCCTTCATCTGCTAACACAGCATAAAGTGGAGAGGCGGTTACGCCGCTGCCACAGTAAACCACAACCGGTTCATCAGCTGCAACTTTTTGACGTAATGCATCGTTTGCCTTTAGTTGACCATTTGACTTCAATTGCTCCCAGTCAAAGTTTTTCGCAGTTGGGATATGACCTGCTACTTTATCCAAAGGCTCTACTTCTCCTCGATACCTTTCAGCAGCGCGCGCATCGAGTAAAGTAGCTTTTACCTCTCCATCTACAATGGCTTTTACGGCTTGGCGTGGTGCATAAAGCTCATCTTTCCAATCAAACTCAATGATAGTTGGAGGATATTTAATAATATCCTTGGTAAAAGGAATTTTTGCCTCTAGCGCAGGGGCACCTCCGTTGACAATCACTACATTTGGGAAACCAGCATATGTTAGCATCCACCAGGCGCGTGGGGCAAATGGAGCTGCTCCTTGGTCATAAACTACAATCTGATCTTCATACCGTAATCCTAGTTCTTGAAAAACGGATGCCAATTTTTCTTTGCTTGGCATTGGATGACGACCTTCTTTGCTGTCCATATCCGATAACTGCTGTTCTAAATCAATATAGATAGCACCAGTAGCATGACCTTCCTCGAATGCTTTTTTGCCAGCCTCTTTGTCCTGAAGATCGAAACGAGCATCGATAAAACGGACGCCATCAAACTGAATTTCATCCACTGATTTGAATACTTTTCCCATTAGAATCACCTCATGCGTATTGTAATTGTGCGTAAATCGCTTTCCAAGAAGCTAAACGGCTCTCTTCTTGTAAGGCTAATCTTTCTGTGTCAATTTGTTCAAGCGCTTGATGATAAATATAGTAACGTAATTTTTCGGCTTCCTCTGCTATAAACGTAATCGCCCATGTCATGAGGGAAACTTTCTGTGCATCTAAATAATCTTGTGCATCTGGTTTTGTGATAGCTTCTAGTGCCTCACTCAGCTTCACTTTTTCATTCTTTTCAAAGAAAGCTTTTTGATTGCGGAAATGAGATTTTACGCTAGCATATTTGGAAATATCCGCAAACGGTCCTTCAAAATCCAATAAATTTGGCTCAGAAGATTCAAAGGCTAGGAATGAGAAGCTTCGATTTAACTCTTTCAATTCGCGTACTTCATCTTTAAAACGTTGTTGCATCTTTTTGCTAATGAACTGCGATAAACGGAAGTTTGTTACACGCATTTCTTGAGTAAAATCAAAACGCAAGCTTTGCATTACTTCTTTTAATGCATGCTCCAATGCTTGTTGCGCTGGCATTGCAGCAAAGGTAGAAGGATTGTAGCCTTCCTTAAAGAACTCAGGGTAACGATAATAAACACGCTGAAGAACATAATAGAGTAGCTCATCAAGCTCCTGCTTTGTTTCACTCTCTAACATGCTCGTATTCAGTACACTGTACTTCGATTGAATATGTTGTTCAAGTGTTGTTAATTCCTCTAGTCGCTCATCTTTACGTTTTAAGTTTTCCTCTGTTTGGGCAATTAAATCCGCCAAACGTTGCTCTGTTTTATCAACTTCCTCTGCAAGAGCTTGAACGGCTAATGCACTCAATTCATCATTTAAGAATGTATGGAAGTCGCTTTCAAACGGTGGCATCCCTGATGTTAAATCCGCACCTTCTACCTTTTCCTTCAACGCTAAAAGACTAGATACCCCATATAGTCTTGGGAAGCGAATGCCAAAGCGTTGTAACTCTGAGCGTACATAGCCTTTTACATCTTCCTGTTCTTCATCCGTTGTTGCCAAATCAATTGCATTGACAATAAAGAACATTTTATCAAGCTCAAATGCATCCTTCACACGACCAAGCTGAATTAAAAACTCGCGGTCAGCTTTGGCAAAGGCATGGTTATAGTACGTAATAAATAGGATGGCATCAGCATTACGAATATATTCAAATGCTACACCTGTATGGCGGGCATTAATAGAGTCCGCTCCTGGCGTGTCAACAAGTGTCACGCCCATACGTGTTAATGGACTATCATAATAGAAGTCGATATTGTCAACAAAGCAAGATTTATTTTCTTGTGCTACAAATTTTTCAAACTCCTCACGGTCTACGCGGAGGATAGAACCAAATTCAGACTTAAAGGTTGGGTAGCCTTCTTTATAGGCACGAATAAATGATTTATGAACATTTAAGCGTTCGTCCGTTAACTGAACTCCAAGCCCTTCATCAGCACGATTATAGGCTTCCTCCAATGTCGATACAGACAAACCAATCGCCGCATAGGAGCCTTGAATATCCTCTAGCATTTGTTCCGCAGTTTTAAGCTGTACATCAGCTGTTTCATGTGGGTGCTCAGGTGTAACTGGACGAATTTTATTGATGGCCGCAGTTGTTGGATTTGGTGAAACAGGTAACACCTTGGCTCCCATTAAAGCGTTTGAAAAGGAAGATTTACCAGCACTAAATGCGCCAAACAATGCAATGGTAAAATCTTTTTTCTGTAGTCGTTCTACTTTATTTTCAAGGTATTGGGCTACTTCGGCAAAGCCTTGCACCTCTTTGACTGCATTAGCAGTATGAAGTGCACGGTTAATCACACCATCGATTGGTAGAATCGTTGCAGTAGTAGCTTGCTGAGCTTCCTCTTGTTGGATGATTTGCTCTTTTGGCTGCAGCATGGACTCGTCAAATAGACGAATTTCTGCTAAATCTTGCTTAAATGATTGTTCCCAATTTGTAAGCTGTTGATTGGCAACTTTACGAATTTCATTGCTCGCTTGATGCATAGTGCTTGCACTATATTGCTGATAGCCTTCAATTTCAAGGACCGCATTAATGGCATCTACTTTGTCCTGCATACCCGCCATTTTTAATTTTGATGGTGCGGCAGTTTCTGTTGCTACAGCTTCAAGAGTTGTCGCTTGCGCATTTTTCCAACTATCTGTCTCCTGAATAAAGTAGCGCTTTGTTGCTTCTGCGATACGGTTAGCGAAGTTTAACACAGCATCACCTGTTAAAATAGCGCCTGTTTGAACTTGCTGCTCAATCAATGAAAAAGGTAAGTCAAATTCATAGGCATCAATAGCAGCGGCACGTTCCTCATTTAATGCACCAACGTCCTTCAATACCTTTTTCATAAGACCTTTTAAATGCCCCGTGATTTGTGCATGGACCACATTTTGATAGGCACTATACGCATTTTCTTTACGTCTGTTTCGCTCTTCCTCTGTTTTTTTCTTTGCAGTAAAGAGCCCTCCAACTTTAAAGCCTTCCTGCATGCTTTCTAAATAAAGGCGTAAGTGATCGCGTAAATCAGCTGGCATAATTGCAGCATTCGCGAGCAACTCCTTACGTTGCTCCTCAAACGTTTCGTTCCAAGCTTCTACTGAAAATAATTCAACCTGACGATTTAATTTATTGTATTGCTCTAATATATCTTGATGGTGTGCCCAGTCATCCGCACTTAAAATTTCTTCATCAATGGCTAAACGATCCTGTCTTTCTTCCATTAAATAATTGTCATGCTCGCTTTGCAATAAACGCAATGTATTCGTAGCTGTTTGGACAAGCTGCTCCTGCCAGTCATTCATACTGTCCATCACGATTTTCTTTACTGCCTCAAAATCATTATGTGGATGCTCTGGCTCTCTTAATGATGTAAAGAAAACACCCTTCGGTACAACACCCCATGCTGCAAAGGACTGATGAACAGTTGCTTTAAATTCTTCGAAGCTCAATTCATTATCCTTATGCTTATCAATCATATTGACAATTAAATAAACATTTGGATTATATTTCATTAATTGCTTTGTGAATTGGAAATTTAATTCCGACTGCACATGGTTGTAGTCCATTGTATAAAATACGATATCGGCAATATGTAATGCTGATTCCGTTGACATGCGGTGTGCATCATCTGTGGAGTCTACCCCTGGCGTATCCATTACAGTAACACCTAGTGGTAATGTAGAGGCACTGTGTCCAATCTCAATCTGTGACACTAAATCCCCATTTTTACTTAGCTCTTTTACTGTTTTAAAATCATAGCCAGCCTCAAATTTTACGGGCTTTTCATTGTGCATATAAACAATTGCATAGTCTTCCTCTGATTTATGAACTTTGACGATGTTCGCACTTGTTGGAATTGGACTAGATGCCAGTAGATTTTCACCAGACAGCGCATTAATCATACTGGACTTCCCTGCAGAGAAATGGCCTGCAAAGCCAATCACATACTCTTTTTGCTGAATTTTTCGAGCAAAAAGTGATGTTTTATCCATGCGCTCTGTATCACCATTATGCTGATAAATTATGTATTGCAAAGAGGCTTGCTTTAATAGCCCCTCCAATTGTTGTTCAAAATCTTTCATGAAACCAGTAACCCCTTTTTCATTAATTATTCATAATTAGTATTCTACCTTATTCAACTAGCAAAGTATAACACTAATTTAAAGCATATATGCCAACGTTTCCATCCTTACAAAAACATGTTTATACAAAAAATCTATGCCAAATGATAGATGGTCAACTAGTTCTTTTTATATTTACTTCATATTTTATAGTAAGCATATTCGGGGCAAAGTTATATTTTTTATGAAGGGAGTGTGATGCCATATGATAAATCCTAAGTCTCATCAAATCATTGAAAAATATTGTTCATGTAACTGTGAGGATCGATTTATCTGGCCCCGTATAAAAGCAACAAACGGAATACCCATGGTTCCTCCTGAAGTAGTCCCTGAAGGTATGATTATACCAACGATCCAGCGATATTTTTATATCGTTACAGCTGATCTTGATCTATCGAATGGGGCAACTCTTCCAGCCAATCTCTTTTGGAATGATGAAGCAAATTCTGTTACTGAGTTTACAATTTTTTCACCTAATGGTTACGTTAACCTTTATATTAATGCAGTAATGCAGGAAGGCGGTATTTATTCGGTAACGCCAGCCTCCCTGACAATCGTACCTTATAATGCGACATTGTATAGAGGAACACCCATTATTATTGAATCGCTAGGCTTTACAACGAAATAAAGGAAATGAAAGGAGGTGAATTGGGTGGCACTTTCCATTATTAATATTCACGTCAATGTAACAGGTAGTTCTACAAGGTTTTTTAACGTCTTAGCTGCACCCCTTGTCATTGCAGATGGCACAACAGTCGCTGCAACAACGTTTTTAAATGATAGCGGTACAGCCGCAACAGCATTCCCAGAAGTCGCAAATGGTTACTATAACTTATATATCAATGGTGTTCTTCAGGAGGGTGGTGCCTATACAGTTTCTACAACTGAAATAACGTTTAATACTGTCACAGGTACACTTTCTGCTGGTACGCCAATTGTGCTCGAAGCTGTGGAGCTAGTGACAACAATCTAAATAAAATGGATGCCTTGTTTAGGGCATCCATTTTATTGTAATTGCTTTCTGAGACCTGCAATTTTTTTGGCGTAATCTATCGCACGTGGGCCATCTCCGTGAATACATAAGGTTTGCACCGCAACTTTAATTTTTTGGGACTCGACCGACAACACTTCATTAGCAGTCAAAATACCTTTTACATGCACTAGCATTTCTTCTTCCGATTGTATTAAGGCATTTGGTTCCTGTCTGTTCACTAATGTGCCATTATCGTTATAGCGTCGATCCGAAAAAACCTCCTCATATACTTGAAGCCCTATGTCTCTAGCAATCTCTACGATGAGGCTACCAGATAAGGCATATAAAATAAGGTGTGGATTAAAATCATACACTGCATGGACTACAGCCAACGCTTTTTCACGGTCGTTCGCGCATTGATTATAAAGTGCGCCATGTGGTTTAACATGATGAAGCGTACCATTTTCAATCTGCACAAATGCTTGTAAGGCACCAATTTGATAAACCATCATATCGTAAATTTCACCTGGGCTACATTCCATGTTACGGCGACCAAACCCCTCTCGATCTGGATAGCCTGGATGCGCACCAATGTGAACGTTTTTACGAATGGCGCTGCGTACAATTTGATGCATAATTGAATGATGACCCGCATGATAGCCGCATGCAATGTTGATGGAAGTTACATAGTCTAATAATTCTTCATCCTTACCCGTGATAAAAGCATCTAAGCTTTCACCTAGATCACAATTGATATCAATTGACATCATGTTTCCTCCAGTACAAAGTGAATTGTGTTAAACATACGCATTTGCGCTACTTTATGTAAATCTTCTTCATGAACTGTTGCAATAATAGGATAGCCTCCTACTGTTTGAGCATCAGCCATTAGGATAATGGGATCACCACTTTGCGGCACTTGGATTGTTCCGAACTGTGTAGCTTCTGACAGAATATCCTTCATTTCCTGAAGTTGTAAGGCAGGTCCTTTTATGTAGTAGCCCATACGATTGCCGCCGATAAATTGAAAAGGATTTTGTAAAAATTGTTGCTGACTCTTTTTTGTAAATAAATGAAAGTGTGGTCCTTTAAACAATCGAACCGTAATAGAACTGTCAAAATGTGGACGATAGGATGGATATAGCCCTCTATTATATTTTAAAGACGATGATACCTGCCCATACAAAATACTTCCTTTTGTAATCCGTGTTCCCAAATTGCCAAGGGGGAGGCAAGATTGGCTACCAAGCTCATCGGTTGTATGAAAACCTCCTAATGGAGTTAAGTAAACAATAGAGCCTTGATGGACACCCTTGATAGATAATCTATCTCCCCTCGTTAAATGGAATGTTTTCCACATTTCGATTGGTACATGATTAACCAAGCATGTACTATGCCCCCCTGTTAATACATAGACACCATCAGCAAGCGCCTCAAATTCAAAACCACCAACAAACATTTCAAAAGACGTTTGATCATGGTGATGATGTAAGATTCTTTGAGCTGCATTAAACGATCGATGATCCATTGGACCAGATAACGGAATACCAAATGCCCGATAGCCGTACCTTCCTTTGTCTTGTAAGCTACCATAAACCCCTTGTTTTGTTACGATCAGAAGTGGCTTCAAACGCTACACTCCTTTGCTTTTCATTTCCCAAAATTGCTGTTTGGTTATTTCATAAAACTGAACTTCATCACCAAGTTCAAATAAAAATGGCTCTTTGCCATGAACATCAAATAAATCCAAAGGTGTTTTCCCTATAATATTCCAGCCACCAGGTGAATCGACAGGATAGATTCCTGTTTGTCCACCCCCAACCCCAACAGAGCTTGCCGATACAGATGCCCTTGGTTTCTGTAAGCGTGGCACAAATAATTTAGAATCAAGCTCGCCTAAGTAAGGAAAGCCAGGTAAAAAGCCGATTAAATACACATAATAGCTTTTGGACATATGCAATGTTTTAATGTCCTCAAAAGGTAAACCTGTGAATTTCATGACGCGCTTTGAATCTAAGGCAAATTCCTCATCATAGCAGACGGGTATTTTTAAAAATCGATTCGTTCCTTTATCAATTGTTGTGGAGGCTTGCATCTCAAGCCACTGCATTTCTAAATGTTCAACATCTATTTTTTGTTTAATATAAGCTGTTACTGTATGGTAGCTTGCAACACTTTCAACTAGGTTATGTCGTAGCTGCAGTTTCAGAAAACGATTAAACGTTTGGACCGCATGAAAGTTTGAGTGGGAGATTTCCTCTTTGAATGCAAAACGAATAGTATGTTGACTAATCCACATTGAATGCGGAAAATCAATGATTGGTTGCACGTGCCGTCTCCTCAATACAAAGCTGTACCGCAGCTACTAAATCTCTAATACTCCAGCCGGGAATTTTGCCATGTTGGATGGCCAGCTCAAATGATGCTGGAATATGAATAAAGCCTGCACGAACCCCTTTATGTTGCTGTGCATAAGCAAGCCCCTCATACATAATGTTATTACACAAGTATGTACCCGCTGTATTGGAGATTTCCGCTGGATATCCTTCAGCCTGCAAACGATTTACCATACTGCGAATCGGTAAGTTTGTTAGATAAGCATCTGCCCCCTCCTCATAGATACGCTCATCAACTGGTGTATAGCCATTATTATCAGGCTCTCCGTCCTTCACATTAATGGCAATGCGCTCTGGTGTTACTTTAAAACGACCTCCTGCTAACCCTAATGAAATGATGATTTGTGGTTTCACTTCTTCTATATGTTGTTTTAATTGCTCCGCTGATTGCTGAAAATCTACAGATAGAATTCGTCCGACGATATCATAGCGATCTATCTTCTTTCCATTTAATGCTTCCACAATTTGCATTGTTGGATTTATTTTATAATCAAGAAATGGCTCAAACCCTGTTACTAATATTTTTGTCATATTTGTCACCTGATTTCTATCGGACGTTTTTTAAAGTAGCGTCCAAATTGTTTAATTTTAGTTACTTTAGTAGAAAGTGCTGCTTCAATAATAGCTTGATTAAATAATTTATGTGCTTCAATACAAGAAGTTAATTCTTCATCGTAAACAATTTCATCAGACACTTCAGAAATGATATCTAAAGCCACCCACTGCGGGTAGCGTAATATACTTACAGATGCGTATGTTGGCGTAACTTCCATACTTCGATAAAAATTTATATTTCCCATTTCTTCAATGGGGTACTTTTGCGGATCCCACTTTGTGCCATATTTATAGTAGCGTTCACGCCAATAAGTATTTTCTTGGGCAAATATTGTACCCTCAAAAATCATATTCACTTTTTCAGCTACTTGTTCTAGATTTGTAGCCTGGACTTCCCTCGTATCATAATCCGCATAACGACCAATTCCGTAGATCTTGGCACTTGGAAGCGTGTAAGAAACAGGGAAAATAGGTGGACATGCATATCCTGCGAATGGTTGAACCCATTCACGAGCAGGGATACCATGATCATCAATCACTATATCAGGTGCCCATTTTTTTAAGATGAGTGGTAAAACATTTGCTTCACCAAATACACTTTCTTGGAATTTGACATAGGCAAACTCTAAACCTACCGCATTAAATCTTGCAGCATGATGTTTCCATTTTGGATGTTCTTTTGTCAAGCTCTCCATTATTTCATAACCATCTGGATTTGATAGCGGAATAATGATTATATTAATCTTTTTTAAGATTTCAGGATGGTGACAAATAATATCTTCCATAAGCTCTAATATTGCAGGTGTACTAGATACTTCGTTTGGATGATGGCCAGCTTCAAAGACAATCGTATGCTTTTCATCCGATTTTTTAAGTCCTGAATAAAAGTCACTAGTAATAGGCTCAGTTACTTCAAAAAATGGAATGACATTCCCTTTGTAAGATATATCCCCATAATTTAGTTTGACCTCAGAATAATTTTGATACCGAGTGGATAGTTGATAAACATTTTTAATATTGTATTTTAAATTATCATTCATTTCCATTACTTTCAGATAATTACCTAAATACATTTCTACTGTTTCAAATTGCCCCTCTTGGTTAAATAAAATTCTTTTTGTAACTGGAACTAAATTGGTTTTTTCATGCCATTTGTATGCGCGTATTACACTTTTAATAGGCTTATAAATATTTTCCTCTATATGAATAAAGGGAATAATACCACCAGGAGCTTGATAAGGTTGATTAACTAATCGGCGACCGAGCTCATTAAAATAATCAAGCGTGTTAAAATAAAGGTCTTCGTATAACGCTTCAAAGGACGAGTTTGCTTCTTGCTTCACGTTTAGTTCTTCTTCAATTCCAGATGAAGTAAAGTCAATTTCGATGCGATCAAATAAAGGGAACAATTGTCCTTGATCACGATTTGTTACATCAATATTTAATTCTCCTACTATCTGAGGAAGTAACTCATTGATATACGTTTTATAGAAACGCTCGCGATCTGACAATATTGCATTTTCTTGAACCAGTTTTCCATCTTCAAATAACCTATATCCAGCTGTAGTTGGATAGACTTTTCTCTGACCATCAACATAATCCAATTCACTAATCAGCGGATTTAATTCAGCAATTAATAGATCATCAACATAGACACTATAGATGTGCTGCTGTGTGCTTGAAAGCTCAAATTGTACATGTTCTTTCGGTATACCATATTGCATTTCAATCAATTCATCCACAGGGTAAAGTTCCATAATCCAGCGATTATGTTGTTCTAACCCATTTTTATTAACCCCATCTTTACATATTATTTTTACTTGTTCAAAATGACCCGAAATAGATGGAAGTACTTCCTCTAATATCCAGTATAACCCTGTTTTAAATGCAGAGCGAACTGTAATTGTTTTTAAATTTGAAAATTTCTTATACAAATCTACACTATATTCATCTCGATTTTTTTTAGAAGCTGTAAGATAGATTTCAGCATCAAGCATTTTATTTGGTTCATCTTGCAAAGCATTTAAAATATACGATGCTTCCGATTCATCTTCCCATGTTGTTTCATACAATAAATCTGCTATATTCACTTGTTTTTCGTTTAGCTCCCAAACACCAAATAAGCCACCTTCAGACACATGCTTTTCTTTTGCTATGGAATGTAGGACAGTCGGTAAGCAATCTTTTGTACCACAAATTTGAATAACGTTTCTAGAACTTAACTCCATTAAATTTGCAGTTCCTTGCTTGATATCAATCGTGAAATGTCGATGTTCTTCTGTAACAACTGGTAAAGAAACAGAGGTAGCATACAGTCCTAAACGTAATGCAAGATAGCAAACTTCTTTTATAATGGCGTTTGACATTATTTCTTGTTGTAAATTAATTTTCACACTTAAATGCTGTTGTGGATGTGCCTCGTCCTTCTCACCAGTTCCATAGGCTGACCACAGATGACTTAAACTTTCATAATAAGAGGATGGAATATCCGTATGGGTTTCGGCCACTCCTTCACTTGCTATCGTACTTAACAACGTTGACAGCGAAGACTCAGTCTCATAATAGAGTGTAAAGATAGACCCATTCTGTGAAATAAATGTACTACTATGTTGTAAAAATTCCATTGAGTACTGCTGATTAGACGCTTGAAATAAATCAAAATCTATTTCATTTGACTCTAAGCCTAACCTCGCACAAAAATTAATCAATCCGATTGGAACAAGATTTTTAGGTAAGTTTATAAATAAAGAAGGCTTTTTTATGGTTTCATTCTTATTAAATAAAATTGAAAATATTTTAGAGTTCACAATATCACCTAAACTTTCATATTTGGATCTAAGCGATCTCGTAGCCAATCTCCTAGTAAATTAAAGCCTAGTACAGTTAACATAATTGCAATACCTGGAAATACGGAAATCCACCAAGCTGACGTCATATAATTCCGACTGTCTGCTAACATTCCGCCCCACGAAGGTACTGTCGGTTCAACACCTAACCCTAAAAATGTTAGTGAAGCCTCTAATAAAATAAACTCTGCGATACACATCGTTGCTAACACTAAAATCGAAGAAGCAACATTTGGTAAAATGTGCTTAAGGATAATTTTAAAATGTGTGCCTCCGATTGCCTTTGCAGCCTGTATATATTCTTGTTCCTTTAGAGCTAAAATCTCCCCTCGAATTAGCCTAGCAAAACTAACCCAATATGTAAGTCCAAGAATAATAATGATTTTTTCAATCCCTGTTCCAAATACACTCATAATGACAATTGCTAGTAAAATAAATGGCAGACCTAATTGAACTTCAGCTAACCTCATAATTAAATCGTCCATCCATTTCCCAAAATACCCTGACACAATTCCAAGAAATGTTCCAAGGACTAACGAAATGAGCACACCACAAATACCTACCAAAAGGGAAATACGAGCACCATATATAATCCTACTGAGTAAATCCCGTCCCACTTGGTCTCCCCCCAGTAAATATTGTGATTTACCAGTATCATCTAACCATTTAGGCAAATCTAGACGATGTCCTAAGCTAGCTGCTCCTGGATCATGTGGAGCAATATAAGGGGCAAATATCGCACATAGAATAGTCGTGACAACTAATAATAGACCGATTATCCCAGTTGGATTATTTTTAATAAACTTTAAAATACTTATTATTCTACTAACCTTTTTTATTTCGACTGTTTCTGCTTCCATTATCTGTGTCATTAATTGTCACCTCTTCCAGTGCGTATTTTTGGGTTAATTAATGAATAACATAAATCAACAATTAGATTGACAGCAATCATGATAAGAGCTAGGAGAATTACCCCACCCTGTACGACTGGATAATCTCGTTGATTAATAGAATCAACAATTAATCTTCCGATTCCTGGCCAAGAAAATACTTGCTCTACAATAACAGCCCCCCCTAAGAGTCCACCGAACTGTAACCCAACAAACGTCACAGTTGGCAATAAGGCATTGCGAAAGGCATGTCGAATAATGACAAGCCATTCTCTAATTCCTTTTGCTCGAGCAGTTGTCACATATTGCATTTTAAGCACTTCAAGCATAGAGGTACGAATTAATCGAACTAAAATACCAGATAAAATCAGACCCAATGCAATGGATGGAAGGATCAATGAGCTAAACCCATCAAAGCCCGATACAGGTAACCATTTTAACTGAACAGCAAAGATCAAGATTAGCATAAACGCTAACCAAAAATTAGGGAAAGAGATACCTAATAAAGAAAAAATACGACCAAAAATATCAATGGACTTGCCTTTATAAACTGCAGATAGGATACCGATAGGAATAGCGATTAACAATGCTACAGTCATCCCCCCTAAAGCAAGTGCTAGTGTTGGCCATGCTCGTTCTAACAACATTTCCAAAACAGGACTATTCGAACGATACGATGTACCAAAATCAAGCGTTACTAAATCTTTCATGAATATGATATATTGCTCCCAAATAGGTTTATCTAAACCCAACTTTGCTGTCAGTTCCTCTACTGCTTGTTGTGAAGGTTCCCCAGCACCGAACATGATGCTTACGGGATCCCCCGTTAAACGAATGGCGAAAAATATAATTAATGAGACAGCTATTATCACCAACACTGTATGCGATATACGTCGTAGTATATAGGAAAGCATAATTCCATCCTCCTAATTTGAAATGAAAGAGATAGTATGACAAGCATACTATCTCATAATTTTTTACTTACTCGACAGTGACACCTTCAAATCTAAAGCGGCCATCATGAGGTGGTTGGAAATCTTTTATTCGTTTATTCACTGCGTATATTTCAACCTCAGAATATAAATTAACTTCTGTAGCATCTTCATATAACACTTCTGTCAGCTCTTTAAAGATTTTTTGACGCTCCTCATTATTAATCGTTGCTCGCTCTGCCGTTAATAATTGTTCAACTTTTTCATTTTTATAGGATGGATTCCAGAATTCCCCTTCGTGATACATTAAATAAGCTGTATTATCAAAATCTAAAGTCCAACCACCCCAGCCATTTTTATACATTTGACCAGCTTTCCCTTGTGGTATTAACTCTGATTGGAATGTAGTATTTTCCACACTATTAATAGAAACTTTTAATCCCACTTCTTGTAAATAAAATGCTACTGCTTGGGCTATTTCTTTAAAAGTTCCATCCGTACCTGGAATAAAGAATTCAAGAGTAGTACCTTCAGGAACCTTAGCTTCGGCAAGTAATTTTTTTGCTTTTTCTGGATCATATGGATATGGCTCTAAATCTTTGTTATAGCCAAAAGATAGATTACTTTGGAACGAACTAATGAGGTTGCCATAGCCACCTAAAATTTCTTTCACTATTGTTTCCTTATCAATGGCATAGTTAATCGCTTGACGAACACGTACATCATCTACAGGCTTTTGTGCTGTATCAAAACGAATTGAATACGCTGTAGGAGTGGACACATCCTTTAATTCAATGAAATCAGTTCCTTCTGCTGTTGCTGCTTGCGAAACCTCTAAACGTGTCATAATATCAATATTTCCTGTTTGTAATTCTGCCAGTGCCGTCGCTGTTTCTGGAATCACTTTAAATGTTACTTTATCTAGTTTAATAGCATCTTTATTCCAATAATCTTCATATCGCTCAATAACTACTTGTTTATCACGTTGATAATCAGTCATTTTAAATGGACCCGTACCAACCGGCTTCATGTCAAAATTCTCTGCACCCTGTTCTTGGATATATTTAGGTGGTACGATGACAGCACCATATCCTGAAAGTTTAGTCAATAATACTGGGTCAATGGCATTTAGGTGCATAGTGACTTCATAGTCACCTGTCACTTCAACATTGTCAATCGACGTATAGTTTGAATATTGCGGTCCTTGTTGACCTTCTTCTCCTAGTAGACGATCAAATGTAAATTTAACTGCTTCCGCATTAAACGGTTCGCCATTATGGAAGGTAACACCTTGTCGTAATTTAAACACAATCGTTTTATCATCTATATATTCCCATGATTCCGCTAACCCTGGTTGAATTTCTAAATCTAAAGAACGACTTACTAATCCTTCAAATATCGATGTTGCTACTGTACTCCAAGCAAGTAAAAATGTATCAATTGGGTCCCAGTTTTGTGGGTCTCCTGCCACACGAATAACTAATTCATTTCCACGTGTTGCTGCTGGATTATCACCAGATGATTTGCTACTATTTTTACTTTCGTCTTTTGATGATGTACCGCCACTACATGCTGTTAAAACAACCATCATACAAACAAGTAATAGCGCAATCCATTTTTGTTTCTTCATACATTGTTCATCCCCTTTTGTATTTGTGCTATCTATACGCCATAAGGATATGGCATCGAATAACCTAGTTCAGCAGATATTGAAGCTGCCGTTTCCCACAGACCTTCTAAAAATGCATTTATTTTTTCTTTTGGTATGAGTGTCTCTATGCCCGCTATACTAATCGAGTATTCTACTTTGCGTTCGCTATTGAAAATCGGTACGGCTATTGATACAGTGCCTTCTTCCAATTCTGACACGCTGTAGGCATAGCCATTTTTTTTTCCAAATTCAATTAGTTCGAATATCTCTTCATCAGTAACAGGTGTTCCACTAGCATATTTTTTACGAGTTTTTTGAAGTACCTCACTAATTTTTTCTTCTGATTGAAAGGATAAAAGTATTCGTGAACAAGCGCCTGCATAAAGAGGTGCTCTTCTCCCCACCCGTGTATATAATAAAACTGGTTTTAAACTTTCGATTTTTTCGATATAAAGACCATCTGTTTCATCCAGTATGCTTAGTTGAACAGCCAAGTCAAACTTCTGTTGCAACATCTTCATATATGGTATAGCCAAAGAACGAATTTCAATTGAATTTGCAGCAATTGCACCTAATTCAATGAGTTTATTCCCAAGTAGATAATGATCACTCAATACTAACTGTCCACCGCTTTGAACGTAAGGACGTTTTAATACGCCTAAATCTGTAAATGTTTTTAAAAACCTATGTAAAGTCGGTTTAGGAATATCTGTTTCGATCGCTAGCTCGTCTAACCGCCAAGAAGGTTTTTCTTCAGTAAATAACGTTAAAATATTAATACCTTTTTCCAATGTTTTGCTCATGTTAATCGCTCCATTTGCTCTTCATAAAGTAAACAGGAAACTTCATGCTTATCGCCAATTTTTTTTAATTTTGGAGGTGTCACTTTACATATTTCCATGCAGTTTGGGCATCGTGTATGGAATGTACAGCCCGATGGTGGATTAGCAGGATTGGGAACATCTCCACTT
Organism: Lysinibacillus sp. OL1; assembly: GCF_004332175.1. Classification (NCBI taxonomy): domain Bacteria; kingdom Bacillati; phylum Bacillota; class Bacilli; order Caryophanales; family Bacillaceae; genus Lysinibacillus; species Lysinibacillus sp. OL1. The sequence continues at coordinate 407,894 of NZ_SJDS01000001.1, read as the reverse complement.
AGCACAATTCGCTCCTTTATTTTTGAAGGATGAGATTTTGGTAATGCCGATAGTAAAGCTTTTGTGTATGGATGTTTAGGATTATTAAATAATTCGTGTTTATCTGCCATTTCCACTAACTTACCTAAGTACATTACCCCTATGCGGTCACAAAAATGATGCACTACACTTAAATCATGTGATATGAAAATGTAGGTAAGGTTCATTTCCTTTTTTAAATCTTTCATAATATTTAATACTTGAGATTGAATGGAAACATCCAGAGCAGATACTGGTTCATCTGCAACAATCAATTTTGGATTGGACACTAATGCTCTAGCAATTCCAATCCGTTGTCTTTGACCACCCGAAAATTCATGTGGAAAACGTTCTAACTGCTTTTGTGTAAGTCCAACCTGTTTGGCTACTTCATAAACGCGTTGTTTTCTCTCTTCCTTTGTACCTATTCCAAAATTCACCAAAGGTTCTTCGATTATTTTAAACACCTTCATACGAGGATTAAGGGAAGAAAAAGGATCTTGAAAGATGATTTGCATATCACGGCGCTTTTGACGTACCTCTTTTGGGCTAAGAGTGGCAATATTTTCTCCATTCAGTAAAATTTCACCCTCAGTAGGTGTTAGAAGTTGAATTAATGTTTTACCCATAGTGGACTTCCCGCACCCAGACTCTCCGACAATTCCTAAAACCTCACCCTCATTTACAAAAAATGAAACATCATCTACTGCTTTTAAATGACCTGAACGTGATCCTTTAACTGAAAAATATTTCTTTAAATGTTTAACTTCTAACAATGGACTGCCCATTGACAATTCCCCCTCCTACTTCGTTCTCTTCGTACAGCCAACATCTAACTTTGGTACCCATAGAGGTTGTATATAGATCAGGCTTCTTTTTACATTGATCTGTTGCAAATTCGCAGCGATCGAAAAATCTACAACCTGAAGGCATATCGGATGGTGATGGCACCACCCCTTCAATTGATGGAAGGTACTCTTGTTCTGATTCAATGTCAGGCAATGAATTTAATAACCCCTTTGTATATGGATGCAGCGGATAATTAAACAAATCTAGCACTGTTGCCTCTTCAACAATTTCACCAGCATACATCACAATTACTTTCTCACATATTTCTGCTACTACACCAAGATCATGGGTAATTAAAATGATGGACATATTTAATTTTTCTTGTATGTCTCTCATTAAATCTAAAATCTGAGCCTGGATTGTCACATCTAATGCTGTAGTAGGCTCATCTGCAATTAATATTTCTGGTCCACAAGCCAATGCCATGGCGATCATAACCCTTTGTCGCATTCCTCCTGATAATTGATGAGGATATTCATTTACTACTTTATCTGGTCGAGGAATACCTACGAGACGAAGCATATCAACGGCACGTTCATGAGCTTCTTTCCTTGAAATTTTTTCATGACTATGAATCATTTCCATAATTTGTGAACCAACCTTATATACTGGATTGAGCGAACTCATTGGTTCTTGAAAAATCATAGAAATTTTTTTCCCACGAATCTTTCGCCATTCCTTATTCGATTTTTTATTAATTTGTTTTTGATCTATGTAAACTTCTCCACCTTGCCAGTTAACCCCAGCAGGTAACAATCCCATAAGTGAAAGTGATGTCATGCTTTTTCCACACCCTGATTCCCCTACAATCCCCAAAGTTTTTCCTTTTTCAAGTTGAAATGATACTCCATTCACAATGGCAATATCTTTTTTATTTTGTTGAATACCTATTTTCAAATCGCTTACTTCTAAAATATTCAAACTCATTTCCCCCTCCGTTCCAAAATATGAAACGCGATTCCATTTTTTAAAATCTTAACAGAAAAAACTTAGTTATTTCAATAGTTTTCAGAAAAAAATAAAAATTCCTCTTAATTAAATTATTCTGAAAGAATATTTAATCTAGCGCTGCATTCCTAGAAATACAAAAAAACATGGTCCGAATATTCGGACCATGCCTAAACATGTTTATCAAGTATTAGCTCTTATTTCAAATGTGCAGTTGCCTGGTTCATGACGTATTTTCCAACTCCAATATAGATCACTACAGCTGCTCCAATTAATACGAAAGTCATTGCGAACCGCTCCTTCTTAGTTATTTTTCGTTAAGTTTTCAGACGTTTACATTGAATTTGAAAATCATTCTCATTAATATATTATAAATTTCATGTGAATTCGTCAAGACATACTTTCATCTTACCCTTTTTACATGGTAAGATGTAGAAAAGTCGGAAAAAGGATGCGGTAATGATGAGTAATTCGAAGTACTTTCAAACTATTTTAAACGGGACAATTCACGCTTTAAAAACCATTCTTCCTATGGATATAGAAGTAAAGTCGCCTAGTATTATTTCTGAACCCTTTCAACAGCAACAAATGGGCGTATTAATTGGCTTAATCGGAGATTTAAAGGGACGCGTCATCATTGACTCCTCTCCCGAAGTGTTCAGCGGGATCGGTAGTACCATGTTTGGTATGCCGCTTGAAGGAGAAATGCTAGAATCTTTTACAGGGGAATTTGGTAACATGATTGCAGGAAATTTATGTACAGCTGTTGGGCAAGAAAGCTTAGAAATTGATATCACTCCGCCAACGGTGATGGTGGGCAATACAAAATTATATGGCTTTGAAAAGGCATTTGCACTCCCAGTTTCGGTCCCAAGCGTCGGTGCCCTAACAGTTCTATTAACAATTGAAGAAGAAGCGGAATAGCGCTTAGTAGGTTTTAGTCTGTTACAAATAAGACATTATATGCAAGACATTCAGCATTTATTTGTAAGATTTGCCGTTCGCTCAAAAGGAATAAGAAGGACTGTTCTCCTTCCTTAAAATCTACTATTTTTATTAAAAAAAGTTTATTATAATCATTAAACAAGCCATCTCAATGACTTTTGAGATGGCTTGTTTTTTTTCTCTCTTAAATTCTTCACACTTTTTTCACATAATTCCCCTAGAAGTGTGATTTTTTTCACATCAAAATGTAGGGGATTTTTATATGATGACAGTAAGAAACACAACAATAAAAAAGCGTAGGAGGAGCAAAAATGGCAAATAAAAAGAAGTCAGATGAAAATTTAAAAGGTTCACTCTATGCAGTTTTTGGAGTAGGTATTATCATCATTTTACTTTGGGTGTACTGCTTCGATTTGTTCATTGGACGGTTTTAATCTACGAAGAAGGGACAGAAATATATGCACATACATAAGTATGAGAAATACTGGCTTGTGTTTGGAGTTACCACTTTAGTGGCATTCCTGATCATTCTCGGTATCGGAGCATTTCATCAAGGCTCCCATCCAAACAATGGTAAAAAAACACTAGATTACGAGAAAGTGAAAGAGACAGCGCCTTTTGATAATCCAGGTGTCCATAAGGTTGAAGGTAAAGATTGGGATTACGAAGTGGTAGTAGTTGCTTCTGCATTCAATTATAATCCTCCACAAATTGAGGTTCCACTTGGTGCGAAAGTGAAATTTATCGCGACAAGCGAGGATGTTATGCATGGTTTTGAGGTTGCAGGTACGAATATCAATATGATGCTTGAGCCTGGCTATATTTCGGAATATGTAACAGAAGTCAATAAGGTCGGCGAGTTTTTAATCGTATGTAATGAGTATTGTGGTACAGGACATACGATGATGCACTCTATGCTAAAGGTGGTGGATTCAAATGAGTCACACTAATTCAATGACAAAAGTGGATCGTCGAGATGCAAAGCTAGCAATGGCACACATTTACGTGGCATTTATCGCATTGTTATTAGGTGGTCTTGCAGGTTTATTACAGGTTTTTGTACGTTCTGGTCAATTTACTTTACCAGCAGGCATTGGTTATTATCAAGTATTAACAGTTCATGGTGTATTACTCGGTCTTATATTAACTACATTCTTTATTTACGGCTTCCAAATTGCAAGTGTAAGTCGAACTTCTGGTACATTCACTGATACTCAGAGAAGACTTGGCTGGATTGGTTTCTGGTTAATGACGATCGGTACAGCTGCTGCCGCAACGATGGTGTTATTGAATAAAGCAACTGTTCTTTATACATTCTATGCACCATTAAAGGCACATTGGATTTTCTATTTAGGTCTTACATTAGTCGTAGTTGGTTCTTGGGTTGGTGGAGCAGGTCAAATTTTACGCTATGTCCAATGGCGCAAAGAAAATAAAGCGAGTGGACAACGCAGCCCGTTACTATCATTTATGGTAGTTGTTAATAATTTAATGTGGTTCGTGGCAACGCTTGGTGTTGCAGCTTCAGTTTTAATTCAATTGTTACCATGGTCCTTAGGTTTAATTGAACGTGTCGATGTGGCATTATCACGTACCCTTTTCTGGTATTTTGGTCATGCACTTGTATACTTCTGGTTATTACCTGCCTATATGGTTTGGTACGTGATTATTCCAAAAGTAATTGGCGGAAAAATTTTCTCCGATTCTTTAGCAAGACTTTCGTTTATGCTGTTCTTACTCTTCTCTATTCCTGTTGGGATTCACCATCAGTTAACAGAGCCTGGTATTGATGGTACATGGAAGTTCATTCAAGTTGTTTTAACATTTGCTGTAATCGTGCCTTCTCTCATGACAGCCTTCTCGATGTTTGCAATGTTCGAGTTACGTGGACGTGAATTAGGTGGCAAAGGACTATTTGGTTGGTTTAAAAAATTACCTTGGAAGGATGCTCGTTTCTTCGTACCATTTATCGGTATGGTGTCATTTATTCCAGGTGGTGCTGGCGGTATTGTCAATGCCTCTTATCAAATGAACCAATTAATTCATAATACCATTTGGGTTACAGGGCATTTCCATTTAACGATTGCAACAGCTGTTGTGTTAACTTACTTCGGTGCGGCGTTCTGGTTAATTCCACATTTAACAGGTCGTACACTTTCGAAGTCTTTAAATAATCTTAGTAATTTCGCTGGTATCTTATGGGCTACTGGTATGACGATTATGTCTTCTGCAATGCATATTGCTGGTCTGTTCGGCGCACCTCGTCGTTCAGATTACTCCGAATATGGTGGCGCTCAGCAGGCTTATGATTGGATTCCTTATCAAATCGCGCAAGCTGTGGGGGGAACAATCCTCTTTATCGCCATCCTAGTGATCATTTATATCGTCGTGAAATTAGCTTGGTTCGCACCTAAAGGTGACGAAGAATTCCCTGTAGGTGATGTACATGAGCTTAGCGGTCCAACACCAGCTATTTTAGAAAACTTTAAAATCTGGCTTGTTATTTTAGTAGCCTTAATTTTATTCGCTTACACAGTACCAATTATCGATATTATTTCAAACTCACCAGCCGGCTCTAAAGGCTATCAATTGTGGTAAGCATCCAAACGCATCTTCCTATAAAAAAGCGATTTCTCTGTAACGAGAAATCGCTTTTTTCACTTTATAATCAAAGCTTGCTCTTATTGAATGGCATCGATTAAATTTCTAAAGTTCGATAATTTTTGAAACTCTTGTTTTACAAAGCACCTCGTTAACTCAATTAGTAATACATTATTTAACCAACGTTTGAAGACTTATTAACACGGGGGCATACACAATTAGTGGAATAAGCAAAATGACTGCACCAATTTTTCTATTCCCCTTTTGTAATAATAAAATAGTAGTCAAGAAAAATAATGGATAAATAATAAATGTAATTATTAATACACCATCAACTACTTGATATAATTTTCCTGTAAATGCACTTATGAATGGAATTGAAATCCATTCTAGTACGCAAAATGCAATAACCAATATCCACAACCATTTAAGTGTCATCATAATCACCCCTAAATTTTTGATTGGTCAAAAAAGTAAAAACTATATACGGTTCATCATACATAAGCTACACAAGTAAATATTTACTCAATAATCTGGCCAGATTGTTTAACATAATGGTTCACTTTAAAAATGACGCTTTATAATGTTGCACATTATATAAAAAATATTGATGTAACATGAAATGTAGCTTACTTTAAATCTTGACTTGTAATTTTAGTAGCCTTATTATATTCGCTTACACCATTCCAATCTTCGAAATTATTTCAAATTCACCAGCGGGCTCAAAGGCTTTAAGCTTTGGTAAGAATATTTTCAAAGCAACAAGCGATTTCTCATGTTAGAGAAATCGCTTGTTTTTCTATAGCTGATATAGTTTTGTATATTTTTCTTGTAAATAGTCTGCTAGGTACTTAGCATTTAAGCCTTCCCCTGTCGCTTCTTTCAGCAATTCAAATGGCTTTTTCAATGCTCCATATTGATGAACTTTATCAGTTAGCCACTCACGAATAGGTAGTAGCTCTCCCTTTTCTAGTAATTCATCAAAATTAGGAATATCCTTGTCCATCGCATGCTTCCACTGTGCTGCATAAATCATCCCCAATGCATAGGATGGGAAATAGCCAAACATACCGCCTGACCAATGCATGTCTTGTAATACTCCCTGTGCATCTGTCTCAGGACGAATACCTAAATATTCCTCATATTTATCATTCCATACCTGTGGTAGATCCTTCGCCTGTAAATTCCCATTGAACAGGTCACGTTCAATTTCATAGCGAATCATGATATGTAATGGATATGTTAGTTCATCTGCTTCAATGCGAATCAAAGATGGTTCTACCATATTAATGGCACGTAAAAAATCAGCTAACGCTACATCACCAAATTGAGCTGGTGAAAAATGCTGAAGACGTCCGTAGTTATGCTCCCAGAACTTTTCATTTCTGCCGACAAAGTTTTCATAAAATAATGATTGGGATTCATGAATCCCCATCGATGTACCAGTCGCTAATGGCAGTCCTGCAAGCTTCTCATCAATATTTTGTTCATACATCGCATGACCGCACTCATGAATTGTGCCAAAAATAGCTGAACGGAAATCATTTTCATCATATTTCGTCGTAATACGCGCATCACCATAGTTTAAGCCAATCATGAATGGATGGACACTTTCATCCAAGCGACCAGCATCGAAGTCATAGCCGAGCTGCGCAAGCAATTCTAACGATAATTCACGCTGTGCCTCACGCGGGAAATGCTTAAATAACATTGCAGTATCGGGTTTATTCGATGAATGAGCAATTTTTTGGACAAGCGTCACAATAGACTCTCGTAATTCACCAAATACTTGATCTACGACATCTGTTGTCATATCTGGCTCATATAAATCTAGTAATGTATTGTATGGAGATCCATTTTTAATGCCCCAATATTGAATGAATTTTTTCTGCCATTGTATGATTTCTTCTAGGTATGGTAGGAATAGAGCAAAATTATTCGTCGCCTTCGCTTCTTCCCAAGCCGTTTCTGCCTTCGATTGAAGAATGACGAATTCTTTGTATTCATTCGCAGGGATTTTTTTATTTTGATCGTAATTCTTTCTTACTTCTTCTACTAAACGTAGTGTTACATAGTCAAGATCAGCTTTTTGTGCCTCTAATGCTGCTAAAAGCTCTCCTAGTTCTTCACTCGTCTGCATATCAAATAAGGAGGCTGATAATGTACCAATTACCTCAGAACGTTGTGCTAACCCCTTTTTCGGTGCACCCGTCCGCATATCCCAATAAATCACATTGAGCGCTTCCTCATAATGCTGCATTTTCTTCACATAGTCTGTAAATTGTTGAACAGTCATGCATTCATCCTCCTTTTCTCGTTATAAGTTTATCATATTTTCGAAAATTTTGTATATTGCGGACTTTCTAGGATAATTATTCAGAATATTCCTTTTTTATCTTCTCTATTATTTTGATGTATTGTCTATCCCCTAATCCATAGTGTGGAAATAGGGAAAACAATTGCTTTAACAGGTCATTTTGAGATAGATTGAGGTGTTTTTTTATATACGTAGTGATCTCATTCTCTTCATTTAAATAGCTGAAAAATAATTGAATTCCCTGATACATGACAGGTATAAGCGTTGTCTTGGGTAGACGATGGTGCATTAAGACCTTTTGATAGACCTCCCCATACGGTCCAAGTTCTATCTCTGTTTCTTCCACATCATAGGTCATTTCCTTGACCATATAATAATAGACTTTGCCTTGATACCTTTGTTGCTCTAGGAAAGCAAGGACGGTCAATAAATTCATCTGACAAAACATATCATCTCCAAACCATAAAACAATACATTTATAGTCATTTGTTAACAATGGCTTCAACGGCTTCAATGTCACCTGCTCATATTGCTGTAAAGACACCTCATGCCCTATAGCACGCAGTTTATTAAATTCTTCACTGAAAATCGGACTAATCGTTGGATTCGCACACATCGCTTCATTGAAGGGAACGTAATCACTGTTGCCCATTAATTGTTGTTTTGCGAACTCCTCATACATCATTTGACCATTTAATACATTCAATAGCTCTTGATCGTATTGCACATTCATCTTCTCTTGTAATGCTTCAATTTTTAATTTCTGAGAAATATCCATCGTCAACCATCCTCCATCATCCTGTAATCTCAACTTTACAAAGGTTTGTAAAGTTTGAGGAGACTTTCTGTAATCATTCGGACTTATACCAAAATACCTTTTAAAAGCTCTAGAAAAGGATTCCTGCGATGAAAAGCCGTAGTGAAAGGCGATGTCGATTATTTTCTTTTGGGGATCTTTTAATGCAATAGTAGAAAGATAAATTTTACGTAGTGATCTATATTTTTTAATCGTCATCCCTGTCGTCTGATGGAATTTAAAAGAACAGTAATAAGGAGAATAACCTATATCCTTTCCTAATTGCTCTAATGAAAATCCTTCTAATAGATGACGCTCAATCCAATCAATCATCTCCTGTACAATGTTGTTCATCCACATCCCTCCTAATTTCATTATAGTAGAGGCGATAATTTTTTTTATGATATAAGTTGTGAATAAAAAAACTGTAGCAAACTTTAAGTCTGCTACAGTTTCTGCTCCCATAACTAGAGGAGAGCTTTCTATATAATTGGGGATTTATACTAGCCTTCAAGTCATGTTCGGTTTCCAATCAAACATTTTTTGAGCTATCATGAAGTTTTATTGGAAAGAAAGTTGGGGATCCTTTCGATCCATTGAAAAATAGAGTCTGTATACTCTATTCAATGTTTTGGCAAATAGCAATTACCTGTTTCACAGCCTCTGCAGAGTGCTGAAGGGCTGTTTGTTCTTCATTTGTTAGGTGCAATTCGATGACAGATTCGATGCCATTGCCACCTAAAATAGTTGGTACCCCTAAAAAGAGATCGTGGTACCCATATTCTCCTTCTAATAGGGCAATAGAAGGGATAATTTTTCGTTGATCTTTGATAATAATTTCAACCATTTGGGCACACGCTGCGGCTGGAGCATAGTAGGCACTACCATTACCTAGTAAGCCAACAATTTCACCGCCGCCTTTACGCGTACGCTCCACGATTTGCTGTAGTCGTTCCTGAGGAATTAGTTTCTCTAATGGAATGCCGCCTGCATAGGAATAACGGATTAATGGAACCATTTCATCGCCATGTCCTCCTAGGACGAAGCCTGATACATCCTCTGGTGCAATGTGAAGCTCCTGCGCCACAAACGTGTTGAAGCGAGCTGTATCTAACACACCAGATTGACCGATGATACGATTTTTGGCAAAGCCTGTTTCCTTATGACACACATACGTCATGGCATCAACAGGATTACTCAACACAACAACAATACTATTTGGAGCATAGTGTTTAATTTGTCTTGAAACCTGTTGAATAATTTTAGCATTTGTTGTGACTAAGTCATCACGACTCATCCCTGGTTTACGTGGAATACCTGCTGTAATGACAACAATATCCGCACCTGCGATATCTTCATATTGACTCGTGCCTTTAATGGACACATTGAATTTTTCGATTGGGCCTGTTTGTAGCAAATCCAAAGCTTTCCCTTTTGTCGGGTTCTCGGCCTCTGGAATATCAACAAGCACTACATCGCCTAATTCTTTCTGTGCTAAAAATAAACTCAGTGTGGAACCGGTGTGGCCTGCTCCAATAACAGCGATTTTATTTTTACGAAATGCCATTATGCCTCACCTCGATTATCTGTCGCTGATGTTGTTTCTGTTGTTTTTTTAGCACGCGTTGCTGCTGGTGCAGAGACAGCCTTTTTCTTTGGTGCCTCTGGTCCTTTAATCATTTTAAAGACATCTTCATCAGGTCTCGGAATGACGTGAGCGCCTAATAATTCACCAACACGCATAGCGGCTGCTTTTCCAGCCTCTACTGCGGCTTGTACAGAACCTACGTCACCCTTCACGACAATCGTCACGATGCCACCATCCACAAACTCTTGTTTGACGATTGTGACGTCTGACGCTTTAATCATCGCATCAGCAGCTTCATAAGAGCCTACTAATCCTTTTGTTTCGATCATTCCAATTGCGCTACTCATTGCCCTCACCTCTCATTACTTCCGTAGAATCAATAATACCAATGACAACTGCATCAATCGGTAACGGATTATCTTTCATGATATAGCGAGATGACCCACCACTTGTAATCAGGACATCATCACCAATACCCGCTCCTATACGATCAGCTGCAACCATTTCTGTGCGAATCGGCTGTTGATTGGAATCAATAGGTTGAATGATTAGTAGCTTTAAACCATTCAGTCCCTCTTCCTTGCGTGTTGCCCATACACTGCCTATCACTCTTCCCATTTGCATGAACTTCACCCTCTTTATGCGACACACATTGTCTAACTAATCTGAACGAATCGTTAATGTTTTATTTAACTCTCGCAGCTTATCATAAGCCAATGCTGTCACAATGGTTTTCTTTGGAACGACAATTTCTTGTGCATCGATATCGAGCACTTCTATTTGTGAAAGTAGCTTTTTGTCATAATGATAGACGGACGGTTGCTCTAGTTTCTGTACGACTGGCGACTGCTCTTTCACAGTGATCATAGGTTCACTTACTTGATGATGCACGATTTCTGCAAGCGTTCCTTGTTGAATTAACCCTGCATTTGCTTCATCTGTATCAATATGCATTTCTAAGCGATAGCGCTCTGAAACACGGATAACCACATTCGATAAAATAATCGGGCGAATACCTTCTACCTTAATTTGGACAGATTGCCCATCTACGACTTGGAATCTCGCACTATCCGCTGGGGACATATGAATATGTGCCTGTGCAATAATGAGGCCTTCATTTAACACAACACTTCCCTTTGGACCAATTAATGTAACAGGACTGGAACCTTGAATATCACCAGAAATTCTTAATGGTGGCTTCAGACCTAATTTCATAGCATCTGTCCAGCTTACTTCCACTTGCGATAAGGAACGAGCGGGACCAAGAATACGCACGCGCTCAATTGACCCTTTTGGACCTGCAATTACTACAGTTTCCTCCGCAGCAAATTGCCCTGGCTGTGAAAGCTCGAATTTCGGTGTGAGCTGATAATTTTCACCAAAGAGCTGTTCCACTTCTGCTTGTGCAAGATGGACATGGCGGGCAGATACACCAATCGGAATTTTACCGTCATGTGGAGGGGAAGATTGATTTTTTAAGACCTGTTGCAGAACTTCTTCCACAATTTTTTGCACTAAATTTTCTTGCATCTTGCCTCCTCCTTACGATGATACTTTTATTAATTTACCCTGTGCCTGCTGTTCGATAAAACCAGCATTTGCTTCATCTGTATCAATGTGCATTTCCAGACTAAAATCATTGGAAACACGTACAACGACACCTCGGAAAGTGACAGGTCGATCACTTACAACTTCTACTGAAACTAATTCATTATTGCGTACTTCCAATGCTTTGGCATCTTCCTCAGTCATATGAATATGCGCTTGCGCAATGATGACTCCCTGCTGGATCTCTATTTCTTTGTCTTGAGAAAGTATTTTAATGCCCGCAGAATTGTCTATATCACCTGATTGGCGTAAAGGTGGTGTCACTCCTAGCTTCATGGCATCAGTGCGGCTTACCTCTACTTGGGTTGCTGGTCTTACAGGTCCAAGGACACGGACATTATGAATAACGCCTTTAGGTCCCTCAATAGAGACGCGCTCTTTTGCAGCAAATTGCCCTGGCTGTGATAAGTCGAAATCTTTCGTTAGGGTTGCATTTGGACCAAAAAGTGCTTGTAAATCCGCTTCACTTAGATGGATATGACGAGCCGAAATGGCCACTGGAAAAGTTTTTGTTGCTGTTGTCATGTTAGCCACCTCTTTATTTTGTTGATTATTTTATCAGGACAAGGTGAGAGCTGTTCTAGAGTTAGATCCAGCTCTCTTCTATAAATGGTAGTTATTTTTCCATCTATAGCGTTTGAAAGAACATGAATTATGCTTCTGCTTTTGGTAAAATCATTTCTAATTCGTGGTGTGGACGTGGAATTACATGGACAGATAATAGCTCTCCTACACGTTGTGCTGCTGCTGCCCCTGCATCTGTTGCTGCTTTTACTGCACCTACATCACCACGTACAAGAACTGTTACGATCCCGCCACCTACATGTACTTTGCCTACTAAATTAACGCTTGCTGCCTTTACCATTGCGTCTGCTGCTTCAATTGCTCCTACTAAACCTTTTGTTTCTACCATTCCTAATGCTGTACTCATTTGTCATTCCTCCAAATAATTTATTTATTTTGTAATGTGATTTGTTTTAATACTTGATCGACAATTTGTTGAACCATCGTTGTATCAAGAGTAGGTTCTTGTGAAACTACCGATTCAACAACGGACTGTACTTCGAATTCTGGTTTTGGCACTTCGACATCTTTAATGCCATACGCCATACGTTTGATATTTAATAAATGTCTTGCTGTAATGTTGTCTGACGTAATATTGCCGCCAAATGTCCCACAGCCTAATGTAAAGGATGGTGCTAAGCCCGTTGTGCCACCTACTGCACCAATTGAGGATAATGTATTAACCACAATTCGTGATACTGGTAATTCGACAGAAAATTGCTCTGCTAATGCTGCATTTTCAGTGTGAATTGAGCATGTATGTCCGCGTCCTCCAATATTTAGCAGGTCAATCATCACCTGCTTGGCTTCTGTACTGTTTTCAACAACATAAAGCGCAAAGATTGGTGATAGTTTTTCAAGAGAAAACGGAATATTTTTACCAATCATTGTTTCGAAGCCCACAAGAACTTTTGTATCGTCTGGTACCGTGATACCAACAGAATCAGCTAGGCAAGTAGCTGATTTACCGACAATCTGAGGATTTACTTTCCCAGGAACTGGCGAGATCAATTTTTCCATTTTAGCTTTTTCTTCGGCATTTAATAGATAGGCACCATTTTTCTTTAATTCTGTTTGCACTTGCTCGGCAATCACCTTATCCACAATAATAGCTTGCTCTGTTGCACAGATTGTGCCATTATCGAACGATTTACTTTGCACCAATTGGCGTACAGATTTTTGAATATTAGCCGATTTTTCAATGTAAGCTGGTACATTTCCTGGTCCAACCCCATAGGCAGGTTTGCCAGAGCTATAGGCTGCCTTGACCAATGCACCACCACCCGTAGCTAAAATTAAATGGATGTTTGGATGCTTCATTAGCTGCTGTGTTGCTTCCATGGAGGACATTGTTAAACATTGTAGTAATCCTTCTGGCGCGCCTGCTTTCTCAGCAGCTACTCGACAAATATCTAAAGCCTCTTTTGTACATTTCACTGCATATGGGTGTGGACTAAGCACTAAACCATTTCTCGTTTTTAAAGAAATAAGTGTCTTAAAGATCGCTGTAGAGGTTGGATTTGTTGTTGGTACGATACCAGCAATGACACCAAAAGGACTTGCAATTTCGGCTACTTTTTTCATCCGATCATAGCCCACAATACCAACTGTTTTTAATTCTTTAATATCTTCATAGACATCTCGTGAAGCTACTTCATTTTTCATCTTTTTATGGTTAGGAATACCCATTCCTGTTTCTTGCACAGTCATTTTTGCTAAACGGTCTGCTTCCTTAAAGGCAGCATCCGCGACAGCCTTTACAATGTTGTCTACTTGTTGCTGAGAAAATTGCATATAGGCAGCCTGTGCTGTATTAGCATGTTTAACGGCATCTCTCATTTCCTGAATCGCTAATAAGTCTTTGTCTAATGTGGCCATAAAGCCGCCTCCCTTCTAAATCACTGGGTTTCTAGCTATATTTTCAATAGCTTCTCTGAATGCATGTGCCGCAGCCTCGCATGAAGATTGACTGCCAGTTAATAAGCCGCCCCCAAAATTGGTTTCAGATGGAGGACCAAAGAAAACCTTTAGCTCAACATCTGCAGCCTTTAATGCTGCATCTAATCCAACAACCGCTTCAAGCGGCGGAGCAATTAAATAAGCAAGTGGGGTGCCAACCTTTACATCTGCAAGCTCAGCAAGATACGTCCCACAGCTTGCCACGGTATGGGCAAACAAGGCATGATTGTCATTATTATTAATGGCTTCAAAATACGTATCAAATTCAATTTTTTGTTGAATGGCATCAAGACCACTACGAATTTCATCAGGTGAGCTTCCAGCAATAATACCAATCACTTCACCTGACAATGGACCAGACGCATGTGCCGCTCCAGCATAAAAGCTTTTTGCATAAACAACATCGACATCTGCCTTTTTCGTCGCCTCATCTAAGGCAACATAGCCAACATCGTCGATTGTCAGTGTGACAAGCCCAATGCTATGATGATGTGGCTTTAAATCTAACTGCTCTGCTAGTTCACTGTTGACTCTTGGAATGGTTTGCATCGCCAAGATTTGCGCCATAATTTTTTGAGGATACATATTTCAGCCTCCTAACCTTCTTTTGCGACAAGCTCTACGCCACTTGCCTGATAACGCAGGATTTTTTCTACGACTGTGCCAAGATAAGCTCCCGCTTCTAATGGTGGGATACCACCCTTATGGATATTTGAAATTACCATACGTTCCGCTTCCACTGTCCCAATTCTTGGCTTGTAGCATAAATATGCACTCATCGATTCTGCCGATACGAGCCCTGGACGCTCACCAATTAGATAAACAATAACCTCTGCCTGTAGCAGCTCACCAATCTCATCCATTAAAGCAACACGCCCTTTATCGATATAGAACGTAGTACCAATGTCAATATTTAAATTGCTAAGACTTTGCTGAAGGGCTAAGTAAACATCTTGAACATTCTCCTCAATCGCACTTGCACTCAAGCCATTCGAGATAATAATCTGTACCTTTGGCTGTGGTTTACATTTTTGCTGAATCAATGCCTTTGATTCTTCTGATAAACGACGCCCTAAGTCAGGTCTTGTAATGTATTCCTCTTTATCTGTGACTTTCGTTGTGACCTGAAAGACATCAAGCTTTTGTAAAAGATCTTCTGTCACTTCGCCATATACAGCATCTACCGCAGCAGCATGATCAAGTCGGAATTTTAACCAGGTTTTCGTTTTCGGTCTTGTCCCCGCTCTTCCTACACCAATACGAGCAGGTGTATGTTTCTTAGCAGCCTGCACACTTTCACTTAACGAGCCCGCCTCAAACTGAAAGGGCTTGATCGGCACAGCGTCATTTACTGGTTGTTCGAAAGTAGCAGAAGTAACCGTCGTTACTTGCTGTGGAGCTCCATGCTGATACAGCTGAATTAATGGCTCCTGTGATGTTGCTATAGCTTCTGTTGTTCCTGAAGAACGATTTTCTACTGTATCATAAAATTTAATAAGTGGTTGTTCTGTTGGAGTAGCTGCTATTTCAGGTGTTTGGCTACCTGTACTTTTCTCCATCTTCTCCATGACAAGCTGTGTAATCATAGAAACTAATTGATCATTCACTTGACTCACCTACCTTTCAAAAATGGATAAATCGCCAGCTCTTGCTGACAGTCGACCATTTTCATAAATGCCCATTTTCTCTAACCATGCTAAATACTCTGGTGCTGGTTTTTTACCAAATGTTTGGAGTAATGTAGCCACATCATGGAAGCTCATCGATTGATAGTTGAGCATCACGTCATCGCCCATTGGCGCAGCAATAATAAAGTTAACACCAGCAGCTGTCAGCAATACACTCAAATCTTCCACATCATTTTGGTCTGCCTTAATATGGTTGGTATAACAAATATCTACCCCCATAGGAATACCATGCATTTTGCCCATGAAATGATCTTCGAGACCTGCTCGAATTACTTGTTTATTGTTGTATAAATACTCTGGGCCAATAAAGCCAACTACAGTGTTCACAATATAAGGATTAAAATGTCTAGCAAATCCATAATTGCGCGATTCCAGTGTTACTTGGTCAATACCCATATGTGCCTCTGCCGATAGCTCTGAGCCTTGACCTGTTTCAAAGTAGAATAAATTTGGACCAGTACCTGTTCCTTGTTTTTTAATGAGCTCCTCTGCTTCTCGTATTAAATCAACAGAAATACCGAACGAACGGTTAGCAATTTCTGTGCCTGCGATACTTTGGAAAATCATATCTGCTGGGGCGCCTTGTTTAATTGCCTTCATCTGTGTTGTAATATGAGCTAATACACAGTTTTGCGTAGGAATGGACCAATCATTGATGAATTCCTTTGTAGCCGTAAGCACTTTTTTGACACTTTCAACTGAATCATCTACAGGATTAATGCCGATAACAGCATCCCCAATACCATAGGACAGTCCTTCTTTTAGAGAGGCGATGATGCCATCAATATTATCTGTCGGATGATTTGGCTGTAGACGAGATGACAGAGTCCCTTTTTGACCAATCGTAATATTACACGTTGAAAGTATTTCAACTTTATTGGCTGCATGTACAAGATCTAAATTGGACATTAGTTTTGTAACAGCGGCAATAATCTCGGAATTCATCCCTTTACTTAAACGCTTTAATTCACGATCACCCGTGTCATTTGATAAAATGTATTCACGCAGCTGCTCGATGCTCCAGTTTTTGATTTCTCCATATATTTGCTCATTAATATCGCCCTCAATAATGCGTGAAACCTCATCATTTTCTTGTGGCACTAATGGGTTTTCGCGGATATCTTTAACTAAAAGCTCACTTAATACTGCCTTTGCTGCGATCCGTTGTTGAACCGTCTCAGCGGCAATACCTGCTAGCTGATCGCCTGATTTTTCTTCATTGGCCTTAGCCATAACATCTTTTAATGATTTAAAATTATATTTTTCTCCACCAAATATCACCGATAAGTTCACATTCATCCTCCTTACTTTGAATGGAAGGCAAGAGTCTTCACCACAACAGGAACGACGCCAGATGGCAGAACCTCTCCAATGTCGATGTAATCGCCCGTTTCCACTTTAATTTGATCAATGCAAATAATTGGTACTGTCACATTTATGGCTTGTATGGTCTGTCCAATAATCTTTGCATAATCTGATTGAATGACTATGATAATTGGTATGTCCTTAGAGCATCTTGTCGCCAAATGTAGCAAAATGGCCTGACACAATGCATGTACATCCTGAAAGCTTAAATATGGCAATTCACTAAAATAGAGGGCAAATGGCGAACGATTGTCCTGTATAGAAAATAGATCATTTGCTCTCTCTACTGCTGTCTTCACCGTCGAGTTGAAGTCTGTTGAAGGATCTATATGACAATTGAAGACAGGTACATTTTTTAGTGGTAATACCTGTGCATCCACCTGAATGGTTGCCCCACTGATTTCAGTGGTTTGTGTACCAGCACCAGTCACTGTTGCACGTGCTGTTTCCTCTGGTCGTAACCATAAAAATGATTGTAGCTGTTCATGCTGAATTAGCATTTTCGCTAATTTTTCACCAATATCATCATATTGACGCTGGGTACATTCATTTTCATAAATACAAGAGGCCACACCACCCGTAAAAACGATGGCATCCACAGGTTTATGCCAGTTTGGTAAATGCCCTAGTAATAATGGATGCTTTTCATCTCTGCATTGCCCATGAAGAATCATGGCAAGTGTTTGCACCATTTCTTCAATACAATGTGTCACTCGAATATCTTCGGCCGCATCACCGACCGCTAACGGATTAGTCCATCGTTCCATCAATCGCATGAGTGGCGGAGAAATTGATTGAATCTTGCCATCCTTAAACTCAATCAATCTACCACCAACATGTAAGGTACATGTACCAATGACCTCTCCAAATTGCATAACAGCAATATTCGCTGTCCCTCCACCAATATCGATATTGGCGATGACTTTGGATGAATTCTTTGATTGCTGTAAAGTACCTGCCCCTTTGGCAGCAATGATGCCCTCTAAATCAGGACCTGCGGTAGCAACTAAAAAATGACCTGCGCCATCTGCAATGGTATGGACAACCTCACTTGCATTTTCCTTCGTGGCTGATTCACCAGTAATGATGATGGCCCCAGTTGCAATATCAGATGGAGCAATTTGTGCCAATTGATACTGTTGAGAAATAAATTCCTCTATCTTTTTCATATCAATGATGTCTTTATTGATAAAAGGGGTTCTAATAATTGGACTTTGATGCAACACCGTTTTCTCAATAATTTCAATCCTTGGCACATGTGTTACGCCAGCCACATTCTTTAACAGAAAACTACTGACAACCATTTTTGTGGTACTTGTCCCAATATCAATGCCTGCACTAAATATTTTTTCAGTTTTCACCCTACACCTCCCTCTCGCTACTGTGAGCAATACATGAGATACGGACTATCGCTTTCCTTAACAAATTGTCGAATTTCTTCATTTGTCTGGAGTTGAATCAATGGTTCAATCAATTCAATGCCAAGCTTTTGCCAGGAAGAGGTTTTCACGATAGGGCCCTGCGTCATAACATTTTTTAATAAGGCGGTAGCCCTTTCTACATCTGCATCAGGGGCATCAATCTTGGTAATAACCCCTATTTGTATTTTGGGAATCCCTAAGCTGAATTGCGGAGGGAATACACTCCTTGCTGATGTGGCATCCTGCAAGTAAATCACATGGGTTACTTCCAAAGATGTTGCCATTATATTTCTGTAATACATTGGATTTTCAACATATTCACCTGGTGTATCAACAATCCAGTCATCATAAACGAGTGCTTGTGTTTTGTTGGCACTGCTTTCTTTGCCCAACAATGTATTCATCAATGTTGACTTTCCTGCTTGCACACCGCCTATTATCATTACTCGATTTTTCATATGACACATCCTATGATTTTGTTATTTTTGATGGTGTATAACCTAATACCTCGGATAAAAAACGATTGATTTCTAACATCGCCATTTCTACCTCTGACACACTACCAACAATAACGAGACTACCTGTAAAACGATCTAAAAATCCTAGTTTGACATTGGCAGCCTTTGTTGCTAAGTCTCCTGCAATAATTACCGTTTCACTTGGCGTACAAGTCATAATGCCAAGGGCACCTGCTTCTTGGATACCTAGCTTTTGAAACATTTCTGGATCAGGATTGGCAATAAGGTGACTCAATGTTAGCTGTTTACCCGGCACAAACTCCTGAATAAATCGTTTTTTCTCTTCACTCACACGTCATCACCTCACTTTTTAATCAATTAAGATTTTTGATCTGTTAAATACTCGCCTTCTTTGATAATGCCAGCCTTACGATCTTCAATTTCCAACCTTAATGCAGTTGGTACTGAAAGCTTATAGGCTAAAATTATCGCAATAACTCCCGCTAAAAACTTCCCTGCAATAACAGGTAAAATAATGGTTGGCTGGAAGTTCGCCGTGAATGATAAGTGATCACCTAATAAAAAGGCGGAACATACACCAAATGCAATGTTAATTACTTTGTCTTTTGGTGGCATATGGCGAATTAGTGTAAACATCGCTAAAATGTTCGCAATCGTTGCTAAAATCCCAGCACTTCCTACAGAGGATAAGCCTAATTTTTTACCAGCTGCTTCAAGTGGCTTGGAAGCATACTTTCGAATTAGATACACCATTGGGAAGGCACCCGCTAGCATAATCCCGATATAACCGGCTGTTTCTAATGCTCGGAACTGATCGATTTCATCAGCCATGATTGGATCGAAGCCCCACGCGCCAAAAATCTTTGTAAAAATACCTGTAAAAATCTCAACAATAGAGAACACTAACACCAATTTAATTCCCGCATCCATTACACGACCGAATACCATGAAGCCAGTAATCATGCCGTTTGGAATAAGCTTTAAGCCTAGTGCGATTAAGATAACGAAAATGAATAAAGGTAGTAAGTTAATTAATATTTGTAAAACAGAAATGGCAAATACATATGTAGGAGCCTCTGTTGTACTAATGACTTCACGTACTTCTGTGTTGAATAGCACAATCATGATCGAAGAAATAAATGCACCAATCGGAATTGTTAAAACGCCAGCCATAATTCCTAGCGCCATGTATTTATGATCACGCTTATCCAACATCGCAAGGCCCATTGGAATTGAGAATACAATAGTAGCACCTGACATAAAACCAACAACAAGAGCCATTACCCATCCCTCATAAGACTCCTTTAATGCATTGGCTAATTGGTAACCACCCATGTCCGAGGCTAAAATCGTCGTCGCTGCAATCGCAGGATCTGCGCCAATTAACTCAAAAATCGGACTAATAAAATGACTAATAAACCATGTTAAGTAAGGTATAGCTGCCATGATCCCTGCTGCTGGGACAAAAATATGACCAACCGTATGGATCCCATTCATAAATTCTTTCCCAATTCCATACTCAGCATCTCGGATAGCTCCGATTGCCCCTAAAACAGCACAAATCATAATAATATAAACGATAACCGTTCCTATCATTGCCATCTTACTCATCACCCCTTTTTTATTTATAAATTTATATAAAAAAAGGCACTTTAAAGAAGAAATCTCTTTAAAGCGCCTTTGCTTCAACTATTGACTTGTAAGTTGTTAATAATTTGCTGTGCAATATGCACCATTTCCTGTTGTGTTTGCATGCTTTCATTGCGAATCTTACGGTAAGCCTCGTCCTCGCTTATATTTTCAGCCTGCATCAGTAAGCCCTTCGCTCGTTCAATGACTTTTCGCTTATCTAATTGTGTTTGCTTATGTAAGATCTCCCCATTGAGACGGTTGAATTTATCAATTTGATGAAAAGCAACCTCAAGCACAGGCAACACATTTTTTTCAGAAAACGGTTTCATTACATATCCTAATATATTATCCTGCTTCATGTATAGCAACAATTCTTTTTCACTATAGGCCGAGATGAAAAGAACAGGTATACCAAGCTGTTGTTCAATAATTTTACTTGCCTTTAAACCGTCAAGTTTAGGCATTTTAATGTCCATTAAGATTAACTGTGGTTTATGTAAAAAGGCTAATTCAATGGCTGTTTCCCCATTGTTCGCTTGAGCTACAACTTCGTAGCCGTTATCTTCTAACATAAACTTCAAATCAATCGCAATCAGTGATTCATCTTCGACAATCATAACTTTCCTAGTCATTTACGATAAATACCTCCTCACTTACAGGGAACTGAATTTGAGTATGTGTACCTTCATTACTAGGGATAATTGAAAATGAGCCAGCTAAATCATATTCTACAAGCCTTGTGATAATCTCCATACCAAAAGATGCCTTCACCTCTTGCATTCCAACGCCGTTGTCAGAAATATGAAGCGAAATTGTAGAATCTTCCTGAATGAATTGAATATCGATAACTCCTTCATCACGTCCGATAAACGCATACTTTAATGCATTTTGCAGTAGCTCACAAATAATGAGTGCTAAAGAGACTGCCTTTTTTGAATGGCAGAACAGCTGCAAATTTTCATGATGAAAGGCTAGTTGAATAGTTGCTGTATTAGACGTACCAATCATTTTATGACCAATTTTTTTAGCTAATGCGATAACGTCTACTCTTTCTTCAGCGTTATCTTCATTTTCTAAAATCAGCTCATACACCGATGAAATACTATAGATTCGATTTAATGCCTCTTGAAACGCACTTGCATTTGAAGCAGACAGATCATTTCGCATTTGTAAACGTAATAGACTTGTCACTGTCTGAAGATTGTTTTTCACGCGATGGTGAATTTCTCGTATCGCAAATGTTTTCATCATTAGCTCATTTTCTTTCAGCTTAAGCTCTGTTAGATCATGAATAATGAGTAGCGTGACTTTCTCGTTATGACTGCGAATAGGAATCTTCTTCACAATAAAGGACTTACGATCAATCGTAATTTCTAGGAAAAAGACATCGTCGCCTTTATCATAGACCTCCTGTAAAAAAGGTAAGATTTTATCCAACGCTATATTGTCAAAATTTTCTAATCCAGATAGCTCCGAAATAAAATGATAGCCTGCTGGATTACTATAAATCACTTTATTTTCGTGATTTGTGAGAATAATCGACTCTACGAGTAAATCAGAAACAACTGGAATTGGTTGAGAATTAGGTTCGACAATATGCTCAATTAATGCAAACGGCATATTTTGAAAATCATCCTTCGGTGTCGTTTGCATCTTCACCATTTTTTCCTGAATCAACACAGCAATTACTTGCTGCTGCTCATTAAAAATGGGAATGACATTTTGCTCCACCGTTATGCCTTCCTGCGTAATTGCTCTGGAAATGGATGATTTTTCTTTATGTTTAAACGCAGCAAATACGGCTGGTTCAAAACTTTCAAATACGAATTTTCCGATAACTGATTTTTCGTATAAACCAATCTCTTTCTTCGGGAATGCCTCTGCCACAACAATTGCATGCGGTAAATTCTCCAACAGGCAATCTATGAACATGTAACAATCAGTCAACTCAGCATAATACGTTAGCGTAGCCTCTATTTCTATTAACTTGTCAATATCCGTTGCCGATAGATTTGTATATTTTCTACACAATGATTGAATGTTCGACAGGTTTAAGCCCCCTATCAAGGAATAGTCAGCAAGCAATTTGACTATTCTTAAAAATCTTTGTCATTATTATAAACCTTTTGTGAAATTATTTTCAATATAAAAAATATATTCTTTCACAAGATTTCGTTGCATTACAAAGAACTATATAGCTTAAAAGAGAAATATTCAACAGTTTTTTAAAGATCCATAATTTAACTACACGCATAATGTTATTTCGATATAACAAAAAACGAGCTTACCGTTTGGGTAAACTCGCTTCTTTCTATTTTATTTCTGGTACAACTGCTACTATATTTTCAAAGGCTGCGCGCTGCTTTTGTTCATCTTCATTTAATAAAATGTGAATATCACCATGGTCATTCGATGTACGAATTAAGCGCCCCATCCCTTGCTGCAAGCGTAATTGCATGAAAGGTAATTCCACTTCCTCAAATGGGTTTTCGGCAAATGTACGTTTCGCATCAAATAATGGGTCCTGTGGAGGAAATGGTAAATCATAAATAATCACACGTGTTAATGCTTCCTCAGGCAAATCTAACCCCTCCCATAAATGATATGAACATAATGTTTTAACTGTTCCTTGCTGAAAGTCTCGAACAATGGCTGATAGCTCTCGATCTCCCTCAAATGCTACATACATACGTTCCATTAGTGGTAATTCTGCCTTGAAGTTTAGCATGGCTTGCTTCGATTTAAACAAAATCAACGTTTGCTCGCCATCACGCAGCAACTGCTGAACACGCGCTGTTTTGTCTCGTTGTGTAAGCTCATGTAAATAGATTTTCATAACTTCTTCATAGTCGAATGGGGATGGTACAGAAAATGATTGGTAATCTCGAATTCCTAAACTATAGGCAATATAAGAAAAGTCTTTATTGACCGATAGAGTGGCAGAAGAAAAGACGATTGGAAGCTTTTTAGAGAATAATTTTTCTGCTAAAACTTCTGTGATTAAACGAGGCATAATGACGAGCGTTTCTTCACCATCTGTTTCCTCTAACCAATCTACTGCATCTCCCTGTGCGATGAAAATACGCAACGAAGCCTCATATTGTTCTAAATATTCTTCCGCCATATTTAGCTCATATTCAGGAATCATGTACATTTCTGATTCAAAAACGAATTCTTCCATCAATGTTTCTACATCATCTATTAATTGCTTCCCATAAGCAAGCAATGTTTTTGATTTGTTTATGCGTTTGCGATCTTCATTAGAAGCAACGATATCATCACGAAGCTGATCAAAAAATAGTTCATGATCATCCTGTAATTTCTCCATTGCATACAGTGTGCGCTCGCGTACACCATCTACCATCAAGCGCTCCAGTAATTGCACGATAGTCGTCGCCTGTACTTTATAGGTCATCGCTTTTTGCGCAGCATACTCCAATAAATGTCCTTCATCCAGCACCATCATTGATACCTCAGGCAGTAATGCTAACTGACCTTCACGCTCACGAGATTCCTTTGTAGCTAAATGCTCCATTAGAAAATCTTGTGAACAAATAACAAGATCGGTTGATTTTCGATAATGAGAGCGATGCAATGTTTGCCCACAGCGATTACGAAGGTCACAAACCGAACATTGCATAATCGAATTGTAATTAACCTTTTGCCAATCCTCATCACTGACTGTTGGATAATCACTGCGTTCCCCATATGGATGAACAGCAATCATCGAACCTTGTGCATAAACACCATCAGGGATAGAAAAGGAAATATCATCAATCCATTCATCCGACTCCACTTTCTCTGCTTCCTCAAAGCGTTTTAAGCATAAATACTGATCTCTCGATTTTGCTAGTCGAACATCAATATCAAGTCCTAACGTTTTTTGGAGTTTATAAATATCGCCCCCCTCTTTTACAAGTTGGTCGATTAATGTTTCATCTGCACAAGCAATCAACGCAGGTTTCCCTGTGTAACGTGCGTAGGAAATAGCTGGAAGCAAATAAGCGATCGTTTTGCCAGTTCCCACTCCTGCCTCTGCAAAGAGAACATTTTTTTCTTTTAGTGCTTGTTCTATTTGATAAGCCATAAAGATTTGCTCATCACGGCATTCAAAGCCCTTTTCTGGTAATTCATCATAAAGAACATCGCCCATCCAGTCACCTAATGAATCGAAAAATGAACGGTCCTTTGATAATGCAAATGGTAAAGATTTACGCAATTAATGTTCCCCCTCTAACTATCTGGTGCTATTATACGCGACGAAACGGAAGATAAGAAAAAATCTTATCTTCCGTTACTATTCGTTAATCTCTTTTAGACTTTTGACCCCAGAACTGATAATAATTTGTTTCAATAAAACCATTAAATAATTTACGTTTTTTCGTCGCTTGGCGTCCATATAATTCTTCAAAATTCTTCATGGAGGATAGCATATATACAGACCAAGTTGGATAGTTTTTCATGACCTTCCCAACATCGCGAATCACCTGTTCCACGACTTCCACATCACCAATACGCTCTCCGTACGGCGGGTTCCCAATCATGACACCATCCGTTAACTGTGTTGTAAAATCACGTGCTTGCATTTGCTTAAACGTGATTAACTCTCCAAAGCCTGCTTCCATTGCGTTTTCTTGCGCAATGCTGACCATACGGTGATCAATATCGGAACCAATAATTTCTAAAGGCTGATCATAGTTCGCTAAACTATCTGCTTCATCACGAACCGTATCCCAGATTGCAGCTTTCATCCATGGCCATTCCTCAGAAATAAATTCTCGGTTATAGCCTGGAGCTATATTTTGTCCAAACATCGCCGCTTCCAATGCAATAGTACCAGAGCCACAGAATGGGTCAACAAACGGGCGATTTGGATTCCATTTTGAAATTTGTACAAGTGCAGCTGCTAATGTTTCTTTTAATGGTGCCTCACCTTGAGCCTGACGATAGCCACGCTTATGTAGGCCAGCACCAGATGTATCAATCGTTAGTGTCGCCACATCTTTTAAAATTGAAACCTCAATTTTGTAAGTCGCTCCAGATTCATCTAAAAAGCCAAGTCGCTTATAATACTGTTTCATTCGCTCAACGATTGCTTTTTTGGTAATGGCTTGACAATCAGGTACACTAAATAATTTCGATTTTACGGACTTTCCTGAAACAGGAAAAGCAGCGTCCACTGGTAAATACTTCTCCCAAGGGAGTGCCTTTACACTTTCAAATAATTGTTCGAACGATTTTGCTGGGAATTGCCCAACAACAATCTTTACACGATCCGCTACACGTAGCCATAGATTGGTACGCGCAATCGCCGTTTCATCGCCTTCAAAATATACTTTGCCATTGTCAACGGTTGTTTCATAGCCAAGTGCTTTTACTTCTTGTGCCACAATAGCTTCTAAGCCCATTGCTGACGTAGCTACTAATTGATAGTTTGCCATAGATTATTTCCTTCCTTGATGCTCAATTTCCCAATACTCCATAAACTCCATCAATTCGTTTAACGGGAGTGGTTTGCTGTAATAATAGCCTTGGATAATATCACAGTTCATTTTACGTAGTATATCCACTTGTTGTGCTTGTTCTACACCTTCAGCAACAACTTTCATTTTTAAGCGATGGGACATTTGAATAATCGCATCTACAACTGCCTGTTTTTCATCGAGTGATCCAATATGCTGGATAAAGCTACGATCAATTTTTAAACAATCTAATGGGAAGCGAACCAAATAGCTTAAGGATGAATAGCCAGTCCCAAAATCATCGATTGAGATTTTAAAGCCTAATTGTTTTAAACGAACCAATTTACTAACTGTCTCATTGGCACTGTTCATCACCGTTCGCTCTGTCACTTCTATTTCAAAATTGTTAGCTGGCATATTATAGCGCTCTAATATTGTTTGTATCGACTCCAAAAAATTCTGCTGTTTAAAGTGAATGCTCGAGATATTAATGGCGACAGGTGTTTTCCAACCATATTGTTGCATTTGAATGACTGCCTCACATGCTTTTTCGATAATAAGCTCACTTAATGGAATGATTAGACCTGTATCCTCCGCATAAGTGATAAACTCAGCAGGCGAAACAAAGCCTAGCCTCTCGCTATTCCAGCGGACTAGTGCTTCTAAACCTTGAATCTGCTCATTTTCCATAGAAATCTTTGGCTGAAAATGTAGCTCAAATTCACGGTTTTCTATTGCTCTTCTTAACTCAGAATCTAGCAATAGCACTCGTTGTGCGTCGGTTTGCAGTTCATCAAAATAGAAGGAATAGCCGTTTAATTCATTCTTTTTTGAATAAGTCATCGCTCTATCTGCACAATTGATCAGTTCTTCTGTGTTTTTACTATCAACTGGATAAACGCTAATACCAATACTTGTAGAAATAAAAACTTCCTGATCATTTATCATCATTGGCTGTTCAATACTACTAATAATTTGTTCAGCAAATTTTGCAGCCTCTTTCACATTTTTCACATTGGTTAATGTAATGACGAATTCATCTCCGCCATATCTTGCAATAATATCTTTATTTTTCAGTAATTTTTTTAGTCGATTTGCTACTTCTATTAAAATTGAATCTCCAACAGCATGGCCTAATGTATCATTAATTTGCTTAAATCGATCCAAATCTAAGAAATAGATCGCATGCTGCACTGAATGAGAAATAGCAGAAGTCGATTCCAAGAGATTATCCATTCTTTCGATATAGGCAAAACGATTGGATACATCTGTTAATGAATCCGTGAGCAAACGCTTTTCTAATTCATTTTCTACTATTTTTCTTTCAGACAAATCTGTGAAAATACCACAGTAATTTGTAACCTCACCCTCATCGTTGGTTACACAAACAATTGTTAACCATTCAGGATATACGTCTCCAGTTTTACGACGATTCCATATCTCACCTTGCCAAATGCCTTCTTGTCGTATCTGCTCCCACATCTCTAAATAGAACGGCAATTCATGTACACCAGATTGTAAAACGGCTGGCGTTTTTCCAACCACATCATCACATGTATAGCCTGTCACAAATTCAAAGGCAGGATTAACCATTACTATTTTTTTGTATTTATCAGTAATCATGATACCTTCAGATACATTTTCGAAGATTTTAAGTATTAAGGTAGTCGGATATTTAGATATCAGTTTCAGTTTATCCGTACTTTCCCAATTGTTTACTCCGTTCATGTTTCCGCTCCATCCTATCTCTCTATACTCCCTCTCAGAAGGGCATTTACGTCAGGCCAACCACTATGTAATCTATTACGCTCGGTGTAATTGTCACTGACGCTTCTCTTTCGTGCAATGAATGCGTCCAGATTTTTCGAATTTGCTCGAAAAGCGCCTCAAGTAAATCTATGACAATCGCCGAAGGCATTCTCTTGATAAACAGGTAACCATACACCTAAAACTGATAAACCATTTATAGAGGTAGTTGTTATACCTGGCGTTTGCTTACAATACAAGTATGTGAGCAGTCAAGATCAATACATCACATTGATGCGATAACCGTTTTCAGATGTTGTGACTTAGAAGCGGTAGCGATACTTCTCAAACGTATAGCGCATACCAAGACTTGATTAACAAGGTTACTTTTTCCTCATGAATTCAAAATAAAAGCTCTCCACCGAATTGGAGAGCGCTTGTTATTTCGTAGATAAGCATCAAAAAATTCCATAAGCCATGTTTTGTTCCCGAGTACTCAAACAGCTTGCGCCTCGTACGATCAGGTGGTAATCATCTATCTACAGAGCAAACTCTGTCCCTCTATCCGTTCAATTCCTTCTAGAGAGTGCCCCTACCATAATTTGGGTTTCTCACTCGTGGGGTTTACCTCGTTCCACCTTGCAAGTTTCCAAGCAAGCTTCGTCACTGTGGCACTTTCAGGAAGTGTCAACCATATCCAGAGGACTTAGGTTTTCCTTCCGCCGTCAGCCTTAATAGCTGCCTTACCTTATTTTTTCAGTAAGCACGAACACTACGGTCATCTCAGAACCGTGCGAGCATGGACTTTCCTCTACGACGTCTAGCGCCGCAGCGATTACCAGAATTTCGTGATGATACGAAAGATTATACTAGAGTTTTATGTTAAATACAATATAATTGACTAAATTTATTCGTACAGCTTGCTACCAAATACATGTTTTTCTAAATTAGAAAGACGTTTTAAAATATCAAAATTCGTTGTACCAGCTGCCGCTGAAGCAACCGGTTGTCTCTTAGGTGTGCTTTCAATTTCTTCTTTTAACTGTCTATTTTCTTCACGTAGTTGGGCCACCACTTTTTCAAACGTTTCATAGTCTTGAATAATTTCATCAAGAAAAGAATCTACTTCTTCTACATTGTAGCCTTTAAAGTTCTTTTTAAATTCCTTTTCAAGGATCATTTTTGACGTTAATTTAATGTCCATTCACATCGCCCTTCCTCACACTACATACACGAATACATTATAGCATACTTCATCACATTATATCGTCTGAAAATACTAATTGTAAGGCTAAACTTGTCGTTTCACGCGCTTACCCACGAATTTATTTCTTATTTCCTAATCTGTGTAGTCTCTTTTCCCAAGAAATTTCCCATTTTTGTTTTTGTTCTGCTCTCCATTGCCCATTATTTCGAATGAGACGTATGCCTTCTTGCGTATAATAAAGGGCCTGCTCATAATCCTTCATTTGGTGCTCATAAAGTATGGCTAGCTGCTCAAGGGCATGTAACTTTGTTCTTGCTTCAACAAAATGAAGGGAGGCCACGAATGAGTCAATAGCTTCACTATAGCGTTTATTCTTCTTGTGCTGTAAAGCTAAATAATATTGAGCATGGCCCGCTTCTAGCGCATCAAATTTTGATGTCACCTTTTCTAAAATCCTCACACTTTGTGTGCTTTCTCTTAAATCACCATACCATTTCCCAATGTTGGTGAAAGTTTTTGCTGATTCTTCATGGTCCTGCTCGAACAATAAATACGTAGAATGACTATACAGTGTGATAAGTGATAGTAAATCCCACTCATTATGATGCAAAACCTTTATAAGAGCATCTGGAATGCCACTTTTTACTGCATCCAAATAAATAATAGGTGCGAGATGGCCTGGAATATCCCCTTTACGCGAAAAACCAAGCTTTTCTTCCTCGACAGATTTTAATTTTAAGCGCTCCATATCATTTTTCCATAAACGCTTCGAACTATGCAACAAATCGATCTGTCGCTGAGAGCGTAATTTTGGTAAGGTTTTTTGATGCAATGTCCATCGTGTTTCAAGCTGTGGCCAATCAAAGCTTTTCCCATTATAGGTAATCACAGTAGCTGACTTTTGCCAAAGCTTGGATTCAAATAAGAAGGCTGCTTCATGTGCAGGATCTGCCATAATATATTGTGTGAGGATAAAGGATTCTTCAGCTACTTCTAAAAATCCAAGCAAAAAAATATGGGTCCCAACACCCTTTAAACCTGTTGTTTCCGTGTCAAAAAATAAGACGGATTCTTCCATATCTAGCGCATAAGGATGATCAAACTCAGCATCTTGCCATTTTTTCAGGGCTTCAAAGAATGATTGCAGTTGATAATGTCCATGCTGATAGCTAAACGGATAGCTTACTTGACGCTTAAATACGATGCCGAAATCATTTTCAACAACCGTTAGTCCCGCCTGTTTCCATTGCTCTGTATAGCTTGGCCTAGCAGGCTTTTGGAACGCTGGTTCTTCAACTTTTTTGGCGGACATCGGTTTTTTTCCCAGCATTTTTTTCATTTGTAATATTTTATTTTCGTAAGACATGAATTTCACTCATTTTCTGCTTATTGTATAAGACATCTCTCTTGCAAGAGTAACATGATTGTTAACCTCATTCAAAATATTCTTCGAGGAAAATCGATTTACCATGAATACAAACAAGAGGGTGAAAGAACATATTGGCGTTCCTCACCCTCTGTTTACTATGCCATTAATTGTTGCAGTAATTTAGCTACCTTTCCTTTTGTTTGGAGCAATGATTCTTGTGCCCCAATACAGGAAGGACAGCCTGATTCACATGCACAATTTGTAACATGCTCATATGTTTTCATGATTAGCTCTTCCCATAGTTCATATACCTTTTCACTTAAGCCGATGCCACCAGGATACTTATCATAGACAAAAAACGTTGGCCGCTCATTATGTGTGGCCTTCACCTGTGGTACAACGGCTACATCGCTACTATCACATTGAATAAACAAAGGAATGAAGGCATTCATCGCGTAGGCTACCCCAGTCATAGCATCTGTTAGCTCTTCCTCTGTCCATTTATCTGGTGCTGTAAACGATAGCCACGAAGCACTGGTATGCATTTCATCTGGTGGTAAATGTATAGGTCCTGAGCCAATATTGTCATGTGTGCCGAAGCGTATTTTCTTGAAAATCGTTGCTTGTGCAACTAAGCCAACATCGCCAAAGCAGATTGTACCACCTGCATATGAACGGTTACGATCTTCCTCTAAAACTTTCATTTCAACTGCTAGATTGGCATCTGTATAGTAATCAACATCTACTTCACGTACATAGGCTTTCTTTTCTTCCCAGTCAAGCTTCTCTACTTGGAACTGAATGCCTTGGTGCAAGTAAATGGCTTCTTCATGCAAGAGTGTCATGGCACTATGACGATCCATTTCACCAATAACCTTAGTCTGTGCAGGAATGGTAAGATCAATAATGACTACATTTTCTTGTGACGCTGAACGTAAGCTAATATCATGCGCCGGGAAACGATCACTCATCCAATGCCATTTATCACTCGTCTTAAAAACTACCCCTTCTTCTGCTAAATACTCCAGCAATTCTTGTATGTCATATTCTCCATACGTATCGCCTGTTGAAAAAGGTAGCTCGAAGGCAGCACATTTCAAATGATCCATTAAAATCAGCATATTTTCTGGATAAATACGTGCTTCCTCTGGTGTACTGCCTAGTAAAAATAGTGGATGATTGACTACATACTGGTCCAATGCGGAAGATTGCGCAACATAAATAATCAATGCCTCATCCTGACGTCTCCCTGCACGTCCTGCTTGCTGCCAAGCACTCGCAATATTTCCTGGGTAACCTGTCATAATACATGCTTGTAATTGACCGATATCGACACCTAATTCTAATGCATTGGTGCTAACAACTGTTTGGATTGTTCCATCACGTAAGCCTTTTTCGATGACACGTCGTTCAGATGGCAGATACCCACCTCGATAGCCACGTACAGATTCATCGAGCAGCTTATTACGTGTAAGTTCCTTTAAATAGGTTACAATCATTTCTACTCGTACCCTACTTTTGGCAAAAATAATGGATTGAATGCCAGCCGTGTACAACCTCTTAGCTAAATCACTTACCTCTAATACAGCACTTCTACGCACGCCAAATGTTTTATGAATAATCGGCGGATTGTAAAAAAGAAAGGTTTTCTTACCAACTGGAGCACCCGAATCAGCAATGAGCATGTGTGATTCATTCGTTAGCAGCTCAGCAAGCTCTTTAGGATTTTTTATGGTAGCCGATGTACAAATAAACACTGGTTTACTCCCATAAAATTCACAAATTCTTTTTAATCTCCGAATAACATGCGCCACATGGGAACCAAACACACCTTTGTATGTATGCAATTCATCAATCACAATATATTGTAGATTCTCAAAAAGTGAAACCCATTTTGTATGATGCGGCAAAATCCCCGAATGAAGCATATCAGGATTCGTCATCACGATATGCCCTGCCTTACGAACCTTTTGGCGAATGCCTGGAGCCGTATCTCCATCATAGGTATAGCTTAAAATCTCCTCACCGCTTTGCTCAATGAGCTCATTCAAATCATTTTTCTGGTCCTGTGCCAGTGCCTTTGTTGGAAATAAATAAATGGCACGTGCATTTTTATCCTCCATTATTTTTTGTAGCACTGGCAGATGATAGCAATAGGATTTACCTGAAGCAGTTGGCGTAACCGCTGTAAAAGATGTACCACTCTGTGCCAAATCAAATGCCTCTCGCTGATGTGTATAAAGCTGATCAATCCCTCTTGTCTGTAAGGCTTTCACTAAAGAAGGATGTAAATTCCTAGGAAATGGTGCATAGTTCGCTGGACGCCCTTCTAATGTTTGCCAGTGCAGGATACGCTCTTTAAGTTCTTCATCATATCTCCACTCATGTAAAAGCTCGCTAATCGTTCGTTTCTTCGATAGCATCCTTTTCTCCCTCCTTAACTAATCGTTCAAATATTTTCAAAGTATAGGAAGTAGAATGTATGGCATCTAAAAAACGTTTTTTACTTGTTTCTTTATAAAAAGATTGCACAACAAATTGCTCCATCGATTCAACGACTGAAGCAATTTGTTGCGTATGCATGTATTTTGGTCGATTTTTTTGAATCCATTTATTGGCTTCTTGCTGCCATACCTTTAAAAGTTGATGAATTTCATCTGCATGTGGCTTTACCTCTTGAAAAAAATCAGGTGTTCGATCTTCCTCACGCATTTGCCAAAAACGTGAAACGCACTGATCACATTCATCTATTAATTTGGATGTTTGCTGGATAACTAACAATTTTGCACCTCATCTCTCAACAATTATACATAGCAAATATATTTCGTAGTGACGGCATATACATGCTGAGTATGTTTTGTTCAGCTCGTCAGCTATGGAAATATCACTGTTTATGACACCTATTTACCACACCTTTATGGAAAATAATGTATCAATTTTCATGCTATTGCGTTAGTTCAATTGCTTATAAGATAAGTGTACCAAAGTCTATGATTTTTCACTACTAATAGGCGAACAAGCATTCTTTACTTGCCAGTTCTTTTCTGCTAAGCTTACTTTCTGGCTAACCGCTTTAAGTTGCATAAAAAAATGCAAACTATGAGCATTGTTTTCCAATGACACTCTCGTGAAAAGTAATTGATTGACCAGATCTAACTGCGCAACTAATTGTTCTAACTTGTTCAAAATAACGCCTCCTTTGCTTTACTTTAGTATTCCTCGTATGTATAGAATTACCTTCAGGCGTGACAAAATAAGCGTAAGTTAGCTGAAAGAAGAAGATTTTCGATAAAAT
This sequence comes from Lysinibacillus sp. OL1, assembly GCF_004332175.1. Classification (NCBI taxonomy): domain Bacteria; kingdom Bacillati; phylum Bacillota; class Bacilli; order Caryophanales; family Bacillaceae; genus Lysinibacillus; species Lysinibacillus sp. OL1. The sequence goes on along the minus strand of NZ_SJDS01000001.1, from coordinate 374,037 downwards.
TTTAATAGTGAACCTCTGACCAAAAAAATCGTCATGAATGAAAGGTTGCTGTGTGAGTATATTTTCATCCCAATGACCTATTTAAATTTATCAGTTATTTTGACGATTCTAGTAATAATAAAGCTGGCGATTTTTCGACGCAAATTATTCATACGTACCATTTGTTTTCTACTATTCTAGTAACAATTTCATGAATGATGGAGGTAGAGAACAGCTATTAAAACATGGTAAACTAGTGGATAGAAAAGCAGTAAGGTAAAGGGTGAGTTTAATGACAATTCGTTATCCAAACGGGAAATTGTATACCCCAAATGCTTCTGTACAGAAAACAGAAAAAAAGAGCAAAAGCAAAGATTTATCTTTTAGTAATCGCGGGAAGACGCTAGAAGATGAAATTAATGAAGCAAACGACTATTATATAAAAAGGCGACTTGCTATCATTCATAAGAAACCTGTTCCTGTGCAAATCGTCAAAGTAGAGTACCCTTCACGAAGTGCTGCTGTCATTCGTGAAGCTTATTTTCGAACACCCTCTACAACCGACTACAATGGTGTTTGGAATGGGCATTATATAGATTTTGATGCAAAGGAAACGGCTTCCAAAACAAGTTTCCCCTTAAAAAATATTCATGAGCATCAAATGACACATATGCAGCAAGTGACGGAACAAAATGGTGTGGCTTTTATTATCGTTCGTTTTTCTGCTTTTGAGCGATATTTTATTGTGCCATACAAAGTTTTACAAAAGGCCTGGCAAGCAATGGAAAATGGCAATCGTAAATCGATACCCTTTTCGATCATCGAAGAAGAGGCATATGAAATTCCCACGAGCTATTATCCGCGTATCGATTATTTACCTATCATCCAACAATTGATTGATGCAAAATGCTACGGGTCTGAAAGTGAGGAGAAATAAGAATGACTGAACGTCGTCGAACACGTGGAGAGCATCAAAAAGCTCTCGCTGAAAAAAATAAAAAGAAAAAAACGAAACCAGCCTCATCCGCTAAGACATGGTTTAAACGCATTTTCTTAACTGTCTTAGCCATCGGTGTAGCAGGCTTAATTGGAGGAGGTGCATTATTTGCCTTCTATGCAAGCACGGCTCCTGAGCTCGATGAAGAATTACTGAAAGATCCTGTTTCTTCAGAGTTCTACGATAAAAACGGTGAATTATTTGCAACAATCGGTGCTGAAAACCGTAAATATATAAAATATGAAGATATACCTGAAGATATGATCAATGCTATTCTGGCTACAGAAGATGTACGCTTTTTTGAGCATCATGGTATGGATTTTTATCGTCTAGGCGGTGCAATCCTTGCAAACTTCCGTGATGGCTTTGGTGCGCAAGGTGCATCAACTTTAACACAGCAAGTAGTCAAAAACTCATTTTTACAAAACGAGAAGAAATTAAAGCGTAAAGCACAGGAAGCATGGCTTGCCTTCCAATTAGAGCGTAAGTATACGAAAGAAGAAATTTTTGAAATGTACTTCAACAAAATGCTTATGTCAGGTCGTATCTATGGCTTCGGTACAGCCTCACAATACTTCTATGGTAAAGAATTAAAAGATTTAACTTTAGATGAAGAAGCACTATTAGCAGGGCTAGTGCAACGACCAAATGCGTATAATCCATTAAAAAACCCTGAGCTTGCAAAAAAACGACGTAATACCGTTTTAGGATTAATGTATCAACACGGAAAAATTTCTAAAGCCGAAATGGAAGAAGCCAAAAAAGCAGAAGTTCAATCAGGTTTAGCGGATGATGCAACACGCCAATCATTTGCAGGTTCCAAATATGATGCCTTCCTGGATATTGTTATTAATGAATTAGAAAATAATGGTGACGGTTCGGCAATGGCAGAAGGAATCAAAGTCTATACGACGCTTGATCCAAATGCTCAACAAGTTGTAGAAAATGTGATGAATGATGATAGTAATTTCCCAACTGAAGATATTCAGTCAGGTGTGGCGGTCGTTGATACAAAAACAGGTGCCATTCAAGCCGTTGGTGGCGGTCGTAAATATGGTGCAGAACGTGGCTGGAATTATGCCGAGGACTTAACAAATAATCAACCAGGTTCCACAATGAAACCATTAGTCGACTATGGGCCAGCAATTGAATATTTAAAATGGTCTACAGGTCAAACACTTGTCGACGAACCAATGAACTATACAGGTACAAAGCAAACAATCACAAACTGGGATGGCAGATATATGGGTGCCATGACTGCACGTAAAGCATTATATGCTTCACGGAACGTTCCAGCTGTCAAAGCATTACAGGAGGTTGGCACAGAAAAAGCCAAGGAATTTGTTGGACGTTTAGGAATTGAAACAGAAAACCTCTATGAGTCCGATGCAATTGGCGGTGGTGCTATTACTATCTCTCCTATTCAAATGGCAGCTTCCTATGCTGCTTTCGGTAATAACGGGGTCTATACAGATCCACATTCGATTACAAAAATTGTCTATCGAGATGGTAAAACGTCTAAAAACTATACACCTGAGTCTAAAGTGGCTATGAATGATTATACGGCTTACATGGTAACAGACATGCTACGTGATGTAGTCGGCAATAAGCCTGATGCCTCAGGAACTGCAGCCAATGTGCCTGGCTTGGATATCGCAGGTAAAACAGGTACAACTAACTATTCAGCAGAAGACTTTAACAAATATAATTTACCGAATACAAGTGTGCCAGATTCATGGTTTGCTGGTTACACAACTAACTATTCCATCGCTATATGGAGTGGCTATGAAAAACACTTTGATCCAATTACAACGTGGGAAGAACGTCGATTACCACAAAACTTATTTAAGACGATTATGCAAGAAATTTCAGCGAATGTTGAGACAGCTAGCTTTAAAAAGCCAAGTACTGTTGTAGAAGCAACGGTGGAAGTAGGCTCTAAACCTTTAAGATTGGCAAGTGACTATACACCTAGCGAACTACGTCAAACAGAGTTATTCGTTCGCGGGACTGAACCAACAGAGGTTTCTGAGGTCTATGAGGCGCCAGAGCTATCTACACCTTATAATGTTTCAGCAAACTTAGATTTAGGAGCACAGTCGATCAATATTTCTTGGGAACATGATGCCATCCTAAATCCAGAAACCGATGAACCATTACCAACTTCATTTGAAGTTTCTGCCACACGTGAAGGTGGAGAAACGGTTGTCCTTGGCACAGCAGACACGAAAGGCCTAACTGTTGCTAACACACTTGAAGATGGTAACTATACAATCTCTGTCGTAGCCATTGTAGATGGCACACGCAGTGAGCCTGGGACAACTACCTTCCAGATCACAAGTACCCCTGAGGAAGATTTGGAAACAGAAGATCCAGATGAACCAGATATTGATTTACCGATTGATCCTGGTCAAGAGGATAATGATCAAGGTAATAACAATAATGGTAATGGCGACAACGGTAATAACAACAATAATAATGGTAATAACGGGCATGGAAATGGCAATGGGCATGGAAATAACGGCAATGGTGGAAACAATGGCAATAATGATGGAAATCAGCAGCCAACACCTCCTACCGAGCCTACCAACCCAAATGAAGAAGACCAAAGCTCAGAATAAAGAAAAAAACCGAGAAGCAGTTCATTCACTGCTTCTCGGTTTTTTTATTGATGAAGGGCTTTGAGGAGGCTATCCGTCAGTTTTGACGGTCTATCCTTCACTCTACAAGGTCTATTCGCCACTTTTCGCGTTCTATCCTTCACTTTACATGTCCTATCCACTTTTTATACTCTATCCATCCACTCTAACTTTTACTAGCTTGAATCCGCAGTCGTGCTGTGCGCTTTTTCGTTTCTTTAAATAGCTCATCTAGTTGACGATAGCATGCATATTGACCTGGCTTAGCTTTAATAAAGGCTAATCGCTCAACCCCATTAATCGGTAGCACTTCATCGCCTGCAGCTTGCACAAGTTGTTCAAATAGCTCGATGGCATCTTCCATTAGCCCTTTTGCCAGTCCATTTCTTGCATCATGTGCTGTATGGATAGCGGCTTGTAGTGAAGTCCATTGGGCAAACCATGCATCTACTTTTTCTTTTGCAATGGCTTCACTATTCATGCTTCCTTCACCATGCCTTTCTTTAAACGCTTTTGCCCTTCACGACAATCGTCGAGTAAAGGGCAAGTACCACATCCAGGATTTTGTGCCTTACAATGATAACGTCCAAAGAAAATTAATTGGTGATGCGTTTTTGACCATTTGTCCATTGGCGTTTTCTTCATAATCGTTTCTTCCACTTCAAGCACCGAATCTTTCCATCGACAGAGCCCTAGGCGTTTGGATACTCGCTCCACATGGGTATCCACTGCAAGTGCTGGAATATCGAAGGCTACTGAAAGCACAACATTGGCCGTTTTTCGACCTACGCCTGGTAATGTCACCAATGCTTCACGTGTTGCAGGGATTTCGCCACCGTACTCATCTAGTAAACGTTGACATAGAGCCTGAATGTTCTTCGCCTTATTGCGATAAAGGCCAATAGAGCGAATATCCTGTTGCAATTCCTCTATGGAAACAGCTAAATAATCTTCTGGTGTTTTATATTTTTGAAATAAGGTTTTCGTTACTTTATTGACTAGTACATCTGTACATTGTGCAGATAATAATGTGGCAATCGTTAGCTCAAAAGCATTGTCATGGACGAGCTCACAATGTGCGTCGGGAAACATTCGATCCATTTCTTCTAGACAATGCTCCCACTGTTTTTTCGTTAACAAACTGGATGCCCCCTATTCTCTTTCTTCCAACCAATTATAAAAAGGAACTCTACCCGTTGATTGCGTTTCTTGTTGAACTGTTCGAGCTGGTGCTCTGTTAAATGTCTGTTTCTCACGGAACTGTTCACTTTGCTTTTGTGCGGCTTGAGGTGTCGTAATATTTTTCTTTTTCCATTCTAATAAAATGCGATCAATATAGCGAATACTCAATTTCCCAGCAAAGACAGCCTCCTTTAGCGCCTCTTTGATGAGTGCGGGACTATGCTTGTCCTCATCAAGCCAGCATCCAATTTTTTCAAGTTCTAAAGGAGATAAAAGACGCCCCATTTCCTCTTCAAAAAGACGGAATATCTCCCCTTCTTCTTGCTGAAGTGTCACTGCCGTTTGTTGCTGCTCTTTCATATCAATCATCTGTAAAATGCGCTCCCATAGCGGGTATACGGAATACTTTTCATATAGCTTACCACCCGCGTCGACATCTCGTGTAATTTCAAGAAAACCCTTCTGCATTAATCGCTGTAAACGGGATGTGATGTCATTATCAGACATTGTGAGACGATTTTTTAGATCATTAGGTGTTGGGAAGTCATTCTCCTCCATATGAAAGGCCAATAAGTGCATGACAATCAGTGCCTCTTCATCCTCCATGTTTAACTCCTTATAAAACTGAAAAAAAAGCTGTGGAATGGGAATCATTCTCTGCTCAGTCCATGTACGGAGTCGATGATTATTTACGTTCATTATTCTCCAGACTCCTTCTTTAAGTAAGTAGAAAAGCCGCGTAGATAGTTCACTACGCGACTTTTAAATTGATTAGCTTATGGATATAAGCGGTTTAGTAAACGTGGGAATGGAATTGTTTCACGGATATGCTCTGTGCCTGAAATCCATGCTACAGTTCGCTCTAACCCTAGACCAAAACCTGAATGTGGGACAGAGCCATGTTTGCGAAGCTCTAAATACCAAGCATAGGCATCTAATGATAGGTTATGCTCTTCCAGACGTGATTTTAATAAATCGTAGTCATGGATTCGCTCTGAACCACCAATAATTTCTCCGTAACCCTCTGGTGCAATTAAATCTGCACATAATACAACATCATCACGATCTGGGTGTGGTTGCATATAGAACGGTTTAATGCCTACTGGGTAACAAGTAATAAATACTGGTTTGTCAAATGAATTCGCAATCGCTGTTTCATGAGGCGCACCAAAATCATCGCCCCACTCAATATCGTCAAAGCCTTGTTCGTGTAAAAGCTTAATCGCATCATCATAAGAAATTCGAGGGAATGGCGCTTTTATGTTTTCAAGTGTTGATGTATCACGGCCAAGTCGCTCAAGATCTAATTTGCAGTTTGCAAGTACAGATTGTACGATGTGCGCTACATATTGCTCTTGTACTTCTAAATTTTCTTCAAATTCTACGAATGCCATTTCAGGCTCAATCATCCAAAACTCGATTAAATGACGACGAGTCTTAGATTTTTCAGCACGGAAAGTTGGACCGAATGAGAATACTTTTCCTAAAGCCATCGCAGCAGCTTCCATGTAAAGCTGACCAGATTGAGATAGATAAGCATCTTCATCGAAATATTTTGTATGGAACAGCTCTGAAGTACCTTCAGGCGCAGAACCTGTTAAAATTGGTGGGTCCATTTTTGTAAAACCGTTGTTGTTGAAAAATTCGTATGTAGCGCGAATAATTTCATTACGAATTTTCATAATGGCATGTTGTTTACGAGAGCGCAGCCATAAATGACGGTTATCCATTAAAAATTCTGGACCATGTTCTTTTGGTGTGATTGGGAAATCTGTTGCTGCATGTAGCACCTCGATACCAGTTATAGCAAGCTCACAGCCAAAGCTTGAACGTTCGTCAGCTTTCACCTCACCAATCACATACATAGAAGTTTCTTGCGTCATCCCTTTTGCCGTAGCAAAAATTTCTTCGCCTACTTCTTCTTTCACTACAACGCCCTGTACAAAGCCAGAGCCATCACGTAGCTGTAGGAACGCGATTTTTCCACTTGAACGTTTATTGGCTAACCAAGCGCCAATTTTGACTGTTTCACCGATATGCTGTGGCATATCTTTAATCATAATTTTTTTCATAGAAATCCTCCAAAGTTGACTAGAAGGATTAGTCTTGCCATTTTGATTTTACGAATGTATCAATACGACGGACTGCCTCTTCTAATAAGTCTAAAGATGTAGCATAAGATAATCGCATAGTAGTTGGTGTACCGAAGCCAGAGCCTGGAATCACTGCTACGTTTGCTTCTGTTAAAATATCCGCAGCAAATGCATCTACTGAATCATAGCCAGTGTGAGCCATAGCTTCTGCTACGTCTGGTAATAGGTAGAATGCACCCTGTGGCTTTAATACATGGAAGCCAGGAATAGCACTTAACTGTGGGTAAATTTTTTCAAGACGAGATTCAAATGCCTGACGCATTTCCTCTACCGCATCCTGAGAGCCATTATACGCCTCCACAGTTGCATATTGTGCTGTTGTTGTCGCATTAGATGTTGAGTGTGATGCAAGGTCAGTCATTGCTTTAATAATGTCTGTGTCACCTGCAGCATATCCAATACGCCAGCCTGTCATAGAGTGAGATTTTGCTACACCATTAACGACGATTGTACGTGCTTTCACTGCATCAGAAAGTTGTGCAATTGAAAAATGCTCAATACCATTGTATACAAGCTTCTCATAAATTTCATCTGACACGATTAAAATATCTTTTTCTTCTGCAACAGCAGCAAGTTCTGCTAGCTCTTCACGAGAATAAATCATGCCTGATGGGTTGCTAGGAGAATTGATAATCACTGCTTTTGTCTTGTCTGTCACAGCTGCTCTCAGTTGATCCGCTGTAATTTTATAGCTTTGTTCACGTGTACCTTCAACATAAACTGGTACGCCGCCAGCTAATTTCACTTGTTCTGGATAAGACACCCAATAAGGGATTGGAATAATAACCTCGTCGCCTTCATTTAAAATCACTTGGAATAGCGTGTATAAAATATGCTTTGCCCCTACACCAACAATGATTTCATTTGGCTGATAGGTAAGGTTATTGTCGCGTTGAAGCTTATCAATAATGGCTTTTTTCAGAACTGGAAGTCCGCCAGCGGGTGTATATTTTGTATACCCTTTTTCCATTGAGTCAATGGCAGCATTTAAAATATTTTGAGGTGTATTAAAGTCTGGTTCACCAGCTCCAAGACCAATCACATCAATACCTTGCTCTTTCAATGCTTTTGCTTTTGCAGTAATCGCTAATGTTGAAGATGGTGTTAAAGTTTTTACACGTGTTGCTAATAAATTTTTCATTCGGGATCTACTCCTCTTATAAATTCGTAATGCGCTTCCACCAGTCGCCATCCTTAAACAGAATATAGACATAGTTGAGCTGGTCGTGGTCGTTCAGATATGTAATTTCCCAAACTGCGCCAGGCTCCTCATAGCCTAATTTCATGTGGAGGACTTTTTGTACATTTCCTTCATTTTTAAAAACCGATAATGCTTGCTTTTCCGTAATACCATCTTCTAATATCACTTCCTGAATGGAATCCTCGTCTAGATTCGTCGGAACAAAGACAGCTTTTTTATCACCGTATTCGTCTACCCCGAACACAGTAACATACGAATGTTTGCCATTATATGTGTAGGACTCCGATACAATTGCGAGGGCTTTGGCATCGAGTGCCAACTGTTCAGCCTGCTCTTCAATTGAACGGAACGGAGCCTCGGCTTTCCAGAGTACTAAAATACTAATGACAAGTGACAACGAAACAATAAAGACAGAAATGAAAATTAACCAGTTTTTCATCTATTCACCTTATGTTTCACATCGAGCTGTTTTGGCATAACACATAGCTGATGCATGTGTGTGTCTACAACTGTGTAACCATTCATTTTGCTTTCCATTTTGTCAACCTGCTTTCTTTCCTCATACCACAACATTATACAACAATTTTGTGCTGTCGTGTTTCTTAATTTCATATATTGTACGTTGCTAGAACAACGTTTTCAAATGATGACTACAGTAAATTTCATTTCACCTCATAGAAGCCTCGTTTTGGGCATAAAAAACATGGTCCTATCACAAGAAAAATTCCTATTTAACTATGTAAATAGGAACCTGTCATTATGATAATTCGTATAGCACACAGCTCGCACGGCCATTCGCCTTTGCTTGGTATAAACAGCTATCTGCTTGCTCAAATAGCTCCTTGTATTGATAGTTTTTCTGATTATTCACACAAGCACCCATACTGACCCTTAAGGGATAACTTTGCTGTTCCTGTTCGAGCTTTAGTGAGAGCAAATAGGCATGTGTGTTATGGACCAATGTTTTGATATAGTCCTTCTGAGAATGCCTAAAACAAAGGATGAATTCATCTCCGCCATAACGAATAATTTCCACATCTTCATCCTGTAAAAAATCCTTCAAGCTGTTAGCTAAAAGCTGTAAAATCATATCTCCAAATAAATGACCATGCGTGTCGTTAAATAGTTTAAAATAATCGACATCCAAAACCGTAATACATACATAGGATTGCGTTATTTCGGCTGCATTGAGCCATTCCTGTAGCTCATAGTCTAAAAAATGTCGATTTAAAACGCCTGTTAATGGATCATAATGTGCTTTTTTCTCAAGCTTTTCCTTTTGACGCTTAAATTCCAAGTTCATTACTTGTTGTAATAAATTTGCAACACTCATTTTTTCCGAGAGATCAATATATTCACGCTGTACATCAAAAATTTCATCTCGCCAATCCAATTGATACAATACATTTAACAGTAAGCGCATCACTTTTTTTGTAATTGGCTTATCTCCATAAGATCGGGCAAGATCGATGGCTTGTTTATAATAAAATACAGCTTCTTCAAGCTTTTGCTGTTTTTCAAATAAAAAACCGTAGCCAAACAATGCCGCTACTTTTTCTCGTTTATGATGATGAATAATAGTAGAGGATAACGTACTGTCCAGCAATGCCTTCCCCTCTTTAAAATCCCCTTCTAAAATATATACATCTGCTAAATTATTATTAATACGAATATCATGTAATTTTGCTAGATCAGGCATTGTTCTAGCAAGAGATTTATTATATTCCCTAGCTAATAGCCCTGCTTGAAGTGCTTCCTTTGTACAGCCCTTCTCTACCTCTAAATAGCACAGATTATTATGACAGCGAACAAGCATGACAGGATCTTGTAGCTCCTGTGCATAGGCGATAGATTTTTTCGTCATCTCCACCGTTTTTTCACGGATGCCAACTAAATCATAGATTAATGACATTACTAAATGATAATGCATTAAATCTTTTGTCGTACCATAATTTTGACAAATGGCCTCATAATCATGAATAAGATTAACCATGCTTAATGTGTCACCTAAAGAATGATGAACTAATATTTTTTGATAGTACAAATCCATGACATATGGATAGTTATTGCTCTCTAATGCGACTAAAAGACCTTGATCAGCAAGCTTTAGTGCTTTCGTTAAATACCCCTTTGTGCGCATCTCCATTATCGTTTTATTTAATTCTTCTAATGTTAATTCCACCGTTTCACCACTTCTCCATACCCCATATCATCCAGTTTACTTTGTGCTTTCTCAATTATAAGACATATGTATTCACTTCGTCCGCCTTTTTCGTATGATACCAACTATTACCTACAACGCAAAAATCTTTTGTGATGATTGTTTTAAAATCTTACATCTGTTTGCTTGAAAGTGAATCATCTTATCCCATCATAATATGTAGGTAATTTTTTATGTCTTTACACATTTTTCTCCATTTTTGTCCTCGTTACCTGTTGTTTTTACCCATATGATGAGTTAATTAGCTTTTTTAGTATTGAAAAGGGACGTGATGTTGTGAGTATGCAAATTAACCCTTCTGATCCAGCAACAATTCCAAAATTTGTAGATGAACTTCCAAAACCAATGATTGCTAAACCAAAATACAGCAGAGGGCAACAAAAGAATGATTATTACGAATTGGTCATGATGGAGGGCCAGCATCGTTTTCATAAGCATTTTCCAAACTCATTAATTTGGGGCTACAATGGGCTTTACCCAGGGCCAACCATAGAAGCTTCTAAAGATAAAACAATCTATGTGAAATACAAAAACCAGCTGCCCTTACAGCACTTTTTACCAGTAGATTTTACACTTCATGCTGCAAACGATTCACAAGAAGTAAGAACAGTTACGCACTTACATGGTGCCAATGTGGATTGGCAGAGTGATGGCCATCCTGAAGCATGGTACACAAGAGACTATCGGCATACTGGTCCAAAATTTAATAAGGAAATACATGAATATACGAATCATCAACCTGGCACTACCATGTGGTATCATGACCATGCCATGGCTTTAACACGTTTAAATGTATATGCAGGATTAGCAGGCTTTTATTTACTGAGGGATGCCCTTGAGGAACGCTCTAATTTACCCTGTGGAGACTATGAATATCCGATTTTAATTCAAGATAAAACGTTTAATGAGGATGGCTCATTGTTTTATCCTGACGAACCACCCTTTCCCGTGCCTGTTCATCCCTCTATCACACCAGGCTTTGTTGGCAATACGATAGTGGTTAACGGAAAACTATGGCCTTTTTTAGATGTTGAGCCACGTAAATATAGATTTCGTTTACTAAATGGCTCTAATCGACGAGGCTATGTCATCAGTCTTTCCAATGATCAACCAATGTTTCAAATTGGTACAGATGGCGGTTTCTTATCAGCACCACAACTTATCCAATCTGTCGAGTTGCTGTCAGCTGAACGCACGGATGTCATTATCGATTTTTCAAGCTGTGCTGGACAGGAGATTACCTTACTTAATACTGATACCGATTTCAGTGATGAACACACAAACGTGATTATGCAGTTTCGAGTAACTTTACCTTTGAAATGTGAAGATACAAGTGAGATTCCAGAAAGACTTGCCGTTTCTATGGATTTACATCCACACCATGCACATATTGAAAGACAACTACCATTGACGGCGACTACCGATGAGTTTGGTCGACCTATGTTGCTGTTAAATGATCGTATGTACCATGATCCAGCAACGGAAAAACCTTCTTTAGATAGTGTGGAAATCTGGAGCTTTATTAATGCTACACCCTTTATCCATCCTATTCACCTGCACCTCATTCAATTTAAAATTCTGGAACGAAGGCCGTTTGATTTAGAAATCTATCAAAATGAAGGCATCGTACAATTTACAGGGCCGCCTGAAGAACCAAGAGACTATGAGCGAGGTTGGAAAGACACGGTGAAGGCTGACGCTGGAAAGGTAACAAAAATTATTATGCATTGGAAAGATCATGTCGGGAATTATATGTGGCATTGTCATTTCCTTGAGCATGAGGATCATGATATGATGCGACCCATTCTCGTTATGAAAGACGTCCATGCTGTTCAGCAGCCTCATGCAGCAGTAGAACATCCTGGAACACATCAAGAATCAACAGCTCCCACAAATCCTACAAATCCTACAAGTACTACCCATCATAGTGAATCTTCAGCACCACTATTCAATGAGGTAGAACACTCACAACTTGAGGAAGAAAAGGTAGTCTCACCTCAAGAAGAAGAATCCATTACTATTCATATAGGAGATAATACACAACATATGCCAACGCTACTGTTTCCACCCCTTCCTACCAATACTCCTACGAGCAGGCATAGGCCTCGTCAAAGAACCCGAAGATTTTAGCTAAGTATCGCTTTACAAAGAAAACTACCAATGAAAAGGTGGTTTTCTTTGTTCTAGCAATTTATTTGACCTCCAATTGCCATATTCTTTTCGTTACGAAAGCTAATAATAATACACATACAGAGATTATAAAGACTGGTATATAGATGTTGGCTTGAAAGAACTCAAATAGCAACCCATACCCCATCTGCCCAAGTGGTGCCATACACTGTGATACTGCCATCATAATTGCCATAACCTTCCCTAATTGTTCATTTGGTGTTTCTTTTTGCACAAGGGTCATTACGTAAATGGAGATGATCGTCATCATCATCGCAATGATAAGAGCACAACCAATAAATAAGCTATACGAGGGATAATAGCCAATTTGAAGGGCGCGAGGGAGCACAGACATAGCCATGGGAATTACCAAAAAGGCTGACATCAATACCCAAATATAGAGTGTGTGAATACGCAGCTTTTTTGCAAAGTACCCCATCGTTAACGCGCCTAAAATCGTCGCAAAATCAATAATCCCCATTCCTATTCCATACCATGTATCACTACTGTTCATCGTGACACGAAGAATAATAGGCACACCAACGATAAAAAGTGGAGTCAATAGTAAATTCAATAAAGCAGCAAGTAGCGTACATTTTAAAATAAAAGTTTGCTTCACCACATAAGTAAAACCTTCTTTCATGTCTTTGATTAAGGTCGGCATCAAATGACCATCATAGCTACGTTTTACAAATGGGATTGTCATAAACATTTCTATAATAGCCGTAAAGAAAAATAATAAGCCACTTACTATGACGAGAAGTTTGAGGCCGAGCATTCCATATAGTATCCCCCCTAGCACAGGTGCTGTCACCCCCGCTAATGCCTGGACCCCATTGACGACCCCATTAGCCTGCTCAAGCTTTTGTTCGCTAACCAATAGCGGAATACTAGCCATTACAGCTGGCGTGTACATGGCACTAATGAATGAAAGTAGGACCATAACCAACCCAATCCATAGCACAGAATGATTATCTGTTAGTAATACAATAAAAAACATCAATACAATGCCACTATTGACAAAATCAAATAGGACCATTAAATTTCGCCGATTAAAACGATCTGCTATTGCGCCACCAAATGGTGTAAGTAAAACAGGTAGGCTTGAAATAGCAAAAAGTACAGCAAAAAGATCTGCCCGTCCTGTTACATCTAAAACAAAAAGTGAAAGAGCAAATCTTAATAGTGCAGAGCCTAAAATAGAAATAATCTGCCCAGCTACCATAATGATAAAATCTTTCGAAAAGCCTTTTTCTTTGACTAGCATTTTCATATAAAAAACACCCCTCACTATTATTAGACCGACAGTCGGTCATTTAATATGGTAAAAAATTGTAGGCACAAGTTGAGGCTTTACAAGCTTCTAGGACTTGCCCTACAAATTAGACTGACTGTCGGTTTATAAATAGTATATGTGAACTCCCCAAAAAAAGGAACATATTTTTATATCTTCCTTTTTGTTAACCCTATTTACTTTTAAAGTAATGTTTAATTTGCTCAATCATAGCAGTAGTTGCCTGACTAACATAGCGATCTACACGGAAAATAATGGATAGGCTTCGGCTTGGAGCACCATTTGAAATTCGTATACTACACAAACTAGGATCATTCATTTGTTGGAGCAAAGGATAGGGTTGCACCGTTACACCAATATTGGCTCGAACGAGATTCATAATGGACGTGACAGAGCTTGTTTCAAGAATAGAATGAATGTGAAAACCATGCTTTTTTACAGCCTCTTCTACTATCTCTCTACCAAGAAAACCTCCAGGATACATCACCATAGGAAGGCCCTCTAATTCAGCAATTGGGATCACTGTTTGCTGTGCCAATGGATGCTCCTTTGAAACGGTCAGTACATATTCCTCTCTACATAAAGGAATAATGACCAATCGATCATCTGATTCTACATTCGTCCCAATACCGATATCCACTTCATTTTCGAGAACCTGCCGCATAATATCGATGGAAGCAAGTATCTTTAATTTTACCTTTGGAAATTTTTGATGGAAATCAATAACAAGCTGTGTAATCCGATAATCAAGATCAGATGGCATGATGCCAATACTTATTTGTCCCCCTTGTAGCCCCTGTAAATCTTTAATCGAATCTTTGACATTTTGTAATGTATTAAATACCTCTGTTGTATAGCTAAACAAAAGAGAGCCTGCCTCAGTCACAACAATTTTTTTGCCAATACGATCGAACAATGGCATTCCTAGCTCATCCTCCAGCACACGTATTTGCTGGCTTAACGTTGGCTGAGAGATGCCAAGTTTCTCAGCAGCTTTTGTAAAATGTAGCTCCTCATAGACTGCCATAAAATAATGCAGATGCCGTATTTCCACATAGATCACGCCCTATCATAGTTTCTAACTATCATTGTAATAGTAATAATAGTATTGTTCAATCATTCTAATTCAGTTAGACTTCAATTTAGGCTTACTATTTATTTGATAGGACGGAGAGGAAAGACAATGAATATAAAACACAAAATTGTACCAATTATTGCCATTATTTTAGCTTCTTTTAATTTACGGCCTGTCATTACTTCGGTGTCCCCCTTATTAGGAACTATTCGCCAGACTTTACATATGAGTGCAGCTACTGCTAGTTTGCTAACTTCTTTAGCTGTGCTATGTATGGGCTTATTTGCACCTTTCGCAATCAAACTAGCTAATCGTTGGAGCATCGAGCGAACTATCGCTTACGCTCTTATTCTTATTGGATTAGCAACAGCTACCAGATATTTTGCTAATACTGCCTGGATCATGCTAGTAACAGCCTTGTTATCAGGCATTGGCATTGCCATCGTAGGACCACTGTTATCGGGCTATATTAAGGAGAAATTTGCGAACCCTTCCCGTGTAGTTGGGATTTACTCGCTAGCACTTGTAGTAGGAGCTGCACTTGGCTCTGGGCTTTCTATTCCATTAAGCAATTTTTTTCATTCATGGCAAGCTTCTTCTGCCTCCTGGGCTATTCTTGCTTTACTCGCTTTATTCTTTTGGTGGAAGCCAATCGAACAAAAAGCAGTTACTGCTTCAGTCACAGATTTACCTAGTAAGAGCAACAGTGTGAAGCAAATGTTAATGAATCAAAAGGCTTGGCTTTTAACAGGCTTTTTTGGGTTAATGGCCTTCATGTTTTATACCATCATGGCTTGGTTACCTCCCATCGCAGAAAATTTAGGCTATAGCAAACACGACGCTGGAATGATGCTGACACTATTAACAATTGCGCAAATGCCAGCTACATTTTTAGTGCCTATATTAAATAACCGTTTTCAGCATCGAGCCGTATGGCTAGTAGGTAGTTCATCATTAGAATTAATTGGTTTATTGATGCTACTGTTTTCTTATAATCCTTGGCTGAGCAGTATTCTGATTGGCCTTGGTGCAGGTGGGCTTTTCTCATTAGGGCTAACATTACCAATTGATGAGGCCAAAGATATTCACGAGGCTAGCTTCTTAGCTGCTATGACACAATCAGTTGGCTTTGTATTTGCTGCATTGGGCCCCTTCTTTGTCGGTCTTGTTCGAGATTTCACAGGCAATTTTACAACTGCTATTATTGGCATGATCATCATCGTCCTTGTGATGATTCTGATTCAACTAAAAATTGGAAACCAAAAGCAACCGCAAATGCATCATATTCACATGAAAAAGACGACTTTCTAACAAGGAAGGTCGTCTTTTAATGATGGAATCGATTTTGTGCATTTGTTGTATTGCCTTCACGGGATGACACTGGCCATACATGTAGCGTCTTCAACTGATGATTGCTAATTAGCTGACTGAAGCATATCTTAGCACAACTGCCTCTAAAACATCGATTCCTATTAATATATCTTCAAGCTCCGTATGTTCATCTGGATGGTGACTTAAACCATCCACCGAAGGAATAAAAATAAGGCCAACTGGTCCGAGCCTTGTCATATTCATAGAATCGTGACCTGCTCCACTTTGCATATATTGATAGGATAGTTTCTTCTCTACACAAATTGTTTCTAAATCTTGCATTAGCTTTGGAGAAAGCAGGACAGGATCCTCTGAGCTAATGACATTGTATGCAATCGCAAGCTGCCTCTTTTGTTGAACGTTTGCAATAACCGTATAAAAATGCTGAAGCACACGTTCTCTCGATTCCACAGAGGATGATCGGATATCTACAGTTAACTCCACTTCTCCTGGAACTACGTTCATCGAGCCTGCCACAACCTCTAGTATTCCAACAGTTGCCACAGTGCCAAACTCCTGCTCTGCTATTGCCGCTTTTTCTAATTCTAATGCCAATTCGGATGCTCCTAAAAGAGCGTCCTTTCTCATATTCATTGGAGTCGTGCCTGAATGGGACGCTTTTCCATTTAACTTCATTAATAAGCGAACTGGTGCTGCTACCCCTGTGACAATACCAATTTTCTTTTCATAGTTAATTAGCAGTGGTCCCTGTTCAATATGCAATTCGAAAAAGGCATGGAATCCTTCCTCTACTCTTGTCGCTTGATCAACACTACTAAAATCAAGTCCACAATGAGCAAAAGCCTGCTCCATCGTCATACCATCTCGATCGACTAAATGGCGATATTTTTCTTTATCAATTAATCCTGCCATTGCTTTACTGCCTACTGTTGACACACCAAATCTTGAAGACTCCTCACAGGCAAAGGCGATAATTTCAATTGGATGCTCTGTCACAATAGATCGCTCGTTTAATCGCTTGATGACCTCAAGGGCAGCGGTTACCCCTACAACGCCATCATATTTACCGCCTTGATAGACAGTATCTAAATGAGATCCCATGACAACAGGCTGCAATCCTGGCACACTGCCTTCTCTTCGAGCAATAAGATTTCCACAATGGTCAATATGAATTTGAAGATTTTCATCTTTACATAAACGAATAAAGGCATGTAAACAAGCCTGTTCTTCATTCGTATAGGCAACTCTCGTAATCCCTTTTTCGCCTGAATTATATTGATTCATTTTATCTAGTAATTGTTGATAACGTTCTTTATAGATCATGTAAACAGCTCCTTTTGAAGAATTACGAAGATGAAAATCAGACCAAATGTACGCTTGTCATAGTATCTATTTTACACCTTTTTGGTTGAAAATTAGAAAAGGGATTCTCCATAACGAGATCCCTACTCTAATTCACTGGAAAGACTTAAGCAGTATATGACTGCTCTAATCTATTTACTATTAGCCATTTTGTCATTGAAATGATGGAACAATGCATCACATTCTTCAGTCGTTTCAATTTTTTGCATGTTCAGGACACTCTTATCTTTACCCGTTAAGTAATCACGTAGATGCATATCAGAGAAGCCATGTACATGAGCATCTTCTGCTGTATTACAATAATGAACTTCTTTAATACCCGACCAAATAATAGCGCCCACACACATTGGACATGGTTCGCAAGTAGCGTAGATGACACAATCGGATAAATCCATTGTGCCAAGCTTTTTAGAGGCTTCACGAATGGCTACTATTTCTGCATGTGCAGTGATGTCTGTATCACGCATCATTGTATTGCCAACAACAGCGATGATTTCATCACCTCTTACAATGGTTGCACCAAATGGTCCACCAATATTTTGATCGATGCCTTCTTTTGTTTTGTCAACAGCTAGTTGAATATAATCCATACCGTGTTTCCTCCTAGTTAATAATATGAGTACCAGCCTGATTATTGATCGCTTCTTTCAGACTTTCAGGGTTTGTAATAATTACTCGATGACCACCATTTTCTAAGAAGCTTAAGCTTGCTTCGATTTTTGGTAGCATACTTCCTGGCGGGAACTGATTATCTTGAACATGCTGCTTTGTTTCCTCAACAGTAATTTCTTCAAGTGCTTGTTGTTCAGGTTTTCCAAAGTTAATAAACACACGCGGAACACCCGTTGTAATAATTAATGAATCCGCATTTACTTGTGCCGCTAATAGACTTGTTGCAAAGTCTTTGTCAATGACTGCATCTACACCCTCATAGACATTATTTTCTTTTTTCACAACTGGAATTCCACCACCGCCTACAGCGATCACGACATAATCATTATCAATTAATGATTTAATCGCCTCTTTTTCAACGATATCGATTGGTTTTGGTGAAGGCACAACGCGACGGTAGCCACGGCCAGAATCCTCTACCATTTTCCAATCTGGATGCTCTACTAGCATCGCCTCCGCTTGCTCCTTTGTAAAGAATGAACCAACTGGCTTTGTAGGGTTAATAAAGTTGGGATCATGTTCATTGATTTCAACTTGTGTAATCACACTGACTACCTTTTTATTAATTTGACGTTTAGTCAGTTCGTTAATTAATGCTTGTTGAATTAAATAGCCAATTCCACCTTGTGTGTCAGCCACACAGTTTACTAACGGAATTGCTGGCATGCCTGATACTTCATTAGCAATTTCACTTCTTTGTAAAGTGAAACCAACTTGTGGACCATTGCCGTGTGTGACAACCACTTTATAACCTTCCTGAATCATATCCGCGATATGCTCGACAGTTTGAGCAACTGCCTCTTGCTGACTTTGAATAGATTCACTTCCACTATCTTTTACCAACGAGTTACCGCCGATTGCTACAATTACTAATTTATTCACAACTACACCCCTACTTCTTTTTCTACACTATTTTGAACATTTTGCTGATTAAATTTATATAACAGCGTATATAAAATGAATGACACGATCAGTCCGCTAAAGAAAGCAAAGTTATTTAGCTGTACTAAAAACGGCACACTTTTCAGGAAAGCACCTGACATTGGTAAGAGGAAGCTTATTAATAGAACGATACATGCTACGATGTTATAGCCAGATTTATAAGCTCCATTATGACCTTCTTCCACATACATCATAGATAAATCTAAACGTCTTTTACGCTCGATAAAGAAGCTAGACAACATAATACCTGCAATCGGTCCAAACATAGAGCCTATAAAACTATAAAAGAAAAATAACGTTTCTGTACTCGATACTAGTTTCCAAGGCAAAATGACTGTGCCAATAATCGCTGTTAAAATACCTGCTGTTTTGACCGTAAATACTTTAGGGAATAAAGTTGTCATTTGTAATCCAGATGGTAATAAATTACCAAAAACTACAAAAGCTGTTGCGCCTACATTTAAAGCTAAAATTAATACAATTACTGAAAAGGGATTTTGAATTTTATCAATAGCATCTACAATATTAAAAATTGGTTGCCCAAAAGCAATTTCTGTCCCTGCTATTAAACTAATACAAGTAATCGCAAATAATAGATATGAGCCGATCATACCGATGGATAAGCCATAGATCATTGCTTTTGGCGATTTAGCTCTATGCGTAAAATCTGCTATATTTACAATTGGACCAGCCCAGTTAGACACCAATGCGCTAACACATGCAATAAAGACCAATGGACTTTCCATCGTTGTAGAAGGCTTATATGCTAAAATTGGTCCAATTCCTCCAGCAATATTAATTGCCCAAATCGCTGCGCCAATAATGAAAATATAAACAATCGGTGATGAGTATTTACCGAAGACCGTTAGCATATCCATGCCACCTAAAAAAAGTAAAACTGTAATTACCCATAAAATAATATAAGAAATCATAGTCGGAACATCTAAGCCAAAAATAGTGAAGTCTCCACCAATAGACATATAGTTCGGAATGAATCTTGCAAATAATACATTAAGGGATTGAGCGCCCACAACGGTCGTCGTACCAAAGAATACAACCCCAGCAATCAACCCTCGACATAACGCTGGAATAATAGAGCCTTTTACTCCAAATGAATCTCTTAGTAATATGGCAAACGGAATGCCATATTTAGAGGCGGAATATCCATTTAAGCAATAGCCTGCTGAGACGATTACTGCTGAAAGCATAATGGCTAAGAAAACTTGATTAACTGATAATCCTAAGACAAAAAACCCTGCAACCGTCATATAAGACATAATATTGTGAACTGCGCCCATCCACACGGTAATGTAGTTAAAGATTCCCCAGTCTCTTTCCTGAGGACCTTTTGGTAAAAGTTCTTCCGAATAGCCAAGTGCTCTATAATCTTGATTGGACTGTTCAATTTTTGCGTGTTCCATAGAAAGCTCCTCCTACTTATAGGAAGTGGGCTTAAGCCCACTTCTCACTAATTGTAATTAATGCTTTTTCAAAAGCTTCCATTGGAGGATTTGTGATACCAGCACCAATCATACCGATTCCAGCCTCTTTATGTGCGATAGCTGTATTAATAATTGGAAGAATACCTGATTGGATGACTTTGCGAATATCAATACCAGTAGGAATTCCCATGAAGTTTAATAATGGAATGGTAATATTTTGGTTTTCTGTCGTCGTAATTTCTTTCATTTTACGAGAATAACCAATTGCTTCATCCACTGTTCCACCTACTAAAGCAACGATTGCTGGTGCAGTAGCCATTGCGAAACCACCAATACCGTAAGTTTCTGTAATAGCACTATCCCCTATATCAAGACCTGAATCCTCTGGTTTGTAGCCAGCAAACATCGGTCCGATTACTTTTTGTGCTGGGCCAGTAAACCATGTATTACCTGGCATGCCACTAATACGAACACCAAATTCTACACCGTTACGTGCCATTGTTGTCACGACAGTACTATATTCGATTCCATGTGCAGCATCTAATGCACATTTACAGCATGCCATCCATGTAGGACCTGAAAAATAATCACTACTTGCCACGAAATCAAATACTGCTCGCTTCTGTTCAACAGGATAATCTGTTTCTAAGATATATGGTGTCAATGCTTGAATTAATAAGCTTGTACCTGCATTATTACGGTTATGACATTCGTCACCCATGTGGAGCGCTTGTGCAAGCATTAATCGTAGATCGATGCCGTCTTTATTTAATTTCATTGCATCACGTAAAATTGGTCCTAACACATCACGCATCCATATTAATCGCTCGACAACGCTGTCATCGTTGGCACCCATACGCAAGATTTTTGCCATTTGCTCACTTAAATTTGTATAGGCGATATTGCCATACGTTTTATTTTCAACGATGTGCATAAACATCGAAGCAGATGTTACCCCAGCCATTGAACCAACGGCATTATGCTCATGACAAGGTGAGAATGTGATTTCTCCTGAAGCCGCTACCACTGCTGCTTCTTCTAAGTCTTTTGCTAATCCTTCGAATACAAGTGCACCCATAACAGCGCCTTGCATTGGGCCATTCATGTTTTCCCACGTAATGGGTGGTCCTGCGTGTAAAATTGTTTTTTTCGTCATGCCAGGCACAACATTGATGGCTTGATCGAAACCAATCAGCACGGGTTGAGAGTTCACAATTTTTTCCACTGCAAGACGATTTGCTGCTTCGATTTTTTCAGCAAGTTCTGCTTTATCGATTTTGTTTAGTGCTGCAATAATTTCTGGCTTACCTCCACCTGGTGGTGACCACTCTAGGTGTGTAGCACTTGCATTTTGTGCTAATATATCATCCTTAAAAAGTTCAATACCTACGTTAATGACGTTAATTTTACTTGTAAAAAGTTCATTAATCTTACTCATGATTTTCTCCTTTCAACACCATTTCTCTAGCAAGTAATCCTGCATTTGTACTACTGCTTGCATGTGTAACACCTGCATCAATTAATTTTTTCACTTGCTCATCTATGTTTGGCGTATCTAAGTCTGTTCCAAGGACATACCCAATGATCTCTAAATGTCTACCTTCTTTTTCAGCAAATTGTTTAGCTTCAATGATGGCTGGAAGCATAACACCTACTGGGTCTTCATGAGAGCCAAAGCCTAATACGAAGTCCATCACAATGACACCAACTGTCGGATCTTTTGCTTCTTGTAAGAAGCGCTCAATGCGAGAAGACGGATCGATCATTGGATGTGGTTTACCATTTGTAAAATCATCATCACCGAAGTCAATGAATGTATGTTCCTGACTCACATTGATATCTTTCAATAAGAAATCAGGATTTTTCTGGATGTTACTGTAAATGTTATCGAATTTTTCCATCGCTAGATACATAGATTCATCACAAAGCGTACCGCCACAGAATAACCCACGAATGTATTTTTGTTCTGGTGCTAATTTTGCACGGACCTCTTCAACTAATGGAATGTTAAGTGCACGTTTGTTAATGCCTGCTTCATCAATACCTGCTAGTAAGACTGCTTTTAATGCTGCTTCTTTCGATGTTTTAGCAAATTGTCCACCAGCTGCCACTACCGCCTCTTCATTACCACCGATAAAGTAAACCACTACTGGTTTGCTGCATTCTTTGATTTGTGCGAGCACCTTTTTCTCAACACTTGCTTCAGGTGGCTTCGACACTAGAACGATCACTTTTGTCGCTTCATCCGCATCTAGTGCTTTAATGCCATCAAGCATCATAATGCCGCCTACTTCTTTACTTAAATCTCTTCCGCCAGTACCGATCAGTTGTGTGATTCCACCACCGAAGTCATGAATACGAACACTTACCTCTTGGCTACCTGTACCAGATGCTGCTATGATACCGATATTGCCTTTTCTCACAGCGTTGGCAAAGCAAAGACCTGTATTACCAATAATGGCCGTACCACAGTCTGGCCCCATCATTAATAGACCTTTTTCATGTGCTAAAGTTTTTAATTCTACTTCATCTTCAACGCTTACATTATCACTGAACAGCATCACGTGTAGATCATTTTCAAGTGCTTTGCGTGCTTCGCGAACGGCAAATGCCCCATTGACAGAAATGACCGCAAAGTTTGCATCAGGAATTCCTTGTGCAGCTGAATCAATCGTTGCATATTTAATATCACTTTTTGCTTGTGCTTTATCTTTATTTGTTAGTAATTCTTCCACTGCTAGGTAAGCGCTTTCTGTTTGATCCGCATTAGCAGTTTTAACAATAATCATTAAGTCCCCTGCTGTTGCCTCCTCCACTTCTGGCGTCATCAAACCAACGTTACGAATGACTCCTTTGTTCATCTCCGTACCCATACCAATAATTGCTTGCTCGACGCCTTCAATTTGATTCGCTTTTGTAGATAGTGACATCAATGACACTGAATCAAAATATGTGTTGCGCTTAATTACGACTTTAATACTCATCATTATCCTCCTAATTTTATATTGGCTTCTAAGCCACTTATCAGCCCTAAGGCAATATCTGTTCCTGAGGAGGAGCCAATAGCAAGCACCTTTCTCAGAGCCTCAATGGATTCCACTTCTGTGCCATATAAAATGGCGTGTATGAATGAACAGATGGACTCCCTTACTTGTCCATATGCTGCCTTCTTCAATGTTGTAAAGCTAATCTCATTGGTCAAAGGCTGAATCACTTTGATGACGCTTTCACACAAAGGTTTATACATAGAACACGGGCTATTTTGTAAGTGAATGATAGCAAATAAGCCTACTAAAAAATCATCCCCTGATGGTGTTAGCCCTGGCCCCAAGCCTACTAAATCAGCTGCATATGCCTGAAAACGATCCAAACGTTGATTCAATATTTCCTCATAAAGTAAAGTTGTGCGCTGCTGTAATAATCTAGATGTCTCTGCTTCAAATTCACTGACGGGAGAATCATTACGTTTTATGCCGCCGCCTTTCCCATGTAAATCAATGAATTGTTTAACACGAATCATATTCATTTTTAAGCGTGTACAATTTGCTGGATAAATAGGTAGCTGACATTGCCAACGAGAGGCGGTAGGGATCGCTATTATTAATTTTTCTTCTATTAATAGTTGATTATGGCGAACCGATACCCTGTCATGTTGCTGAATGCCCAGGTGATCCAATGTATCAAGATCAATGACAAGTGTATTGGGTGCCCGATCCATTGCCTTCGTAGCAAGTGTAAAAATTTCATCATTACCATCACTCCGTATATTTAAGGCATGTTTAAACACGCTGTGAACCGTTCCCGTAAACGTCTCCACTATTTGCTGCAGGAAATAATCATCACCCAATTTGGCATGTATCATATGTACACCCTCTTTATGTCGTAGGAGTACTACTATTTCGCTCCTGCTTCTAGTAGAATTTTTTCAATTTCAGTAAATCCTTTTTCTTTAGCCATTGTTAATGGTGTCACACCATATTGATCCACTAATTGTGTATCTGCTCCATGTTCTACTAATAGACGAACTATTTCTTGTTGCTTTTCTCCCCCATCATTGAGAAGAATGGCTTCAATCAATGGTGTCCATCCACAAATATTTGTATGGTTGACATTGATGTCTGTAGTCGTTACAAGTTCACGAACTACCTCAACAAAGCCCTTCTCACTTGCTGGATGAATCCCTACACCGCCAAAGCGTGTTAAACGCTCTAAATCTGTGTTTGCTTGTAGCATTATTTTCACAAGCTCTAACTTTCCATTTATACATCCATACAAAAATGGGTTTAAACAAATTTGATCTTGAAGGTCAATATCTGCCCCTTCCTGAATTAAAAATTTTACTGTTTCTAATTGATCATTCATCGCAGCAAGTAAAATTGCTGTACGTTTGCGCTTATTTTGAGAATTAATATCCACACCTTGTTGTAAATAACCTTTCAGAGCGTTATTATCACCTGCTTCAGCTGCAGTTAAAAATTCTGAGACCACATTCATATCTACCAATTTCATTCCTCCATTTCTCTGACCTATTGTTCATTTCAACTAAAAAGAAATAAACCGCGAGAATGTTACTACTTTCACATTTCCGTCTTACAAGCTTTATTTTATTCTCTTATGCCGTAGATATCATTGTTTAGCAAAACCAAAAAGAATGTAGATCATTTAGGCAATATGTACAATGTTTTGTGATAAGATTATGGCGAAGGAGTGAAATCATTTGCTAACAATTAAAGATATATTAGAGATAAAGGCACTTGAAGGAATTAAAATTGTTGCTGGAGAGCAAGGAATTCACAATGAAATTGCACTTGTGAACATTATCGAAAATCCCGATGCATTTGATTGGCTGACACCGAATGAATTACTGTTAACGACTGGTTACATCTTCCAAGATGACGAAGCCTTACAAAATAAAATTATCCAAGAAATCTCTAAAATCAATTGTGCAGGCCTTGTTATTAAAATGAGACGCTATTTACAAAAGACGCCTCAAAACATGATCGATATTGCCAATCAGCATGGATTGCCGTTATTAGAGTTACCTTATAATTACACCCTTTCCAAGGTCATCTCGATTATCAATGAAAAGGCATCTGGCCGTTATGATCTATTAAATAGAAAATCTTTGGACATGCACAATACGCTATTTAAGGTGGCGCTTGAAGGAGGAGGCATCGAATCTATTTCCTCTAAGTTAGCTGAAACAATTAATAACCCGATTATTTTTTTAGATAATGACTGGAATTTACTGCATTATACAGATCTTGATACGAATCCTGTACCCCTTGCTTATGGCATTAATTTAAAGAAGAATCGTCCAACATTTTCAAAGGATTTTATAAATACCATTCCGAATGATCTCAATGAAATGCAAAAATCCATTACACGAATCTATCAATTAGAAGATCTAGCCGTAAAATGTAGAATTCTTCCTGTTGCAGTAGCCAACTATATTTATGGCTATATTGTCATTTGGCAAACTGTACGGGATCTGAATGAGTTTGATTTCATCGTTTTAGAGCAAGCCTCCACGATTGTGGCACTAGAAAGGATAAAACAGAAGGAAATTGAGGGTGTACGTCTAAAGATTAAACAAGAGTTTTTTGATGATTTATTGACTGGAAAAATCACTTCGCTTGAAACGCTACAAACACTATGCGATCTCCACGGCTTAAAGATCAACCATAAATATTATTGCATCGTCATCTCTATTAGCCATGAAAATTTGCAAAATCAGCATGATTTAATTTCTAGAAAATACGAAACCGATAATATTGCAAAAAAATGTATGAATTTAATTTATGAGCACTCTAGCACAATTAATGGGGAAATTACATGCCTTTATCGCAACAATCAAATCATTATATTAGTTGGACAGCAAGACAACAAACAAGATTTCACGATCAATGAAACAAAGCAATACGCAGAAAACATTCTCCAATTATTAGTACAGCAACATACGCAAAGCTCTTTCTTAATGGGAATTGGCAAAGAATATAAACATATACGTTTTGTCCATAAAAGCTTTGCAGAGGCACATGAAGCTCTCCGTCTTATGCACCGCTTCGAAGAGCGTGGGGCAGTGGCTCATTATGCAGATCACTCCATTTATCATTTTTTAGATTCGAATATTAATGAAGTGCAGCTAAAGGACTTTTTCTTAGAAAGCTTGGGTTCTGTCTTTGAGCATGATCTATTACATGGGACAAGCTATCTACTTACATTAGAAAATTACTTTATTAATCATATGAATCTAAGTGAAACAGCCAAGGAAATGTTTATCCATCGCAATACGTTAATTTATCGGATTGAAAAGATTAAAGAAATTTTAAAAACCGATTTAAAAAGCTATGAGGAGCTGTTACAAATCCAGCTAGCCTTAAGAATCTATCGCTTGCTTGGTAAGTCTTTATACCACGATGAATTTGCAGACTAGTATCAAAAGGTGGTGATCGCATCACCTTTTTTGATGACCATTCATTTCATATTCAGTTCATAAACGCATGCTATAGTAAAGCCATAGAAACGAAATACATTGTTTTCAGACAATGAAGGAGGCTTATTTCTTTGCAAGAAACATCAAATGATATGTCTAAACAAAAAGATTGGCGCCGTTTTATACAGTTAGTAAAACGTGCCGAACCACCGATATGGCTACTTGTCATCGCTTTAGTGATGAGTTTAGCAACGACAGGTGTAGGGTTTATTGTTCCATTATTTACAAAACAATTAGTGGATGGCTTTTCGTTAGAATCGCTTAATTATTGGCAAATTATTGTACTAGGTATTGCCTTTATCGCACAGGCTATTGCCAGTGGATTATCCATCTATTATTTAAATCGAGTTGGACATCATGTTGTGGCAAAATTACGTGACCAGCTATGGAGAAAGCTATTGCATTTACCAATCCCCTATTATGATGAACATGATACTGGTGAAACATTGAGCCGTGTTACGAATGACACGGCGGTTGTGAAAGAGCTGATAACAGAGCATTTAGCAAACTGTTTATCTGGCGTTATCTCCATAATAGGTTCTATTATCATTCTTCTATTTTTAGATTGGAAAATGACATTAGTCATGCTGATCGCCGTACCACTGGCAATGGTGATCTTAATGTTGCTAGGGCGACGCATGTTTGTGATTTCAAAAGGGATGCAAGATGAAACAGCGAAATTTACGTCAGTATTAAATCAAGTATTACCTGAAACACGCCTAGTCAAGGCTTCAAACGCTGAGCAAATTGAATATGAGCGTGGAAAAAAGGGCATTACGAATCTCTTTACATTCGGCTTAAAAGAAGCAAAAATCCATGCGCTGATCTCCCCGCTGATTTCATTCGTTCTGATGTCTGTGCTTGTAGCTATTATTGGCTATGGTGGTGTCCGTGTTTCCTCTGGAGAGCTGACGGCTGGCGATATGGTGGCATTTATTTTATATTTAATCCAAATCATTATGCCAATGACGCAATTAACGATGTTCTTTACCCAGCTCCAAAAAGCCATGGGTGCTACAGAACGAATTAGTGCATTGCTTGAATATGAGGAAGAACATATTGATGAAGGCTTAACAGTAGAAAAAGTAGATCAACCCATTTATGTTAAAAATGTTGATTTTTCTTATGGTGAGGAGCCCATTTTATCCAATATTAATTTCACAATTGAACCAGGCAAAGTAACAGCCATCGTTGGACCAAGTGGTGGTGGTAAAACAACCACATTTTCACTGCTAGAACGATATTATCAGCCAACGAACGGCAGTATCACACTAGGAGATATACCAATCGAAACTTTCTCACTCCACTCTTGGCGCAGTCAAATCGGCTATGTAGCGCAGGAAAGTGCCCTGCTCTCAGGTACGATTCGAGAAAACATTTGCTATGGTATAGACCGTGAAGTACAAGATGATGAGCTAGAAAAAGTGGCTAAAATGGCCTATGCAGATCAATTTATTAACGAGCTTCCAGACAAGTTCGATACTGAAGTTGGAGAACGAGGCATCAAGCTTTCAGGAGGACAACGTCAGCGTATCTCTATCGCAAGAGCGCTCTTACGTAATCCGCAAATATTAATGCTGGATGAGGCAACATCAAGCTTAGATAGTAAATCAGAAATTTATGTACAAAAAGCATTAGATAACTTAATGCAAGGACGCACAACACTAGTCATTGCGCACCGTTTATCGACAGTGGTAGATGCCGATCAAATATTGTTTATGGAGAAAGGGCATATTACAGGCTGTGGTACACACGAAACACTCTTTAAAACACATGCTATGTATCGTGAGTTTGCCATGCAGCAATTACGCATTAAAGATGTTGAATAAAGGGGTTTGTTGAGATGACAAAACTATTAGTCGTGGATGATGATGCACATATTCGCGAATTGGTAAAAGTGTTTCTACAAAACGAGGGCTTAGAAGTAATAGAGGCTATCGATGGTGTCGATGCACTGTCTAAATTAGACACTGAGAAAGTTGATATGGTCGTGATGGATATTATGATGCCCAACATGGATGGCTGGGCATTATGTGAGGAAATACGTTCATTCAATACAGATCTACCAATCCTTATGCTAACAGCTAAAGGAGAAACCTCTCAAAAAATCAAGGGCTTTCATTTAGGGACAGATGATTATCTTGTGAAGCCATTCGAGCCTGCCGAGCTAATCGTACGTGTTAAGTCTATTTTAAAAAGATATCGTATTTCTCTTTCTCAAGTTGTAGAGGCTGGAAATGTCAAATTAAATCGCCATACACATGAAGTGGAAATGAACGGCGAGACGATTCTACTTCGTTTGAAGGAGTTCGAGCTATTATTTACACTTGCAAGCTATATTGGTAAAACCTTTTCCCGTGAACAATTAATCGAAGAAATCTGGGGCTACGACTATGAGGGAGATGAACGAACAGTTGATGTCCATATCAAAAGAATACGAGAACGCTTTCCACAGGAGACGAGTGGCTTTGTCATTCGCACCATTCGGGGCCTTGGTTACCGCTTGGAACTAGGCACATGAGAAAACGAAGATTCTTGTTAAGATTAGCGATGGTCTTTTGCCTGTTTCTGATTGCAAACACTGTTTTCGCTTTTATTTCCTATCATGTAACTTCATGGCTGTATGGACGGTTAGGAACTGAGCCTCATGGATTTTGGCTACAACTAGCAACAGTGATTGGGGTGTTTGCACTTTTTGCCTGTTCAGCTGCCATTATCTTTTTAATCGGACTAAATCGACAACGTAACTATTGGGATACGATTGTAGATGCATTAAGCCGCATGGCAAAAGGTGATTTTGATGTTCAGCTGGATTTGAGAGCAGATGAGGAGGATCAATTTGGGCAATTGATTCATGGTATTAATCATATGGCTGTTGAGCTAGGTGAACTGGAAAGAATGCGTCAGGAGTTCATTTCCAATGTCTCCCATGAAATTCAATCACCTTTAACGTCTATTAATGGCTTTGCCAAGGCTTTGAAAAATATTAACCTGCCTGAAGAAAAACGTCAGCATTATTTAGCTATAATTGAATTAGAAAGTAATCGTTTATCAAAAATTAGCGACAATTTACTCAAGCTAACTTCCTTAGAATCGCAGCATCATCCATTTGAGCCTATAACTTATCGACTCGATAAACAACTACGCAATGTTGTGCTGGCACTAGAACCGAATTGGTTAGCCAAACAGATTGACTTTGATCTCGATCTTGATAACCTGAGCATCACTGCAGATGAGGATTTGATGAATCAAGTCTGGATGAATTTACTGACAAACAGTATTAAGTTTACACCTACCAATGGAACCATCTCATTATCTATGAAAAAGCAGTTCGACACGATAACCGTGATGGTCCAAGATACTGGTATTGGCTTAACCGAAGAACAACAAAAGCATATTTTTGAAAGATTTTATAAGGCCGATCAATCGCGAACTGCTGGAGATGGCGGTAGCGGATTAGGGCTAGCCATTGTCAAAAAAATAATTGAGATGCATCATGGAACCATTGCTGTAGAAAGCAAAATAGCAGAATATACAAGATTTTTGATTACTGTCCCCATCGACAGTACGCCAACTCATGCAAACGACTAACCCCGTCTGCATGAGTTATTTTTTCTAGTATGCTACTTTACTAAAGTATCGATATACTTTATTTAGTTTCTGCTGTTGCTTCCCCTTTTTACTTTCCATATTACCAAACTCAAAAAACTTCACTTTTTTCATTCCAACAAATTTAAACAACGCCCTTTTCATTAAAATTTTATGTGCATTGTTCAACCATAAAAATGGATAATTGGTTGGCCCCTTCATCGTGGACACACAGACTACAGATTTCCCTTTTAAAAGACCCTCTGGAAATAACCCCTTTGTATCTCGATAAGCAAAATTTGCTGCAAATAATTGGTCGATATATCCTAACAGCATGGCTGGAGGTCTCCCCCACCAGATCGGATAAACAAATACAATTTGATCTGCCCAAGAGAGCTGTTGGCGGTATTTTTCCATTTTCGGATCCCGATACATATCACGACGTCGTTTATGTTCATGGAAAATTAAGCGTGGATCGAACTCTTCTTCATATAAATCTAGTATCTGAATCTCCTCGATGGTAGGATTCTCTCGACACCCCTTTATCACTTCTTGTAAAAAAGCATAATTTAAACTTTTATGGTTGGGATATGTATAAACAATTAACGTTTTCATTGTGCGCCTCCTCATTACTTATCATTTGATAATAAAATAATAGTTCAGTTCATTTTAGTTGTCAAATGATAATTGTTTTAGGACAAGTTATTTGTTATCTTGACAGTAAGAGGTGATCCCATTGAATAAAAGCGCTTTATTTCATCAGTTTGTAGCTTTTACAGCCACAATCCATCAAGTGACACATGATCTCACACAAAATGTTACCGCTGCGAATATCACACCGCTACAATATAAAATTCTTGAATATATTAAAGTAAGCCAACCTGTCACACCAACCGAAATCAGTGAATGTCAGCATATGTCCTTACCCAACACAAGCCGTGAACTTCGGAAATTGCAGGAACGGCAGCTAATCGAAAAATTTAACGACACAGTCGACCGCAGAAAACAGTATGTCCGTTTATCCAAAGAGGGTGAAAAAATGATGGAGGAGGCATTTGCCTGTATCGAAGAACGCTTTTTACAGCTTATTCAACACGCAACCCAGGATGATCTAAAGGACATCCAACATGCTCTAACCATTTTAGAGGAAAAGGTTTTACAGCAAAACGGCTAAGACCATGCTGCTTTTCGGGTGTGGTGATCGCTACTATTGGAGAAGCAGGAGGCGAGATCTTTTTTGACTGAAATTGCTCTTGCTTTTGTTTGAAGTGATCATTTTTTTCAAAACCGATCTTTTCTTTGCTCGAAGTGATTATTTTTGTTCAAAACCGCTCTTTCCTTTGCTCTAAGTGATCACTTTTCAATCGCTACCGCTCTTTCTTTGGTTTAAAGTGCTCGCTTCTGATTCAAAGCCGCTCTTTTATTGGCTTGAAGCACTCTCTTTTCATGCAAAGCCGCTCTTTCCCTGGTTCGAAGCGCTCTCTTTTACTTCAAATTGATCATCTCCTTGCTCGAAGTGATCACTTCTAAATCAAAACTGCTCATTCTTCTTTATGGAATGATTCATCTTACACGCAAAAAGGTTAGCCGTAATTTGACTTGAATCATTAAAAATCTTTAGTGTCACGCACCACAGATTCGTAACCACTTTGTCTTTTCTTTAATAGTATAAAGGTGAGTAGAAGGAGGAGTCTCAAGTGGAAGTAGTAGTGTTTGATCGGGAGTGGATTGAAGAACAGTTTGATACACTTCCATTATGGCAACGGTCAGCCTATACAGATTTTGCTGCCACGATTGCGGATGAAGCAAATACGTTTCCGTGTATACCAGCAAGAATGGGCTTTTTATCAAACCATTTGCGATATAGTTTTGTCGGGGATCCACGGGAAGAGCAATCGATTAAAATGTTAGCACAATGCTTAAAGGACTATACGAAAGCATCACGAACTTTCGGGAAGTATACAACTCTTACTGTGTTCTTTCATACCCCTCACGATATGCAAGATAGCTTTGAGGTAGCAGATTATCAGCAGTTATTTTGGTCCATATTAAATAATTTAACCAATTTGGATGAGATGAATTGGCCTGAAGGAATACCAATGGAGCCTACTCAGCATGAATGGGAGTTTTGCTTTCATGGTGAACCCTATTTTATCTCTTGTGCAACACCAGCCCATAAATTGCGAAAAAGTCGTCATTTTTCCACTTTATTAATGGCCATTCAACCCCGTTGGATATTCGATGATATAAACGACACCACAGCCTTTGGGCGAAAAATCAAAAAGCTCATTCGTCAGCGGATTGCAGACTACGACACAGTCCCAGGACATCCAGATTTGAAATGGTATGGGCAAGAAGATAGTTATGAATGGAAGCAGTACTTCTTAAGTGATGATAACCATAGTCCATCCAAATGTCCTTTTTTAAGGATGTCTCAGGAAAACGGTTCATTACGTAATGTTTTTTTGCCTTTTCACAACAATCCAGGTCGCCACACTGATTAAGGCTATAAAGAGCAGGCTCACATAAAAACCGAGTCTGCTTGTTTTTTCACCTAAAGTTCCAGATACCGTCACAGCAATGAGCAACATCCCCATAGCATTCTTTACATGCCCCCACTTAGTTAACTCCATGAGCTTCCAGTAGGTCACTAAAATAAAAAGCCAATTATAGATCAACATTAAACCCGCCGCTGTAATCAAATATTCAAAGATTTTTTCTGGCATCAAAAAACCAATTACAATCGTCATTACTAGCCCACTCGTTAAAAATAAAAAGGCTGGAAAAGGAACTTTCATTTTTCCTTTCTTTGCAAGGACTGCCGGTGCATCATGATCCTCTGCAAGT
The DNA here is from genome assembly GCF_004332175.1 of Lysinibacillus sp. OL1. NCBI lineage: Bacteria > Bacillati > Bacillota > Bacilli > Caryophanales > Bacillaceae > Lysinibacillus > Lysinibacillus sp. OL1. The sequence continues at coordinate 340,446 of NZ_SJDS01000001.1, read as the reverse complement.
GTAGTGAGAATGGTGATCACCGCGTAAAGCGAGGCCACCATCGTTGAAAAACCAGCAATGATTAGCACACCATTAAAGATATCTGCCACAAAAGGGATATGGTGTCCTTGAAGCGCTGTAATAAAAGGACTTTCATCAATCGAAAAGTCTTTCCACGAAACGAGTACTAATGCAAGGGCGATGGCCATGATAAAAATAACGGTAATCACGATCAGCATAATTCTCCCCGCTTTTTGCGCCTCTTTTGGATTTTTCAAATCGATGACCATTAAACCCATCACTTCAATTCCTCCGTAGGCATAAAAGGCATAAAGTAATCCGAGCCAAATACCTTTTAGTCCTTGTGAAAAAAATGCTTCATAATTAGTCTGAAGAGAAGCCATTGTAGTAGATGGTGTACCTCTCATGATGATGACCACTGCTACAATAATGAACATAATGATGGCAGCTGCCTTTAAGGCACCGAAGATATTTTGGAAATTTTCAAAGCCCTTCATGCCTGTGAGAATAACGACTAAACCAATAGCAGCATAAATCGATGCAGCAATCCACAGGGGCAGCACCGGAAACCAAAATTTCGTAAAAATGCCGAGCGCCATCAGCTGGCTTCCCATGATTAATAGCTCAGAAATCAAGTACACCCAGCCATTGCTAAATCCTGCCCAGCGTCCAAAGGCTTGCTTGGCATAGGTACGAAAAGAGCCTTTATCTGGATTTTCCACAGACATTTTAACAAGTGCATCATACACGATATACGTACAAATGGCCGCTAATAAAAAAGGAATCAATACCGCAGGCCCACTTTTATGAATGGCCATACTTGTCCCAAGAAAAAAGCCCGTTCCCAAAGTACAACCGATTCCAAGAAGCGAAAGCTGCCACCAGGCCATACTTCCTTTAGCTGATTTTGAAGTCATTTGTTCTCAACCCTTCGTTACGTTCTTACCAATGGCAATGTCATACATCGAATGCCACCACCGCCTTTTTCAAGCTCAGTGACATCAACTTCAAGCAAGTTTTTATTCTTCAGCAGTGGATGCGCCAATAATTGTTGTTGTGTTGCCTGCTTGCTTATCAACAGTGTTTCAGGATTCAGGTTAATAAAGTTGATGTCTGGAATGGTCTTATACGAGTTCAGCCAGTAAACATCCAAACCATGACGCTTTAAAAATGACTCTAGCATATCAAAACGACTGCTTTGAGCTGTTAACACCTGAATAGGAAAATGGCGTACAAAGCTTTTAGCAACAACCAGATTTGCGTTTACAACATTACAATTCATATCTAAATGCAGCGTATCATTGCTTTTCGGTAAATCAATTATGGCAATTTCAGAAAACCCCTCTTGAAAAATGCCTTCCTTTAAGCCTTCGATAGCTTCTATCGATGTTCTCATTCCAAGATTAATAAGCACAGCATCTTTATTTAAAATTAACAAATCTCCACATTCGAAGGAATGAAGCGGCTGCAAATTAGCTTTCCATTGTTGTGGTAACCATTTTTCTAATAGTGAATGTGCAAGAGGGTACTCTGGTTTTCTAAGTGAACTTCCAGCATTTCCAAGTAAAAGCCGATTCCCAATGACACAGGCTAGGTCACGCACAAAATAACGATTGAGGAGCTGCTCACTTAATAGCTGCTGATCGTGGGCTAGTTCTCTTGCATAATCAAGTACATGTACCCCTGCGTTTTCGAATGTTGTCTTTAATGCCATGAAATTATCCATAGCCTTCTGATGGTTGACCGTATCACTCCAACCAACCTGCTCTGCTATTGTTAAATCCGTTACATCTACGAGTGAAGGTGCACAAAGCATCACTACTTTCAGTTCGCCATATTCTGACCAACAATTTAGTTGAAATGAATCCATTCAAGTATTCTCTCCTTCTTCACAACAATCTCTGTTAGCGTTACCATTGACTTTCAGATTATACAAGGACCATAATTAAGAAGAATTTACCAATTAGAATCATTTAGAGAAAGGGGTGTCATTATGGAATACTATAAATTTTTAAGACAGTATGTAGGACACCAACCCATTATTTTTACCTGGTTCGGTGGTTCTCATTCTTAGTACTGAAAACGAAATATTACTACAAAAAAGAGATGATGGTGGTTGGGGGCTTCCTGAAGGATTAATGGAATTAGGCGAGAGCTTAGAGGATACGGCCAAAAGAGAGGTATAAGAAGAGACAGGACTAGCCATCACAGATTTACAGTTACTAGGTGTTTTTTCTGGCCCGGATTGTTACCTAAAGTTTCGAATGGGGACGAATTATACGCCGTTACAGCAGTCTTCTCTACAAGAAATGTGCTTGGTAATTTAGTGATTGATTACAATGAATCAGAGACTATGCAATATTTCTCCCTTTTCCATTTGCCAAACAATTTAAAAGATCGTCGATTTATTGAACCATATATCGCACAATTAATTTAGAGAGAAAACATGCCGTTTTCTCTCTTATTGTCATGTAAAATATTCTAATTTTGCTTGAGGGAAAAACTTCTGCATATAGCCATACAAATGTTCCTTAATGTCTTCTTCTTCCTCTTTTTGATAAATGTATTTACCTATCCCATATTTGCCCCATTTATATCGTCTTACCGTCTCGTCGAGCTCTAGCTTCGTCATTGGATAATTTTTTTCAATCACACGCTTTGCAGGCTTTGTAAAGCGATGTTGAATAAATTCAAAGGTGATGTCATCGCGCACATCCTTTGGCAATTCAGCGTCCAATCGCTCAAACATATGATAATAGCCCTCCTGCCAGCCATCATGAAGATAGATTGGCGCAACAATAAATCCGAGTGGGTATCCAGCTCTTGCCACTTTCCCCGCAGCCTCAATGCGCTTTTCCAATGGTGATGTACCTGGCTCAAAGTGCTTAATCACATAATCAGCATTGACACTAAAACGAAACCTTGTACGACCATTATGCTTGGCATCTAATAAATGATCCACATGATGGAATTTCGTTACAAATCGTAACTGACCTAGCTCACTTTGTCCAAAATGCTCAATGGCTCGCTTTAAGGTATGTGTAAGATGATCAATTCCTACAATATCAGAAGTACAGGATGCCTCAAAGCGAGTGATGTCAGGTGCTCGTTCAGCCATATAGTGATCGGCCTGTTCTAGGATTTCATCGACATTGACATAGGTCCTAATATAAGGTTTGCTGCCCATTGTTGTTTGTAAATAGCAATAATGACAATGCCCCATACAGCCAGTCGCAAATGGGATGGCATATTCCGCTGATGGCTTAGATGTATCAAACTTTAATGTTTTTCGAATACCCACTACTAAGGTCGATTTTGCTACCCGATACTTTTGAAAATCATTGTCTCCAGGAAGGTTTCTCACTTGATTATGGGAAGTTGTATAGCGAATTTCAATTCCCATCTGCTCAAACTTATCTTTTAGCTCCTGACCTAATGGATACTGGAGGGCATCTGGCTCAAAATAAACAAGCTGAGGGGTAAATGGCTTCATCATGTGAATCCTCCCTTAATGAAAATACTGGTGATAGGCCTGTTCAGCCGCCATCTCGCTTGCAAAAATTACCATGTCATTTGTGATTGGATAATAGGTTTCAAATAAAAATAGCGCTAGCTCCTCTGGTTTTTCTGGATGATAAACGACTGCCGCTTCCTGTATATTCGTTACATCTTGAATATGTGGATTGCGGTAAAAAATATAAACAATATCACCCACATCAAATGGTTGTTGCATCTCTTCACCTTCCTCTGCCTTTCCATTAGTTTGGTGAAAGTGTACAAAAAATATGTCATAAAAAATTTAGTTGGTAATATACATACAGTCGTGCGGTTATTTCATCAGGTATCTAGGAAAATAGCATAATACAGAATTTTTTAATAATTTGGTATAATCAAGAAAAGGAGGAAGATACATGCTAAAACAATCTATTATAGAAAATGTACTTGAAGCGGCTCTTGCAACAGGCGGTGATTTTTCTGAAATCTTCATTGAAGATAAGTACACCAATGAATTCCTATTACAGAGCGAGAAAATTGAACAAAGTATTGCTGGACGTGATTTCGGTATTGGCATCCGAATTTTTTCAGGATTTCAAAGTATATATACCTATACGAATGACTTTTCAGAGGAAGGTTTACTAGCAGCGGCCAAAAGAGCAGCAATAGCGATTAAAGGTGGAGCAACAGGAACTATTCATCCACTCCAAAAAGAGATCATCACACCTATTCATCAAATCCTCCGTATGCCTAATACAGTGGAGCACACAAGTAAAATAGCTATTATGCGTCAAGCAGATTCCATAGCAAGAAATTACGATTCTCGGATTAACCAAGCCAGAGTTCGCTATTTAGACGAACAACAAAACGTTTTAATAGCTAATTCAGAAGGCAAATTTGTGGAGGATACACGTGTTCACAGTAGGCTCAGCATACAAGCAACAGCTACAGAAGGCACTGAAGTCCAAACAGGCTTTTATGGACCTGGTGCACATGCAGGCTTTGAATTTATTGAGCAACTAGATTTAAACCACTATGCAGGAGAAGCTGCACGTATTGCTGTGACGATGCTGCATGCAGATGAATGTCCAAGTGGTAAATTCCCTGTCATTATCGATAATGAATTTGGTGGTGTTATTTTCCATGAAGCTTGTGGTCATGGTTTAGAGGCTACGGCTGTTGCCAAAAACAATTCTGTTTTTGCCAATCGTATTGGTGAAAGAGTAGCTCCTGAAATTGTTACTTATATAGATGATGGCACACTTCCGAATGAATGGGGTTCTCTCAACATTGACGATGAGGGAGAACAAACAAGAAGAAATGTTTTAATTGAAAATGGCATTTTAAAAGGTTACCTAATTGACAAATTCAATGCTCGACGCATGAATGCACAACCAACAGGCTCTTCACGTCGACAATCTTATCGATTTAATCCAACCTCTCGTATGACGAATACTTACATTGCACCGGGCACATCTACGCCAGCAGACATAATTGCCTCAACTGAGTATGGGATTTATGCAAAATATATGGGTGGGGGACAAGTTTCCCCTGCAACTGGTGATTATAATTTTGCAGTGATGGAAGCCTATATTGTCAAAGATGGCAAAATAGACCATCCTGTGCGAGGCGCCACGCTCATTGGCAATGGTGCCAAGACATTACAACTAGTAGATCGAGTTGGGAATAATCTCGCTCATGGAGCAGGTATGTGTGGATCACTTAGTGGTAGCCTTCCTGTCAATGTCGGACAGCCGATGATTCGCGTAAGTGAAATAACAGTTGGTGGAACAAAGGGGGAATAGACTATGAGTATCACACAGTTCCAAAATAAACTTTTACAAGAAGCCGCACTGGCTGGGCTAACGGAAGCAGAAGTCTATTATGAACAGAAAACTTCTTTCCAATGCACACTGTATGAGGGTGAATTAGATAGCTATGAAACATCAGAGGATGGTGGACTTAGCCTTCGTGGTGTCTACAATGGTAAGATGGGCTATGCTTATACGGAAAAAGTAGATGAGGATTCCATTTCTTTTTTAATTGACTATGTAAAAGCCAATGCAGATGTATTAGATGAGTATGAAGACCTTTCCATTTTTGAAGGTAGCCTGGAATATGCTGAGCACTCTTTTTACAATGAAGAGCTAGCTGCAGTTAGTATTCCTGAAAAAATCGAGTTCTTACGTGCTATCGAACAGAAAATCCGAGCTTACGACCCTCGCATCGTTACACTTGATTATTGTATACTACAATACTATTCGACGGAACGAACATTAGCGAATAGTAAAAAATTGTCTTTATCTCATAAAGAAAATGGCTTAATCCTTTACCTTTCGACAGTGGTCAAAGAAGGCGACGAGCTAAAAACAGGTGATTATTTAAAAACAACAAGGGATTTCCATGCACTTGATGTAGATACTATTGCCAAGAGGGTGGCTGAGGAGGCACTTGCAAACTTAGGTGAACAGTCCATCCCTTCTAGTAAATATCCAATCCTTCTTCGTCATGATGCGGCAGCCTCACTACTTAATACTTTTATGCCCATTTTTTCTGCTGAAAATGCACAAAAAAATCAATCATTATTAAAAGGAAAAATGGGACAGCAAGTCGCTTCTAAAGGAGTCACACTCCTCAATGTTCCTTATCATCCCGATGCGTTATCTGGTGGGAACTTTGATGGTGAGGGGGTTGCGACAAAACATCAGGCCATTATTACTGAGGGGACATTACAAACACTTTTGCATAATCGGAAAACAGCTGCTAAAGATGGCTGTGAGACAACAGGTCATGCAAAAAGAGAATCCTATAAAGATACCTTGTCCATTGCGCCTCAAAACATATATATTGCACCTGGCCAAGATACACAGGACACATTAATCTCCTCTTTATCAGAAGGAGTACTTGTAACCAATTTATCCGGACTTCATTCTGGTACAAATAGTATTTCAGGCGACTTCTCTGTTGCTGCACAAGGGTTTCATATTCAAGATGGCAAACTTGCATCACCCGTGAGGCAAATGACCATTGCGGGTAATTTCTTTAGTTTGCTTAAAAATATAGAAGCTATTAGCTCTGATCTTTACTTTTTACCAAGTGGTCATGGTTCCCCATCAATCATTGTGAAAGAACTTGCTGTAACCGTTGAATAATCATAGAAAAGCGAGCCTCCAATAAATGGAGGCTCGCTCATTAATTAAAAATTCCTCATCATGTTAGGTTTGATCAAATAGCTTCACATAACTATGCTTCGCTGGATAATTATAAGATGAAAAGCCTGGCTTATAGTTGCTTTGTCATCTGTACCTGCTCTGTTGTCACCTTTAATCCATGCTTTAACAAATAGCTCGTTGCTGGATTGCTCGCTAAGAAATTCACTGTCGTCAAAAGGACTTTATGTGTTGTAATACTTGCTAAAAACTGTGTTATTAACTCTACATTACTTTCCTCTAGTATTACCATTTGATAAAGTAGAATACGCTCCACCTCACCATATTCATTCCACAATGTTTTGTATAGCATATAGCCAAGTGGTTCATTGTTATCATTATAAAACACCTTTGCTTCCCCATGCTTCACGCTCTGCCAGTTACACTGCCAAGGAACATTTTCCCGATAGAAAGATAGATGTGCTAGCTGCTCTGGGCGAATAATCGCAATATGAAGGGCTACTGTAGATGTTACCTTTGCTTCATACTCGCCGCTTAAAAATAATAATTGATTGGCAACCACATAGCCATATTTTTCATATAAGGCAACGGCTACCTGATTTTCCTTAATGGCTTCTAACGTACCCAATTCTACATTTTCTCGCTTATAGATAGCTAGGGTTTCCTCCATTAATAGGCGCGAGACACCCTTACCACGATATGCTGGAGAAATACCAGTCCCACCATTCCAAGCTGTTTTTTGGCCATCGATGGTACGAAAGCCATTCATCACAATGGCAATCGGTTCCTCTTGATCAAAAACGACAATAGAATGCTCAGGAGATAACCCCTCCCCCACTAGTCGCTGTAAAAACATTTCTGCTGTCATATTAATTTCAATAAAATAACCTTCAAAGCCTTTGTTCCATGCTTTCAATACTTCATCTAATGTACATTGTGCAACTGTTTTAATCTTCATACAATCCCTCTTTTCAAATGGAATCTAATGCTGCTAGATTTTCTAAGGTTAGTTTTCTCACAATCTCATAACCATTTCCTTGACCTTTAGGTTTTATGACAACCGTCCCCATATTCGAAATGATGCCCAGCCCCACATTTCTTGGAAAGCTATGCCCAATGATTATGTTGTTTATGCCCTCGGGTGGGATGATTTCCAGCATCGATGTAGAAATCGTTACTATACTGCTTTGCACTACTGTAGGAAGATTGCCACCTAACATAAAGATTTCAAACAAGAAGGGGTCAATTTGGAGATTGCTGTTTGGAAATGCCAAACGTGCTGTTTCAATGGTCCGACAAAAAGGACTGGTAGTGATAGTGGAAAGGATGGGAATTTGCCAATAGCGTAGCATTTGACCATAATAAATTGCCTCCCTACGACCTTGATCGGATAAATTCCGTTGATTTTGACAACTTTGAAATGTACCATATGCTTGATCTACACCAATAGTTGCTGTTCCGTGTCTTGCATATAAGGTTAGCCCACCTTTTCTCAATAACGCTAGGAGACCCTTTTCCATTTTCTTCATCTCCTTCATCATATCACTTTCTACTTTGTAATGTATGTGCTGTACATAGAAAAAAGCTCCCCACAACTTTTTGTAGGAAGCTTTTTTTGTTATTTTATTGGAATTCTGACAATAGCAGTCGTTTCTAAATGTTTTGATGAGTCAATTGAAATATGACCATTATATTTAGTGACAATTTCTTTGACAATAAATAAGCCTTGCCCTCTTAGTCTACCATTCTCATGTTTTTTCGTTGAAAATCCTTGTTTGAATATGTGATCGGGATTCGCAATATTTGGCCCAGTGTTGGTAATTTTAAATTCATACTGAGATTCATCTGCTGTACAGCAAATCTTAATCTTACGTTGTTCCTCAGGTAATTCAACAGCAGCGTCAATCGCATTATCAATTAAATTGGATAGAATCTTGATTAAATCTGTCGTTTTAATCTTATTAAAGTCATTTTGAGAAAGCGTAAAATCCATATCAATATGATGATTTTGAGCCGTTAATTTCTTCGTTTGCAATAAGATGGACAAACCTGGATGATCAATATTTAATTTTAATGACTTAATCGCCTGAACTTCTTTTGATAGTGAGGATAAATATTGTCTCGCCTGATCTGTTTTTTCTAATTGTAATAAACCATGTAACACTTGGATATGGTTCGTAAAATCATGACGTAGGGACGACACCGAAGTAATCAATGTTTTGATTTCTGCTAGATATGTGTCCTCTGTAGCGCCAACTTCCTTCGCTACCTCTTTTTGATACCATCTTTGTAAAAATAAAAAAGAACCGATGACAATTAAAATAAGTACACCATTAAAAATAAAATTAAATAGGTTGTCTTCAATGACTTTACCCTTAATACCATTTAGCGTATCTGCACTAATGTCAATGCCTAAATACCCGATAATTGTTCCATTATCATCTTTGATGGGTGCACCAACAGATAAATAAGACCCATGTTCAGAATCATGAATTACCTCTGTAACATAGGTTTCACCATTATAGGCCTTTTCAACATGCTTTGCAGGAACAGTACAAACCACGCCAATACCGAAGCCCTCTTTCATTTCTTTTGGCATTCCTGTAATCATGGCTATAGATACTTCAGGATTGTCCACCTTTAAGGTGTAAACAAATAGTGCACCTAATTTTATCCTTGCATCGTTTAAATAATTTCTTACTTTCCAATAATAATCATTTTCCTGTGGATTATTTAAAAATTGCTGATAGGCATCCGTATCTATGGATGCAGCAATAGAATGGGCTGCCTCTAAGCTTTGATTGGCAATCGACTCTTCAACGGTCTTTTTTATTTTTACATAGGATGTAAAGATGTTTAAACTTGTAAACAAACATAATAAAATCGTTGATAGAATTAATATTAGTTTTATTTTTCTATTTTTCATAAAAAACGGTACTTCCTCATCTATAAATATTCTAGAATATTATTATATTATAATTAACTCTATTTTTTGTTTGTAAAGCAAACATTGCTTGTATATCCTACATAAATTAAAACACAAAATCAATTTTTATTTTATTCATACCCAAAATTACACACTGTAACAAATAGTTTAATAATCCTTGACAAGAAAGTAAACTAAAAAGATAAGTAATAACTTTTTATGTCTCATTTCCTATTTAAATGGAAAATTAAAAAAACCACTAAAGCAAAGGTAACAAAAAAAGATCAGGTATCAACAATACCTGATCTCATCACAATATGCTTATTTTTTACTTGAAGTCCGTGTTTGATCTTGCGGCTTTAGAAAGGTAGGTCGTTTACTATAGCCCTTTGGAGATAGTCGCAATAGGGACTTACGTATATTGCCCTTTTCAAAATCGGCACTAAAGTTTACGTACGGCACTCCCAAGACTCTCATATTCGCAGTGTATAAAAGGATGAAAAACACGGATATAAAAAAACCAAATAAACCAAAAAATGCCGAAGCCATAATAATGATTAATCGAAAAATACTCATAGCCGTCACAAAGGATTGATTGACCAATGTAAATGCAGCGATACTAGAAATGGCAATCACAACAATCATTGAGGGGCTTGTAACACCTGCTTTAATCGCTGCATCCCCAATAATTAGTCCTCCTACCACACTAACGGAGCCACTGACGGCACTCGGAAGACGTAAGTTGGCTTCACGAAACAATTCAAACATAAATAGCATCATTAAAATTTCTAGAATGGTTGGGAAAGGCAATCCCGTTCTCGATTCGACAACCGTTGCCAGTAGTAAAAATGGAAGCTGTTCTTGATGATATGTCGTCAATGCAAGCCAAAAACCTGGCAGTAGCATACTTATTAATATCCCGACAATTCTGAGTAATCGTTCCATCGAGCTAACAATGAGTGGGTACTCATTATCCTCTGCTGATTTAAAGAGCAACATAATATTCGCAGGTGTAATTATGGCATAGGACACACCATCAATCATTAAGAGTATTCTTCCTCTAATTAAGGCCTGCATAGCAAAATCAGGTCTTCCTGTATAATCATGTCTTGGAAGAATTGTCGCTGTCTTTTCAATTTTTTCCATTAATAAGTCGCCATTGATAACAATATCCGTATCAATTTTTTGTAATTGAAGTCGAATTTGTTCCAGCATATTTAAATTCACAATGTCTTCCATATATAGTATGGCTACGGTTGTTTTAGAACGCTTACCAATTTCTAATGTCTCTATACTAAAAGAATTAGTCGGTAATCGCTTTCTTAATAAAGCAATATTAATAAAAACATCTTCAATAAAGTCATCTCTAGGTCCCTTTACTACTAGTTCTAATGTTGTTTCCCCAGGCTCTCGATTGGGTCTTTTTGAAATATCACTAGAATAAAGTAATTGATTTTCTTCAAAATACAGTAAAACATGGCCTTTATAGACCCTAGTTACCGCATCCTCTTTCGATAAAATCTTTTGTAAATAGGGAATGTGTAAATGCTGTTCAATTTCTTCCTCTAGCATGTCCTCCGTGACATTGCATAACAAAGATTGAACACGTTGAACAACCACAGTTTGAAGTATTTGCTCATTGACCATTGCATCACAAGTAATCAAATGTACTGTATATTGCTGAAAATTATATTGTTGGAAAATCACATCAGCAGAGCGTTGAAATAGTGATTTCAACATTTTCAAATTAATTTGTTCCATTGATGAAATACTTCTCATCTCCTACTGAGCCAGCTCAAGATTAGTACATTTATGAAACAATCACCTTCAATAAATACACTTAAGCATATTTTTCCCATGGTTGTTCAAAATATTCAAAGAAACAAATGTTGTGACGACTATTCAAATTGTCCTGATCCAATCATTTTCTTTAGATTTGCCATCTCAATTGCAGACATTGCAGCATCATAGCCTTTATTACCAGATTTCGTTCCTGCACGTTCAATTGCCTGTTCAATATTTTCGGTAGTAACAATTCCAAAAATAACAGGTACATTCGTTGACAATGACACATTGGCAATGCCTTTTGCCGATTCATTACAAACATAGTCATAGTGTGTTGTAGAGCCACGAATAACAGTACCTAAACCAATAATAGCATCATATTTCTTGGTTTCTGCCAGTTGTTTCGCTATAAAAGGAACTTCAAAAGCTCCTGGCACCCATGCAACATCAATAGATGCAGAATTAACCCCATGACGAGTTAAACCATCCATTGCCCCATCCAATAATTTGCTAGTAATAAACTCATTAAAACGACCCACTACTACTGCAATTTTCAAATCCGTTCCAATTAATTGTGCTTCAAATGTTTGACCCATTGTTCCTTCTCCTTTTTACATAGAAATTTTAGTTTTATTAGTGGATAATTGTTGACGATAAGCAACCAATGCTTCTATCGAGATCATTTTTAAGCCATGATGTGCAGCGTAATTTGTTAGTTCTTCAAACCGAAGCATGTGCCCATCATCACCCATAATTTCGCAAATAACACCTGCAGGTACGCTATGACAAAGCTTCGCTAGATCAATAGTGGCCTCCGTGTGTCCTCTCCGTTCCAGCACGCCTTGCTCTTTCGCAATCAACGGAAAAATATGGCCTGGTCGACGAAAATCAGTTGGCTTAGCTTGCTTTTCTACCATCCTTTGTATCGTTAGCGCACGCTCAAAGGCGCTAATCCCTGTCGTTGTTTCTACATGATCGATACTTACCGTAAATGCGGTTTGATGGTTATCTGTATTGTGCTGAACCATTGGATATAAATCTAGCTTTTGTGCAAGCTGCTGTGAAATCGGCGTACAAATTAAACCTCTACCATTGGTTGCCATAAAGTTGATTGTTGCTGGTGTGATGAATTCAGCGAGTGCCAGAAGATCTCCTTCATTTTCTCGATCCTCATCATCAACCACCACAATCATATTGCCCTGCCTTAAATCCTCTATGGCTTCTTCAATTGAATGTAGCACGATGATCAACTCCTATTCTGTGATTTAAAAACCATGTTGTGCTAAATAATCTCTTGTAATAGCTGGCGTTGTTTGCCCCTTTTTTAATTGCCCTATAATGTATTTTCCAACTAAATCGGTTTCGATATTAACGATTGCTCCAACCCTCTTCATACCTAAAACGGTTTCTTTGTAAGTATGAGGAATAAGTGAAATTGTGACACTCTTGGCTTCAACATGAAAAAGGGTTAAGCTTGTGCCATCAATTGTTATGGAACCCTTTGGAATACAGAAGTTGGTTAGTTCCTCTGACAATTCGATATCAATATAAACGGCGTTTGCTACTGGACGTTTTCGCAAAATTTTGCCGACTCCATCAACATGACCAGCAACAAAATGGCCACCAAATCGCCCATTAGCAGGCATGGCACGCTCCAAATTAACAGAATCACCTATTGCCAGCTGCTGTAGATTTGTTGCTTTGACTGTTTCAGGCATAACATCCATCGTAAGCTGCTGTTGTGTGAAATTTGTCACAGTTAAACAAACTCCATTGACCGCTATACTGTCACCAAGCTTGACATCCTCTGTTATCTTAGCTGATTGAACCGTAATTTCCATACTGTCCCGATCGCTTTGCACGGCTTTTATGATACCAATATCCTCTACAAGTCCTGTAAACATTCCATCACCTACTCTACTTTATTAGCACTTCTATCCTTTACTTTTACAGTTTATCCATCTGTTTTTGTGTCTTATCCTTCTCCCTTCTCTCGTTAGCAATAAAAAATAAAAACCCCTTTACATCAAAGGGGTTTTGGGAGTATAAGACATCAACAAATAAGCCTATTTGAAAACAAATTTTTCATAGACTGTCATCTCATTCGTTCTTCTCCCATCCAGACTATCACTGTCGGTTTTGGATTTGCACCAAATCAGCTTGCGCTCACGGACTTTGAATTGCTTCATCACCGCCGATTGGGAATTTCACCCTACCCCGAAGAACATCTTCTATTCAATTGTGCTAAATAAAAAAACTTCCCACAAGATGATTGGGAAGATTTGTAGTAAATGCATAGTCAAATAAACCTTCTAAATTAGAATCAATTTAAAAAGTTCGCATTTTTACCCTTCTCCCATCCAGACTGTAACTGTCGGTTTTGGATTTGCACCAAATCAGCTTGCGCTCACGGACTTTGAATTGCTTCATCACCGCCGATCGGGAATTTCACCCTACCCCGAAGAATATTTTTATTTAGCTAGTCTTACGATAACACTATTTTATTATATTATCCATCCTTCTTTTTAAATTTTTTTCGAAGCATAAATTTTAAACAGCTCTGACGAGACTTGAAAAATGTAAAAGATGTTAATAAAATGATGTCATTTAACCTGTTTATGGAACTTCTTAATCAACAAAACGTTCCTTTACAAGTGACTATTCAGTCTAGGCCGTTTGGAGGTCATTAATTTGACATTTTTAAAAAATATACCTTTTAAACAAGCTGTTTTCTATGCCCTATTAGCACTCTGTTGTGGGGTTTCGATTGTTTTCGTAAGTCATAACGAACAATTTTATGATCGACCGATAGCAGAAATAACGCAAGTGGATGTAATAGAATCCGAACCGATGACAGATATGTATGAAAATGAGGATTTTTTGTTTACACAGGAGATGATGGCCATTATCAAAAATGGTCAGCATAAGGGGCAATTCATTCATTTGACGAATGACTATTCTTCATCTGGTGCTTTTGATCAAGAATATCATGTAGGCAATGAAATCTTTGTCACGCTAGATGATCGCACAACACAATCAGTTTTAACAGGAACCATTCTCGATTTAAAACGAGATCAAACCATGGTAATAATTGCATGGATTTTTATTTTTGCCCTACTTATTATAGGTAAAAGACAAGGCTTATTTTCTATCATTAGCTTGGGTGTCAATGCTGTGATTCTATCATTCGCATTAGATCTTTATGTGAAGCATGGGGGCGTAAGCCTGTTATTAGTCAGCGGCATTTGCGCCCTGCTATTTACGATTATTTCGCTACTACTTATTAGTGGATTGCATACAAAAACATATGTAGCCATCGTGTCCACACTTTTAGGCACTGTTATAGCGCTTATCATAAGCTCTATTGTAATGTGGTTGACAGGTGAAAATGGTCTTCGTTATGAAGAAATGCAATTTTTAACACGTCCCTATCGTACCGTCTTTATGGCAGGTTTATTTATTGGCTCACTCGGGGCAGTAATGGATGTTTCTATTACAATGGCTTCCTCGATTTTTGCTTTATACGAGCAAGATCCTACAATCTCTGTCAAGGCTCTGAAATCTTCGGGACATGAAATCGGTAAAGATATTATGGGTACCATTACAAGTATCTTATTCTTTGCCTACCTTTGCGGCTCCATACCTATGATTATTCTCTATTTAAAAAATTCTTCCACATTAGGGCTTACATTGTCCTTAAATCTTTCTTTAGAATTAGCCCGTGCCTTAGCAGGGGGTATTGGTGTTGTCCTTACGATTCCTATCAGTCAGTATACCGCTATATTTTTCATTAATCGAAAGAGGGTTCGAGGATGAATGTTGTCGTCTTATTAGCAGTTATATTATGCGTGTTAATGGTACTTGTCGGCGGTAGACAGGGGATACGCTCATTTCTTTCTTTATTCCTAAACTTTGGTGTGCTCTTTGTCACCATTTTTTTAATGACAAACCCTAAAAATAGCCCTATCATCTTGACGTTTATTGCATGTACGGTCATTAGCTGTATTAGTCTTTTCTATATCAATAAAACAAACAGTAAAACCATTACAGCCTTTATCTCGACGATGATAACGATAGTTGTGTTACTACTCTTTATTACCTTTGTAACGGAAAAGTCGATGATCCAAGGGTTTGGCGAAGAATCAACTGAAGAAATCAGCATCTTTTCTCTCTACGTCGGTGTTAATTTTGTGCAGATAGGTGCATCAGTCATCATTATGAGTACGATAGGTGCCATTATGGATGTAGCCATTTCCATCGCTACCTCTATGCATGAGATTTTTTATCGCAATCCTTCGATGAGTAGAAAAAAACTATTTGCAGCTGGCTTAAATATAGGAAGAGATATATTAGGAACCGATACTAATACGTTATTTTTTGCTTTCTTTGGTGGCTATTTAAGCTTATTAATCTGGTTCAAGGACCTCTCCTATTCGATTGGGGAAATTGTTAACTCCAAGGTTTTTAGTGCCGAAATGACAACCATTTTTTGTGCAGGAATCGGCATTGCATTGATTATTCCGATTGCCGCCTGCATCAATGCCTTTTATTTAATTCGAACACGCGAAAAAACAGAAAAACTTTTATAATAATTACCAGTACCTATCATAAAACACAATAAAGCCGAGGTGTCTCAATGGACTTTTAAGACACCTCCTTTTGTTGTACCATTTTCATTGCAATCGCCGTATTTTCTGATAATATTTACCATAAGATGTTTACGTACGCTCAAAATGGTTGTTATTTCAAGAATACTAGATTGCCCATTCCATGTAACATTTTTTAGCATAGAACGTCAATACAACGAGATGAAAAAGGAGAAAGTTTGCAATGAAGCATATTATCTTTGATTTTGATGGGACGCTTGCAAATTCTACTGCTGTGTTTGCATCAGCATGGAATACTTTAGCCCAAAAATATAAATTTAAAGGCATTGAATTGAAGGAAATTGATACATTAAAAAAATTATCAATTTCAGAACGCAGTAAATTATTCGACTTCCCAATGTATAAGTTACCTATGATTTTACCGCAATTTTATAAATTGTATCGTCAATCATTAAATGATGTGCATCTTTTCGATGGAATGAAGGAACTATTAATAGAGATTGATAAAAGAGGCTATAAAATCCTGATTATTTCCTCAAACTCTAAAGAGAATATTTTAGAATTTCTTAAAATGAATGGTATTCATTGTGTAGCAGATGTACTTTGCTCCAACCGCATTTTTGGTAAGGACAAAGTAATGAAAAAGTTTTTAAAGGAAGCAAATGTCGACTCGTCTAACGTCGTATACATTGGAGACGAGCAAAGGGATATTGTTGCTTGTAAGAAAGCCGGTATACCAATTATTTGGGTGGAATGGGGCTATGATGCCAAAGAAGTCGTGCAAAATGACGAACCTGAATACAGTGTCTCAACACCGCAGGAAATTTTAGAGATCATTTAATCATGAAAAAGGATAATAGCACTTGTCTATTATCCTTTTTATATGCCTATCCTTTGATGTCACTAATTTGCATTAGCTTTTCTGCTGTACTATTAACCCCTTTGTAGGCATCTGTTAATTCATGCATACTCGCAGCAAACTGCTGTGTAAACGCAGCAATTTGATTTGTTGATGCATTGACCTGATCGATGGATTGTTTAATATTTTCTAGTTGCACAGTTATGCTATCAGCACTTTCTGTGCTACTCTGGGACATTTTTTGTATTTCAGAAGCGACCACCGCAAAGCCACGCCCATGCTCACCTGAACGTGCTGCTTCTATCGATGCGTTTAGACCAAGAATTCTCGATTTCATAGCTAAATCTTTTACTAAATGGACAATCACATTAATTTGTTCAATATCGCCTGTCATCGATTCCGCGAAATTAGATAGCTCTTCCAAACGATTGGATACATCCTTACTGGCAGTGGCTAATCCATCATTTGTAGCTGTCATTTCTTCTACGGCACTCGAAAGCTCAGTTGCCAATAGACGCATACTATCCATTTTTTCGTTCGAAATAATGGCACTTACTACGCCAATAATACGTCCTCCTTCAAAAATAGGCTGGGCAGAGGCGATATAGGCCATACCAAAACCTTCTGCGCTACGCTCCTCTTTCACAAATTTTCCTGAACTTAACGCTATTTCTGTTGCTGTACCTCGATATTTATGTACTGGGTCACCAACCCCAACTTTTAAGTCAACCTTTTTTCCTGGTTTGTAGGCAAGCACTTTTTCCGTATCTGCCACGATGACACAAGCATCCTCTGGGTAAGTTGCTTGGTATAAATCAATCGAATCAATCGTTGCTTGTAGTTTAGGATGCATTGTCTTTTCCCCCTAAAATTTTCTGAATTGTATCAATTTAACTATATCATGCGATCCGAAAAAAGACACCAACGTCCAGTGGTGTCTCCTTACAACATTATGGTTTTTTCAATAATTCTACATATTTTTCTGCCGTTCGAATTTCAATTGTTAGAGAATTCTCTCCATAGCTTGCCTTAATTAAAAATGGTACATCATTTGAGTTTTGAAACCTAAAATCTAACGTATCATAAGAAACCGTAGCATCTCTTCCTTTTGGGACATATCCTACATCTAACGAATGATGATGGCGCTCAACATATTTGACGGGAATTTGGTCTACTGCATTAAACAAGGTTGAAGAAGTTTGACAGATTCCACCACCAATTCCCATGACTACCTTCTTATTAATAATTTCAGGTGCGGGTTGATAGCCATTTGCCTCATCTCTTGGACCCACAATTGTATTAAAAGAAAAATAATCGCCACTGCCTACAATCACATTATGAATGGCTCTAGCAGAGAGCTCAATATTTTTATTTCTTCCTAAATCAGCACGATTGAAATAAGTTGTATAAGATGCAACAACCACTTCCTCTAATAAAGGAAGATCCTCAAAATAATAGCCACTTTCTGTTATATAGAGCGGCATTTCTACCTGACCGCCAGTCGCAGAAGCTTCGATAATACGCTCCACTAGCTCACTTTCCTTTAAAATGATTTGCGGCTTCCCCTTGATCACTTGCCCGTTTTCATCCAATCGATCAAGCATCATACGCTGATCATAGCCATTTGATGTGTCCGTTCCTCTCGCCCATTCCCTTGCTAATTGTTCGATATGCTTTTGATAGGCTTGTGGGTCCGTATCGAAGCCAAATTCCTTTGGAGATATTGTTTTAAGTACCTTACTCGTAGTTGGATCAACAACCTCTACAATAGGATCAATCATTTGTTCTTGTTCATATGTAACAGGTTGCTGTATTTCCTCACGTTGTTGAATTTTTTGTTCTAGCTTGTTATCAGGGACTGCTGTTTTTTCACAACCTACGAGACCCGTCATACAGATAACGCAACATGTAGCTAACCACTTCTTTTTCAACCATAAACACCACCTCTATCTTCATACTACAGAGACATCTTATTCGTCTATTGCTCATAGTGTGTTGTTTTTTGGTTATTTTTATTTGTCAAGATAGCAAAAACAGGCTACATTATCCTTAGCCTGACATATCTAAAGATAGTTTGATGTGTATTCTTGTAGTTAATTAACCTTTTAATGATTTAGGGGGATTAATTCTAGAAGAAGTAATATACGCTTCCAATACGGTATACTTTAGAATTTAACGCGAAAAAGAGCATCTACTAGCTATCACAAAAGCCAATAGATACTCTTTCTTTTTTTATTTTTGAATAAACATTTGTGTCCAGTAATTACCTTCCTGTACATAGCCTACACCAATATGTGTGTAGCTTTTATTAAGGATATTGGCACGGTGTCCTTCACTGTTCATCCAGGCCGTTACAACTTCCTGTGCGGAGCGTTGGCCCTTCGCGATATTTTCACCAGCAGATTTATACGTAATACCGAAGTTTTTCATCATGGTAAAAGGTGTACCATACGTTGGACTTGTGTGGTCAAAGTAATTTTTATCCTGCATATCTTGCGACTTATATTTAGCAACCCTTGATAGCTCCCAATCTTCTTGCAATGCTGGAAGACCTGCTTTTGCCCGTTCTGCATTGACAAGTTTCACAACCTCTTGTTCAACTGTTGCCTGTTCTTTTACAGGGACATTAATTTTTTGACCTGGAGAAATTTGATTTGGGTTAGCGAGTTGTGGGTTGGCATCAATTAATTCCTGTACACCCGTTTCTGTTTTTAATGCTATTTTCCATAGCGTATCACCAGATGTCACTGTATAGGATTCGGCGGCCATTGCCGCAACTGGCACTAATAATGAAGTTGCTACTACTGAAGCTAGTGCTACTTTTTTTATTTTTTTAAACATGTTAATCACCCTTCCTAATTGCTCTACCATTATCGTAAATAGTTTTTGAGCCATAATCATCACAAAATATTTGGAAGGATTTTTACAATTGTATGACAAGCTCGCCATATGTTTAGTTAAAGCCCTTTCTCTCGCTATTCTTTCCCATTGGAATTGTCATCAAGTTGCAATATGTTTGTAATTGGCATACATTACTAATAGATTCAGTGATCAATTGCTGCACAAAATATCCTATTTTGCTAATTGCTTACGCTGTAATCGATAAATTAAGAGAATATAGAGCCAATCATAAAAGAGCGTTGCTACAGAAATAACGGTAATTAAAGGTGTGCGGAAGTATAGATAAAAGCCTACCGCTGCAAATAATGTACCCACCATCTTACAAACTGCTATCCCCATGGATTGACCAGCTAAATTCCCTCTTTGCAAGAGTAAAGCAATAAATAGACCTGACATCATAAGATTTTGAAAGAATGCTACGTACTTTCCTTCAAAATCTTGAAATTCATAGACTATACCTAAAATGATCAGCATGCTAAAGATTAACGTGATCAAAAAGGAGAAATACAATAGCTTTTTTGATAGCATCTTTCGATATTCATTTGGCGCATAACGTAAAAATTGCATCAAAATAAAGACATCCAATACAAACCAAATCAGCGTAATATAGCGTTGCAGGTCATTTTGTGGGTAGAAAAAGGCAAAGATAAATTCCCATGAAATATTGGCACAAATAGCGACCATAGGCATGCCATAGGTTTTATCTTGCCATCCTTTGTAAATAACAAGTATATATGTAAAAATCCAAAAAAGACCCATTCCTACTTGGCAAATGAATAATATGTCTTGTTCACTCAACATTCACGCTCTCCCCCTCTCTAGCATTCCTTCTACTATATGAGGAAATCGATTCTTTATGTCTAAAAGTTTGATAGACGGGTAAAGGAGTAGCTAAATAGTAAAAAACGGCAACCTATACATTCCACAAGCGATCCTATATAGTAAAACGAGGTGATTAAATGAAAATAAAAATGTATATAGAGAATGAGCAATTTATCGCAGGAACGACCTTAAAAGATGAGATGGAGATTGAACACAATAATATGGCTTTGCATAGTTGCCATGATGTTCAAGCTATCATTAACAATCGTCAGCATTTAGCTGCGACATTGAACTGTGATTTACAAAATTTTATTTGTACAGAGCAAACACATAGTGCGAACTTTCATAAAGTCACATTAGCTGATCAAGGACGAGGAGCTGCACAAATGGATACAGCGGTGAAGAATACAGACGCGCTTTATACAGTTGAGCCTAACTTACTATTATGTAGTTTTACGGCAGATTGCGTGCCCGTTATTTTTTATAATGCTGTGAATGGACTTGTCGGTGTGATTCATTCGGGATGGCAAGGAACAGTCAAAGAAATAACACCCAAACTGTTTCAGCATCTTATGAATGAAGAACAGTGTCGACCTGAGGACTTTCATGTTCAAATCGGTATGGCACTGAGTCAGCAGAAATTTGAGGTAGACGCAGATGTATATGAAAAATTTCACAGTCTTGGTTATGCCGAAGAATTTATGTATTACAATGCAGAAACGAAAAAATACCACATTGATAATCAGCAGACAGTCAAAAAGCAATGTGAGCTTGCGGGTATTCCAGTGAATCAAATACAAATTGATGAAACCTGTACATTCCTTAGTCCCGATGGCTTTTCTTATCGTCAAGATAAACAAGCTGGAAGACATTTAAGCTTTATTATGCGAAAAACACACTAACAGCAAAGACCCTTCTTATCGAATGGGTCTTTGCTGTTATTTTAAAGTACCTGTACTAATAATGGACGTTTCTACATGGATCTTCACGTCTAATTTTCTAATAAGCTCTCTTGTTTTTTTCGATGTCCATTTTCCATGATGATACATTCTAAATTCTTCACTTAAGCCAGCTGGATCTACCTCTGTTTTATTTAATCGTGCTAAAAATTCACTAATATCCTGTTCCAACTGTTTATTCACATCTTTTTCCAGATCACTAATGCTTTCAACTGTAAATAAATGTGATTCTCTTTCTCCCTTATATTCGCTTAAAGTACCCTTTATTTTTAAGAAAATCGTTAATTTGGGTGATTCCATATTTTTATTACTCTCTTTTTTCACACTGCTCTCGATTAAATCAATCATTACCTTTTCTTCTCCATGTCCTGCATTTAAATCAAGATGCAATGGAGCAAGATTTTTCTGTCCACTTAAAGCTTGAATAACTAGTGCTTCCTCAGGTTTAATTAATTCATGCATCTGATTCCCTTTAAATATGGCAACGCCTTTAATCTCTAATTTCTCCCCTCGTTTTTCAACATAGGGTAATACTACATCAACTACTGGATTGGTAATCGAATACATAAAATCATGAATATTTGTATTGGGATTAAAAGCAGTATTGATACTCGGCTCTAATAGATTGTTCAAATAAAAATTAATACTTGGCTTATCAGGGTAATCCCCTTTTAAAATCGCTTCCGCATTATCCTTCACAACAGCTATCAATACTTTATTACCTACTTCCGCATTGCGATATAAGTGCTGAACAATTTTTCGAACATTCCCTTTCCGCGCAAAATCTTCGTTTACTAAGACAACTCGCAATTGATTGAAGACTATTTTTTTATCGGATTGCTTTTCTATTTCCACGATGCCGCTTGATACTAAATCTGTTGTGATAGAAAAAGTTTGTGTGTCTTTTTCTGCGTCTGGAGAATATTGGGGGATCGCTACTGTGAGTCTCATCTGGTTCTCATCGATATAGTCAAAAGCCATCGAGTCTACCATCCCAACATCTTCTAGAGGAACTTTTAATTCTTTTTTAGAACAGCCTGTAAGTAAAACGAAAATCAAAAAAGAAATGATGCATAGATGTTTATTTTTCATACCTGCACCTGCTTTTTTCGAATAACATATATCAGGATTAAAAACACTGGCCAGCTTACAAGCACATAGCCTACATAGTTACTTGCCATAAATAATTTTTCTTGGAATTCACGCGAAAAGGGCATTTTTACAATAAAGAAAATGATCAAGGCGATGATATACAACTGATAACTTTGCTTTTTCTTTTTAAGGAAGGTATCCATCCCCCTTTTTGCACACCATACATAGGCTGTAATCGAGGATAAGATTAGAAAAACCCAAAGCGTAATGCCAATGATATCGATTCGCTCAATAAAGGTAAATTCTCCTGCCTTAAATAGGTTTAATACTGAAAACTCTACATTTTTTAACTGCCACTCTGAATAATACATGACGCTAATAGCTGTTGTGATAAAGCATAAAAATATACTAATCCAAATACCGATTAAGGAATGACGAAATGCCTTTTTTTGATCGATGATATATGGAAAATAAAATAGAATTAATTCGTAACCAAGGATAGAAAAATATCCTTGCTTTAACGCTTCATAAAATTCCTGAGGCGTAAAATTAAAGAGAGGCAAAAAATGACTTGGATCACCTTTTTCAATGGCCCAGCGCGTAAAATAGAATAATCCAATGGTAATAAAAAATGTCATTATACAAAATCGTGCAATAGATTTAATACCCCCACTTACAATATAAATAAGTAGCAGTAAAAAGCAAAGTACAGGCAAGGTGATGGTTTGTTCCTGCAATGCTGTACTTTGAATTAAGTGCATATAATTACTAATAATCCCTGCACTAAAAACAATAAATTGAATAATGACGAGTAGATTTATAAATTTTCCGAGCCATTTTCCCAATAATATTTCATTCATTCGAAATAAATCATCATTGGGAAACTTCGAACAAAGCCATACCATCGCAAATAGTGTCAGGCTAGCAATCACACCAAAGAGAAGAGGCATAAATGATTGTGTGTAGCCCATAGGACTTATTTTCTGAGGGAGCGAAAGGATACCGGTACCAATCATAATACTTTGCGCTAAGAAGATGACATGATAACGATTTAAGACCTTTCCTTTTGTTGTATTCAAAGTTAACCACCTCATTCTCATTCTGACACTATTTTTTCTGTACTTTTGAAATACCAGTCTTACTTCTTATATATTTAGTTGGAAATCGGATGACACTATCCAATAAATCGCTTGGCTTTCTTGGAATGGCAGGTGTCATATAATGCGTCCCTAAGGATTTGAGACTTAATAGATGGTGGATTAACCACGCAAAGGCGAGCATCTGTCCAAACAAGCCAAATAAACCTGCTGATAAGATAAAAATATAACGGATAAATCGGCTAGTATTACTCATTAAGAAAATGGGCGGTAAGAAGGAAAGTAGTGCTGAGGTAGCAACTAATACAATGAGTATATTACTGAGTAATCCAGCTTCTACGGCAGCTGTACCAATTACAATACCTCCTACGATACCAATGGTTTGTCCGACTTTGGCAGGCATTCGGGAACCTGCTTCTCGCAACACTTCAATAATAAGCTCGATAAATAATACCTCAATCAGTGGTGGAAAAGGTACCTTACTTCTTGATTCTTGAAGATTTAGTAATAATTCATATGGCAAAATTTCTGGGTGGAAGGTTAAGGCTGATATATACATTGGTGTAATCATGATCGTTAAGAAAAAACCAAAAAAGCGCAGCATCCTTAATAAAGATGCTGTTGTCCAACGGTTGTAGTAATCCTCAATTGACACGAACATTTCAAAAAAAGATGTGGGACAGACAATAGCTAGTTGACTATTATCCATAAAAACGACGATTCTACCATCCAGCAGATAACGGCAAATACTATCTGGACGGACTGTCATGTAATATTGAGGAAAGGGCGATAATGGATTATCCTCAATTAATTGCTTCAACACGGATATATCCGTAAATAACGGATAATCTACCTGGTCAATACGGTTTCTTAAATCATCTAAATTTTCATGGCTCACGATATTATCCATATACATAATCGATATTTTAATATTGGCTTCTGACCCAACAATTCGGTTTTCATTTTTTAGCATGGAGCTTTGAATCCGTCTTCTCACTAACGATATATTCGTTTCCAGTGATTCTGTAAATGCATCCTGTGGACCAATTACAGTCGACTCTGTTTCCGTATCCGTAATGGCTCTTGTAGGCGCGCTATACGTGTCGACGCTTAATAGGGCGTTGGTTTCGTGAAAAAAAAGAAGGGTTTGCCCAGCATTCAATTTTTTAACGACACCCTTCACATCCTTCGGGTCCACATATTGAGCCATTTGATGAATTTGTTTCAAATTATTAGCTAGTGGAATCGTCACCATGGTTTGTAAAGTCATTTTTTCGATGAGTGAGGAGAAATAAATGACCGTCACATCCCCTTCTTCTGTAGCGATCATTTTCAGTTTTACGTCATCGACTTCGTTAATCTCTTGCTTTAATTTAGCGACAATCTGCTCGGGTATCTCGTTCATTTTCGCTCCACCCCTTTTGTTCCGATAAATACCAGTCCATATCACTCAGTTTTTAGTAGTTTGTCTTTTTTTCATTTAATTATGTAAAAATTGTGCTAGCAAAAATAGCCATACAAAAAGGATGCATCCCAATTAGAGATACATCCTTAAAGGTTATTCTATAGAATCTTTGCTGTATCGGTTTTTACCAATACCAAATACGTAGTAGCTAATGGTTACGAGAATCAAGAAAATAATGCCCACTATTAATGACACGCGTGTATCATCATTGAACCACATGCCGACTAGTACCATGATTAAAAAGATGATTGTTACATAGTTTGTAATCGGTGCGAACGGCATTTTAAAAGGATGCTTTGCTAGCTGCGCTCCCTTTGCTTTTCTAAAACGAATTTGACTGATTAAAATGATAAACCATGGAATCATCCCTGGTAAAACACTTGCACTATACACATAAACAAATAAGTTTTCAGGGGCAATATAACTTAAAATAACCCCAACGACTAAGCCAACTAATACGCCCGCTGTTCCAAATAAAGGCACGCCATTACTAGAAAGCTTAGCGAAAAATTTTGGTGCTTGTCCATTCATAGCAAGTGTATATAACATACGTCCAGCACTATAGATTCCACTGTTACACCCTGACATTGCAGCTGTGATGACGACGAAATTAATAATACCTGCAGCAGCTGTGATACCTACCTTAGCAAATGTCGCAACGAAAGGACTACCAATTGTGCCAAGCTCATCCCAAGGATACACTGTAACAATGACAAAGATTGCACCGATATAGAAAATTAAAATACGCCAAATAATGCTTTGGATGGCATTCGTAATCGTTTGTTGAGGATTTTTTGCTTCTCCTGCTGTAATCCCAATGAGCTCCACCCCTTGATAGGCAGCAACGACTAAAGATAAGGCAAAGAAAAATCCTGTCCAGCCACCTGTAAAGAAGCCACCGTGACTCCAAAGATTGGATAAGCCAATTGCTATTCCATCATTGCCAAAGCCAAAGAAGATAAGTCCGACCCCAGCAATAATCATTAAAATAATCGTAACAATTTTAATCATCGCAAACCAGAATTCAAATTCTCCAAAAGATTTGACAGAAATGAAGTTTGCCACACCCAAAATCACCATTGCAATTAGACCAGGTATCCAAGCTGGTAATTCTGGATACCAATATTGCATATACGTTCCTACTGCTATAATTTCAGACATCCCAACAATAACCCACTGGAACCAGTTACTCCACGCTGTTAAATACCCTGCTAAAGGATGAATATATTTATAGCCAAATGTGGCAAAAGAGCCTGTACTTGGCTCCATATAAAGCATCTCACCCATTGCCCTCATAATGAAAAAAATAAAAATACCTGCAATACCATAGGCAAGGAGTACAGAAGGTCCTGTCCATTGAATAGCACTTGCTGAGCCCATAAATAGCCCAACACCAATCGTACCGCCAAGTGCAATCATTTGAATATGACGTGCTTCTAATCCTCTTTTCAATTCCTTATTGGCCACTCCATAACGCCTCTTTTCCTGTTGTTCTTTCTACGATGTTTTTACTTTAAAATAATAATCAATTTTTCTAAAAAAGACAAATGTATTTTTAGGAAAAACAAAAAATATTGATATTTTAATAGAATAACAAAAAATAGGTAATAACGACGATTTAATTGATGTTTGTACGAAATATGGTGTTACTTCAACATAATTTAAATCAGAAAATTCAAAAAAACTCTATTCCATTCAAGTCGAAAGGAATAGAGTTTGCTTCGTTATTGTAATAAAGTTTGTTCGTGTAATTTAGCAGAGAAGTATTTACGTGCATCTGCTGTTAGAATTTGTAGCAAAGTCACTTCTTCTTGACGTGCAAATTCTACAAACATCCCACTTAAATTTTCGTAGACATATTTGATTTTAAAGCCACTATCTAAATAATGATCTACTTTTTGAATTTCCTTTGTGCTTTGTTGGAATTCAGACATGCCATCACCTCACCTTCTTTTGAAAATGTCTTGATGTTGTCTCACTTACTCGGCACCCTTCATCTCTAACAGAGGATCTGGTTGCTCCACCAGTTCATCTTCATCTGGGAGAGTCGTTGGAGCTGTTGGTTGGCCAAATATTTCATCTAAATTATGTCCGACAGTAATACCTAAATATTTGGCATCACTTGGATCATCTAGCTCAGCTTGTGGATACTTTTTAAACCACCAATACTTCGCTAATACATAATATACAATCGCGCCTACAGCGAACCCTACTAAAGAAGAGTAAGTTGAAAATATATTGGCAACTGCACCACCGATTACCCAAGCGATTAATCCAGCCATATTAAAGCCCTTATAATATTTAAATTGCCCATCTAATTCATAAAGCTCTTTGACATGTACACGCCGTTTACGAATCAGGTAGTAATCAGCAAATAAAATACCTACAATTGCTGTTAAAATACCGCCAATGATTAATAGGACATTGACCATGACATCAAATAGACTCCAGGGCTGTGCAAGAATACCAATAATCCCTGCAATAACTACCCCTACCCAGAATGGCACTTTCGGTCCACCGATATTAGAGAAAATAGTAGCTGCTGGTACAACGTTGGCAGAGGTATTTGTCGACCATTGTGCTAATACAATCATCAGCAATAGAATTCCAAGAATAAAGCCGCTTGCACTTTGCTGTAAGGCATTAATTGGGTCTGCCGAGGCAACTGCCATATAGCAAACTGCACCAATCGTAACAATGAATGTGTTTGTAATGGGCATGACAATTAAAGAGCCTACAAGCTGTGTTTTATTACGCTTGAACCAATTACGCTCATTTTTGGGTGCTTTAAAGAAGCGGGACAAGGATGGCATATCTGCTGCTAAGGTTGCCCAAAAGCCCATATTTGCCATCACCACTACCATGAAGGCGGTAAAAGCAGCGAAGCCTGTTGTTGGGGTTTCCACCCACGTCCAAATATTTTTTCCCTGAGATGTTGCATTATCTGCCAATGTGTAATACATCCAACAAGAAATTAAAATAATGACAGGGGCTGCTAAATCAGCAAAACGCTCAATGGATTTAATACCAAGAGATGTATTAAAGAGTTGAAGCGCTGCAAACACAAGGAAGCAGATAAACCAATTATCAAAGTCAAACAATAAATTTAAAATTCCGTTTATCGCTAATGCACCAAAATACGTATTCAAACCAAACCAACAGGCAGCTGTAACACCACGTACAAGAGAAGGTATATGAGTACCAAATGTGCCAAATGGTGCACGCATATAAACAGGGAAAGATAATCCATGCTCTATTCCGATGTCACCAATTAACGTCATAAAGACGCCAATTAAACAAGAACCTACCAATGTTGCCACAATCACCATTGGTAAGGATAAATTCATAATAGCCGAACCACCAATGGCAAAAGCCGCTAATACAATTGCCATTCCTATCCAAATCACCGCAAAACCAAATGTTCCAATATTTCTTTGTTGATGTGTCACTGGAAGCAAATCTGGGGATTTTAAATAATTCCCTTCACGTTCCATAATGTTTCTCTCCTTTTTTTCTAATTTCCGTGACAACCTACTTGAAGTGCCTTCCTTCACCCAAAATGCTGAAGGAAGGTGGAATTTCGATTTTAATCTTTATTCAAAAATGAACAACGGTCCTTTATTTTGATAGACTGCTAAGAAGTGATTGGCGTTCATTCCATGTCATTGGCGGAATTGTAGATGGGCGTTCAACCATTGAAATGGCTCCATCGACAGGACAAACAATTGAGCATAAATTACAGCCTACGCAGTCTTCCTCACGAACCTTTAGCATTGGGCGACCATCCTCCGTATAAAGGTCAATACATTGATGGGATGTATCCTCGCAAGCAATATGACACTTATTGCAATTAATACAAACATCATTATTAATTTCTGCGACAATTTTATAATTTAAATCTAAATCACCCCAGTTTGAATACCTTTGTACAGAGCGACCAACTAAATCCATGACGGAAGCTAGACCTTTATCATCTAAGTAGTTATTCAGCCCATCAATCATATCCTCCACAATACTAAAGCCATGATGCATTGCTGCTGTACATACCTGTACGCCTGTCGCACCCATTAAAATAAATTCCGCTGCATCCTGCCAATTGGAGATCCCCCCAATGCCCGAAATCGGTACATTGACTAATGGATTACGAGCACATTCTGCAACCATGTTCAGTGCAATTGGTTTAACTGCTGGACCACAATAGCCCCCATGAGCTCCTTTTCCAGCCACATGTGGTACTGTATTCCAAGAATCTAAATCAACACCAGCTAAACTGTTAATCGTATTAATCATACTCACAGCATCTGCTCCACCTCGTGTTGCCGCTTCCGCCGTCACGGTAATATCCGTAATGTTGGGCGTTAGTTTAACAATAACAGGTGTACGCGCCGCTTCCTTTACCCAGTACGTTTGTTTTTCCACCAATTCAGGGACTTGACCAGAGGCAGAACCCATGCCTCGTTCTGCCATCCCATGTGGACAACCAAAGTTAAGCTCAAGACCATCAACCCCCACATCTTCTACTCGTTTGACAATTTCATGCCATTTTTCTTGCTTTGGTTCCACCATTAACGAGGCAATAATTGCGTGATTAGGAAATTTCTTTTTCGTCTCATAAATTTCTTGTAAATTCACTTCTAATGGTCGATCCGTAATTAATTCAATATTGTTAAAGCCTGCCACACGTTGGCCATTATAGCTAACTGCTGCAAAACGGGAAGACACATTTAAAATCGGTTCTCCTAACGTTTTCCAAACTGCGCCACCCCAGCCAGCTTCAAATGCACGTTGGACTTGATAGCCTGAATTCGTTGGTGGAGCAGATGCTAGCCAAAATGGATTCGGCGATTTGATGCCCGCTAAATTAATGCGTAAGTCTGCCATATAAGTTCCCCCTCTATCCGTACTAACAATCTTTTGTCAACTGAAAGCATAGTGCCAGATACAGGCTGTATGACCACCATTTCAAAACATAGGCTAATGTAATCATTCAGGTGGGGGATTAACAGCCTGTATAAACTCGATTGGTGAATCTAACAATCAGTCGAGAAAGAGCCTCCACTGATTGAAGGTTCACTTTATGCAATCTCACTTGGTTTTCTTAAACGTTCATGAATCTTATATGCTGCATCTTTTCCTTGCTGTACAGCGGTCACTACCATCGCTTCACCCTGTCCATTACCAAAGACAACATCTCC
The DNA here is from genome assembly GCF_004332175.1 of Lysinibacillus sp. OL1. Lineage (NCBI taxonomy): Bacteria > Bacillati > Bacillota > Bacilli > Caryophanales > Bacillaceae > Lysinibacillus > Lysinibacillus sp. OL1. The sequence continues at coordinate 310,073 of NZ_SJDS01000001.1, read as the reverse complement.
ACATGCAAATACTTTGTCATTGGACGTTTGCATTGTTGTCTCATCAATGTCTACGACACCATTTGTATGAGCTAAACCAAAGGCTTCAATTAACGATACAAAACGAGTTTGCCCGATGGCTTTAATAACAGCATCCACTTCAATGATAAAATTGGAGCCCTTTACTTCTTCAGGGCGTTGTCGACCATCAGGACCTGCCTCACCAAGCTTCATTTTCACACATTCAATGCCTGTCACCTTTCCTGCTTCATTGCCAATAATTTTTTTAGGTGCAGTTAGCCATTTAAATGCCACACCATCCTGCTTGGCAAATTCATATTCAAATTTGTATGCTGTCATTTCTTTTTCTGTTCTACGATAGAGAATTTGTACATTATCTGCGCCTAAACGCACCGCACTTGTAGCACCGTCTATCGCCGTGTTTCCAGCACCGATTACGGCTACTCGTTTCCCTACAATATCATTTGTAAGCGGTCCCATTTTTGTTTTTCGAATAAACTCAATGGCATCATGTACCCCTTCTAATTCTTCCCCATCAATGCCCAAATTTGGGACAGCACCCATACCGACAGCTAAAATCACACTGTCATACTGAGCCAAAATTTCATCAGCAGAAATATCCACACCTACAGCTGTATTCGTTTGAATGTCCACACCGAGCTGTTCAATCTGCTCTACTTCCCAATCTACGACATCATTTGGTAATCGGAATGCTACAATCCCATAGCTTCCTAAGCCCCCTGCCTTCGCTTCAGCCTCATAAATAGTTACTTGATAGCCTAAACGACTGAGCTCACGAGCTGCCGACAAACCAGCAGGACCTGCCCCTACAATGGCTATTTTCTGTCCATTATGTGGACCTGCCTTAAATAGCTGAGCATTGGTTTCCATTGCCCAATCCGTTGCATAACGTTGTAACTCACCAATTTTAATTGGCTTTGTTGAAGAATTTAAGACACACGCCCCTTCACACAGTTCTTCCGTTGGACAAACTCTTGCACAGCTTGCACCAATTGGGTTTGCTTCTAATATAGTCGTAGCAGAACCCTTCATATTACCAGATGCAATTTTTTTTATGAAATTTGGTATTTGAATACTTGTTGGACATGCTTTAATACATGGTGCGTCATAGCAATACAAACAACGATTGGCTTCCTCAATAGCCTCATTCTTTGTCATCTTACCTTTTAATTCCACAAAATTACGTCTAAGCTGCACGGTCATTGCATTTTCTTGAATCGGAACCATTTCCACATCCCCCTCATGTGTTCATTTTTTCCGTACCCTAATTACGAAACCGATTGTTTTGCTCTCCAGTCAAAACAATCGGTCTATCCTGTAGGAAGCTAAATGTTTAGAGCTTCCGCAGTTACTGTTTTTAATGGACGTTTAATGTATCGTCCACTGCCAAGTACACCTACAAATTCTTTATTTTTAATGACATATTCCCCACGTACGAGTACACTAACAGGCTCACCTGTTACCTCCCAGCCTTCATATGGGTTATAGTCCACATTCATATGATGTGTTTTAGCTGAAATTTGACGCTGTGCCTCTGGGTCAAAAATGACGATATCCGCATCTGAACCAATTGCAATCGTTCCTTTTTGCGGGAATAAGCCAAATATTTTTGCGGCACTAGTAGAGATCATATCAACAAATTCATGGATGGAAATTCTGCCTTTTGCCACGCCCTCAGAGTATAAAATACTGAAGCGGTCTTCAATGAATGGTCCGCCATTTGGAATTTTCGAGAAATCATTTAAGCCTAATTGCTTTTTACCTTTAAAGCTAAAGGAGCATTGATCTGAGCCAATCGTCTGTAGCTGTTTTGCCTTTAAGGCATTCCATAAATGTTCTTGATGATATTTAGGACGAAGTGGCGGTGACCAAACATATTTGGCTCCTTCAAAGCCTGGTTGCGCTAATGCGGATTGATCGAGTGTTAAATATGGTGGACAAGTTTCACCATAAACATCATAGCCCTTTTCACGAGCGGCAATAATTTCATCTACCGCTTCTTTACATGTCACATGCACCACATAGAGCTTCGCACCAGCTATATGCGCTAATTCGATAGCACGCTTTGTTGCCTCTCCTTCCAATTCCGCTGGACGAGTTAGTGCATGATAGATCGGTTCCTTATGTCCAGCACGTCTTGCCTCCTCTACTAGCTCATCTATAACAGAGCCATTTTCACAATGGACCATCACTATCGCACCAAGATCCTTAGCGATTTTAAAGGCTTTAAATAGTGTACGATCTGTTGCTTGGAATTCTTTTGCATAAGCCATGAAGACCTTAACAGAAGTAATGCCCTCTTGCTCCAACAATTGTGGTAATTCAGCTTCGGTTTCAGGTGTTAGATCACCAATCATCAAGTGGAAGCCATAGTCAATAGCAGATTTTCCTTTTGCCTTGTCATGCCATTTCTCTACGGCTGTTGCTAATTTTTCTTCTCCTGCTGTTAAACAGAAATCTAAAATAGTAGTTGTCCCACCAAAAGCCGCTGCAATGGTGCCTGATTTCCAATCATCATCCGTCACCGTGTTATTGAATGGCATGTCTAAATGCGTATGGGGATCAATGCCTCCAGGCAATACGTACTTGCCTGTAGCATCAATAATTTCGGCGCCAGCATCCGTTAAATTTTGTCCAATTTGAACAATTTTCCCGTTCTCAATTAAAATATCTGCCTCAAATACATCAGCAGCAGTTGCTACTCGTCCACCTTTAATGATTTTTTTCACTATGCCTCTCACCCTTCATCACAAAATTAGAGAATGCTTGATAGTTAATGCAGTGTATATGTTTCGCCCATACTAAACTTCGTTTGTAGCGTTAACACCGTTTCCAATAGAATATCTGCGCCCTTTGCACAATCTTCAAAGGCTGTTTCCTCTTCTTCACAATGACTCTTCCCTTCAATACTTGGAACAAAAATCATCGCGGAAGGAACCATACTTGCCATATACTGTGCATCATGTCCAGCGCCACTAAACATACGATGAGATGAATAGCCAAAGCTTTGACAAGCTCTTTCTACTTCATTGCAAATCGCACTATCAAAATACACGGTATCTCTGCCCCATAACTTGACAGGCTGAATATGGCATCCGCCCGCTGTCTCAGGAAGCGCGTTGAGAATATCCTCAACCTGTTGCATGACCTCTGGCTTTTGATGACGTGAATCAATTGTAAATGTCACCTTATTTGGGATAACGGTATGAATATTCGGGGAAACATTCATACGACCAAAAGTAAAAACAAGTTGTTCGTCAATTTTTCCTAATTGTTCATATAGCTCTTTAATGATAGTTGATGCCACAATCATTGGGTCTTTACGCATTGGCATTGGGGTTGTACCTGCATGGTTTGATTGCCCACTAATTGTAATTTCATAGCAGACCATGCCTAGCACACCTTCAACAACACCAATTTCCTGCTGTTTTGCTTCTAATACTGGCCCTTGTTCAATATGCAATTCGATATAAGCAAGTGCCTCCTTCAGACGATTGGCTTGCTCTCCCTCATAGCCACTTGCTTGTAAAGCTTGTTGAAAACGAATGCCGTTTTTATCTGTAGATTGTAGCATTTTTTCTTTGTCAAATTTTGAGGTAATGACGCCTGAACTCATCATGGCTGGATCAAAACGTGCCCCTTCTTCATTCGTGAAATTGACAATCGTAAGAGGAATGTCCACTTCGATATCATTTTCCTTTATTGTTCGAATGGCCTCGATCGCTGTTAGTACACCTAACACACCATCAAATTTTCCACCTTTTTCTACTGAATCTAGATGGGAACCCATGACAATGGGTGGCACATTCTTTTTACCAGGAAGAGTGGCGTAAATGTTGCCCATATCGTCCACCTGAATATCCATTCCTAACGTTTTGCAACACTCACAAAAATAGTTTCTTGCTAATACATCCTCATTCGAAAGAGACAAACGTGTGACGCCACCATTTTCGGTGGCCCCAAATTGACTAAATTGTTCAATTAACTCTTGCAATCGTCTACTATTACATTTATACATATGCAAGTCCTCTCTTTCACAGTAGTTAATAAACATTCTAAAATAGATAAAATTTGTGAGATATGGATAGTAAACTAAAAAAATATGTGCAACTGCACATCATATATGGTAAGTTATGTTCATAATTAAGGGGGGAACGTATGGGGACGATTCGTAAAATTGTAGAGGGAGTTCATTTCCCAATGCTCACATTAGTCGCTGGACATAGTGGTACGTATCGCAGAGTTACTGGTATTAATGTTGTGGAAAGCAGTCATTTAATCATGTTTTGTAGACCCAATGAATTAGTCGTCACAACAGGTATTAATTTAGATGCGCAGCAAGACTCCTTGGAACATCTTGTCAAACAGGCATACACGAAAAAAGTAGCTGGCTTTATCATTAATACAGGACCATTCATTCCTAGCATTCCAGAAGCCGTCATCTCTTTTGCCAATCAACATGATTTCCCAATTTTTCAAATGCCATGGAATTATCGCATTGCTGATCTATTAAAAACTACCTTTCAATTTATTGCCAATCACCATCAAGAGCTTTCTATCGAAGAAAAGGTTCTTTTCAATCTACTATTTCATTACAAACAAAACACTAACACAATGAAAGATCAACTAGCACAGCTAGGATTTCCTCAAGGAAGAGAATTAGCGATCATAACTTGTACAACCATTGGCTCCAAAGCAGCTATTGACCGTTATGAGGTCATGATCCAATTCGCTTTTCAAAATCGCTATCAACGCTTCTTAAAATTAAAGCATAAAAATCACCTCATCTTTTTAATTGATAAAGCACAAATCAATACACCTAATATACCCTTCTCAAAAGTTGTAGAAGAAATCTATGAAAAAATCACGCTAAAAAATGGTTACTTGGATATTATTATCGGCAAAGGTAACTTTCATAAAGAGCTAGAAAATGTTCACCAAAGCTATGATGAGTCCTTAACCGTCATCCATTTAGCACAGCTTCATAACAATCGTTATTTGTATAAATACAAAGAAATCGGTGCCTATAAAATATTGATGGCTGTGAAAAATCAGCCCCTAATGAAATCGTTTAGTCAGGATATTTTAGGACAGCTTTATCACTATGATGAACTACATGGGACAGACTATGTACCTTTTTTACGTATTTTTGTTGAGGAAAATGGCAGTACAAGCAGGATTAGTGAACGTCAATTTATACATCGAAACACCGTCCTCTATAAAATTAAGAAAATTGAAATGCTATTAGATATGGACTTAAGCAATCCCTTTACGAAGACTAATTTGTATATTGCCTTTTTAATTGAGGATGTCTTGATGCATCAATAGCCTGTCACAACATTAAATTAACTGAATTATCTTTCTCATTAAATACTCCTTCTAAAATTCTTGAAGCATACATATAAAGTACAAATGGGGGCGACTGCGCATTTTTGTTGTCCACATCTGAGGAAAACATATGCATGCTAATCAACTACCTGTTTAGAAGGAGTGAAGCTTCGTGACAAATGTAACAAGTCCCAATTGGCAAGTAAAAGATGAACAATTCGTATGGCATTCTATGAAGCCCTACAATCCAAATGCAACAATGATCGTCCAATCCTCTAAAGGAGCATGGATTACTGACATTGAAGGCAAGCGCTATTTAGATGCAATGGCAGGTTTATGGTGTGTGAACGTTGGCTATGGACGTGAGGAGATTGCCAAAGCTGCCTATGAGCAATTGCTAGAAAATACGTATACCCCATTATCTGTTGGGCATATCCCTGCTATTCAATTAAGTGAAAAAATTAATGAGCTTTTAGGGGATGATTATGTCGTCTTCTTCTCCAATAGTGGCTCAGAGGCAAATGAGGCAGCCTTCAAAATAGCTAGACAATATCATCAACAAAAAGGTCACGTCAATCGAACGAAAATTATTTCTCGTTACCGGGCCTATCATGGTAGCTCGATGGGTGCTCTTGCAGCTACTGGACAAGCTCAACGAAAGTATAAATATGAGCCACTGGCACCAGGTTTTATACATGTCACTCCACCTGACGCTTATCGTGCCAATGAAGACCATATTCAAAGTAAGGACCCTTGTGCATTACCATCCGTCCAAGCAATCGATCATGTCATGACTTGGGAAATGTCAGATTCCATAGCAGCAGTCATTATGGAGCCTATTATTACTGGCGGTGGTGTAATTATGCCCCACGACAGCTACTTACAGGGAGTTAAAGCTGTTTGTGAGAAGCATGGCGCACTACTCATTGTCGATGAAGTCATTTGTGGTTTTGGTCGTACAGGCAAAGCTTTTGGATTCCAAAACTACGGCATCCAGCCTGATATTGTGACTATGGCAAAAGGCTTAACAAGCGCTTATATGCCACTGTCTGCTACAGCTGTTCGTCGTGAAATTTATGAGGCGTTTGCTGGAACTGAGGAATATGACTTTTTCCGTCATGTCAACACATTCGGTGGATCACCAGCAGCATGTGCCGTCGCATTAAAAAATATTGAAATAATGGAAAAGGAAAATTTATTTGCCCACTCGGCTGCACTAGGTGCTACATTACTCACTACATTACAGGAGCAATTAAAGGAGCACCCGAATGTTGGGGATATTCGTGGGAAAGGCTTATTAATTGGCGTAGAGCTAGTACAAGATAAAGATAGCAAAACACCGCTCGACATGACACTTGTGAACAAAGTGATCACACAATGTAAGGAACAAGGGTTACTCATTGGGAAAAATGGGGTAACCGTGGCAGGTTTCAATAATGTGTTAACCTTATCTCCTCCTCTGATTATTTCCTCAGACGAGACGAATTTCATTGTTGAAAAATTTGTACAAGCCTTACATTCTATTAAACTGTAGGAGGAATAGCTAGATGGTAACAAATACAGACATACAGGATTTAGGTCATTTTATCAATGGACAAACAGTTCTAGGGAAAAGCGGTCAGTTTTCAGATGTTTACAATCCAAGCACAGGTACTGTCATTGCTCGTGTACCTTTGGCAACAAAACAAGAGGTACAGGAAGCGATTGCTGCTGCCCAAGCGGCTTTTCCTGCTTGGCGTGGCTTATCAGTTGGTAAACGAGCTGAAATTATCCTTAGATTCCGCCAACTCATAACAGAAAATATCGATGAACTAATTGATATGATTTGTACAGAGAGTGGCAAAACGATTGAGGATGCCAAGGGCGAAATTACTCGCGGTTTAGAATCTGTTGATTTAGCTATCAATGCCCCCCATTTACTTAAAGGAGAGTATTCAGTGAATGTTGGTGGTCATATCAATGCCTATTCTCTGAAAGAACCATTAGGCATAGTAGCGGCTATTTCCCCATTTAATTTCCCTGTCATGGTACCGCTAGCAATTACAAGCATGGCGGTGGCTGTAGGAAACTGTGTGATTCTGAAGCCGTCAGAGCGGGTTCCTTGCTCAGCATTATTTTTATCAGAGCTGTGGAAAGAGGCAGGCTTACCAGATGGGGTTTGGACTGTTATTAATGGAGACAAAGATGCTGTTAATGAGCTGTTATGCCATCCAGCCATTGAAGCGATTTCCTTTGTAGGCTCTACGCCAGTTGCAGAAGCCATTTATGCTACAGCCTCTAAACATGGGAAGCGTGTCACAGCACTTGGGGGAGGTAAAAATAATATGGTGGTTATGCCAGATGCTGACTTAGAGCATGTAGCAAATGCCTTTTTAGGGGCTGCCTATGGAGCTGCCTCCCAGCGTTGTATGGCACTGTCAACCATTATTCCTGTTGGGGAGGATACAGCCAATAAATTAGTGGGTATTCTTGCCGATAAAATTGCCAAATTAAAAGTGGGTCCCTATACAGATGCCGAAGTTGATTTTGGACCAGTCATTACTCAGCAATCAAAGGATGCCATCATTGGCTATATCGATCGTAGCCTAGAAGAAGGCGCAACATTGGTCTGCGATGGGCGAAATCCGGAAATTTCCAAACAATCGAATGGTTTCTATCTTGGACCTACATTACTCGATCATGTAAAGCCTGGAATGGAAATTTATGAACAAGAGGTTTTTGGACCTGCACGTAATGTCGTCCGCGTGGCATCATTAGAGGAAGCTATAGCCCTTATTAATGCCCATGAATTAGGAAATGGTGTAACCATCTTTACGAACAATGGTGCAGCAGCTCGAAAGTTTACCACTGAAATTGAAGTAGGTATGGTAGGTGTCAATGTACCCATTCCTATTCCAGTAGGCTATCATAACTTTGGTGGCTGGAAACGATCAAGATTTGGTGAGGGGCATATGTTTGGACCTGACCAAGTTCGTTTCTTCACAAAAGCGAAAACCATTTCAGAAAAATGGATAGAACAAGGAAATGACATTACCTCTTCCTTTGCATTTCCAAGTAATCAGGACTAATCCTAAAAAAATAAATATTCGCGTAGTCAATAGCTACGCGAATATTTTGAAAAACTGACGCGACAACATGGTCACTAGTTTTTACAGTTTAACTATTTGTTCTCTTTTTTCTCTTCCGTTTTTCTTACTTCTGAGAAATCTGTTTCTTCTCCAGCCTCCATGCCATAGCTAGGATTTCTATCCATACGAGTAAATGTATCTACATCATCCTCGTCTTCAAATCGCTTTACAAGAATTGGAATCGAAATTAGCCCAGCAAGACCAACGAGTGCATAAACCCAACGAGATAAGACCGCCGTTTGTCCACCAAATAAATAAGCCACTAAATCAAATCTAAAGAATCCAATGAGTCCCCAGTTGATTGCACCTATAATAACTAGTACTAAGGCGATTCTATAAAGCACGCTCATGTGTACACCTCCTTTATTTTCAATACTCCAAGCTATATTTCTTAGCAGGGAGGTGTCATAAGAAGCGATAAAATGACAAAGACTAGTCATTACAACCGCCATTTTGACGGTCTTATTTTTTGCAATAACCTCTTTTTTATACTGTGTACAAATAGCGAAATGACGTACTCTGATGAATGGGGTTACTTGGATAAATTTTTATGTGTCTGCTCATGCTGAAGCAGCCATTCTTTGCGCCACATCCCGCCTCCATAACCTGTCAGCGTTCCATTGGAGCCGATAATTCGATGACATGGCACAACAATGCTGATATTATTTTTACCATTCGCACTACCAACAGCCCTTACAGCTTTTTCATTGTTAATAGCAATGGCGATATCCTTGTATGAAGCCGTTTCACCAAATCCTACACTCGGTAAAACATGCCAAACAGCTTGTTGAAAATCTGTACCTCGAAAAACATAAGGAAATGAAAACTCCTGACGATCACCTAGAAAATACTCATGCAATTGCTTAACACATTCCAGTAAAACTTCAGGTGTGTCTTGCTGAGGAGCATTGACGATCTGCTCTCGCTCTGCAAAGTTAATGGCATCAATTGCTGTATCACTTCCCTCAACTTCTATAATCCCAATTGGTGATGAATAATCTAATTTATACCGTTTCATACAGTGACCTCCATAAATAAAAGGTGGCATAAGCTTGCCAGCCTTGCCAATGTTCCGCATAGTTCTTTAATTCTTCAATTGTTGGTTTTCGTTCTAATGCTAGTTGTATTTTTAAAGCATTATGTAGACCTACATCTGCTATAGGAAATGCTGTCGGTTGTTGCAGACATTTCATAAGCACATAATCTGCTGTCCATGCACCAATTCCTCGAATGTCCATTAATCGTTTTTTCATGGCTTCGTAGTCCTCTTGTTGCCACAGCAAATTTTTTGTCAATTGTCCGCTTACGATAATTTTGGCAATATCAATAATGTATTCTGATTTCCTCCGTGTAAATTGGAGGTGGATCAAATCATCTACCTCAATAACGGCTATTCTCTCTGGCGTTGGAAACAGCCAGTAGCTTTGCCCCTCAAAGTAAACATATTCTCCAAAATGCTCGACAAATCTCTTTTTTAACATATAGGCAAAAGTTAAATTTATTTGTTGACCAATAATTGCCCAAACTAATGCTTCAAATAAATCAGGAATCCCGATTAACCGTAATCCGTTATATTTCTTCACAAGTGGCTTTAGGATTTGATCGTTTTCAGCCATCTGGTAATACCCCTGCAAATCCTTTGTTAAATCAAACCACTCTGCGATATATTGTGCGATGATCGCCTGTTCATGGCTAGCTGGCTGTTTCATTGGAAATATTACTATTATTTTATGTGCTTGTTCAGTTATTTCACATAAAATAAATTGTTCATCAATCTTTAATAATTTGTAGAGCACATCATCCTTTATATAGTGAAGTATTTCGTGATGTGAGCGCTTTAAGAACTGCAAACACTCTCTATAATTAAATGCCTGTGGTAACTCGATAACTAAATAGCCAACATCGTTTGTCCATTTCATATCATGTCCTCCTGCTACGATAGGTTACGGTATTCTGTAGGCGAACAATTTTTCAGCCGTCGAAAAACTTTATAAAAATTAGATGGGCTTTGAAAGCCAGCTTCATAACATATTTCTAAATTTGTAAAGTCGGTATGTTTTAATAGATGGGCAGCCTTATCAATTCTGATTTTCTCTAAATACGTTCGGGGCGTCTCAGCAGTCTCTTGTTTAAATAGTCGTTCAAGGTGAAAGGGACTGAGGCCAACATGCTCCGCCATATCCTGTAAAGTCACTTTTTGTTTATATTCCTTCATAATAAAAGTCGTGACATTTTTTATCAATTGCGTGTGTGGGGAATGTTCGATTTCAGGCTGACATCGTTTACATGCCCGATAGCCAGCCGCCTCTACCTTTTGGATATCTTCATAAAATTCAACATTCATCTTTTTCGGCTTTCTGGATTTACAGGAAGGACGGCAATAAATCTTAGTAGTTTTAACCGCTGTATAAAAAAGCCCATCATAGGTTTGATCACATGTTATAATCTTTTCCCACTTTTCCTCAAAAGATAAATTGATATTGATTGCATTGTCCACGATTATCTCACCTCATTCCCATCGACTATATATATAACGCAGAAGTATCTTGGTCTTTTAATAATTGTGTAGCATACGGTGTTAAATGCGCAATTATTTTATCTGAAAGTGCATTTCCAAAGCTAAAGCGTTTCACCCCTAATTCTTTTAGTAGCTTGACATTCGTTAAATTAGGTAAAGAAAGAAGATTAATGGGCGCATTTATATTACGAGTCATCGCGCTTATTTCATTATATTATCAGGAACCACCCTTTTATTTCGTCCTCAATCTTGCTGTTATGGTCTATAATAATGTTTTAGCAAATAGCTTGTAATAGGCTATTCGATTGTTTACATATAATCTAGTAACTATAGAATAGGAGCTATGACCCGTACATGGAAAATACAATAGTCAGAAGAATAAATTTATTCACACTTATTATCCTAGTTATGTTCGCTCTCATCCCCCCCTGTTAGCGCAATAGCCCAACAGATAAGCTGCTAGATCCTCTTGTGTTAGGACAGCATTTAATTCCAAAATGGTCTCCATCGAAGATATATTGAGTGATGTCCATGAACATTCTTTTGTGGCTAGTAATCAATCGTATTATAATGAAAGAAGATAATTAAAATTGTTATGCTATAATAAGTTTAAATTAGCTACAATAAGGTAAATATATACATTTAATTAATGCCAAGGTATGTTTACAAACCTATTGAATAATCGCAAAAGTTATGATGCCAAACAAGCAACGGCAATCACTATGAACTATATTACAGAAATCGTTCGTAATGCTAATCTTTTTGATGAGCAAACTAAAAACAAGCAACGAGAATCATACTAGTAAGATAACATTGCTATTCTTTAATGGCTTCAACAATACGTAAAAACCCCTTCTAGCAATGCTAAAAGGGGTTTCTGCTATTTTTGCCAATGATTTAGTTCCTTTAACAATTCGGGTAGCTGCAATTTCTTTACATCGATAGGTGGTAATGCCTTAATAAACTCTTTCCCATATGACTTACTAGTAATTCGTCGGTCTAGGACAATAAAAGCTCCTTTATCCTGCGAAGAACGTATTAATCGACCAAAGCCTTGCTTAAACCTCATGATCGCTTCTGGTAAGGAAAGCTCCGTAAAGGAATTGCGGCCTTGAGTAGTTAGATGCTTTGCCCTCGCCTTAAAAACAGGCTCTTCTGGTGAAGAAAATGGTAATCGTACGACAATAACAGAGGCAAGTGCATCTCCTGGAACATCTACCCCCTCCCAAAAACTGTTTGTACCAAATAGTACGGCATGACTAAATTTTTGGAAGGATTTTAGAATGCGCATACGGCTACCACCTGTAACACCTTGTGCAAATAGCATGTAATCATCTAATAGTTCACTATCTTGGATAAGCTCGACTGTTTTTCGTAGCATATCCTGTGCTGTAAAGAGTACAAAGCAACGCCCTTCTGTCATTCGAACAGTCCGCGTAATTGCATGGGCAACAGCCTCAATGTATTCTTCTTGGCTGACATGCTGAATATCTGGCATATCAGTGACGATAAATGCCTTAGCCCCAGCATAATAGGCTGGCGGAGCTTGTAGTTTCAAGACTTCAACATTATCAGAAATGCCTAGCTGGCGTGTAACAAAGCGCTCATTGCCTGGTACCGTTAATGTGCCAGATGTCCAAACAATACTTGCTTGCTGACGTAATGGTGCTAATACTTGTTCAATTATCGGCGTTACATTGACAGGCTTCTTAAAGACATGGAGACTGCCAGGGACACTTCGTACATCAAATTCTAACCAAACCGAATTGCCTTCCTGTGGAGACAGAAAAATATCGTCCCATTCAGCTATTTTTATCTTCACTTCTCGAATCCAATATTGCCATTCAGATAATACATATTGATCGTTTTTATCTAGCTGCTCAATCGCATTTTCGAAGGACTGCGTAATGCTAGTAGCGAGATCCAGCCATTGCTGGGTTAGTTTGCTTACTTGTGCAAACGTTTCTTTCGCAAATGAAACATCCTCTAAAAACAAGGTGCATTTACTACCTGCTTGTTTCCCTTTCGTTTGCTGTTGCAATTTTTGAATAGTTCTCTGAATTGTTTCATCAAATGTCCGCTGCAAACGTATAAATTGTGCATCAAGATGCTGTAAATTTTGCATGGCTACTCGCTGTTTTTTCTTCGCTGCCTGGCAAAACTGTTGAAATAAAGCCGTGTCTTCCATCGTACCAATTTGTCCAAAAATATACTTCCATTGTGTATAGGAGAAGACTACTTCATCCTGCTGCATTGCAGCCTGAATAAATTGATGCGCCTCGTCAATAATCCAGCCATCTATTTCTGTAAAGAGTGGTGTTTGACGCACTAAATCACTTAAAACCATGGCGTGATTCGTTACAATACAGTCAGCAACTGCACTGTTCTTTAAAGCTTGCTCATAGAAATCAAAGCCCTTTGAAGGCTTGTCATTCGGTATTTTTCGGATTTTCTCTAAAAACAGTTGTCCTCCACCAGAAACATTGAGCTCGCTCAACACACCAGTCTCTGTTTTGGTCAACCACACAAGTATTTGTAAGATAGTAAATGTATCATCATAGGATTCATCAGCATATGCCATACATTGCTCAAAGCGATCGAGATCAATATAATGCTGCATTCCCTTCAGCACACACAAATTCACCTTTGTCCCAAGGATTTTTTCGATCTTTGGTAGCTCTTCTTCTACAAGCTGTTCTTGTAAATAGGAAGTATACGTACTGATGGCAATCTTTTTATTAACAGCACGGGCAAATAAGATGGCTGGAAGTAAATAGCCAGCAGTTTTACCAATACCTGTAGAAGCTTCAATCACGCACTCCTGTTGTTCATGTAATGCCCGCCAAATCGTGTCCATCATGTCAAATTGTGCAGGACGTTCCTCAAAATTTGGCAGTGCCTTTGACATTAAAGTTATTTTCTCATCTACTGATTGAGGGTAGGCAATCGTTTCTGTCACATGCTCATGCTTATTTCGGCCATTGCCAATCGCAAAATTACGGTAATAGTGTACTTTTTCGCGGCCCATCGTATGCTGGCGCTTAATTTGCAACGCCTCAAAAAAAAGCTGAGAAATATTTGATTTTAAGCGAAAGGAACGCTTATGCATCTGTTCAAGTGTAAGCTGTGGTAAACTTAGTAGCTCCTTCCAGCAATGCTTGAATAGCTCTGCTGTCGCGCGAGCATCGTCATCCGCTCGATGTGCATTTGCTAACTCAATATTTAAATCGGCCGCTAAATCCCCTAGCTTAAAACCAAGGGACATAGGGAACAAAATTTTAGCTAGCTCCACCGTATCCATTTTTTTACCTTGCCATTTCGGTAGTCCAGCACGTTTAAACTCTGCTTGTAAAAAGGATAAGTCAAAATCTGCATTATGTGCAACAAATACACAGTCAGCAAGTAGCTCATATATGTAATCCGCATGCGCTTCAAATGGGAAGGCATCCTTTACATCCTCATTCGTTATATGCGTTAAATCTTGAATGAAAGTTGGAATAGCTTTCCCCGGATTTATGAACTTCGTATAGGTACGCTCAATTTCCCAATCCTTCATAATAACAATGGCAATTTGAATCATCCGGTCCCCATTGGCTGGTGAATGACCAGTTGTCTCCAAATCTACAATTGCATATTTTTGACTTTCCATCATACATCTCAACTCACAGTTCACATTAGATAAGTTGAATTTTATCATATTATTGGCTCTGCGGCATCCTTTCTCCTCTTTGTTGAATCACCGCATCCATACAAAAAACGCAACCTTGGAGAAATCAATCCCCTAAGGTTGCGTTGTGGAATCGTTATGGAGTGCTTACTCAAACAACGTTACGCTTATTGTTTTTTTGCTACATCAACAATACGACCCTCTGTTGTTGTTTTCACTTCTTTAAGTGATAGTAATTGCTCTTGAAGGTTTTCCCAATCAGATAAGCCTAAATCTGTAACACGACCTTCTTCATATGCTTTAGCAAACATATCTAGGCCATCTCCACCTTTAGCAGTATAGGCATTTGTAGCTACTGTGTAAGTTTTACCATCTTCAATAGCAACATATTTACCTGTTGCTTTATCTAAATATTCGATAGATACAACACGTGAGCCTACTTCTTTTGACGAATCATATTGTAATTTCGCTCCAGCAATGTGTAAGAAGCCACCATTTTCTTTAGGTGCATTTTTCAAGGACACTTCAAATGCTGCTTTTAGCTCAGCACCTGTTGCATCCATTAATGCTAATGTATTACCGAATGGTAATACTGTAATTACTTGACCAACTGTAATATTCCCAGCTGGAATTGCTTCTCGAATACCACCGCCATTTTGTAATGCCATTACAACCGTTTTATCAGTATATTTTTGTGCCTTTGCTAGCATACCGTCTGTAATGATATTACCTAGGGCTGTTTCATTACTACGCACACTTTCAAGACTTGTTTCACTTGCACGTGGGTTAGCTAAAGCTTCTTTTAATGTTACACCAATTTCTTTGTTGTTCACTTCATCTACTTTTGCTTTATAAGGTGCTAGTAATTTCACTAATGTTTCGTCTTCAGCTACCTTACCAAGGTCGATTAATTCGCCACCATATTCAGTAACTACACCATCTCCATCAAATGTTACATCAAGCGTACCTAAGTATTTTACATACTCATTGGCCTGTACAATTAATGTAGCATCCTTTGCTTCACCTACTGTATTTGTATCAACAACGAATGGTTCGTCTAATTTTGTATGATCATGTGCGCCAACAATGACATCAATGCCTGGCACATTTTTAGCAAGTAAAATATCATTATCAACATTCGGATTATCATTGTAGCCAATATGTGTTAAAGCGATAATTTTGTTGACACCCATTCCTTCAAAGGCTGCCACTGCTTTTTTCGCTTCCTCTATATAATTTGTAAATGTTACTTTATCAGGAGAAGCAATATCAGCCGTTTCCTCAGTCGTTAAGCCGAAAATACCTACTTTTTCTCCATCAATTTCTTTTACAATACCAGAATAAATTTTACCATTCTCAGGTTCACTTGAAATTAAATCAGTAAATAAGCCTGTGAATTTAGCATCTGCTGAGAAATCAGTATTAGCATCTACAAATGGGAATTTAGCCCCTTTAACAAAATCCGCTAATGCTTGATGACCTTCAGGAGAGGCACCTAAATCAAATTCATGGTTACCAAATACCATTGCATCAAAGCCAATTTCATTTAATAGCGCTAGATCTGCTTGTCCATGGAATTCATTGAAATATAATGTACCATTGAATGCATCGCCAGCATGTAATGTTAAAACATTTTTCTTTGCTTCCCTTTGTTCTTTTACAGCTGTCGCCAATTTAGGTAATTCATTTGCACGAGCATGTGTATCATTCACATGTAAAATCGATAATGAGAATGCATCTTCTGGTGTTTCAGGAGTCTCTGGAGTTTCTGGGTTTGATTTTGTTAGAGCCTCTGCAATGAATGTTGCCAGTTGTCCACGTGTAACTTTTTCACTAGCCTCATGATTTTTTGCACTTTCTAGCTCTGGTAATGTTGGAATAGATGCTAAAATTTTTGCTAAATCACCATGAGTAATTGTTTGGTTTGGACGGAAAGTATTATCTCCATAGCCTGTAATGACATTTAATCCTACAAGGGCTGCAATTGAGCCATAATAAGGATTTGATGCACTAATATCCGTAAATTTTGGATCCTCTACTTCTTTTGTATCCAATTTTAATGCGCCTGCAATCATTTTTGCCGCTTGTCCACGTGTGACATTTGTATCTGGTTTGAATGTACCATCTGGGTAACCACTAATAATCCCTGCTGCATAAAGTGTAGAAATGCCTTCAAAATCTGCATGACTTTCCTTTACATCCGAAAAAGGACTTGCTGCTGATGCTGGTACTACCGCTACCGCTGTTACAGCCAATGCTGCTGCAGTTACTGTTAAAAATTTGTTACGTTTATTTTCCATGACAAATGATACCTCCACTAGTAAAATGATGTACTAACAACTAAATTCTACATAAATATGACGCAAAATACTAGAACATTTGTAAAATTATAATTATGTTAACTAGTTTAATAGTAATAAAAGCAAATTTTTGCCAGTAACTTTTGGTATAAACGTAATCGCAAAAAAGGAGGATAGGCTATACTTTGCCATCCTCCTCTCTAGTATTAATTGATACTATTACTGAATTCACATCACAGTTGCTTCTGGCTCGTGTGCGATCATTTCCTTAATTGTATTGCCCTCTCCCATGATGGCTACAGTTGGTTGATGATCTTTTGCCTCATGATTATCCACATACACATAGGAAATAATAATGACAATATCACCACGCTGCACAAGTCTTGCTGCTGCGCCATTAACACAAATGACACCTGATCCTCGTTCACCAGCTATAATATATGTTTCAAAACGAGCGCCATTATTGTTATTAACAACATGTACTTTTTCGTTTGCCAGCATACCTACTGCATCTAAAATATCTTCATCTATTGTTATGGAGCCTACATAGTTTAAATCTGCCTGTGTCACTGTTCCACGGTGGATTTTACTATTCATCATCATACGTAACATACTATAGTCCCTCTTTCACAGTAAAAATACAATTATCGATTAAACGTGTTTTACCTATATAAACAGCTGCTGCCAACAGAACTTGCTGAGTTGCAGTTGTCACTGGTGTTAAATCTGGATATGTTAATAATTCAATATAATCAATGCGGCCATGTGTTCTTGCATGAATATGAGCTTTTGCTTTTGCAAGTGCTTTATCAGCATCACCATTCGCCAAAAAGCTATCGCGAGCCAACTGTAATGCTTCATTGATCGCCGGAGCCTCTTGTCGCTCTGACTCACTTAAATAGACATTACGAGAAGATTTCGCTAAACCGTCCTCCTCGCGTACAATTGGGACAACACGCATTTCTAAAGGGAAATTAAAATCACGTACCATTGTCGCAATAATCGCAACCTGCTGTGCATCTTTTTGACCGAAATAAGCTCTTGTTGGCAGTGTTAAATGAAATAATTTAGAGACAACCTGTAAAACACCATCAAAATGACCAGGACGACTTGCACCACAAAGAATGGTAGCCTGCTCACCTGCATGTAGACGAATCCCTCCATCTTGAGGATACATTTCTTCCACACTTGGTGCGAACACAATATCAACGCCCACAGATTCAGCTAATGCAGTATCTCTAGGCAAATCACGAGGATAACTTTCAAAATCCTCATTTGGCCCAAATTGTGTTGGGTTGACAAATATACTCATCACAACGACATCATTTTCTACACGAGCTGTTTGTGCTAATGTTAAATGACCTTCATGTAAATAGCCCATTGTCGGAACAAGTCCAATCGTTTTTTGAGCATGCTTAGCTGCTTGAATTTCTGTGGCTAATGCCTGTATGGTCGTGATGACTTTCATCATTTAACGCCTCCATATAGCTGATCTAATGCTTCCTCTTTCATTGTGAAGAAATGCTTTGGAGCTGGGAAAGTACCCGCTTTCACTGCTTCTACGTAACCCATCATCCCCGCGCTTGCTTCTTTGCCCATATCAGCAAATTGTTGAACAAATTTCGGTACATGGTGCGAACCGTAGCTTAGCATGTCATGATACACCAGCACTTGTCCATCAGCCTCAATACCAGCGCCTATGCCAATGGTTGGAATAACAAGACTAGCTGAAACAATTTCTGTCAGCTGATGAGGGATACATTCCAACACGACTGCACATGCTCCAGCCGCTTCGCATTGTTTTGCTTCTTCAAGCAGTGTAGCAGCCTGTTCAGCTGTTTTTCCTTGTACCTTATAACCACCAAGCACTCCCGCTGATTGAGGCAACAAGCCTAAGTGAGCTACTACTGGAATACCAGCTGACGTTAATTTACGAATGACAGGTATAACTTCACCTGCCCCCTCAACCTTTACAGCATCTGCTCCTGTTTGTTGCATCATCCCAATGGCTGTTTTGAGTGTCTCATTGACATCGCCATGATAAGAACCAAAGGGCATATCAACGACTATAAACGTATCCTTTGCCCCTCGTCTTACTGCTTTTGCATGATGAACCATATCAGCTACAGTTACAGGCATTGTAGAATCATAGCCAAGCACGACCATTCCAAGTGAATCCCCGACTAGTATCATCTCAACGCCAGCTTCTTCCGCGAATTTAGCAGCTGGATAATCATAGGCCGTCACCATCACGATTTTCTCGCCTGCTGCTTTCATCTTTAAAAAATCTGTTGTCGTTTTCATTTTGTAGTCCTCCTTTTTTAAAGGAAGAAAACAGAAAAACCCTTCTGGCCGAAAACAGACAGAAGGGTAGTGTGTCGTTCAATGATAAAAAGACCCCTGAAAGAGGCAATAGCTTACAAAATGAAAGCTATATTTGAACGTATCGTTTTCTTCCGTCCCTGTCTAAAAGATCAAGGCAGATATTTGATAGTATAGTCTATTGCGTTTTTGAAGGTGCCGTTCACAATGGATACTGCCCTTCGCACATACTATAACAGATTTTCCTATTAATCTTCAAATATTATTTTCTTACAATATCTTCGTCTAACAACATTGGAAAAAATTTTCTTTTAGAATTGACAATCAATGTTATACGTCATATACTATCCACATACTATATGCCATATAATATAAAATGAAGTATAGGTATTACATGTGAGGTGAAAAGATGACATTTCAGCTTGGTTCAGCTTTACTTGATGCTTGTGTACTGGCTATTGTTGAGAAAGAGGACGCCTACGGTTATTCTTTAACACAGCAGGTACAATCAGTCATGGAGATTTCAGAGTCTACACTGTATCCTGTATTACGCCGCTTACAAAAAGCGCATTACTTAACAACGTACGATCAGCCTTATCAAGGTAGAAATAGACGCTATTATCAAATTACAGAGCAAGGACGTATACGATTATTAGAGCTATTAAAAGAATGGAAAATGTATAAGGAAAAGGTTGATTGTGTACTTTTAGGAGGGAATTTAGATGGATAGAGCAAGCTATTTGAAACAGCTACGAGGAAAATTACGTCGGCTTCCTGCGCATGAGTTAGACGCTGCGCTTGCCTATTATGAAGAATACTTTGAGGAAGCTGGAGAGGAAAATGAGCATCAGGTCATTTCACAACTTGGCTCTCCTTCACATGTCGCTTCACAAATATTAGCTGATTTCGCATTAAAGGATTTAGAAACCTCCTCGGCAAAATCAACAAAAAAGAATATGTCTGCCATTTGGCTCATTATTCTAGCTATACTGTCTGCGCCCCTTTCATTGCCATTACTTGCAACAGCCATTGCACTCATTTTTTCATTTGGCGCAGTCATTATCAGCTTAATCTTTGCTATTGTCGCAACTGTTATTAGTATATTTGCTGGTGGCGTTGTGGCGATCATTTCAGGTTTCTTAATTTTAACAGAGCATTGGCCGACCGCACTGCTCTTTATGGGTGTCGGGTTAATCGTCACGGGTTTGGGAGTCCTACTGTTCCCAGTTGTTGCTCGTGTTATCAAGAAAACCGTTGTTGTCTCTGTTGAAACACTCGGCCGACTATTTCACAAAATGACAAAGAAACGTAAAAAGGGGGACTTCTAAATGACGTCAAAAAATACCCTTATTGCCATGACAATGATTGCATTAGGCATTCTACTCGCATTGATTGGCTATTTTTCAGGGGGGCGCTGGCTGATTCTAAAAGATTCAGAGGGTCTCTATGTCCCAAGTAATACTAAATTAGTAAGTCAGTCTTATGCTTTAGATGCATTCACAAGTATTAATATCGTAAATGATTATGGAGATGTGGAGATTGTTGCAAGTGATAGTGACTATAAATTAGACACAATGGTCCTTGAGCAAGAAGATGTAACATATCATATTGATAACGGAACTTTAACCATTGAAACAATGGCAAAGAAAAAGGATGGTTTTCAATTTGGCTTCGGTAACCTCTCTTCCCCTTCAATCAAACTCTATGTCCCAAAAGATACAAAAATAGAGGCGATTGTGATAGAAAGTAAGTTTGGCGATACAGCCATTCATGGGCTCCAGTATCAGCAGCTTAATCTCATCCAGGATTATGGGGATATTACTTTCAACAGCACGACGGGTGACAAAACAGAGATTAGGCAGTCCTTTGGTGATTTGACGCTTCAGCAACTTACTAGTAACGGCTTCACTATTGAGAGCGAGCATGGAGATATCGATATAGATGGCACATTAAATGGGCAAACAACCATTACCTCTAGTTTTGGCGATACAACGCTTCACTTACAAAACAAACAAAGTGATGTAGGCTATGCTCTCAAAACAGACTTCGGTGATGTGACCATTAATGATGAAGAACAAAGTGGCACCGTGACTCAGGTAACGAAGGATGAGCACCAACTGAATGTTTCCTTATCACATGGTGATATAGATGTGTCACTAAAATAAAGAATAGACAGTAAAAGAAGCTGCAAGTATAGGACATTACTTGCAGCTTCTCATATTGTTGAAAAACAAAACCATTAATAGAATTTTTGTGAAAGGTGAAAATGGTTTCCGTTGCAGGCTACTTGCTTTCCTGTGGGCGAGCGCCGATCCCACGGGAGTCAAGTAGCCTTCCACTTCAACCTACAAAAGTGTTACCTTTTAGCAAAGGTTTTCAAATAAAGTGAAGGTGTTCACGACTCTTTATGAAGAGGTGCTGTTACGCATGACTTCCCCACATTGAAAATAAGAGTCTATCGATTCTCTAATAATACAAATAATGGATTATTTTGTTCGCTACGGCCAGTATGAAAGATAAAGCAAAGACACTTTTGCAGATTGGTTGATTGGAGTGGAGCCAGCGTCACTCCTAGGGGATTTAGCGTCACAGATGAGACCCTGGAGCGAACGTAAGTGAGTGAAGCGGCTCATCGGACGCCCCCTGGAAAGGATGCTGGCGGAACGGAAATCAACCCCTCACCTTGCAAAGTTGCTTTTTCTACCGTTGACATCATCTTTTTGCAACAACATGAGAAGCTGCAAGTACAGGACATTACTTGCAGCTTCTTTTTTATAATATTTTGATATCTCCCGCATAGATCGTTCGAACCGTTCCATCGTCCTGTGTCAGTTGCAGAACACCATCGTCTGTAATGCCACTGGCAACCCCTTCAAAACGTTCGCGTATCGTCGTTACCTCTATACGTTGACCAATTGTACAAGACATTTGCTGCCATAGTGTCTTTAGACTCGCAAAACCTTCTTTAACGTATAGTTCTGTAAATTGTTCTAAATAGTGTAAGATAGAGGCCACAAGTGCTGCACGATTGATTTCTTCCCCAGCTTCTAATCGTAATGAAGTGGCAATATCCGCAATATCAGGTGAAAAGTCAGCTGCTGCTTGGTTCGCATTTATGCCAATTCCAACAAGTAAAGCTTGCACAAGATCCGCCTCTGCTTGCATCTCGGTTAAAATCCCCGTACATTTTTTGCCATTAATCAATAAATCATTGGGCCATTTAATCGCTGGCTCTACATCTTTATATAAGGTTTTAATGGCCATTGTGACAGCTACTGCCACCACAAGTGTATAGGATGAGGCCTGTTGGGGCGTAACATCTGGCCGAACGATAACGGTCATCCAAATACCTGTCCCATGTGCAGACTCCCAAGGACGAGCCATACGACCACGCCCCGCTGTTTGCTCCTCACCAATAATAATTGTACCGTGTGGAGCTCCTTCCTGTGCAAGCTTATGCGCAATTGTTTGTGTTGAATCAACTACATCGTAATAATGGATCTCACGTCCAAAATGCTCTGTCTTTAAAAAAAGCTTAATCTGTGTGGGGCTCAAGCTATTTGGTACACCTGTCAATACATACCCCTTTTTCTTAATTGTATCAAATGTATACCCTTCCTCTTGTAATGTTTGCATATGCTTCCAAACAGCGGTTCTTGAGACACCAAGAGAATCTGCTAATTCCTGACCTGAAACCGCTTCTCCATCAGCAGCCAATATTCTTTTTAAAATTTCGTCCTTCATGGAAATTGTCATCTTCACATCAATCCTTTAGTTAACTGTACTCTTGTTATGTAACTTATTTTGTCTTAATCATACTGTAAATTAACGTAAATGACCACCAACGATAGGAATTTAATGAAGCCGTCTCCCTTTTCGGGAGACGGCTTTCACCTATCATGTATTCGGCTTTAAGTAAGATCCTGTTGCTCCAGCCAGCTTTTAATCTGTTGTCGATCATTTTGAAGTTCATGATGAAGAATGGCTGTCAGCAGATCTTCCAATGCGGCTTTTACCCACGGCCCACCCTTTTTGCCAGACCATTTCAGTAAATCAGCCCCATTCACCACTAATTCTTGCTTATGTTGAATCGGTAGCTTTGCCTGTAATTCTCGGATAGATTGTTGAGGTATCGAAGCGTCTAATTGGCGAAGTTGGGCAAAATATTGTGCAGCCTCTAGTTCTTGCTCTGTGTAATAAAAATAATGGCGATTTGTCCAACCATCTTTTAAAGCGTCATAAGCGGTTAAAACGGAATTAATAAACGCCATTTCCTTATTCGATAATCGATAATCGCGCACTACCTCACGCCATGCTGTTCCTTGTAGTAAGGCAAAGTATGCCCAGCCAAGAAGGGCATCTTTTGTTTGGAAATTATGCCATTGAGCAGTTTGAAAATCACCTGTTAAATAGGCCGTTAATCCACTGTCCTCTAGTTTTTGTATACCCCCAAAAACTGTTTGTCCTACCCAAAGCTTATCAAGCTCTGCTTTAATGCGTTCTTTTGCAATAAAGCCCAAATCAGCAGCCCTTTGCTGGATGGCTGCGAATGTATTCGCCTCGATTGTAAAATCAAGCTGTGCAGAGAAGCGAATCGCTCGCAGCATCCTTAAAGCATCTTCTGCAAACCGTTTTTCTGCCTCTCCTACCGCTCGTATAACGCGCTTTTCAATATCTTGTTGTCCACCATAATAATCTACAAAAGAGCCATCACGACGCATGGCAATGGCGTTCATTGTAAAATCTCGGCGTTGTAAATCCTCTTTTAGAGATCGAACGAAATGGACATTTTGTGGTCTTCGATGATCTGTATATTCCCCATCTGTCCGATAAGTGGTCACTTCCACAGGTCCAGCGGGTACGATAACAAGTACCGTCCCATGCTGAATCCCAATATCTACAGTCTTCTGAAACACAGTTTTTACTTCTTCAGGCAAGGCATTTGTAGCCACATCTACATCATGGGCAGGACGATCGAGTAAAGCATCTCTTACAGCTCCACCAACAATAACTGCTTCAAATCCTGCCTGTTCTAATTGTTCAATGACTGAATAGGCTGCTTGCCATTCTTTATTGTTTTGCATGATTTCTTTCCGCAACCTTCTCGTACAGATTTTCATATTGTTCCACAATTTTGGATGAGTGGAATTTTTCACTTACTGCACGGATGGCCGCTTCTCGGAAGCGCAGTAATTGTTCTTCATCTTGCAGTAAATGGGTTGCATACGCCGCAACTGCCTCTGTATCCCCTAATTCCACGATATAGCCGTCTACACCATGCTCAATGACTTCTGGAATACCACCTACATTTGTTCCAATACAAGGTACACCACAAGCCATTGCCTCTAATAACACCAGTCCAAACGATTCTTGCTGTGATAATAATAGCTTAAGGTCACTAATCGCATACAGTTCAGCTAAGTTTTCTTGTTTCCCTAAAAATAAAACATCCTTCATATACGGACTTCCTTTTACTTGGTCCATGACACGATGCTTTTCTGGGCCATCACCTACTAATAAGAGCTTTGCTTTCATGTTGGCACGGATTTTCATAAAGGCGTCTACAATGTGTGGAAGGTTCTTTATTTTACGGAAGTTTGATACATGAATGAGGACTTTTTCATCTTCTTGAATACCAAATTGCTCTTTTAAGTTTCCTGAATTTCGTGGGAAGTATTCGCGTTCGTCCACAAAGTTATAAATTGTTTCAATTGGTTTTACTGTATCAATCAGTTCATAGGTTTGTTCTTTTAATGCCTGTGACACGGTTGTCACAATGTCAGATTTATCAATCCCATACTTAATGGCCTGTGAGAGCGTGGAATCTTGCCCAAGCACCGATATATCTGTGCCATGAAGGGTTGTAACGATGCCAATATCTCGGCCGCTCATTTCACGTGCTAGCACCGCACATACTGCATGTGGGATGGCATAATGCACATGTAGCACATCCAACTCTTCATCCTTGATGACGTCTGCCATTTTACTCGCTAATGCAATATCGTATGGAGAATATTGAAATACTGAATAATTATTAACTTCGACTTCATGGAAAAAGACGGTTGGATAAATTTTATTCAATCGAAATGGTACGCTTGAGGTGATGAAATGAATTTCATGTCCTCTTTCTGCAAGCATTTTGCCTAATTCTGTTGCAATGACACCAGAGCCACCAACTGTAGGATAACAGGTAATGCCTATTTTTAGCTTTTTCATTCGATGATCATCCTTTCTGAATCACGTCTTTTGTTAATTGCGTCTTTCTTGTATCAGTCTCCAATCCACAAAGCCTTCCTGTAGGCCTTTTAGTAATATTTCTGCTGTTCCCATATTTGTTGCCAGTGGCACTTGGTAAACATCACAAAGACGGATTAGTGCAGAAACATCTGGCTCATGTGGTTGTGCTGTTAAAGGATCACGGAAAAATAT
This sequence comes from Lysinibacillus sp. OL1, assembly GCF_004332175.1. Lineage (NCBI taxonomy): Bacteria > Bacillati > Bacillota > Bacilli > Caryophanales > Bacillaceae > Lysinibacillus > Lysinibacillus sp. OL1. Next base: position 284,360 of record NZ_SJDS01000001.1, on the reverse strand, counting down.
CACCATGTCCATATCATTATTGGCAATCATTGCGCCAATTTGTTGATCGCCACCAAGTGGCCCTGAACGAAAACGTGTAACTTCCAAACCAGTAGCTTCGATGACACGTTGTCCTGTTGTGCCTGTAGCATATAGTGTGTGTTCTTTTAAAATATTTTGGTAAGCAATAGCAAACTGTACTAAATTATCTTTTTTACGATCATGTGCAATCAATGCGATTTTCATATAGCTTCCATCCCAATCTTTAGATGATGTTTTCTAAACCATAAACAAGCTGATCCATTTTCATAACCTCTTCTATGCAAAATGCAACACCCGACATAAAAGAATTACGGTTTAATGAATCATGGCGAATCGTTAGTAGCTGCCCATCCCCTCCAAATAATACTTGCTGGTGTGCCACTAAACCAGGTAAACGTACGGAGTGAATGCGCATACCGTCAAAATCTCCACCTCTTGCACCTTTAATGGTTTCTTGCTCTTCTAGATGTCCTTGTGCCTTTGGCGTACGGACCTCTTGTATTAACTGTGCCGTTTTCACCGCTGTCCCAGATGGTGCATCAAGCTTCTGATCATGGTGCATTTCTATAATCTCTACATCTGGTAAGTATTTGGCTGCTTCTTTTGCAAACTTCATCATTAGGATAGCACCAATCGCAAAGTTTGGTGCAATAATGCAACCTAACTCTTTTTCTTTGGCCATGGCTGATAATTCCTCTAGTTGTGCATCTGTAAATCCTGTTGTACCAATTACAGGTCGTACATTTAAATTCAGTGCTTCCTTTGTATGTTTGTAGACTGCATGTGGATTAGTTAAATCCACTAATACATCTGGTGCAGTTGCTTCTACAAGATCATGCATTTCTGTAAATATAGGCACTGTATAGCTTGCTGGAAACATATCTAAATCAGCTAAAGTTTTTCCTACTTCCTTATAATCTAGTACAGCTACTAATTCCATTTTGTCATGTTTCATGACCGTATGTACAGCCTCAGCTCCCATTTTTCCTCTTGCTCCCGCAATTGCTACACGAATCGACATCATTCTTCATCCTTTCTAGTCCAGCGATCCTTATCTCTAGTTTCAAATTTATGTATGACGCGTAAAAGTGCTTCATCTAGTTTAATACCTTGGGCATTTGCAAAACAGACTAGTACAAAGAAAAAGTCTCCTAATTCCTCTTCAATACTGTTTATATCCTCTGTACTCTTTTTCTTTTTCTGTCCATAGACATCCTGTACTTCGCGTGAAAGTTCGCCTAATTCTTCTGTTAGACGTGCAAGTAATTCAAATGGTGGAAAATAGCCTTCTTTAAATTGTCCTATATAGTCATCGACACGCTGTTGTAAAGCTTGCATTGTTAGTTGATCTGCCATAAAAATCACACTCCTATTTACCATCGTATAAAATTTACACCATTGTTGTCAAAACCAATAAAATGTCAGATAATAGATAACACTACTTCATTTGTTTGGAACTACAGGAGGTCAAATGCTAAAACAGATTAAAATACGTAATATTATCGCGATTATGCTCGGAGCAGCAGTTTTCAGCTTCGGCTTTGTTCACTTCAACATCCAAAATCAACTGGGTGAAGGTGGACTAAGTGGGATTACACTCATACTATATTTTACATTAGGATGGGACCCCGCCTTAATGAACCTGTTATTAAATATTCCCATGTTTATCATAGGTTATCGATTACTTGGAAAAAAATCATTTGTCTATACGCTTGTCGGCACTTTATCCGTATCTCTTTTTCTAAAGATTTTCCAAAAATATCAATTTACCATCCATTTAGAGGATGACATGTTACTTGTAGCACTTTTTGCTGGTGTCTTTGTTGGATTGGGACTTGGGATTGTCTTTCGTTTCGGTGGCACTACAGGTGGTGTCGATATTTTGGCACGACTAGGGCATAAATATTTTGGCTGGAGTATGGGGAAAACCATGTTTGTCTTCGATGCCATCGTCATCATTCTTTCTTGGCTGACGTTCTTGGATGCTCGTTCCATGATGTATACATTAGTAGCCGTATTTGTTGGAGCCCGTGTCATTGACTTTGTACAAGAAGGTGCTTATGCGGCTCGTGGTGCGCTTATCATATCAGAAAAGTCTGGAGACATTGCTGAAACAATCGCTCTTCGAATGGAGCGTGGTATCACCATTTTAGAAGGACATGGTCATTTTACGAAACAACCTAAAGAGGTGATTTATTGTGTAATTGGCCGCAATGAAGTTGTACGGTTAAAATCTATTGTGCATGAAGTTGATCCGCACGCATTTGTTTCCATCATTGAAGTACGAGATGTGGCAGGAGAAGGCTTCACACTAGACGATCAAAAGCAGCCCCTTCATTAAGCATACGAAGATAAAAAACTTGCTATAGTGGTGTACCACTATAACAAGTTTTTTTCTTAGTCGTCGCTACGCATATTGGTAAAAATTAAAATTAAACGCAATAACTCTAGTACAGCTACCGCTGCCGCTGCTACATATGTTAATGCTGCAGCACTTAATACTTTTCGTGCTGGGCGTTCTTCTTCATTTGTAATAATGCCAAGTGAATTCATTTGAACTAATGCTCGCTTTGAGGCATCAAACTCCACCGGAAGTGTCACTAATTGGAAAACAACACCTGCTGCTAATAATATGATACCTAATAGCAAGAAATTCGTACTACTCGCAAAAATACCAATCATGACAAAAATCCAAGACGCATTTGAAGAAATATTTGCCACTGGGACTAGCTTACTACGTAATGTAAGCATGGAATAAGCTTCTTTATGTTGGATGGCGTGACCTACCTCATGGGCAGCAACCGCAGCACCTGCAACACTTGCTTCATAAAAGTTACTTTCTGATAAAGCCACAGTTTTGGTTGCCGGATTATAATGATCAGACAACACACCTTGTGTTGGCACAACTCGTACATCATATAAGCCGTTTGCATCTAAAATCGCACGCGCTACCTCTGCACCAGTTTGCCCCTTCATTGTACGTTGCTTTGCAAATTTATTATACGTACCCTTTACCTTCATTTGAGCATAAAGTGGAAGCAGCATAATAATCACAAAATAAACAATATACATGCTCGTTGACAATTTTCTAACCCCTTTCTACCTCGATACTATAATTCTATAATTTATACCCTAATTCGGCAAATATTTGCGCCACCTAATTGAGAAAATGGCAAGTAAAATACATGCAATTGATAACCAGAATGTAAAGTAACCAATATAGTTTGTGTAATTGGCTAAATCTCGATACATAGGCATTTGCCCAAATACATAGTCAATGACATCATTATGCAATGTCCAAACAGCAGCTATTACAACATGCCAATAAGTGAAGACATATTTCTTCATATATAGTACAGCTTGTACGGCCATGGCAAAATGTGAACCAACTAACATCCACCCCTGCCAGCCAATAGAACCTGTTTCAATTAATGTCCAAATATTCATCACATCTGCCCATAAGCCATATTTCACCAACGTAACAAGGGCAAGTACTTCCATCAGTGGCCAGCTTTTCCCCATAATCCAAGCTATTAACACAAAACAAAAGAATAAACTGGCTGTCGGGCTATCTGGAACAAAAATATAAAAAATAGGCTCTGTGATAGCAAGCTGCCACCCATACCAATAATAGCCATAAATTGTACCTAGTAGATTAACAATTAGTAGTGCAATCAAGAATGATTTATGGGTCAGAAGGTACCAAATATTTGCTCTTGTTAGTTGCATGATGTTAACTCCTTCCGATAAAAACAATCCATTATTTATGTATGGTCTGAAATTCTAGAGTTTTACTCTACCTTTCAATTGTATCTCACCATCAATATGTGTTATTTTATTGTTTTAATTCGCTTACTTGTTTCAGGAATACATGTTTTTTCGACATCTTTCGCTAAAAATCCTTTATACAAGGGAACCTTTTTGTATGGCTTCCAGTCCCAATAGTATAACAAGGTAGAAAAAAAAGAGCCAGTTTCCTGACTCTTTTACTACTACTCTGCTTTTAAGCTTTCGATGAATTCAGCAAGTTTTTGAAGATCTTCATCTGAACCTGTCCATAATCCTGGTGGCATGTTACCGCGACCATTATGAGCAATGTCCTTAATCTCATCAGCTGTTAAACCTGTGTTCATTAGAGACGGCGCACCTGCTCCACCTTCTAAGCCTTCACCGTGACATGTAATACATGCAGAACCAGCGTATAGTTTATAACCTTCCGATTCTTTATCGAATTCAACTGTTTCTACGATTGCACCCATAGCTTTTTGAGCTTCCCAGTCATGGTTAACAACTGACTCCCAAGTTAGGTAGAACATAGCAGCTAAAGTTAATAACATAAACGCTGTTGGCAATGGACGTTTAGATGGACGACGTTCTGGACCCTTGTCTAAAAATGGCATTAATAATAGCGCTCCAAATGCAAGACCTGGAATTACAATAGCTCCGATTACATTGTATGGACCAGAAGCAAATGAGTATTTTAAAAGTTGATACATAAATAAGAAGTACCAGTCCGGTAGTGGTGTATATGCTCTAGTTGGATCTGCCGGCCCTTCAAGTGGTGACGGGTGAGCGACAGTTAATAATAAGTATCCAATTAAAAATACAGCACCTACCATCCATTCCTTCAGTAAGAAGTTCGGCCAGAAAGCTTCCGTCTTACCTGGATATTCGGAATAATCCTTTGGAACATTCGGCATTCTGTGATTCGCTTTAATACGAGAATCGCCGACAAATTTCATTCCTTTTCCGCGATGCATAGTGTCCCCTCCTTTTAAAGATCATCGAACCGTCAAGACAATTACAACGGTCCTGAAATTCCTTGACGACGAATCATGATAAAGTGCGCTGCAAGTAACCCAAACAATACTGCAGGTAAGAAGAATACATGAATCGCAAAGAATCGAGTTAACGTTTGAGCACCAAGAATCGTTGTGTCACCCGCTAATAATACTTTAATCATCCCACCGATAAACGGTACAGATGCTGCAATTTCGATACCTACTTTAGTAGCGAATAATGCTTTCATATCCCATGGTAATAAGTATCCTGTAAATCCAAGACCCATCATTACACCAAAAATACCTACACCAACCATCCAGTTTAACTCACGAGGTTTTTTATAAGAACCTGTGAAGAATACACGAAGTGTATGTAAGAACATCATTACGATAACTAATGAAGCTCCCCAGTGGTGCATACCGCGTACGATTTCACCAAATGCTACTTCGTTTTGTAAATAATAAACTGATTTCCAGGCATTCACAACGTCTGGTACATAGTACATTGTTAAGAACATACCAGATAGAATTTGAATTACTGTGATGAAGAATGTTAATCCACCAAAGCAGTAAACGAATGCTGAAAAATGATGTGCAGGGTTAACGTGCTCTGGCACTTCGTGGTCGGCAATATCACGCCAAATCGGTGTAATATCTAGGCGTTCATCGACCCAATCATAAATTTTATTTAGCACTGTTGTCGTACCCCCTTACTTATTTAACTAGAGAATTTGCTTTAGCTGGACCAATCATTAAATAGCCATCTTGTTCTTGTACTTCAAATTCATCCAACGGACCTAGAGGCGGTGTACCTGCAATGTTTTTCCCGTTTTTCTCATAACGTCCTGCGTGGCATGGACAGAAGAATTGACCTGGGTGTGCAGAATCTCCATTCCAGTCAACCATACATCCTAAATGCTTACAAACAGGTGAAAGGGCAATGATTTGATCGCCACTTTTATAAACCCAAGCTACATCTGTAACCTGTGATTTATACCATGCATCCACTTGTTCATATGAAAAGTCCACTTTTACAGGCTCTTCAGTCAAGTCAGCGATTTTATGCTCTGTTTTTACAAAATCCCCACCCTCATGCTTTTGTAGCACAGGATCAATTGCAAAGCGAAGCATTGGCATTAGCATACCTGCCGCCATAAATCCACCTACACCAGTAAGAGTATAACTTAGAAATTGACGACGTGAAACTCGATTATTACTCATTATTTTCCCCCCTCTAACTTAAAGGTCAGTCCAACGGACATACTTTTACAAATAGTAATACTAGGACATATATATGATATATCAAGTCCATAGCTTGGTCAATATAGCATTCTGTGGAAAGCTGGAGAATGTGAACATTTATTGAAACTAATTGTTAAATCTGTGCCCATTTAGTCGAAAGCATTGGAATCACTTGTCGCAATTGATCTTCTAGAATGGATTTTTTCACACTGACATCCATACTTTCTAAAGGAATCGCTGGTAACCAAATCATATTGACTATCTCTCCACTCTTTGTCCAATAATGGTCACAAGTAATGAAGAACACATGCTTAAATCCAGCATTATGTAATTGTGCTTCTAATTGCTGTGGTAAATCATCGTTTTTTAAAGTTGTCATATAAGAAAATGGTGGCATGACTAGTAGTCGACCTTTAAACTGCTGCTCTATAAAAGAAGTTAAAGACATGACAAAATCTACCTCGGCACCACTTTGTTTCATTTTTTCAGAAGAGAGATCAATGGATACAAGTGGAACAACCGCGGTATCAATAAAATCTTTTTGTGCCATAAACGATGTTACATCGTTTGCATTAAAATACATTCAACAAACCTCCTTTTATCGCAAAATAAAAATGTCCTTTTCCACTCTTCAATAGGATACCCAATTAAAAGTGAAAACAATCATTCACTAGTAATGTTACCATATTGAAATGGATAAAGGACATTCAATTTTTACCTATAATTAACGTAAATTAGCCGTTTCCTTCAATGCTTGTAACAAATTAGACAATTCATAAAATCGCACTTCATCTCCCTGGTCGAGGGCTTCATCAATTTGTGCAAGTAATTTCTCTTCTTGGAATACGAGTAAGCTATTGGAAAGCAGCTCTTCTGCCAGTACACGATCTTTTTCACTGACGAGCAGTGTTTCTGGCATATAAGGGTTTTCTTCAAGAACTGCTAAGTATTGTGCACTTGGTGGTATATTAGGAAAATTCAATTGTATATACATATCTTCTTGTTCATGTAAGCGTAAATCATGGAAAGACTTCTCAGCATCTGCCGTCATCACATTGCCTTTATAGAAACGAAAAGGCACACCTGTTGAGTCTACTGTTGACATCACCATTGCCCTAGGACAATAGTGAGCTTCTTCCACAAAACGGATTCTTTTTAACAAGTCATCATTACTTAATAGGTAATTTAAAATCCATACACACTCACGACGTTTCAATTGATAATTTTTTAAAAACCATCGAACAAATGCTTTTTTATCAACAACTGATACAGAAGCAGTCATACCCACTCCCTCCTTTACTCAAATTCTAAGGTTTCTAACTTCTCCTGCCACTCTGGTTCACCCGGTTGAATGTTGATTAATTGTCCAAGAACCTCTTTTGCCTCTGAACGCTTTCCTTCTTCTAATAAGAAGTAAACATATTTTTCTAAAAATGTTGCGTCTTCCTTAAAATCATTATATGCCAAACGGTAAAATTCGTATGCACGGTCGTACAATTCTAAATTTTCATATGCCTCTGCCGCAAAAGGATATAAAGTGCTCCATTCAAAATCATTTTGCTGTAATGTCTCAAATAACTCGATTACATCCTCATGGCGCTCCTGTTGTCCAAACACTGAAATAAGTGCTAGTACCGCTTCCATATATTCAGGATCGAGCGCTATAGCTTCTCTCAGATGTTGCTCAGCTTCTTCTGGCAAACCATTTTTCAATGCCATTTTACCAGCGAATAAATAAAGCGATTTATCATATTCATCACGCTTTAACCCCTCTTGAATGGCAGCATAGGCTTTTTGATTATCCTCTGTCATTGCATAGCTTTCCGCAAGCAATAAATAGGCTGAGAAGTAATCAGGATCTAATTCTTTCAATTCCTCTAGTTGTTTAATAGCCATCTCGTATTTTTGTGACTGGAAGGCTGAATAAGCAGCTCCAAATAAAATATCGGGCTTTACTTCATCTTCAAGGGCTTTGACATAATAATCGAATGCCGTCTCATAGGCTGCACCTGCACGATAAACCTCCGCTAGTCGTTCAACAAGTTGAATACCAGCAAATTCATTTTGCTGCTCATATAAGTCCTCATACAGTCTTGCTGCCTCTAAAAAACGACCTGTTTCAAATAAAAGTTCTGCTTTCGCAAAATGTAATAATGGCTCGTCTGGTAAAATCGCTAATGCTTCATTTATACGCTTTTCTGCAACCTCAAATAACCCTTGCATTTGATAATAATCAGCTAATACCAATAATGCCTGTGGATATTCTGGTGAGGTTTCTTCAATTTCTAATAATAAATCTAATGCTTCATCTTCATTACCAAGCTCCATTAGGACATTGGCACGATCTATTTTTAACTGTGCTTCTTCTGGGAATAAAAATTGTAAATGCTCCAGCACACGGTCAGCTTCCTTCATGTACCCATACTGCATAAAAATCTCAGCAAGTGCATAGATCTCCTCGGGTAGCTCCTTCATTAAAAATGATTCTAGTAGCTGATCTATTAATGCTAAATCCCCTTGTTCAAGTGCTTGCATCATTTCAGTCATCGCATTGTTCACAGTCATTCACCTATTCTTTCGTTGATACCTTTATGCTACAAAACATTTACCTCTGAAACAAGAAAAAACTCCCCAAAAGCTTGGAGAGCCTCTCTTTAATTGTTACTTCACTGCCTCAATATGCTCAAAGAACGATGGGTAGGATACAGCAATGCATTGTGCATCATCTAGTGTAACAGCTCCGTCTGTTAGTAAAGCTGCAACAGCTCCCATCATGCCGATACGATGATCGCCATAGGTTTGAAGGTTTGCTCCTTTTAAAGGCGTTGGTCCCTCAATAATCATACCATCTTCTGTTGCTTCAATCTGGGCACCAAGTTTCTTCAATTCAGTCACAACAGCCGTGATACGGTCAGTCTCCTTCACCTTTAGCTCCTCGGCATCTTTAATGATCGTTTGACCATGTGCTTGCGTAGCGAGTAATGCAAGAATTGGAATTTCGTCAATTAAACGAGGAATAATATCTCCTTCAATTATTGTACCAGTTAAAGAAGATGTGGCGATTTGGATTGTTGCTGTTGGTTCAGCTTGATTATCATCATTTGGTGTTAGTGTCATCGTGGCACCCATTTTTTGCAGCACCTCAATAATGCCATCACGTGTTGGATTAATACCCACATTATTTAGTGTTAGCTGACTATTTTTGCAAATGGCTCCTGCCACTAAGAAAAAGGCAGCCGATGATATATCTCCTGGCACAGAAACATGCGTCCCATTGAGAGCTTGTCCTCCTTCTATCGATACTACGCCATTATCTACTTCTACATGTGCACCAAATTGACGCAGCATTCGCTCTGTATGATCTCTCGAAACATCCATTTCTCTAACAATAGTTGTTCCTTCAGCACGCAAGCCCGCTAGTAAAATAGCAGATTTCACCTGTGCACTTGCTACAGGCATCTTGTAATCAATGGCTTGTAATTTTGTACCTTGAATGGCTAGCGGTGTATATTGCCCGTCTGCACGCCCTGTAATTTGTGCACCCATCTGACGCAGTGGATCTATAACACGTCGCATTGGTCGCTTTCCGATGGATGCATCACCAGTCATGACTGAATGAACATTAGAACCAGCTAAAATGCCTAGCATTAAGCGTGTTGTAGTACCAGAGTTACCCGTATACAACACTTCTGTCGGCTCCAGCCAACCATTGATTCCTGGACTATGAATGGTTACATTTGTTCCTTCCACCTCAATTTGAACGCCAAGTTTCTGGAAGCAATCGATTGTGCTTAAACAATCTTCACCTAATAAAAAGCCCTCTACTGTCGTTGTCCCACTAGCAATGGCCCCAAACATCACGGAGCGATGAGATACAGATTTATCGCCTGGAATGGTTAAAGCGCCCTGTAAAGAAGGTTTGTTGTATTGCAATACTTTTTCACTCATGAACTTTATTCCCTCCAATATGAAGATAGAAAGCGCCGAAATACCGACGCTTTCTTATGCTAAGAAATATACGTTTCGAAATTTGCTCGTTTTTGAATACATGCTGCAGCACGTTCGCGATCATTTTCACTTTGGAAGCTAATGACTAGAATACCGAAAACATCTTCTCGTGATTCGACGATGCGTAGATTCGTAATACTAATTGCTTCATCTGCTAAAAAGCCTGTCACTTCTGAAATAACACCTGGATAGTCAGGAACATCAACATATAAGTCGAAGGGTGTATACATAGCCCCTGCACTAATCGGTAATTCATCTCTCAGTTCTTTGGCAACAGCAAAATAGTTTTCAATATCCTGTGAAGAACCATCTGTCAGCAGTTCCTTAATGCGTGTCATTTCTTTTTCCCAGCCATCTAATTGCGTGAGTAGCTCCTCGCGATTTTGCAGCGTAATATCTCGCCATAAAATGGGATTCGAAGAGGCGATTCGTGTCACATCACGGAAACCTCCTGCTGCAAGAGAACGTGTCATTGGGTACTCGCCATTCTCTCCACCTAATTGATGGACAAGTGAGGCAGCAATAACATGTGGGAAATGACTCACCACAGCAGTCATGTGATCATGTTCACTGGCAGATACACTGACTACTTTTGCATGTGTAAATTTTAGCAAACTTTCAAGCTGTGCCATATGAATAATTTCTTCTCCAGCAAGCGGTGTAAGCATGTAATATGCATTTTCAAAAAGATGCGCCTTTGCAGCCAGCACACCACTTTTATGAGACCCCGCCATTGGATGTCCACCAATAAACGTTATGCCAAGTTCTCGTAATTCGCTGGCTTTTTGCATAATTAATTTTTTTGTACTCCCTGTATCTGTTACAATGACTTTATTTTTCAATGGCCATGATTTTAATTGCTCCATCCAATCCAGTGTTGCATTAACGGGCGTCCCGAAGATAATAACATCAACATCAGCCGCAACAGCCAGTGGATCTGCGACAATCTCATGCACAATATTTAATGTTTTCGCATGCTCGCGTGTTTGAGCGTCCATGTCATAGCCAATAATTTTTGTTTCCGGTGCTTTTTGCAAAGCAAGGGCAATAGAACCTCCGATCAATCCTAGCCCTATCACGAGTACTTTGCGTGTCATGCAAATACCCCTTGTTGTTTTAACACTTCATCAAGTTGGCTAAGCAATGCTGCATTTTGAGCCTCTGTTCCAATTGTCACACGGATAAATCCTGGTAAGCCTAATGCATTACCACTGCGCACGATAAAGCCTCTTTTCATCAGCTCTTGGAAAACAACATCACTATCAGCATGGGTATCAAAGAAAATAAAGTTTGTATCAGATGGGAAGTATTTTAAATTATGCTTGTCACAAAATTCTACATATTGTTTTTTGCCTTTTTCATTGGCTTCACGGCAGGCTTCAATATAATCTTGGTCACTAAGTGCAATGGCAGCAACAGCTTGACTTAAGATTGTATTATTGAATGGTGCACGCACAGGATCAAGCTTAGCAATAACATCAGGTTGACCAATAGCATAGCCAACGCGGAACGAAGCTAAGCCATATGCTTTAGAGAATGTACGCAATAAAAGAACATTCGCATATTCATCAATGATTGGTAACGTATCCTTGTGGTCTGGATGTGTAACATATTCAATGTATGCCTCATCAAGCACGACAAGGACATCGCTTGGAACCTTTGCAAGAAAGGCACGCAATGCAGCATCAGGAATGACAACTCCTGTAGGATTATTGGGACTACATACCCAAACAATAGAAGTTTGGTCATCAATTGCAGCCAACATTGCCTCTAGATCATGTGCTCCATCTTGACAAGGCACTTTACGTACTTCAGCACCTTCAATTTCAGCATTGTGCCAGTATTGAGAGAAGGAAGGGTCGGCCATAACCGTGTTTACCCCTGGATACAACAGAGCACGAGTAATAATAGCAATGATGTCATCAGAGCCGTTACCAAAAAGAAGCTGTGTCTCTTTCACACCTAGATGATTTGCCACAGCAGTACGTAGGTTTTGTGCATAGCCATCTGGATAAAGTGCATGATTCACTGCATTATTTTGTAAATAAGCTGTTACCTTAGGTGAGCACCCGAATGGATTTTCATTCGATGCCAATTTAATAACTTCCTTTAAGCCATATTCACGTTGCACTTCTTCAATTGGTTTACCTGGCTTATATGCTTGCATACCGTCCAATTGTTGTTTCCACTTCATCTAAAACATCTCCTCTACTTATTTAGCCTGAGCCAAATCTGGTCTTAATTTCACTGCATCATTGAGATACAAGTGCTTTACATCTTTTTGGGCAACCTCTACATTTGCATGTATTAATACACGAATACATAATGGTAATGCTTCTGGCACATCCATTTCATGTGTACACATAACAGGGACATATTGCCAGCCATCCATCAAGCGTACTGCACGAGCAGGAAATGCTGAGGTAATATCTGGCGTTGTTGAAATGAGGATCGATGCGATATCATCAATGTCCACATTATTTGCTGCCACAACCTCACGCACTAATCTTGCTGTCTCATCCCATACAAGCTCTGGCTTGTCAGATTCAATTGTTATTGCTCCTCTAAGTCCACGAATCATACAAGCACCTCCGCTAATAACTGTCTATATTCAGCATCTATTTCTTGACATTCTTCTAAATCAATAGCTTTGACAAAAGGATTTCCAATTTTCTCCAAAAGAACAAATTGTAAAATGCCATATTCCGCTTTTTTATCTTTCATTAGGTAGCTAGATAATTGTTCAAATGAATAATCACTCACAGCCTTAAAAGGATAGCCGTTTTTTATCGCAAACTGTAAAAAGGATTGGGTGAACGTTCGATCAATTTCTCCATATCGTTCACTCAATAGAAGACAATAGACGAGTCCAATCATAACCGCCTCACCATGAGCCACTTTGCCATAACCCGCAGCTGCCTCAATGGCATGTCCATATGTATGGCCTAGGTTTAAAAACTTTCGAACGGATTGCTCTGTTTCATCCTCAGCAACAATTTGTGCTTTCACTTCAATTCCTTTTTTTAGTTGCTTTGCTAGTTCATTTTGATTAAAATGGATCACCGAATCTCCTGTCATTAATTCCTCCAGCCAGTTCGGGTCAGAAATCATGGCATGCTTAATTAACTCTGCTGTTCCTGAACGTACCTCACGCTCTGATAAACTTTCTAAAAGAGCTGTATCATATATCACACCCTCTGGCTGATAAAATGCACCAATCATATTTTTTCCTAGTGGATGATTAATGGCCGTTTTTCCACCGACTGCCGAATCATGCGCTAGAATAGTTGTTGGAATTTGAATAAACGGAATCCCACGCATATAGGTTGCCGCAACAAAACCTGTTAAATCACCAACTGCTCCTCCTCCAAAAGCAAAAATGAAGGATTTTCGGGAGCATTTTTGCTCTAATAGAAATGTTTGAGCAGCGTTGTATTGATCAAAGGTTTTGCACGCTTCTCCACCTGGCAAAATAAAGACCTCAAAGTGGTACGGGAAATTTGCTTTGAAGTACTCTCCCTGTGCTGCCCAAACATTGACATCTGTAAACACAAAGAGCTTATCCGCTTTTTGAAGTTTATCAGCAAATGCCTCCACAGCTTCAGTTAGAAATTGATGCCCAAGAACAACTTCATATTGATGCGATTTTGTTGCTACTGGTACACGCATAACTTAGAACCCCTTTGTATATTGACGATGCTCGTCAATTTGAGCTTGTAATTGTGGTAGTTGATCACTATGGAATTGCTCTAAAATTGCATTCGCTATTTCCCAGGCAATAACATGTTCTGCAACTACAGACGCTGCTGGTACTGCACAGCTATCAGAGCGCTCAACACTCGCTTTAAACGGCTCTTTTGTTTCAATATCTACACTTTGTAATGGTTTATATAAAGTAGGAATTGGCTTCATCACACCACGTACAACAATTGGCATACCTGTTGACATACCGCCTTCTAAACCACCAAGTCGATTGGTTGCACGAGTATAACCTTCTTCTTCAGACCAGATGATTTCATCGTGTACTTCAGAACCTTTTCGACGTGCCATTTCAAAGCCAAGTCCAAACTCTACTCCTTTAAATGCATTAATAGATAGCATAGCAGCAGCAAGCTTTGCATCCAGCTTACGATCATAATGTACATAAGAACCTACACCTGCTGGCATGCCTTCTACAATGACTTCTACAACACCACCGATCGAATCGCCGGCCTTTTTCGCTTCATCAATTGCCTCAACCATTTTCGCAGAGGCGATTGGATCTACACAGTAGCAAGCATCCGCTTCGACAATTGCACGAATTTCTTCTGTTGTTTTTCCTTCTATTAAAGAAGTATCGGCTTTAATTCCCACTATCTCTGTAACATGCGCAACAATGGAAATGCCTAGTTCATTAAGTAACGCCTTTGCCACAGACCCAACTGCTACTCGTACAGTTGTTTCACGCGCAGAGGAGCGCTCTAATACATTCCTTAAATCGCGGTGACCATATTTCATGCCTCCAACTAAATCTGCATGACCTGGACGAGGACGTGAGATTTGACGCTTGATATCTTCAGGATTGATATCATCAGCTAATGGCTCTGCTCCCATAATTTTAGTCCAGTGCTTCCAGTCATCATTTGTGACAACGAGTGCAACAGGAGATCCAAGTGTCTGACCATGACGAACACCAGCTACAATCTCCACTGTATCTGTTTCGATTTGCATGCGGCGCCCACGTCCATGACCTCCTTGGCGACGTTTTAAATCGTGATTAATTTTTTCTGCTGTAATGGGTAAGAGTGACGGTAAACCCTCAATAATTGTCGTTAATTGGGGTCCATGAGACTCACCTGCTGTTAAGTAACGCATAAACACTTTCTCCCTTCAACTCGCTAAAGTATGTATTTTTCACTATAACATATATTCTTTAAAAAAACAGTCCTTTTACGAATGTCTTTTAAGTAGTTACCATTTTCATAGGTCTAAATGTGAATATTCTGAATGAAAGTTATAAAAAACACCTAGCTAAATTTTATAAAAAATACGCCTTTGCTTATGATAAGCGAAAAGCGTATGAATTATCTATGTTTAATGCTTGGTCAACTTTATGTACAATTGTATCTTTTGTACAAAGCTTTTCATCCATATTATTAATTATTTTTACGATAGAAGAACGTGTCTTCTACATCAAATTCATAACGAGCTGGATTAAAAATTTGCTCTGTCGATCCAACAAATAAAACGCCATCCTTGCGCAATGCTTTACTAAAATTAGTATAAATTTGATCTTTCGCTTCCTCTGTAAAATAAATCATGACATTGCGGCAAACAATTAAATCATAATTGCTGTCATAAGCATCATTCAATAAATTATGTTTCTTAAAGGTTACACAACGCTTAATCTCATCCTTCACGCGATAGAAGGAGCCTTCTTGTTCAAAATACTTTGCTTTAATATCACTTGGGACCTCGGCTAAAGAGCGTTCAGGGTAGACACCTAACTTCGCCTTTTGTATCACATTCTCATCTAAATCAGTGGCAATAATTTGAATTTGAGATAAAGGCACCAATTGAGATAATACCATTACTAAAGAATATGGTTCTTCTCCTGTCGAACAAGCCGCACTCCAAATTTTTAAACGCTTATTAGTTTGTAAAAGTTTCGGAAATATTTTCTTTTGTAATACTTCCCAGCGCTTTCCATTGCGATAAAATTCAGAAACATTGATCGTCATACGATCTAAGAATTCATTCATTAAATCACGATCTTGTTCGAGTGCCTTTAGAAAGTCTACAAAATTACGATAGCCCTTTTTCTCATAAAGAGAGGTTAATCGTCTTTTCATTTGCGCTTCTTTATATAACGCTAAATCTATTCCTGTTTTGCGCTTAATACCTTCTATAAACTGTTCATAATCAGACATATGGTCATCTTCCCCTCTAGCGTCGTATTACCATTATAGCGGAAAAGTCCCAATCCTGAAATAGTCTTTCTCATGTATGCAAATCTACTTTCTTACGTTTTGTTTTTCCTCTAAAAGTAATATTTTCGACTGTTCTAATTCAAGTCTCATTTTTTCTGTTTCAATCGTATAAGTTTCTAACCTAAGCTTTTCTAATTCTACTTCTTTTTCAACAGCCTTCAGTTTTATTTTTTGTTGTCTAGTACGAGCGTCTGTAAAAATTCCAGCTAGAGAAATAATGACGCCCCCAATTATCGCTACAATGGCAATTGACAATCCGTTCACTTCCTTTCGTTATTTTGATTATACGGCAAAATGGAAAAAATAGTTTCATTTTTCAGGAATTTATTCCAATAAAAAATGAAGGTAGTTTTTCACCACCCTCATTCTATCCATTATCGTTAGACTTGTATGCGATACTCTTTTAAATCTTCTCGTAATTTAGCCTTCAAGAATTTACCTACAGACGTTTTTGGTACCTCGTCAATGAAGACAATATCATCAGGAACCCATGATTTATGGAATTGGTGCTGTAGACTCTCTAGTAACTCTTCTTTTGTAATCGTACCCTTAAACTCTGGCTTTGCTACGACACAAGCTAATGGTCGCTCCAACCACTTTTCATGTGGAATGGCAATAACAGCCGCCTCAAAGACCTTTGGATGGGACATTAATGCATTTTCAAGCTCTACTGAAGAAATCCATTCGCCACCACTCTTAATTAAATCCTTTGTACGGTCGGTAATTTTAATATAGCCATCTGTTGTCATCACAGCAATATCGCCTGTATAGAGCCAGCCGTCTTTAAAGGCCTCTTCCGTTCGTTCATCCTGATAATACTCATTAGCAATCCAAGGTCCTCTAATCGTAAGCTCTCCCATCGTTTTGCCATCCCAAGGCACTTCACCATTTTCATTGACAATCCTTGTATCAATAAGTGGCATCGTCATACCTTGTGTAATCCGAACATTCATTTTTTCATCAGCCGTGTAGTCCTGCATATGTGTTAAATACGTGGATAGGCTTACAAGAGGTGAGGTTTCCGTCATACCGTAACCTGTCATGTACGGGATATTAAGTTCTTGCTCAAAGCCTCGGACAAGACCAATTGGTGAAGCAGAACCTCCACAAACAATTAATCGCATAGACGATAGGTCACGAGGATTTTGACGCTGCTCCTGTAGAACGCCCAGCCATATAGTCGGTACACCTGCTGTCAATGTAACTTTATATACATCAAATAATTCTAGCAATAGCTGTGGTGTAAACATAGGTCCCGGTAAGACCTGTGTAGAACCAAATGCTACACTGGCAAATGGTAATCCCCATGCATTCGCATGGAACATTGGGACAACAGGTAACACCACATCCGACTCACAAATTGCAATACTGTCAGCGAGACCAGCTGTTAAACTATGAAGTACAATACTGCGATGTGTATAGACTACTCCCTTTGGCATGCCCGTCGTTGCACTTGTATAGCACATGCCTGCAGGTGTATTTTCATCTAAATCTTCTGGGAATGTGAAATGTTCATCTGCCTCCGCAAGTAGCGATTCATAGGAAAGAGCATTTGGAATCGGTAAAGTTTCTACTGCAACAGCATCACCCATAATGATATAATGCTTTACCGTTTTCAGCTGAGAGACGATAGGTGCAATTAGTGGCACCAGATTATCATCTATTAATAATATTTCATCCTCGGCATGATTGATGACATAGGCAATATGCTCAGGGGATAATCGAATATTAATCATATGCAATACTGCTCCTGCACATGGTACAGCAAAATAGGCTTCCAAATGGCGATGGTGATTCCAAGCAAATGTGCCCACCTTCATTCCTCGATCCATCCCTAGTTTCGTCAAAGCATCGGCTAATCGGCGAGTCCGTTTGACATATTCTTTATACGTAAATTCGTGAATAGTAGTGGCACTTGTTCGAGAATAGATTTTCTTTGAGTGAAAAAATCGTTCTGCACGATTCAAAAAACTTGTTAATAATAAAGGTGTATCCATCATATGCATGATACCGCTTCCCTTCATCTACGATTTTAGAAACAATCAAAACAAAAACTATTTGAACTAGATTTTGCCGTTACCTCGGTTGCATGCGAATGGCACCATCTAGTCGAATGACCTCTCCATTTAACAAGCCATTGTGGATAATACTTTCAACCAAAAGAGCATATTCCGAAGGTTTACCAAGTCGTTTAGGGAATGGTGTCATTTGAGCAAGAGCTGTTCGTGCAGGCTCAGGTAACGAAGCAAACATTGGTGTTTCAATTAATCCTGGCGCTATGGTCATCACTCGGACACCGATTTCCGCAAGCTCTCTTGCAATTGGCAACGTCATGGCTGCTACGCCACCTTTTGACGCGCTATAAGCAGCTTGTCCGATTTGCCCATCAAATGCAGCCACAGACGCGGTATTAATAATGACGCCACGCTGTCCATCCTCATTTGGCTCATTATGTTGCATTTTTTCTGCCACTAGACGGATGACATTAAACGTGCCAACTAAATTAACAGCAATCACTTTTTCAAATAACGCAAGGGCGTGTATACCACGCTTCGAAATAACTTTACTCGCATCTGCAATGCCAGCACAGTTCACTGCAACATTGATCTTGCCAAAAGCTGCATTAGCCTGCTCAAGGCCAGTCGCCACCTCCTCTTCCTTTGTGACGTCTACTCGTGCATAAAGGACATTTTGACCTAATTCTTCCACTAGAGCTTGTCCACGCTCATCATTGACATCAAAAATAATTGCTTTGCCACCCTGTCCTATTAATTTCCGAACGGTTGCCTCTCCTAAACCAGAGGCACCCCCTGTTACGACTGCCACCACTTCATGTTCCTTCATCAGACATATCCCCTTTTACATTTTTTCAATAATCGTGGCATTGGCCATTCCCATTCCCTCACAAATCGCCAACAAGCCGTAACGATAATTCTCTCGCTCCATTCGATAAAGCATAGTCGTTAACAATTTCGTACCTGTTGCCCCTAATGGATGTCCCAGTGCAATGGCTCCACCATCAGGATTGAGCTTCTGTGGGTCTCCTCCTATTTCATGCAGCCATACGAGCGGCACAGGTGCAAAGGCTTCATTTACCTCATATGTGTCGATATCCTCAATGTTGAGGCCTGACCGTTCTAATGCTTTTCTAGTAGCTTCTATTGGCCCTGTCAGCATTAATGTCGGATCAGAGCCCACAACCACTCTTGTCACAATTTTAGCGAGTGGTTGAATGCCTAGTTCTCTCGCTTTATCCAATGCCATTACGACTACAGCTGAGGCCCCATCACTCATTTGGCTCGCATTGCCCGCAGTAATCGCGCCATTCTCTTGAAAGACAGTTTTTAATCCATTTAAAATGTCAACGGTAGTTTCTGCACGAGGACCCTCATCTACCGCAAATGTTGTCACTGAGCCATCCTCTTGTGGAACTTGAATGGGTAGTATTTCAGCTTGGAAATGACCCGCTCTAATGGCGGAAATCGCCCGTTGATGGCTTTGATAAGCATAGCTATTTAGCTGTTCTTTCGATAAAGACCATTGGGAAGCGATTTTCTCTGCTGATAATCCTTGATGGATAATATCATATCTTTCCTGTAAGCGGTTACTAGCATGGGCATGTTGCATGTTTGAGCCCATTGGTACTCTTGACATACTTTCTACCCCACCAGCAATGACAATGTCCATATCCCCCGCTAAAATTGCCTGTGCTGCGAAGTGCACGGCTTGTTGGCTTGAACCACACTGACGATCAATGGTTACACCTGGCACACTCTCTGGGAAACCAGCCATTAATAAAGAGGTCCTCGCAATATTTGCCCCTTGTTCAGCTGTTTGCGTCACACACCCCAAAATGACATCGTCTACTTGTTCCTTACCAATGCCTGCACGCTTTACAACCTCCTGTAATATATCAGCTGCTAACTCATCTGCTCGAACTTGACTTAATGCGCCCTTACTTCTTCCTATAGCAGTTCTCACTGCTGCTACAATCACCACTTCTCTCATGTCCATAACCCCTTTTCCTCGTCATCCTCTTAGTTTATTGACGAGTCTACTCAACTATTCCTCACTTAATTATCAGAATATTACATTATTTATTGTACATGACTAAGAAGTTTTTAACAATTCTATATGTTTCTAGTAAGAGATTATTCGTCGGAATGATCCCTCCCCTTTTTTTGCGCAATAAAAAAGCAATCTCAAAAAATTGAGATTGCTTGATCTATTCGAAATTAAACTAACTCTTCACCGAAGAATAAGCCGATTTCGCGCTCTGCAGAAGCAAGAGAGTCAGAACCGTGGATGATGTTGTGAGAAACAGTTGTTGCGTAGTCTCCACGGATTGTACCTGGGTTAGATTCTTCAGGTTTCGTTGCACCCATCATTGTACGTGCAAGCTTGATTACGTTCTCGCCTTCCCATACCATAGCGAATACAGGACCAGAAGTGATGAAATCAACTAATTCACCAAAGAATGGACGCTCAGCATGCTCAGCATAGTGCTTTTCTGCTAATTCTTTAGGAATTACCATTAATTTAGCACCTTTCATTACAAAACCGCGACGTTCGAAACGATCAACGATATCTCCAATTACTTGACGTTCAACGCCGTCAGGCTTAACCATTAAAAAAGTTTGTTCAATTGCCATGTTTAAAACACTCCTTAAATTCGTCTAACAGGTTTTACACCTACCGATAAATATTAACAAAAAATGAGCTTTTGTACAACAAAAAGCTAGAATTTGCGCTTACCCATGAACAATGCTACATCACGTAATTTTTTCTTAACGGGATGTTTTGGTAAAGCATCAATTTCCTGTAAGGCTTTTTTCAAATATTTATCACTCATACGATTAGCTTGCTCAATTGCATGAGATTTACGCACATATTGCAACATATTTTGACGTTCCGATTCTGTTAATGTGCCTGCAAACACTTTAACTAAGTATGGTTGCATCTCCGGGTCATCTTTCAATAATAAAATCGGTAAAGTAATATTGCCCTGTAGTAAGTCACTACCTGCTGGCTTCCCTAGTTCTTTATCGGTTGCCATAATATCTAAAACATCATCAATAATTTGGAAGCTCATGCCTACAAAGTAGCCGAAGCGCTTTAAATGCCGAACTGTTTTAGCATCAACCCCCGCTGCCACAGCTCCTAGCTCACAGCTTGAGGAAATAAGTAATGCTGTTTTGCGTTTGATTCTTCTAAAATAATCTTTTAAACCTTGATCTAATCTAAATTTATCTTCAATTTGAATGACTTCACCGTTACAAATCTCCACCATCGTACGGGCTAAAATTTGATGAACAAGTGGGTCTTCTAACTTTGTTATATATTCCAGCGCACGTGCGAAAATAAAATCGCCTGTGTACATTGCTACCCTGTTATTCCACTGTGATTTGACAGTCGGGCGCCCTCTTCGCATATTGGAGTCGTCAATGACATCATCATGTACAAGCGATGCCATATGAATGAGTTCTAAAGGTACTGCTACATCCTTCATCTTCTCAATGTCATAATCACCAAATTTTGCGCCTAGTAACACAAAAATTGGTCTTATCCGTTTGCCACCAGCTTGTAATAAATGGAGAGAAGCATCGTTGATCAAATATGAAGACGAGTCCACCGCTTTTTCTAACTCTTGTTCAATGATTTCGATATCTGATTTCAAATCGGAATAGAGTAGTTTTAACTTCATCTTTTCCACGTGTGAAAACCTTCCCCCATTAACGTATCTTTTTAAAGCCCATATGCATTGCCGCAGCCCCGCCACTGTATGCTTTGTACGTTACTTTTTCTAATCCTGCCTGCTCAAACAATGCCGCTAACCTTTTCATACCTGGGAAATCATTCGCAGATTCCTGAAGCCAAGAATACTCCTTATAGCTTTTCGCAAATATTTTACCAAATATCGGCATTATATATTTAAAATAAAAACGGAACAGCTGACGATAACCAGGAATTTCAGATTGAGATGTTTCTAAACAAACCACCATTCCACCTGGTTTAACAACACGATGCATTTCCTTCAAAACTTGTAAATAATCAGGTACATTGCGAAGACCAAAGCCGATTGTCACATAATCAAACGTATCATCTGGAAAAGGCAACTCCATCGCATTTCCATGAACTAGTTCAATTTGTGGGTATGGCTCTACCTTTTTTTCGCCAACTTTCAGCATGTTTTGACTAAAGTCTAGCCCTTTTACTTCTCCACTTTCACCAACAGCCTCTGCCAATGCAATTGTCCAGTCTGCAGTGCCGCAGCATACATCAAGTGCTTTTGATCCAGGTTTTACAGCCATGTGCTTCATCGTATCGTTACGCCAGCCAACATGCATCTGGAAACTAATTACACCATTCATTTTATCGTAGTTTTCCGAAATACTTTCAAATACTTCGTGAACGTGCTCTTCTTTCGTTTTAGCCATTTTGAAAAACCTCTCTTATCCGTTAGTAGAAGCAATGGATGCCTCTACATGTGCATGTAAAGCTTGTTTGATATCACTTTGTAAAAAGGATGCCTGATTAATGAGCTGTGATAGCTCTGTTTTTAAATGCACAATTTTCCCTTGGATGACGCTATTAAAGGTTGCGCCATTACGTCTGACACTTTCTTCTAGTGCCTTACCCATTAAAGACATTTGCCCACGTTGATAAGCTGTCCATTCTTTTTCTAAACGTAAGATTAATAAGCTTTTTTCTATAAGTGGTATATATTCACCGAAAGAATAAAGATCAAAAAATTGAGCAATTAACCCGGATTCTATCGTACTCATCGACGTATACCACTGTTCCATTGTTCGTTGTTTATTTTCATAAACCTTAATTTGGTTTTCACATCGTGCCACAATACCTTGTGACAAATTTCGAATCAATGCAACATTTCCTGACATTGCTAATATTTCATAATAACGACCACTATAAAAATCCCCAGCTAAAACGGTAAGCTGCTGTTCTTTTGATGTTGCGTCTAATTCTTTTATATGATCGTGAGCCGCTAATGCTGCGTATACTATGCCAACAGTAATTGCAGCCTCTTGTTGCTCTTGTTGCCATTCTTCACCATTCAAAAACGGGATTAACAAATAAAACAGTTGATTTTCATCTAGCACAGGTACACCTGTGTATTTTTGCAAAGTTCTATGACGAACATCCATGAAAATCTCTGTTTTTAACTGTGCAATTGAATTTTGAATGTATGTTGCATTCATAGACCTTACTCCATTTCACTTTCAGATACGTTAGCCCTATACAAGGCCAAACGCTTGCTTACTGAGTCATTATAGCATACGCAACGATGCGGAATAAAAAAAATTTGCTTTCTTCATAGCACAGGCAGTAAAGCTCTCCCATAATTGAATGTTGGAATGCTAACTGCCCATAGACCTTATACTAAGTTTTTCACATCTAGTGTTTTTATATGTGCTGTAGAACGTTGAACAGCATTAAAACCTATCGTCAGAAACAAAATTTCTTATTTTTTCGCTTCGCTATTGATCACGCCATGTGCTGTATGAATTTGCGCTTTACCGCGTATTTTCATGGCAGACGTGTGTTCTGTAAATTGAGCAATCATTACTTCGCCGGCATCTAATTTCTCTGAATGATGGAATTTCGTATCAGTTCCACGTGTTAATCCAATGACATGTACACCATCTTCTTCTGCTTGAATAACAATATAATCTTGTGACATCTTTGTACACTCCTTAAATCCGACAAATTCTTAGTTCATCATAACATAATTAGACACGCAATTTAAGACATTTGAATAAATGATAGTACTTCTCTACGTTTCACTTCATCTTCCTCATAAATACCGCGTGCAACAGATGTCACCGTTTTAGAACCAGGTTTTTTTAATCCACGCATTGTCATACACATATGCTCAGCCTCGATCACAACATAAACACCTTTTGGCGAAAGCATCTCCATAATTGTGTCCGCTACTGAAGAGGTAATACGCTCTTGTAGTTGTGGTCTGCGAGCAATCGTCTCCACTGCACGTCCTAACTTACTCAGTCCAGCAACAACGCCGTCATTTGGTATGTATGCAACATGTGCTTTGCCATAGAAAGGTACTAGATGATGCTCACACATCGAATAAAAAGGTATATCTTTGACAAGCACTAGTTCTTCATGATCCTCATGAAATACCGTTTTAAAATAATCTTTAGCATCCTCATGCAAGCCGCTGAACATTTCGGCATACATTTTTGCTACACGCTTGGGCGTTTCCAATAAACCTTCACGATTTACATCTTCACCTACCGCTTCTAAAATCATTTTTACCGCTTCTTCTATTTTTAATAAATCAATATTCGACATCAAAAAACCCTCCTGCATATCAAAACATTACACATTTCCCTATGCATCGTAGCACATCCAAAAGGTAAGCGCAAAATGACTTACCTGATTCATCAGAAATTCGCTTCTAGATAAGAAAATCACTGTATATTATTATGTAAAATTCAAATTTGAAGTTAAAAAGAGCAGCCTTCATGTTCGTTAACATGAAGACTGCTCTATGTAACTACTAGACGTGTATTATTTTACCGCGTCTTTAAGCGCTTTACCTGGTTTGAAAGCAGGCACCTTGCTAGCAGCGATTTCGATTTCTTTACCAGTTTGTGGGTTACGACCTTTACGAGCCGCACGTTCACGTACTTCAAAGTTACCAAAACCAATTAATTGTACTTTGTCACCCTTTGCAAGAGCATCTTGAATTGTATCAAATACAGCTTCAACTGCTTTAGAAGCGTCTTTTTTAGAAAGACCTGCAGCTTCAGCAACAGAGTTTACTAATTCTGTTTTATTCACACCATTCACCTCCTCTCAAAGGGTCATGAACCAATTCTGTAAAAAGAGTAACACATAGAAAACCGCTACGCAACTGTATTCATACATGATTATAACCAAAAAATCAGTTTTTCACCCAAAAAACAAAAATAAAAGGACTTTTCGCATAAAAACGAAAAGCCCTGCGTATATTTTTTGCATTTTTTCTGAATTTTATCACTATAAAATAAATGTTACTAAACCACGATCTCCTTCGTTAACCATACGTTCAATCGTCTGACGCATACGTTTTTTGGCAGTAGATGGAACTGCATCCATTTTATAACGAATTCCCTCTTTTAATACTTCATGCAATGGTGTGCCAAATAATTGTGTATTCCATAAGGCATCACGATCATGTAAATAAGCATGATTTAAATCTTTTAGAAGTTGCTGACTATGGAACTCTGAGCCAATTAACGGTGCAAATTCTGACTCCATATCAACTCGGATAATATGATAGGATGGCGCTTTTGCCTTCATTCGTACGCCGAAGAAATTATTCTGTTTAATGAGCTCTGGGGCTGTTGGCTCAAATTCCTGCATCATTGGCAATGTCACGCCATAGCCTGTCGTATCAGCATCGTGAATAGCACTTTTAAAGCGTTTTTGGGCCTCTTTTGCCTCTGCCGCCTCTTTGATAAAGAGTAACCAATCTTTTTTCGTTTCAATTGGTTCTTCTAGCCATTCATTACAAACTGATTTATACAATTCACCCTGTAGGGATACCCGAATTACAGCTGTTCCTACACCTGCATCTACATGAACAACTTCACTTTGGTCAATAAAGTCAATGGCTTTAAAGGCATCTGACGCCTGTTGCACATCTCGAATTTTCATAACAGAAGAAAGGACTTCCTCCATCGAATCAATCAATGCAACATTTAATGGATGTGTAGCATCTAATACATCCAGCCAGTCTGGTTTTTCTACCTCAATGGTACGAATTGGGAATTCAAATAACGCCTCTTGTAAAATATATTGAATATCCGTTTCTCTCATTTGATCAATGGACATCGCAATAACAGGGACATTGTAACGTTCAAACAATTCATTGCGAAGCTGAACCGTTTCTTCTCTCGCAGGCATTTGGCAATTGAGTAAGATGACAAATGGTTTGCCGATGTCTTTTAATTGCTCTACAATTTCCTCTTCTGCCTTCTCTGCTGCTCGTCGACTGATTCCGTTCACTGTACCATCAGTCGTTACGACAATACCAATATTCGCATGATCGCGAATCACCTTATCTGTGCCAATTTTAGCGGCTTCCTGAAATGGAATTGGCTCCGTATGCCAAGGCGTATGAACAAATTTTGGTCCATTTTCATCCTCATAGCCTTTTGTCCCATCGATAATATAACCAACACAATCTGCTAATCGAATTTGGAATGGCATTTCATCTTCACCGACCACAATACGGGTTGCTTGGGCAGGCACAAACTTCGGCTCAGCAGTCATAATGACTGGCCCCGGAGAACTTTGTGGCAACTCATCTTGTGCTCGCATTCTTTCCGTTTCATCCACAATGTTTGGTAACACGACTGATTCCATTACCTTTTTTACAAATGTTGATTTACCTACACGTACTGGACCGACAACACCAATATAAACATCGCCATTTGTGCGCTCTGCAATTTCTCTAAATACTGCTTCACTCAAGGTTTCTGCCTCCTTTATCTACGCTTTTTCACTATATGCGAGCCTGTAGACAAATATGAAAAAGCCCCTCACAAATGTAAGGAGCTTGTTTGCTATTTCTCTTTTTTCTCGGCGGCTTCTGCCTCTTGTTTTTGTAATTCTTTCGCTTTTTTGACATCCGCATTATACGTTTTCATATCATAGATAGGCTCTCCATTCTCGTCAACTGTATATGGAATAGAATAGGCAGGCACCACTGGAAATTTGTCGACAAGCAGTTGGCGAATATCATCACCTGGCTTTACATTCGGCTTATCCTCTTTTAAAAGCTGGCCTAAATCCACAGCATAGTCTACATGTAATTCACCATCACCAGTCATGAAAAGCGGTAACTCGACGCCAGAATAGGGACTTTTTACAGTTACCTCTGTTTTATAACCCAAATCTTTATAGTTGATCTGATAAACATTATCTGAAATTGACCCTTTTATTGGTAAATACTGTGTAGATAGTTTACGAATACCTATTTCACGTATACGCTCAGCCGCGTTTAAATCTACTAATTTGACCGATGCCTCATTTTCAGGGTCCCAAATGATATATTGATATATACCACCTTTTTCATAGGCATTTCCAGGAATTGTCGTCAAATACTTCGGCATAAGTTTTTCAAAATCGATTAAATATTTGATATAGATATCCGTATCTAGCTCGCTATTTTTAATTGGTACTAGTCCACCTGTTGCTTCACGGTATTCATCCACAGCACGTTGAACTGCCGCTAGTTGATCGACATCAGGCGTGACCTTAGCCCTTTTTTCTTCTTCTGGGTACGCACATCCTACTAACAGTATGGCGGTTGCAAATACCAACAGCAAAGCACTTAGTTTTTTCATGTTACTGACACCTCATTATTATTTATGCTGGCCAAGTGGCAACTACAAGTACCATTAAAAATGTGCCAAGTCCAAACAGTATGTATGCACATAAATTTACGACTGTTCGTAAAAATACATTTGAAATCTTATTTCGCGCTAAATAAATTAAGCCGACTGATATAATCATAAATGCGATGCAATAAAACGACACCCACATTACATCAAGCGCAGGCATATGAGCTAACGGGCCCATTTCAAAAAACCACCTTTCTTTGAATGTCAAGACACAATCAAAGTATATTATACTATGTGCTTTTGCTAAAAAGAAATAGTTGTCCCATAACTATCAAGAAATGGACAACTCTTTTAGCATGTATTTCTATTCAACTAGTGGCACACAATAAGGCGTCTCAACAGATTCGTTGAGACACCTTATTTATGTCCATTTAATGACAAGTCTAATCAAAAAATTAATATTAATGCTTCATATCGTCTATTTCTCGTTTTTTCATACGCATCATTAAGGCATCTACTGCCACTTTCGGTTCAACATCATTAAATAGCACACTATAGAGCTCTGTGGAAATCGGCATGGCGACATCATATTTCTCTGCTAATTGATAGGCTGCCTTCGTGGTACGGACACCTTCTACGACCATGCCCATTTGATCCAGCACTTCTTGTAGCTTCATACCTTGCCCTAACATATTACCTGCACGCCAGTTTCGCGAGTGGACACTTGTACAGGTTACAATTAAGTCCCCCATACCTGTAAGCCCTGAGAACGTAAATGGATTACCACCCATTTTTACACCTAACCGTGAAATTTCTGCAAGACCTCGCGTAATAAGTGCCGCTTTTGCATTGTCTCCATAATTTAAGCCATCAGTAATACCTGCCGCTAAAGCGATAACGTTTTTCAACGCTCCTCCTATTTCTACACCAATGATATCCTCATTTGTATAGACGCGGAAGAACTGATTCATAAATAAATCCTGTACCTTTTCAGCAGCATCAATATTAGCACAAGCTGCAGTAACCGTTGTAGGATGATGCAGTACCACTTCTTCTGCATGACTTGGCCCAGAAAGAACAACAATTTCTTCCACATACATTGCTGGTAAGCTTTCTGCTAAAATCTCAGATATTCGTTTTAATGAGTCAGGCTCAATTCCTTTCGAAACATGGACAAACAACACTTTTTTTGTTAATTCAGCCGTTAGTTTCTCGCATACTTCACGAATCGCTTTTGTTGGAACAGCCACAACAATGGTTTCTGCATGAGTAGCTACCTGCGCCATATCACTCGTCGCATGTAAATTTACAGGTAGAATGGTTTCTGGTAAATATTTTTTATTCGTATGCAGTTGATTGATTTCTTCTGCCTGCTCAGCTCTATGTGTCCATACAAGCGTATCATGTCCATTTTCCGCTAGTACCATTGCCAGTGCAGTACCCCATGAGCCTGCCCCTAACACACAAACTTTTTCCATAACAAAATCCTCCCTTTGTTGGGTTGTCTATAAAGTAAGTTCTTTCTTGTAAAAAGACGCCACCCAACAATAATGTCGGGTTGGCGTATTGTATGTCTATAGCTATTGCCTTAAGCACGCGCACGTGTAATTAAACGGATTGGCGTCCCTTCAAAGTCAAATGTTTCGCGGATGCGATTTTCTAAGAAGCGTTCGTATGAAAAATGCATAAGCTCAGGTTCATTCACAAAAACAACGAATGTTGGTGGCTTAATCGCTACCTGAGTAGCATAGTAAATACGTAAACGACGACCTTTATCTGTCGGTGCTGGATTACGAGCCACTGAGTCCTCAATCACTTCATTTAAAATAGAGGACTGAATACGCATCGCATGATTCTCGCTGACACGTTGGATAATCGGTAAAATTTGATGCACACGCTGTTTTGTATTCGCCGATACAAAAATAATTGGGGCATAATCTAAAAATAGGAAATGCTCACGAATTTGGTGTGTAAAGACATTCATTGTTTTTTCATCTTTTTCAATGGCATCCCATTTATTCACAACAATGATCACAGCTTTTCCAGCCTCATGTGCATAGCCAGCGATTTTTTTATCTTGCTCCTGAATACCTTCTTCTGCATTCAGCACTACTAAAACAACGTCTGAGCGTTCAATAGCACGTAGCGCACGTAACACAGAATATTTCTCGGTTGTTTCATAGATCTTTCCTTTTTTACGCATACCCGCCGTATCAATAATGACATATTCCTGTCCATCATATGCATAAGGCGTATCAATCGCATCACGTGTTGTCCCTGCAATATTACTAACAATAACACGTTCCTGCCCTAGGAAAGCATTCACTAAAGAGGATTTCCCAACATTCGGGCGACCAATTAAAGAGAATTTAATGACATCATCACCGTATTGTTCTTCATCTTCTTTCGGGAAATGTTTCGCACATTCGTCCAATAAATCCCCTAAACCTAAACCGTGGGAACCTGAAATAGGCCAAGGTTCACCGAAGCCAAGGGCATAAAAATCATAAATCATTTCACGCATATCAGGATTATCAATTTTATTGACCGCTAATACGACTGGTTTTTTTGTTTTGTATAGAATTTTAGCAACTTGCTCATCTGCTGCCGTTACCCCTTCACGACCATTTGTCATGAAAATAATAACGTCTGCTTCATCAATAGCGATTTCAGCTTGTTGACGAATTTGTTCTAAAAACGGCTCGTCTCCAATTTCAATGCCACCTGTATCAATAATATTAAAATCGTGTGTTAACCACTCTGCCGAACTATAAATACGGTCACGTGTTACGCCTGGGATATCCTCCACAATCGAAACACGTTCTCCAACGATACGATTAAAAATCGTCGACTTACCTACGTTCGGACGACCTACGATGGCTACTACTGGTTTCGTCATCTGTACTTCATCCTTCCAACTTCTTGTCTTTCGCTATTATACACGAAAAATGCCATTATATCATATCATATCCATAATGTAGAACGCTATGTATGGTGATAAAAGGTGTTACCTCATTTTTTTAAGCGCTCTATCAGATGTTATAAAGGTTCTATCGCCTTTTTAATTCCTATCCTTTATTTTGAGAATCTTATCCGCTACTTTTAGAGTTTTATCCTTCAATTCAAAGATTTTATCCTCTTCTTATTTGCTATCCTTCACTTCTGAAATCTTATCCGCTACTTTTAAAGTTGTATCCTGCAATTCAAAGATTTTATCCACTCCTCAATCGCTATCCTTCACTTTCAAAATCCTATCAACCATAAAAATAGCGAGGATACAATTATGCATCCTCGCTTTATACATTATTTAAAGTTTTTTAGTTTATCGCCAATCACATCACCGAATGAGAAGCCTGTATTCTCTTCAGGTAATTCATAGTCGATTACTTCTTCTGCTTCAGGATTTTCTAATAATTCTTTAATACTAAGAGCTAGACGGCCTTCGTCAGCGTTGACTTCAAGAACCTTTACCTGTACTTCTTGTCCCTCTTTTAGTGCTTCATGAGGGGTGTTAATGTGCTTATGCGCAATTTGCGATATATGCACTAAACCTTCAACGCCTGGGAATACTTCCACAAATGCGCCAAATGAAGTAAGTCGCTTCACTCTACCGTCTAAAATAGTGCCTTTAGCGGCACGTTCTTCAATATTAGACCATGGTCCAGGAATTGTTTCCTTAATAGATAAAGAAATACGTTCATTTTCTGGGTCCACTGATAGAACTTTTACTTTTACATCTTGTCCTTCAGCTAAAACCTCACTCACATCACTCACATGCTCATGTGATACTTGCGAGATGTGTACAAGACCATCAATACCACCTAGGTCGATAAATGCACCAAATGACGCGAGACGCTGTACTTTACCATCCAATACATCGCCAGCTTTTATTTGATTAATCACATTTTTCTTTTGTGAAGCTTTCTCTGCTTCAACCACTGCTCGGTGAGATAAAATAAGGCGATTCTTATCCTTATCAAGCTCAACAATTTTAAAGCTTAATGTTTGCCCTTTATAGCCTTCAAAATCATCAACAAAATAGTCCTCTACAAGCGATGCTGGTACAAAGCCACGTACACCTAAATCTACGACAAGACCACCTTTAACAATATCCTTTACTTCCGCTTCAAAGATTTCCTCAGCGGCAAATTGCTGCTCCAGTGTATCCCATGCTTTTAGAGCATCCACTTTACGTTTTGATAGGACAAAGTTTTCTTCTTCAACCTTTGTAATCATCAATTCTAATTCATCTCCAACTGAGATGACATCAGACGCTTTCTCAATGTGTAAGCTTGATAATTCACTAATCGGTACAATACCATCAAACGGAGCACCTGGAATTGATACAGATACTGCCTTTTCATCAACTTGCGCGGCAATGCCTTTGACGATATCACCCTCGTTAAACGTTTGTTCTGCATAGTTCATTTCTTCAGACATATGTAACCCTCCTTCGCATCTTCCCTTACTATTTTATTCGATATTGAAGACAAAGACAAAAATAAATCCTTTAAATTCTAAAAATGTCTGAAATTTTAGGATTTATAGCATTTTTTCTTCTGCTAATTTTAAAATAGCTTGTGCTGCATCATCAATGGACAATGCTGTTGTATCTAAAAAAATCGCATCTTCAGCTTGAATCAGTGGCGATGCTTCACGCTCACTATCCTTTTTATCACGTAGCGCTATTTCTTCCTGAAGTTTTTCAAGAGAGGACTCAATTCCTCTTTTTTGATTATCAATCAAGCGTCGTCTAGCACGCTCCTCTACTGTTGCAGACATGAAAACCTTTAGTTCTGCATCCTTTAAGACATGTGTAGCAATATCGCGGCCATCCATGACAACACCGCCATTAGCTGCAAGTTTTTGCTGTTGAGCAACTAATAGCTCACGAACCTTTGCATGGGCAGCTACTTGTGAGACTGATGAAGTGACCTCATTAGAGCGTATTTCCGCTGACACATTGTGACCATCTAAAAAAACAAGCTGTCCCTGAGGTGATGGTTTTAATTCAATTGTGCTTACTTCAAGCATCTCTGCTAATTTTGCTTCATCATCTAAATGTATGTTTTGTTGCATCGCTTTATACGTAACTGCTCGATACATTGCCCCTGTGTCAATGTAAGTAAAGCCAAGTGCTTCAGCAACAATTTTCGCGATTGTACTTTTGCCAGCACCAGCAGGCCCGTCTATCGCAATTTGAATGTTTTTCTTCATATTCTTCCCTACTTTCTGCACCTCTTATTGTATCATATAACCTCAAAAAAGCCCTCTACTAGGAGAGGGCTTCATCAAAATATTCATAAAGGATTTTAAACATTAAAAGGGTTCATTTCTTTACGTCGATTGACTAATTGACGTTCAAAGCAAAAACGGACAATATGCTGTTGATCGACATCATCTGTATCTGTTAGTTGGATTGTTGCAATGCGTTTATCCTCTTTTTCAAAAATACGTACGATCAGCGCTTCCGTAATGACATACTTGACATCTCCATTTGCAAATGGCAATACAATAGTTAGTTTTACTTCATCACCCTCAGTAAAAGCTACTTGACCTTTCAACATGACTGCTAGGCCTCCTGCACTAATATCCACAGTCACAAGCTGATATTTATAATCTTTCAACTGAATAGCAACGTCTACTTGTGTCTCCACACGAACGTATTCTCGTCGCTGAATTTTTATAAACTCCTCTGGTGTTGGGCAATGCAACATAATCATTGGGATATTACCTGCTTTACGGCCAACTACCTCTGTATTAAAGGCAAAGGATTGCTTATCCTCGGTACGAAAAGTTGCTCTAAATTCTGAGCCATCTATTAAAAATGCCGTTTTCTTTGTTACCATATTAACCGGATAATCAATATATAGAATATTATCTTTTTGCTCTACAACTTTACAGCGGAATTTCTCCAAACGCTCTGTATAAGTTGGTTCAAGTTGTAATTGTGTACCAATTTTTATTTCCATGAGCATCTCCCCGTGCGAAAAATATAGTTTAATTATCTCATGAGAAGCTTATTTTGGCTATAAAAATTGGTAGTATTTTCATGTCAAGTTGATACAGAGCGGAAGCATCATTGATTAAGTTAGATATTCCACTTTTAATACATTATGGTTTTCCGCATCAATAACAATTCTAAATGTTTCCTGCGTATTACCATCACGCAATGCAATGACCTCATAGCAAAGACGTTGCTCAAATTGTCCATTATCTGTGTAGATATTTTTTACCTCTTGTACTTGGATATCGTCTTGGAAGAACGTTTTCCAATCAATCGGCTTAGCTGTTTGCTTTTTAATATTTTCTTCTTGAATATATTCCATTGCATTTGCACCTAACAGCTCACCTGTATCTTTCGCCACTTTCAATTGAACACCATCAGCGTAGATTAACGCATTATCTCCAGGATGGACACGAGCAAATGTCACATGCCAAGCTTGATGATTTTCTCGTGATTCCACATAGGCTACATCTTTCATACCTAATTTCTTCACATATTCCTGCGCTTTTTTCATGATTTCCTCTTGTGATAACTTGGCTTCATCCACAGGACGTTCTACTAAATAGGATAATAAATGTCCACCCTTTTCTGTTAAATCAACATAGCCTAATCGAATCCCTTGGTGGAATTGGATATGATAAAAAGGATATGGTGCTGTATCACTACTTTTTGTAACTGTAAATGTAGCATCTTTAATGACTGGGAATAAGTATTTCACCTTCTCTAGTGCTTCTTTTTCGGTAATAACTGCATCCTGTAATGCCTTTAACTCAATTTTTTTCTGCCAATCAGATTCAGATAAAGTTAACGGGAAATCCTTTTCGCCGTAGCCCTTTAATGTATCTTTTACAGTATCAAATTGGCTATTTGGATTTTTATTATCTACTTGCTGTAGCCAAACATCCATTTTCCCATCATGCTTATAGAAATCGACGGTTGCAGCTGTCCATTCATCGGAAAGAGATTGTAAATTCGTTGAAACCTGGGGCATTTTTTCACGCCAAGCTTCATAATCCCCTGTTTTCGCTGTCCTTTTTGCTTCATCGCCAAGTCGCCCTAGATAGTTCATCCATTCACTTGATAGTTCTTGTCCTATTGGAATATTCGCAATTGAAGAACGAACTTCTGAGCTTAAACGCCAAACCGAATCTAGTTCATTGTGAATCGCCTGCTCGTCTTGAAACAACAGGGATTGTGATACTGAGCGTTGAAGATGGGAAAGTTTTTCAGATGCATCCGTTAACTTATCTGTATATTGTGCTAGCACGGTACGTTGTAAATCTTCTTTATCTCCATGTAAATCAATGCTGTATGCCCCTAACCCAATAACGGCAATCGTTAAGACCACGAGCCAAGTTTTCATCTAGGTTCCTCCTTTCTATGAACAGAAAATATGCTCTCCAATTTGTTTAATTTGTGGACGTGACCAAATCCATTTGCTCGTTGCAGTTTTTGGATTGAAATAATACAATGCATTTTCAGAAGGGTCCCAGCCGTTCATGGCATCAATAACCGCTTCTTTCGCTCGCTCATTTGGCTCAAGCCAAATTTGCCCATCTGCAACGGCCGTAAATGCTAACGGTTGGAAAATGATACCTGAAATAGTATTCGGGAAATCTGGGCTTTCCAAACGATTTAAAATAACTGCGGCAACCGCTACTTGTCCTTCATATGGTTCTCCCCTTGCCTCTCCATATACCGCATTCGCCATTAGCTGTAAATCACGCTCTGTATATTTGGGAGGAACTTGTGTCTGTGTTCCATTATTATTACTACTTCCACTACTATTGCTACTGCCACCACTAGTATTCTTTTTCACTTGCTGATCAAGTGGCTGCCCACCATAATAAGTAAATTGATTTCCTGCATTTAATTGAGCTTTCACCCATTTTTCGTCATAATCTGAATTGCCCGTTAACGCTTTCTTTGTCTTAGCGCCTGCAATTCCGTCTACTGGTAACCCATAATTTTCTTGGAAATTACGTAAAGCCCAGTATGTGTTGTAGCCAAATTTGCCATCAATTTTACTCTTATAAAAACCTAAGTATTGTAGCCTCGCTTGCAATTCAACGACATCATCTCCATAGGCACCCCGAGTAATTTGCTGATCGCTAAATGCATTCGCATCATTTTGAGGAATCGCAATTATACTAATTCCTAATATTAAAGCAAAAAGTATGCTTACTAAACGCACTTTTATCACTCCTTTTTTTTTATAGCTTGAAACAAAAGGAGTAATTTATACATGATAAAAAATGAAATAAAGCGTAGAAATCTTTGACGATTTCTACGCTTTATATTTTCTTTTGCATATGAAGATGCTGCACCAGATGATAATGTGCAAGCTTCACTTTACGCAAGCCAAACCACCATAAAAACAACATAAAAGGAATCATTAAATAAACCCAGTGACCTTTGAATGATAATATTGTATTGTATAGAATGTGAAGTACGACTGGTGCACAAAGCGCCATAGCAATCATCTCTTTTGTCTTAACAAGTTTCGAAAACTTAGCCCGTCCATAATAATAGCCCATTACGACACCGAACAAAGCATGACTCGATACTGGTAATAAGGCTCGCATAAATGCCGTGTCTAAGCCAAATGAAAGTAAATAAAGAACATTTTCAATCGTAGCAAAGCCAAGTGAAATGCTTGCCCCGTACAATATACCATCGTAAGGGTCATCAAATTCTATATGATTATAGATGGCAATTAATAGCACAAACCATTTAAAAAATTCTTCAATGACACTCGAAAATAGTACGTCTTGAAGATAAAGATATCGAAAAACCCCTTCCTCTGTTAATACATACTGTAAAAACATGATTGGGAACGTTAAAAATGCGCCGTATAAAAACGTTTGTAGTAAAGTTCTTCTTGGCTCCGTAGCCATCTGATTGCGCAAATAGAAATAACTAAAAAGCGCTAGACCGGGAGCAATGGCAGCAGATAATAAAATGATCATGATGCCGGCTCCTTTCAACAATAGACTGCTATTATTATACCATGTAATGACAAAAAAACTTTTTAAAAGGAGATTTATTTTTTTATGAAAAAAACAATTTTATTAATTCATACTGGCGGCACAATCTCCATGGCGATGAGTGCTGAAGGAGCGGTCATGCCTAATAAGGAAAATCCTCTAATGAAGGAAAGTAATAAACTGGCTTCACTAGCAAGCATTATCGAAATAGAAGCTTTTAACCTTCCTTCTCCACATATTACACCGAAAGAGATGCTTTTATTGCGTAACTTGATTTTGGAACAAATTGACGCACAGCCAATTGACGGTGTGGTCATCACCCACGGTACGGATACATTGGAAGAAACCGCCTATTTCTTAGAGCTAACTACGAACTTAGCCATTCCGATTGTGCTAACAGGAGCAATGCGTTCATCTAACGAACTTGGAGCAGATGGGATTTATAATTTAGTAGAGGCAGTCCGAGTAGCTGTTGATGAAGAAGCACGTGATAAAGGTGTGCTTGTTGTGATGAATGATGAGGTTCATCTTGCTGTAAATACAACAAAAACAAGCACAAGTTCTGTAAATACTTTCCAATCTCCACAATATGGACCGATTGGCCTTATTACAAAATCCAGAATCTTATTCCATCACGCACCAATTCGTCGACAATATGTAGATGTTAACAATTTAACTAAGCGTGTCGCAATGCTAAAAGTGTACGCTGGAATGGAAGAAGATTTATTGGATGTCGTGCTTGCATGTAAATATGATGGTGTTGTGCTAGAAGGACTAGGTCAAGGGAATGTCCCGCCATCTGTTGTAAAGGGAATTGAAAGCCTTATACAGCGAGACATCCCAGTTGTACTTGTTTCCCGCTGCTTTAATGGAATTGCAGAAGGTGTTTATGGCTATATGGGCGGCGGTAAAATGCTAGAAGACTTAGGCGCCATATTCGCCACAGGTATTAATGGTCAAAAGGCACGCTTAAAATTATTAATAGGCCTTAACACAACTGGCTCGCCTTTAAATTTAAAGGACTTTTTCTTGTAACGCTAAAGTCTCGATCACCTGTTCATAATAGCCCAGTATCTCGCTAAGTCGAGCCAAAGCTTCATCAAAATCTGGCTGTATCACAGAAAATTGAATGAAATTCTTTTGGCGTAAATACTGGCTTTCACCATGAACGAATAGCCCGTTTAATGCTAAATCAATAAGTAGGTTGGCATAATTATTAGGCAATTGAACAGTTATCAGCATCGGATATTGAGTAGTTGGATATTGAAATTGCATGATTGGTAGCTGCAGCAGTGATTGAAAGCGTTGCTGTAGCTGCTCATAACGTGCTGGATAGGCTTGCAATGCAGTCTCCACATTGCTCAGTAATACAGCAGGTAATGTAAATGGTATGACACCTTGCTGATAATTTGCTAAATCAAGATAAGCGGGTAGATTGGCAGATGGGGGTGCAAGTGATTGCGAAAATACAAATGCTAGCCCACTTAACGCACCAATGGCCTTACCACTCACAGCCGTAGCTAAATAGCAGTCCTGTAAAGAGAACGGCATGGCACCGAACGAACTAATACAATCTATACATAACTTTACATTGTATTGTTTAGCAAGCTTTTTAAGAATATCTAAGTTATTACAAGTTCCCGTGGAAGTCTCACCATGTACTGCCAACATCCACTGATAAGACCCCGTCTCAAGCTGTGAAGCCAGTTCTTTGTCATCAAATACTGTTCCCCATTCTTTTTCTACCACATCATAATGTAATGACCAACGAGCGGCTTGCTTCTGTAAACGTTCACCGAATTCTCCATTTGTGAGAATAAGCCCTTTTCCTAATTGCTGTGCCTTTAGTTGTGCAAGCATTACTTCATTTGCTAGCGTTCCCGTTCCTACGATTACACCAACATGATTGGACTTCGATAAATGCAGTAACCTCTTCTGCACTCGTTCATAAAGCGCATAAAAAGGTAATGAACGATGTGATAAATCTGAATGAGCAATTGTCTCTAATTGCCTCACCGGCCCAGGATAAAATGTAGAGGGTTCCGTCGTTAGTCTATGTTGTAATGATTGTTCAAATTCATGTCTAGTGAGCACCATCGGTAAAAACATCGCACCCTCTTCCCCGACAGCTGGTGCAAACTGCTTAAAACCCATCTGCTTATATAGTTTTTCCTCTCTCGTTGTACCTGAAATCACTGCAGCAGAATAGCCTTTTTCGTAGGCAAATGTAGTTAAGGCCTGAGTAAGCTTCAATAGAACTCGACCCGTTCGATAACCTTTCTTCACGGAAAGCAAACGAATTTCACAAAGCTTCTCACAATTTTCCTTCGATAAATACTGCTCGACCTTACCAATCTTTTCATCAATAGAAAATGGTCGTTGATCTCTAAACGCCACCATGCCAATTAATTCTGTTTGCTTATAAACAACGACATAGGTATTCTCCTGATGAAATCGATCTACTTTTTTTCGCGATGCATTTACCTCATGCTGAGGAATTTCTTCTACAAATGTTTCATAATTCAATCGAGCAATCGCCTCAAATTCTTCATTTGTCTTGGCAATTTTACACCAATACATTTCCTTCACTTCCCTCTTTTCAATGATTCCTGAATATTAGACATATGCTTAATAAGCATACACACGATTGCCATGATTAAAAGTCCATATGGCTCTAATTTCCCTGCTTGAATAATTGCGGCTATATAAAAAACAAAGCCCCCAACCATGCCAAGTGTCAGACTTCTAGTAAATGCAGATATAAGTGCTGTACCAATAATCATCCATAAAAAAAGACTTGGCGATAAGGCGAGGCCCACACCAATAAAAGTAGCTACACCTTTCCCTCCATTCCATTTCAGCCAGATCGGAAATAGATGCCCTATTATCACCCATGCAGCTCCGCCAATAAGGACCCATTCATCCAATTGCCACATGCGTCCTAACCCGACAACAAGTACACCTTTTAATGAATCGCCAAGAAGAGTCAAAATAAACGCTGTTTTCCCAATCACACTTCCCGCATTACGAGCGCCTAAATTTTTACTACGCTCTTCCTGCAAATTGACACCGTATATCTTACCAACGAAATAAGCCGTCAAGATGTTTCCTATTAAATAACTCAAGAGCCAATACAAGCCAATCATTGAGTTGCCTCCTTGCTAAAAAGGCTGTATAAGCTACATGCCTATACAGCCTCGATCATTATTTTTTTCTCTGCTCAATAGTTCGAGCGATACATTCGCCATGGAAACGACCATTTTCAATAAAAATTTCATTGGCATTATTTCCTGCTGCAATAACACCTGCAATGAATAGTCCTTCAACATTGGTTTCCATCGTTTCAGGCGTAACATAAGGACGACCCGTTTCTTCCTCTATGTCCACTCCCATCGCTTTAATAAAGGAGTGATCAGGATGATAGCCAGTCATAGCAAAAACGAAATCATTTTTTACTATTTTCTCTTGGCCCTCTACTTCTAAAACAACTTCGTGCTCTCGTATTTCCAATACATTTGTATTAAAAAGCATGTCAACTTCTCCAGTTTTGACTACCCCTTCAAATTCGGGCAATACCCATGGCTTGATGCTTGGAGAGTATTCGCTGCCACGATAGGCTACGGTTACACGAGCACCGGCTTTATTTAATTCTAACGCGGCATCTATCGCTGAATTTTTGCCGCCTATAACTAGAACATCCGTATCAAAAAATTCATGGCCCTCTTTAAAGTAATGGAAAACTTTAGGTAACTCCTCACCATGGATATTTAAATAATTCGGATGATCATAATAACCTGTTGCAATGACAACATAGGGCGTTTCATATATTTCCTTATCGGAGGTAACCGTGAACAAATCATTATTTTTTACAACACTTTGTACTTTTTCGAAGCGATTAACTTGTATATTTTTTAAACGGACGACCTCTCGATAGTAGACAAGGGCTTGATTGCGTTTCGGCTTACGTCCTTCAATAATAAATGGTACATCACCAATGGCTAACCGTTCACTCGTACTAAAAAATGTTTGATGTGTAGGGTAATGATAGATGGCATTGACGATATTTCCTTTTTCAATCACAATAGGTTGTAAACCAATATTTTGCAAAGCTATTGCTGCTGCTAAGCCGCATGGGCCTCCTCCAACAATAATTGCATCTGCTTGCTGCATTTCTTGACACTCCAATCGAATTTGAACAGCAAAAATTGCTGCTCCATGCTTTCACATTATCATAGAATAGACGATACTTTTTTATTATACGCCTTCTCACACGTTTTGGTTGTTTATTTACTCGATATATCAATGTCAATTATATGACATTGGGGCTTTGCACCAAATCGAAAAGGTACTAATGTCGTCCCATAGCCATTGCTTACTAAAGTCATGACACCATCACGCCGACGATAGGAACCATTTGGATGGACACCATATGGACCGAATCTGATTTGCCCTCCATGTAAATGTCCCCCCATCATTAAATCCGCACGA
The DNA here is from genome assembly GCF_004332175.1 of Lysinibacillus sp. OL1. NCBI lineage: Bacteria > Bacillati > Bacillota > Bacilli > Caryophanales > Bacillaceae > Lysinibacillus > Lysinibacillus sp. OL1. The sequence continues at coordinate 243,482 of NZ_SJDS01000001.1, read as the reverse complement.
TATTTAGCCCGAACTTTCGCAAAAACCTCTGGATTATGGGCGATAAAAACAACTAAATCCTGCTCTCCTATCTTTGCAAAAGCTTTTTCAAAACTATATTCTTTAACAGTTGTATCCTCAATAGCACTTAACCAAAAGCTATTTTTAAGCGGAAGCTGTACGGCATCATTGACAATAATTTGAACATGGTATGCCTGTAAAATGTCCTTCAGTCTTTCTTCCCCAATTTCTCTGTCATTATTGCCCCAAATAAAATAGGTTGGTCCAAGGGACGTTAATAATGATAAATTTTCATGAATACGATCAATCGGTGTACGGCTATCCGCAAAATCACCGCCAATAATTACTGCATCAAAATGATGTCCCTGTAACTGTGCAATCATTTTCTTACTTATTTTACGTAAATGAACATCTGAAATAAAAAATAATCGTACCTTCTCCTGTTCACCCTGTAATGAAAGCTGGTGAGACAATACATTATTTTCATGTGCCACCTTCCACATATAAAGTGGAGGGGCGATGACTACCAAAAGAAATAGCCCTAAATATAGCATTTTCTCACTTCTCCTTACGACAGCAAAAAGGCGATTCTTCTTAAAAAACGAATCGCCTTTTTGCTAAATCAGACGTACGTTTTGGTGTGAACGTTTGTCTGTAATTTTATACTAGAAAACCTATATAACGATAAAAAATTCTATTAAGGTAACTTAATGACTTGCCCAACCATTACAGTATTAGAGGACATCCCATTAGCAGCACGAATTTTAGCTAAAGTCGCTTCACTGCCATCGCCATAGTGATTTAATGCAATTCGGTATAAGTTCTCATTTGCTTTTACAGTATGTGTCGTTGCTTTAGCATTTTGTTTTGCTTCTTCCGCTTTTCTAGCCTCTTCTGCTTTTCTTGCTGCCTCTGCTTGTTGTTGAGCTATTCTTGCTTCTTCAGCTTTTTGAGCTTCTTCGGCTTTTTTTGCTTCCTCTGCCTTTTTCGCCTCTTGAGCCTTTTTCGCTTCTTCAGCAGCTTTTTGCTCCGCTGCTAATTTATCAGCATCTTTTTGAGATTGCTCTTGAGCCTTCTTATCTCCCTGAGCGTCTTGACCCTTATCATCTTTTTCCTTATCTTTATCTGACGCAGATGCTTCTGAAGGATCTAATTCCACAACCTGTTCAGCTGTATCCTTTTCGGCTTGTTCAATCGTTTTTCCTGGTTCATAAAATTTCCAAAAATAAATAAGAATTGTTAATGGTATCAAGATAAAAATAACAAACAGAATCGTCATTAACGGTGTCTTACGTTTCGAATTTTTTGGCTTTTTGTTTTTATTACCGTTTTTATTCATTCTGGAAACTCTTGATAAGGATTGCTGTTCTTTTTGCTCATCTTCAAACGATTGACGATGCTCTTCTATTTTATCGCGATAATCTTCTTTATTCATTCGCCTTTCCCCCAACCTTACTACGCTTTCTATCATCTCTATTATGACGAATTTTACGAAAAAAGTAAATGACCGTCAGTTTTAGTCTAATTACCCATTAATAATTGTTGCAATCGACTTTCCCACGTTGCCATTTCTACTTTCTTTTTCTCTTTTAAGCGTACTTTCTTGATTACATCATAATGGATTCCACAATTTTCACAACAGTTTTCCGGCTTTTTCTGCAATTTTTGCCCAAAATACCCGACTAAATGTTCACGAATACAGTCTTTTGTCTGTATGATTTGAAGCATTTCATTCACTGCATTGTATTTCTCTAGTGCTAAATGATTTAATCGGACCTTCACTTGTTCCGAAGACTCTCGTTGCAGCCAATAGTCTAACACACGGAAGGCTGTCTCACTTAACTCCCCATTTTTCAGCATTTGGATGGGCTGTATTTGCTGAGATAGCAGCTCCTGATAGCGGTCAACATGATGTAAAGTTGGTAAATCGCCTGTCACAACAAATTTAGCCAGCTCCTCATCACCTTCAGCATATAGTAATATAGCAAGTGCAGAGTGACCATCCCGCCCTGCACGTCCGATCTCCTGCATATAATTCGCTATATTGGCAGGCATTGATTCATGAATGACCTGCCGTATATCAAGCTTATTAATGCCCATACCAAAAGCGTTTGTTGCAACAATCCAATCAAGTTCACCAGCTATAAATTGCTGTTGAATAAATTGACGGTCCTCCACCCCATAGCCAGCATGATAGGCAGCAACACGAACGCCCTCTTGTAATAAGGCTTCGCTATATTGTTGCGCACGTTTACGTGAGGAAACATATAAAATACCAGGCCCTGCTGTTTCCATAATATTGTGCATGAGCCATCTAGCTTTATCAGCCTTATCCTCCACTACTACACAACCTAAATGAATATTCGGGCGGTCAACATTATACATAAACTCGAAGGGAGCTTTGAGAGATAAAGTTTCCCGTATATCTCGAACAACCTTCTTTGTTGCCGTAGCAGATAATGCCAAAATTGGCGGACGATTTTCTCTCGATAGCCAGTCACCTATTCGTAAATAATCTGGTCGAAAATCAAAGCCCCATTGTGAGATACAATGTGCCTCATCTACTACGATTAAACCTAGCTTCATCTGCGCCAGTTTCTCTTGTACCTGTTGCTGGAGCAGCATCTCTGGGGAAGTAAAAATAAAACGATATTGCTCTAAATAATGTAATACATAACGTTTCTCTGTTAGTGATAAAAAGGAATTTAAAGCTACCACCCTCTTTTCCCCAAAACGCTTCAGCTCTTCTACTTGATCCTGCATTAATGACAGTAAGGGTGAAACAATTAGTACAGGTTTCTCTAATGTATAGGCTGGTAGCTGGTAGCAGAGTGATTTTCCCATTCCTGTTGGCAATAAGGCAATAACATCTTGTTCTTGTAGTAATGCCTCAATGACTTCTTTCTGTCCTGGCCGAAATGATGAATAACCAAAATGCTTATGCAATAATTGTTCAAGTTCCATTTATACTTCTCCTTTCGCAAGGACAAGCCTTAATTGAAAATAACTCATATCGTTTAAAGCTTCATGTAATATTTTCAATTTTTTTGTTTGATACTGCTTCGATGCCTGCCACACTTTTTGGGCTTCATCATAGGAGACGAATGGGCCAATAGAAAAGTTCGGTTCATACATAGCTAATTCCACAAAATGATCCTCAATTGTACTTTGTTTTAGTTTTCTCATTTGAACAATTTGCTCCATCGAATAACCTTGTTCATATAATTGTGCGGTTTGTTGTGCAGAATCTGTTAGCAATATTTTAACTTTTAATCCTTCTGCCACATGCCCTAGCAATGGGTAATCATCTATTTTTTGATGCACTTCATTTAATAATATATGTAGGGTTTCAATAAAAGCTAATTGACTATCCAGTACAGTTTCCTTCCGTTCATCTGCAAGCTGTTGCCACGTCCATCCTGGTAATTGATAACCACTTAAACGATACAGAACAAGCTGTTTGCTTGCATCTGACACAGGGAGAATAGTTAGCACATGATTACATTCTGTCAATAATTGCTGCTGTAAATGACCTTCCTTATAATGATGTGCCTGTAAAAAAGTTCGCACCCACGCTTGAATCATTGTATCTCTACTAATCGGTGAAAAGGTACGAACGGCTGCGGCTTGATGTGACAAACTTTGTACAATGAGAGAGAGCCTCGCAAAAAACACATGCTCATTTCCCCGATAGTGCCAACCATCAAAGAAAAAGGTTGGCGTTTGTTGTGCACGTTGTAATCCTAGCGTTTCCATGTAAAAATGACCAGATTCCTGCACATTTAACCAACTATTCTGCATAAATAAGTTTACAGCCTCATCAAATGTAGTACGAGATAGTTTTGGCAAGAGGCCAAAATATTGATGCAGTTGAAAAAGACCAATATCTTGAATCGTCTGGCCTGAACGCTTCCCTCTTAGGACATGATAGGCAGCCGAAATCGTCCGCTCTTTATTGAGTTTTTGAAAGATTTGCAATAAAATTTGATGAAACATTGACGCAAATTCCTCCAATTTAATAGTATTTAAGTTGAAATGTAAGATAAACATCTTTAAAATGAGTATGAAGCTTTGTAGGAACATCGTTAAAGGAGAGAATAAAATGGCTAAATACACAATAGTTGATAAAGATACATGCATCGCTTGTGGCGCATGTGGAGCCGCAGCGCCAGACATTTATGATTATGATGATGAAGGCATTGCCTTCGTTATTTTAGATGATAACATGGGAACTGCTGAAGTTCCAGAGGATCTATTGGAAGATATGCAAGACGCTTTTGAAGGTTGTCCAACAGACTCTATCAAAGTAGCAGATGAAACATTCGATGGTGACTCATTAAAATTTGAATAGTCTTCCGTTGATGTATATCTTAAAAGGCATCCTTCAGGGGATGCCTTCTTATTGATTAAAATATTGGCTATCTTTTGCATCAAGATAATAGGCATATGGTCCATTGCTATACATACCAATCTATTGGAGGAATGTGAATGTTTGAGCAGTTACAAGTTGAGCATAGTTTATTTTATATTGATCAAGACCATATGAATAGATTTAAAAATCTTGCTGCAAAGTGGCAATCAATATTTCCAGATGTTTGTGCGAAATGTTTGAATACTGTGGACGCATGGGCAAACGTGTTAAATAACTGGGTTTTCTTAAAATCGCAGCAGACCGATGAGCTCATTCTAAATCCTTCTAAAGCCATCTATTATTCCATCAATACATTCTTATTAGATGAGCTCCAAAAAATTCAAATAATTCAAAAAGTAAAAGAATGTGAGAATGATGATTTTCAGTATTTTGCGGCCTTCCACTTAGGAAATGCCATCGATTTATGGGTGTACGATACACTTGAAAAAAGTGCAGAATCTGATTTGTTAAAACCACAAAATCGAATACCTTATTATCTTGCCTTTTTAGACGATGATTTTCAAACAGACAATGCTTTATTCCATAAAAATCAAACAAGAGCAATCAAAATATTGGCACAGGTCATTCGGTCACAAAATTGCTTTAGAATCACTGTCAGTAGTGCTGTTAATCGAGCAGTAGATATGTATGATCATTATGTAACAAAATAAAATAGCACACTTTTTAATTCGTCTCTACTGTAAAGAGATGAATTTTTTTTGCTCTCTAAACTACTTCTCTTTTCATCTTGTTATTGCAACGTTATTTTATGTATGATAAGATTTTAGTAGTTGGTACTAATAACAGATATTATCTCACAAAGGAGTTCTTCATAATGATGGATAATTTATTACAATTAAAAGATAAGAACATTGTTGTCATGGGCGTAGCAAATGATCGCAGTATTGCTTGGGGCATTGCTAAACGTTTATTTGACGTTGGTGCAAATGTCATCTTCACGTATCGTCAAGAACGTTCATTAAAAAAATTACAAAAACAATTAGAAAATATCGGACAATCCGATTCTCTTGTTGTTCAATGTGATGTGAATAGTGACGACAGCACAAAAGCAGCTTTTGAAGAAATCGGCTCAAAGGTTGGTGTTATTCATGGGATTGTACATTCAGTGGCTTTTGCGCATGCAGAAGATTTACACAACCGCTTCCTTGAAACAACTCGAGAAGGCTATGCATTCGCACAAGATACAAGTGCCTATTCACTTATTTCCACTGCAAAAGCAGCTCATCCATACATGACAGAGGGTGGCTCTATCGTTACAATGAGTTACTTAGGTGCAGAACGAGTACTTGATGGCTACAATGTGATGGGCGTTGCAAAAGCTGCATTAGAGGCTTCTATGCGCTATCTTGCTGCTGATATTGGCCAAGATAATATTCGCGTCAATGCTATCTCAGCTGGTGCTATTCGTACACTCGCTGCAAAAGGTGTTCCTTCTTTTAACACAATCTTACACAAAATTGAAGAAACAGCTCCTTTAAAACGTAATGTTCAACAAGACGAAGTAGCAGATATGACGATTGTTATGCTATCTCACCTATCACGTGGTGTGACTGGTGAGACGATCTACATCGACGCTGGCTACAATATTATGGGTTAACAATAAAGAAGTATGGGAGGATGTATTATCCTTCCATACTTCTTTTTGTTGTTTATAGCATTGTCCATAAACTTTGGATCAACAAAATTAAGCCTGCTGCTACTAATAGAAAATAAATTAAGATTTTAAACAATTTTTGATTTAATCGCGTAAATAGCATTTGTCCAAAAATAAGTCCTAAGAAAACAATTGGCAAAGCATACATACTATATATCCAAACCATTTTACTTGTACCCTCAAAAATGACTTGAGAAAGTAAGCTAATTAGATAGATAAATATATAGTAGGCTAGTGAAACAGCTCTAATGGTTTCTTTATTTCTATGTGTGCTCGCAAAATAGAGCAACAGTGGTGGTCCAGCCATCCCAATACTTGTTGTGAACATACCTGATATAAAACCAACGCCATAATCTCTACTCCTTGTTTGTTGAATAGAGAAATTTTTAATCAATAGAATCGTAAGCCCTATAAGAAGGATAGCGATGAGCAGCTTAAATGTCGTCACATCGACTAAGGCAAATAGTATACTACCAAAAGGAGCACCTGCAACACTACCGATCATCACCTTTTTAAGCAACGCTACATCAATATCATGTCTCACCTTCCATATGAGTGAAAATGAAATAACAAGGGACAGTATTATATTTATTTGCATCGCCTCTTGTGGTGTAAAAAGCAACAGTAAAAAAGGCGTAGCCATAACGGAAAAACCAAAACCTGTACTGGTTTGTAAAATAGAAGCTGCTAGGATAATGAAAAAATAGAAAAGTAATTCCTGCAAAATGACACCTCACATCATGTTGTGATACGTTGTCTAACAATGAATTTTTTTAATAAAAATGATAGGACACAAGCAATGAATAAAAACAGAGCGATCATCACTATAACACCCATCCACCCATATTTCATCCAAAAAACGCCTCCTACTGTTCCTCCAACACTTGAACCAAAATAATAGAAAAATAAATAGAGAGAAGATGCTTGTGCTTTATCGTGGGATGCTCGTTTGCTCACCCAGCCACTTGCGATTGAATGAGCTGCAAAAAAGCCAAAGGTAAAAACGGTTATCCCTATAATCTTTAAAGTAAGTAGCCCATTGAGCGTTACTATAGCTCCAGCTAGCATAATGGCAATGGCCAGTAAGAGCATTCGTTGGCGACCATAACGATCGGCTAAACTGCCAAACCATGCCGAGCTAAATGTCCCAACTAAATAAATGACAAATATCCAACCTACAATTGTGGCACTTAAATTATAGGGAGGTGCCATTAGTTTAAAGCCAATATAATTATAAAGTGTGACAAAGCTTCCCATTAAAAGAAACCCCATCCCATAAAGACACAGCATAGAAGGATCTCTTAAATGTTGCAGTAGGGTTTTGGTCAATGCTATTAATTGTAAAGGTCGCGCGCTGAAATGTTTGGAGCTTGGTAACATCCAGACAAACAATAAACTAACTAGCAGGCTGATTCCTCCTAGTACCATCATGCCTGTATGCCAGTTATAATGGTCCGTTAAGGTACCAATAATAACTCGTCCACTAAGTCCCCCTACTGAATTACCGCTAATATATAAGCCCATGGCAACCCCTAAGCTTGCTGGTTCCATCTCTTCTCCCAAATAAGCCATAGCGATTGCTGGTAAACCTGCAAAAACGATGCCTTGTACAACACGTAAAACTAAAATTGTTTCAAAGTTAGGTGAAAATGCAAGAGCTAGTGTCAGGACAGAAGCTGCAAAAATAGAAATCGTCATCAATGATTTTCTTCCCCATGCTTCTGATAACGAACTGACAATTATTAAACTCACCGCTAATGCAAAGGTAGTTACTGAAAGAGATAAACTTGCTACAGCTGGTGAGACGTGAAATGCTTCTGAAAATGTTGGTAGTAATGGCTGCGTTACATATAGGTTAGCAAACGTAATAAAGCCTGCTAAAAATAAGGCCCAATTCGCTTTATGAAACGCCCTCGTACCCTTTTGTATATAGTCCATGAAACTCTCTCCTTAACTTCTTCCACATGCTACTATTATTCTAATACAATATTTCGCAAAACACACGTCTCCTTGTCAAAAAATAGACAAAAAGGCCTTCATTTTCACCGCTGCAAAAAAATAATAATTGACAAATAAAAGCACTTCGGATTTGTATGTTCTTCTTTTAATAAAAAATATAAATAGCTATTTTGACTTGGCAAATATTGTGCTACAGTAAAAGTAATCATCTAGAACCATTGTCACAATGAAGACAGATGACACAACCATTTTCATTGACGAGACTTGGAGGAATTTTTATGAAAATTATTGAAGCTTTAGCCCTCGCAACACCTTATATTCATCTAGCATTAAAACAAGAAGCCATTGTAGCTGTTGTTGAAAAGGAAAATGAAACAGTCGTTAAATACTTAGCAGGTAAACGTGTGGATTCCGGCTACCATGATGGACAAAAAGTTAACGCCAATGACCAAAATGTTTTCATCGCCTTTAATGGACAAAATGCAGATGTGGTGATACCAGAGGATGTTTACGGTGTAGCAATCAATGCTTTTTCATTCCCCATTCGTGAAAATGGTCAAGTAGTAGGTGCATTAGCTTTTGGCTTACCAATAGATAATGAGCTCAAACTTGAAGATTATATGGCTACGATGGATAAGATCGTCAACAGTCTACAGGATAAAGTACATACAATCGCTTCCCATTCTGAGGAATTAGCGGCCACTAGTGAGGAAATTAATAAGCAGGCACAGCATGCCCTAGAGGACTCTGAAAAAACAAATGCCGTGACAGATTTAATTAAAAGTATATCTCGCCAAACTAATTTACTAGGTTTAAACGCATCCATCGAGGCTGCACGTGCTGGACAGCACGGCGCTGGCTTTAATATTGTGGCACAGGAAGTTCGAAAGCTGTCCTTTGAGACGTCTAGTGCTACCGAAAATATAGAATCATCATTACGGAATATCAATAGAAATCTAGATAATCTAAAGCAAAATATGGGACAAATCAATGATGCAACAAATGAGCAAGCACAGCTCGTACAGGATTTCAGCGAAATTATAGAAGAATTAACTTTACTTAGCCGAGAAATGAAAGGCTTTATGCACAATGCGTTAAAATAATAATGAGGTGAACAATAATGCAAATTACCATTAACCAAGATTTAGCTTTACGGATGATCGCACCTGAAGATGCAGAGAAGGTTTTTGCATTAACGGATGCCTCGAGGGAATATCTGAAAGAATGGCTACCATGGCTAGATTTTACAAAAGAACTGGCGGATACAAAAGCCTATATTGAGGGCTGTATTAAGGGACATGAAGCGAACAGTAGCCTCTCCCTAGTCATTCTCTTTAAAAATGAAATTGTTGGCATTGCAGGCTTTAACGCAATTAACCCGAGCAATAAAATCGGCACTATTGGCTATTGGTTGAGCGAAGGAGCACAAGGACATGGCATCATGACGAAAACGGTAAAAGCTTTACTGCAATATGCCTTTGAAACATTGAAGCTTCATAAAGTTGAAATTCGTGTTGCTGAAGCGAATCACAAAAGTCGCGCAATCCCAGAACGTATTGGATTCATGCAAGAAGGAACCATTCGAGCTGCAGAATGGCTCTACGATCATTATGTAAATCACGTTATTTATGGCATGCTTGTAAGTGAATGGCAGCAACAACTATAAAAAAACGACCTGATGAGATCATCAGGTCGTTTTTTGTTAGGATTGTTCTACCGCTTCTTTCGTTTCTTCAGGTGCTTGCTTTTTTTCAAGTCCTAAAGCAATCTGCTCTAATTCTGGACGCAATGTGTGCTTCCCAGCATAGCTCTCGATCAGCTCTTTTACATCGAGACCAGAAGTTTCTTTTAATGTTTCTTGAAGTGTAGACATTAAATTGGTTGCGTAAGATGTCACCTTATTCGCACCACTTCCCTCTCCACCACCAGTATCGACCACTGTAATCTTATCGATATTGCCAAGTGGACTTGCAAGCTCTTTTGCATACTCTGGCATCATGCGTACAACCATATCCAGTACAGCTGCTTGACCATAGTATTCAAAGGCTTCGGCAATCTTACGTTTAGCTTCAGCTTCAGCCAGACCACGTAGACGAATGATATCAGCCTCCGTCTCCCCTTGTGCTCGCTCTGCATCAGCTTTGGCAAGACCATCCAAACGAATTTTCTCTGCCTCTGCTTTTGCTAATGATTCAATACGATATTTTTCCGCATCAGCCTGTGCAAGCTCACGCATTTTTTCGGCTGCGGCATTTTGCTCCACTGCATAGCGATCTGCATCTGCTTTCTTTTTAACCTCAGAGTCATATTGCTTTTCTCTACGTAAAATCTCTTTTTCTTCTAATTCAATTTGCTTTTGACGCTCGATAATGCGAATTTGCATTTCTTGCTCCGTTACTTCCTGCTTAGCACGAGCAGTTTCAAGCTCATACGCTTGGTCAGCACGCGCTTTGGCAATATCCTGCTCACGTCGGAACTCAGCTACTTTTAATTGATTTTCTTTTTCTGCTTCTGCAATTTCCGTCGCACGCTCTAGTTCTGCCTTTTGTGCTTCCTTAGACGCTTCTGCACGTTTAATACGTGTTTCTTTTTCTGCATCTGCTGTCGCAATATCAGCATCTCGCTTTACCTGTGCGATTCTCGGTTTCCCTAGTGAGTCTAAATAGCCATTTTTATCTCGTACATCCTTGATCGTGAAGGATACAATGACAAGACCCATCTTTGCTAAATCTTGTGAAGCAACACGTTGAACTTCCTGTGAGAATTTATCGCGGTTTTTGTAGATTTCTTCAACCGTCATAGATCCTAAAATGGAACGTAAATGACCTTCTAATACTTCACGTGCTTCCCCTTCGCGCTCTGCTTTTTGCTTGCCTAAAAACTGCTCTGCTGCTGTCGCAATTTCTGAAATGGAACCGCCAATTTTAATAATGGCTGTACCATCTGCCATAACAGGAACACCTTGCTCTGTATACACCTCAGGCGTTGTCACTTCTAGTTTACTAGAAAGTAAGCTTAACGGCTGTGCTTGCTGGAAAATAGGGAATACAAATGTACCGCCCCCACGAATGATTTTAATGCGATTCCCCGACTCATCCTTATGTACATTTTTGGAGCCGAGATAGCTACCTGTCACAATCAGTGCTTCATCAGGACCAGCCGTACGATACTTTGTCACATATAAGCCGACTAGGGCAATTAATACAAATGCTACAATTCCTAAAACAATTAAGATATCGGTTGACATAGACATATCTCTCCTTTAAACAAATTTTTTCTCGTACGTTCTAACAAAAAGTGTTCCGTCCTTCACATCCACAACAAGTACGGTTTCATCATAGTCAATGGCTTCATTATCATAGCCCGTTGCCCGTTTTGAAATCATGCCACTTGTCGTTTCGATAACAACCTCGCCAAAACCATCTACTGGAATTGGCACAATAACTCTTCCTAATTGCCCGCCTAGCGATTCCTCTGTGTAAGCTAAAGAAACATCAGCGGAACGTAGCGGAACGAGAACAAATAAATAAAAGATGGAACTTAAAATAGCACCGATGATACATGCAGCAATGATGTTCCAAAAGCTAGAGAACCAGGCTAGTTTTTCTAAAATAAAACCTGCTGCTGACATCAACGTAATGAAAGATAGAATGACACTCGGATTAAAAATGGGCAGTCCTTCCCCAATACCTTCGACTGCATCACCAAAAAACATAACCAATACTGTGGCAAGGCCAGCGAAAATCAAAACCACCAAAAAGATCTGCTCGAGTGAATAGCCAAATAGCGTCAAGTTGCTCACCCCTTTTCATCATATTACCTACTATACGGATGTACCTCAGGAAAAGTTTCAAAATTTTTCAAACTCTTCTTTAAAGTATTATTTTTTGCTTTCATTAGAACCATGTTACAATAGAAAAGTATTCTGACAACTAAGGAGAAATGGCATGAAGCTTTCGACAATCTTAAATTTTGTTATTTTAATATTTTTCACGTTATTATTCGTTAATGATTTCTTCCCTGATACAGCTATTGCTGCGATGCTGACTAAAAAAATAATATTGCTTATATTAGTTGGGCTTGTCATCATTCAGCTAGCCTTCGACAAGGGTAGATATAAAAGATTATCAAAAAAGGCTTATATCGGATTAACTTTGTATACAGTTGGATTATGGATTGTTTTAACATTGCTTGGCGGTCAGTCACAAATTGGCCTATCGTTCACAAGTCCTCTATTCTATATCATTGTTGTGCTGCTTGGATTGGATTTACTGCGCCTTTCACGCCAAACTAAGCGGGATCAAACAGAGGAGAAAGCGAAGTAAAGCACAGCTATCCGTCAATCTTACGAAGCTATCTACCACTTTCGCACTGCTAACCGTCACTTTTGTCCTTCTATCCGACGACAACAACAAAAGCATGTCTCCGATTTTGACGGAGACATGCTTTTCTTATGATTCTAATACATTTAAAATGGCGTCCAGTTCATGGACAGCTAGATCTAAGCGTTCCTTTGCTTCGATATTTTGCTGTTTTAAGTGACCAAACTCTAGTAAATTTTTCTCATGCTTTAACTTGATAGAAGATAGACGTTCGATTCGTGCTTCTGCTTTTTCTATTGCTTGCTCACAGACTGTTGTCCAGAGCTTTTCTGATTGCTGCATTTCCGTTGTCGATGGGTTGTGCTGACGCATAATTCGTGCATAAACCATTTCTATTTGTTCTATTAGTTCCGAATAAAAATGGCGCTCAACGCGTGTTGTTTGGAATGTTGGATGCTCTACCTCTTTGGCATATGGCGTTATTTGACGAAGTAGCTTGCCAGCATTTTCTCCAAAAGCATGGGATAAATTCAAGACATTCATTAATTGCAATAATAAGCGTATTTCTTCTAGATTAATAAGTTGGGAATCGATGCTTTCCTTTAACTTTAATGACTCCATGTAGCGTCGATCAAAATGTTCAATTTCACCGTTGCGCTGCTCTACTAAATGGACACTTGCATTGTCTTTCAAGCTTTTAATATAGCGAATGGCATGGTTTTTTAGCTCTTCTTTTGACAGCAAGTTATCATTGTCTTGTTGTGGTTTTTCTCGTTGAACATACGCAAATGCATCCATTTTTTTGGGCCATTGTGCTGCTTGGGTTTCATCTGAGACATTATAGCGTATATAAATTCCGTGCATTTCATATCCTCCAAGTCCATTAAACAAGTATCTCTAAAGACAATAAATCGAATACGACATTTTTTCAAGTAAAAAACTTTTAATAATTGAAAATCCTTCTTTTTAACAATAAAACAAAAAACGCGAATAGTCGATACTATTCAGGATTTTACTAGTTTCCATTCTTTCCTACTTATCCTTTAACAAGTTTCATTCGCAAACTATTAGACATATACTACACGATTAAAATAAGTAACAGAAGCTCCAATAAAACAGCTCCCACCTCCATTTATAGGCATTCATCGCAAAAATGAATGGTCCACCAGCTCCTGCTAAGCAGGTATAGTTCCATCTCGCAAATTCATATCAAAGCGATAGCTGACAATGGATACTGTTAACTGAGGCCTGAGGAATTTGATGTCGTAATGAGCAGCTATCTTGCTACAGGAGCAGGAAATAATTTTTGCTGATTATATTTTAAAGCACCCCTTCATCAAAGCACTTGTAATCAAAATTGCCAAGTACAGTTCTAAAAAATTGCCAAATTCCTTGTAAGCACTACAGGAATTTGGCGACCTTTATGTGTAGCTATTTAAGCCTGTTGGCGGATGTCTTGAATGCTCTTCCCTTCAGTAAACGCATGAATCGATGCAATGGAGCCCACCGATTTAAAATTTGCCTTCTCATAGACTTTGGCAACCTGTTCACTAATTGGTAATATCCAAAGATCGTTCAATCCCAGCTTGACTGATTGCTGTTGGATATGCTGCAGCATATAGCCGATTAAACCACGACCACGATAGCTTTCAGTTGTTGCAACACTTTCAATCCTTCCTTGATTTCCTGACACAAAAATAGTTGCTGAGCAGCACGCCACCCCATCTAGTCTTAATAGATAATACGTAAAATGTGAAGAATGATAGGTTTCCTCAAATGCCTTTTTTATTAATGAAGGCTCCCCAAATGCAGAAATGCTCATTTCTACTGCTAATGCTTCCTCCTTATTTGCATCCGTTACACGCTCAATTTGAATGGCAGGATTAGGTGGAAGTATCGCATATTCACCGTCCCAGTACTGAATTTCATTAACAAAATGCTCATATTGAAAGCCGTGCGTCTCTAATGCCTCTATACATAGCTGATTTTCTTCTAGATTATATAAATAAATCCGCGGGATCAGAGACTTTGATTGGTAGAAGTCTTTGATGTCTTGTAAAAATAAATCAGGTTGTTCAATCTTTCGCCAAATCTGTGCATGATTTGCATCATAATAGGTTGGGATAGCCTGATTGTAAAATAGGACCCCCTCCTTACAAACCTCCACTTCACTGAAACTCTTCACATACTCTATATCAAGCTGCATAATGCGTTCTAAATTAAACATGCTCTGTGCCCCCTTCTAACCATCTTTCATATAAATTTTCTAATTGAAGTTCAAGCTTCTGCCGTTGTTCTTTAGCAAGCGATGGTTGTTGTAGTTTTGTCTCTAATTTTTCAATTTGCTGTTCAATCGGTAATTCCTTTTTAGGTGACTGCGTTTTATTTACTGGTTGTTTATCAATCGTTTTCATTGCAAGTTCCTGTCGTTTTCCTCTAGCCCACTCATAATCTCCCTCAAAAACCTGAATAGCCTGGTTTTCAATCCACGCCGTTTTCGTAAAAATTTTCTGTAAGAAATAACGGTCATGTGACACCCCAATAATCGTACCTTCAAAGGATTCTAGTGTCTCTTCCAATACTTCCCTTGCTTCAATATCTAAATGGTTTGTTGGCTCATCTAAGATTAAAACATTGATATCCTCATGCATTAATTGTGCTAAACGAAGACGCATTTTTTCTCCACCACTTAGGTCCTTCACTTTTTTAAAGACATCATAGCCATAGAACAAAAATCGTGCGAGTATATGGCGAGCTTCCGCCTCTGACACGGCGACACTTTCACGAAAGGCATCAATTAATCGTATAGCAGGATTTGGATGTTCAAATTGCTGGGAAAGGTAGCCAAATTTCACATTGCTTCCAATTTGACACACTCCCTGATTAGGAATGATTTCACCTAACATCATTTTTAATAATGTTGATTTTCCACTACCATTGCTCCCAACAATCGCTAATCTTTCGCCAAAATAAATAGCTAGATTGCTGTCCTTCAATAAAGGCTTATCAAAGCTATGATCAATGGCTTGCAATAGCACGACCTCTTTACCACTGCGTTCAGCCATCGTTAACGCTAAATTCATTTTCTTTTTAGTAAGGGGCTTCTTTACTCGCTCGATACGTGCTAATGCTTTTTCCATACTCTTAGCACGTCGATGCATCGATGCGTTTGGTGGATTCGCCTCATTTGCCCACTGCTTTAATCGTTTAATTGTCTCTTGCATCTTTTTAATTTTCTTTTGCTGCTCTTCATAATTTGCAAACTGTTGCTCAATTTTTGCTTCTTTTTGTGCTATAAAAGCATCATAATGGCCGTTATACGTAAAAGCCTCCCCATCCTCAATTTCAATAATCTTTTGGGCTACTTGATTCATGAATTGACGATCATGAGATACGACAATGACAATCCCCTCAAAGTTTCGCACATAATGTTCAAGCCACTCAATAGCTTGCATATCCAGATGGTTCGTTGGTTCATCCAATAACAAAATAGAGGGCTTTTTCAATAAAATTTGTCCAAGCATAACCTTTGTTTTTTCACCACCACTTAAACTACTAAATGGCTGCTCTAGCATATCTGAAATACCCAGTCCATTTGCAATCATTGCTAGCTGTGCATCTACTTCATAGCCCCCTAATAGCATAAATTGCTCCTGCAATTGCCCATATTGCAGTAATATTTTATCCGTGACCGTCGACTGCATCTCTTGCTCAAGTGCTGTCATTTTTGCCTTTATTGCATAAATATCCGCAAATGCTTCCTCTAGCACTTCTTTTACGGCATGGAGTGGATAATGTGGAATCTGATGTAAATAGCCAATCGTTGCTTCTTTACTTTTAATTATTCGTCCCTTGTCAGGTATCTCTACCCCTGCAAGCAGTTGTAATAAAGTCGTTTTTCCACTGCCATTTACACCAACAATCGCCACATGTTCACCACTATTTACCTCTAGCTGTAAGTTCTCGAATAATATATTGCCACCCATAATTTTTTGGATTTGTTCAGCTTTCATTTGCATCGTTTTTTCCTCCAATGAAACGTGCGAAAACATCTTTTGAACACAAAAAAGACTGCTCATTAACAAGCAGTCCTCTTCTCAATTAAATGTGTGAAAAAGAATGGTTAATTCGCTACGTTTGTTATTTGATTTTGCTTAAAAATGGACAGACCTATCCCGTTGTTCGCAAAATCGAAAGTAATTACACGTGCAAAATACATAGCCGTATCCACTTTTACACATGTTTTCGTAGCGTTTTTATTCATTCCTTCTCACCTCCGTTCATAGTAGTTATGGCTATCATAACATTTTTCGGATTATTTGGAAAGGGAAAATTTAACGTTCATTTATCATTATTCAAAAGTTCTATTTAATGGAAATTTGCACAAAGAAAAACATGAGAGGTTGATTCATAGCCCCCTCATGTTTTCACTTTTTTCACAAATATTTTTACCACAGGCACAAGAAAAATCGAGACAACTAGTACACGAAAAAGCTGAAAGGCCGTGACAATCGTGACATTTGCATGGACCGAAGCGGCAATAATCCCCATTTGATCAAGACCACCAGGAACAATACTTAAAAAGCTCGTCCTAAAATCAAGGCTGTACAACGCTGCCATCACAAATGTTAAACCATAGGCTGCCCCAATAAAAATGCCCGCTGAAACAAACGCATAAAAGATATGCTTCTTCGATAAATGTAAATCCTCTTTTTTCAATAATAATCCGATATAAATTCCTAGCATGAGTTGGGCAATATGCAGAAGTGATAATGGTAATTTTGGTACATCTATCCCTGCCATATTAACGCCCATTAGTAAAAACACTGGGCCTAGCATATAGCCTGTTGGAATTTTTAGCTTTTGTGCTAGCCACCCTGCGCCACCACATACCACAAGTATGCTAACAAGGTTCCATGTGTATGTTCCATCAATCATAGAACTATTGCCACCTGCCCCTGCCACCATTAAAGGAACAAAGCCAACGATTAAAAGAACGCGAAGGATTTGAAAGAATGTGATGACCACCATATCCATCTCTTGTTGCTCTTCCGCAAATGCCACAACCTGCGACATGCCCCCAGGAACACAGCACGTTAAGGCAGTCGCAAAATCTAAATCTGTACGCTTGGCAACAAGGAAACTTACCGCAAAAAACAACAAAATAAATATGATATTTAACACGACCATGCTTCCTAAAAAAAGCTTGATGTCCTGTACAGCTTCTGGTGTAAAGGCATAGCCGATAGAATAACCTGCTACGACTAAACCAAAATTGCGGAAAGCATGATGCCATTTTAATTGGACATTGGTGGATAGCTGCACGATGAGCACCGCTGTAATCGCTCCTAACAGCCAAGGCATCGGTATATGGAAAAATTGAAAAACTACAGCACCTATTAAACCAATGCATAATGTGATGAACATATGCTTATCAAAAATAAACATGGTAGCAACCCCTTCAACTCGATAAGCCTATTATGACCTTTATAAACCGCTTTTTCTACTGGACCGACTTTTGAGCTGTTTGCTATCGCTGAAAAAGAACCTGTTATCCAGCAAATAAAACCTCTTATCGAACAATTTATCCCTGTGAAAATTTTCTATGCTACATTAGTAATACCTGATTCAGCGTTTTTAAAGGAGGCCTCCTATGAAAATTCATTTAACCATCAATCATGAGCTTGAGGAAACTGAGGTTCATATTCATGCCAAGGACTATAATGAGCAAATTGAAAGATTGATGAGACAGCTTCAAGCATCGCAAACTACGATGCTAGATGGGTATGACCAACAAGAAATTCATCTCTTAAAAATTTCGGATATTTATTCCATTTACGCAGAGGATGCCAAGGTTTTTTTACAGACAGATGAGCAAGAGTTTGAGTCCAAGCGAAAATTATATGAGCTTGAGGCTCAGCTAGCCAAAGATTTTGTGCGCGTAAGTAAGTCTACACTCGTCAATATCCATAAAATATCCTCTATTCAAATGGGCAAAATCGGCACTACACAGCTATTACTTGAAAATGACGTAGCCATTCATGTCAGCCGAAAATATTTAAAAGAATTAAAGAGACACCTAGGTATTGGGAGGGATTCATAGCATGAAGTATGTACGCATGATGATTATCGGTCTACTCATTTCCCTTAGCTCCTCTTATGTCTTAGTGACACTTAGCGTCCTATCAAATAATGCGGTGGCGTCAGGAACAGAATTATTGGAGCAAATTGTGATCGCGAGCATTCTTGGTATTGCCATTGGTTTGCTATCCGTCATTTTTGATTTGGAGCAATTGCCTTTTACAGTTCAGCTTCTTCTACACTTAGTAGCGGTGACAGCATGTGTGCTAACCGCAGGCTATTTTGGTAATTGGTTTGATTCAGGTATATGGTACGTACTTATTGCGGAAGCCATTATTTACTTGATTGTTTGGTGTATTCTATATGTTTTTCAATTAAATGATATTGAAAAAATCAATAAAGAAATTCAAAAGAGAAGGGATTAACCACCTATGACTTTTGCGATAAAAGTTGAAAATTTATGTAAACAATATGGAAAACAGCAAGCTGTCAAAGGCATTTCTTTTACAGTCGAACAAGGCACCCTATTCGCTTTTTTAGGTGAAAACGGTGCAGGTAAATCTACAACGATTGAAATACTTTGTACTTTACTAAAAAAATCGAGTGGTCAAGTAACTATTAATGGTTTCACACTCGACGCAAGCAATGATAACGCGGATATCCGTAAATCTATTGGTGTCGTTTTCCAGCAAAGTCTATTAGATGAGCGCTTAACTGTACGTGAAAATATCCTACATCGAGGGAAAACATATGGTTTATCGAAAGCACAGCTTACCGATAACTATCAATTTGTTTCCACCTATTTGCATCTAGAGGATATTGAAAAGAAAAAATATGGCACATTATCAGGGGGACAAAAAAGGCGAGCAGATATTGCTCGTGCACTCATTCATCGTCCAAGTATTTTATTTTTGGATGAGCCTACAACGGGTTTAGATCCACAAACACGTCAATTTGTTTGGCAGGCGATTAAGCAACTTCAACTGGAAACCAATATGACAGTTTTTTTAACGACCCATTATATGGAGGAAGCGGCAGTCGCTCACCAAGTCACTGTCTTAAAGCAAGGTAAAATTGTCGCACAGGGAACACCCGATGCACTAAAAACAAAATATGCCTATGATTCAATGGCTCTCGTTTTTCAAAATGCACAGGAGGGTGTAAAGTTTCTTGAGGAAAATGCGATCTCCTACACGGAGAATCAAGGGATATACACCATCCGTTTAACGTCTACCTTACAAGCACTTCCCCTTTTAAAAAAAGCTGAGCCACTTATCGCCTCCTTCGAAGTCATTAAAGGATCAATGGATGATGTCTTTCTTCATATTATCGCAGAGGAGGAGGTTGCGTAGTGGAAGCATTAATTAGCTTAGTTCTGCGTAATAATAAAATATTTAGACGGGATAAAACACAGGTGTTCTTCTCCCTGCTGTCAGTCATTATTGTCATTGTGTTGTACGCTGTCTTTCTCCAAAAAATGCAGGTAGATGCCATTGAACAACTAACAGAAGCTACACCTGAATTGATCACCATGGTCAATGAGTGGCTAGTAGCAGGTTTACTATCCATGATTGCTGTTTCGACAACACTTGGTGCCTATGGTATCGCTGTTAAAGACCAAGAATCCAAAGTACAAGCCGACTTTTTAACAGCTCCCCTTTCTCGTGCAACTATTCAGTTGAGCTATGTGCTCAATGCATTTATTATCGGCTGTATTTTTTCCTTTATTGCGCTCCTTGGCTGTGAAATCTTTATTGTCACAACGGGAGGTAAGCTTCTAAGTTTTGGGGATTTTATTCAGGTATTGAGCATACTGTTTTTATCTGTCTTGCTTGCGAGTGTTTTTAATTTATTTCTTTCGTTATTTGTGTCGACCCAAAATGCTTTCTCAACACTCGGCACAATTGTTGGTACATTACTTGGATTTTTATGTGGTGTTTATGTACCTCTTGGAGCTCTACCAAGCTTTGCACAACATATAATCATGTACTTTCCAATTAGCCATACAACACTATTATTACGCAATGCATTTATGGAGAGCTCTATTGCAAATGTCTTTGATGGTGTGCCCGCTTCTTATGTGGAAGATTATAAAATGAATTATGGCATTGTTTATGAACTAAATGGACATATACTTAGCTCCACAACAAGTCTAATTGTGATTGTCTGTACAATTGTAGTTCTTTCTCTAGCATCTATGATCTTATTTAAGAGAAAGTATAACTAAATATGAGCCAGCAATTTTACACATCGTTTAGAATACGATGTGTTTTTTATTGCATTAAAACAAACATTTTGTTATTTTAAATATTAAATAGCAAACAAATCATAAATTCGTTTGTTTTATCAAGGAGGGGTTGCAATGGATGTAAATGAATTATTTTGGCAAGCTCCTATCGATGATCTAAAAAAGGGATATATCGATCAAGCGGCACACTTCACCTGCCTACTATGCGGTGAAAAAGTAGAAAAAGGCATTATTTATCCTCAAGAGGGCTTATTATATGAAGCAGAGAAAATGATGCAACATCATATTACATCGGCTCATCATTCTGTTTTTCATTATTTAAACGGTCTCAATAAAAAAATGACAGGCTTAACAGAACATCAAAGTCATATTTTACGCTTATTTTATGAGGGAAAATCAGATCAGGAGATAAAAGAAGAATTAGAGATTGGCAGTGCCACAACGATTCGCCATCACCGTTTTGCTTTGAAAGAAAAGGAACGCCAAGCCAAAACATTGATGGTGATGATGGAGTTACTAAAAGAACAAGATCAGAAGGAGGAACCATTTGTGCCTATTCATAAAACAGCTACTATGGTTGACGATCGCTATAACGTAACCCTCACAGAAGAACAGCAATTATTAGAGAAGCTATTTCCAAACGGTGTTGGCAAGGAACTGATACGCTTTCCAAAGCGGGAAAAACAGAAAATTGTAGTGCTGCGTGCAATAGCAAATCTTTTTGACGAGGAAAAGCATTATACTGAAAAAGAATTAAATGAAGTGATTAAACCGATATATGAGGACTATGTTCATATTCGTCGTTACTTAATTGAATACGGTTTTCTTGACCGCAAAGCAGATGGCAGTGCCTATTGGGTAAAAAAATAAGAAAGTAGGTTAATAAAAATGGATCATAAAAAAGAGTTAAAAGAAATGTATAAAGAGATGAAAATTGAAGCTGGTGTTTTTACAATGACCAATACACAAACAGGCAAAGTATTTGTGGGGAGCTTTAATAATTTAAAGCGTTTAAATGGCTTTCAATTTATGCTAAAAACCAATACACATACGAACAAGAAGCTTCAGGCAGATTACAATTTATATGGTCAAGAAGCTTTTGACGTAGAAATCGTTGAATATTTAAAGAAAAAAGAAGAAGGCTATTTCGATGAAAAAAAAGAGCTCGAAAAGCTGGAGCAAAAATGGCTTGACACACTAAAGCCTTATGGTGAGCGTGGTTATAATTAGTCATTCGCGCATTTGCCAAAAAGGTAAATGCGCTATTCATTACTTGTTTGATGGGTTGCCAATTAATTGAATTTCCTGCTGTGCTTTCTTCGTTAGTTTATTGAAAACAAGCTCATAGGAATGTTGGATAAGATTCTCTACCAAATCCCTTGGGACATCCTCAGCACCCATATAAATGGAATTCCAATGGGTTTTATTCATATAGTAACCAGGTATAATGCTTGCATAGGCTTCTCGTAATTCCTCCGCTCGAGCAGGCTCACATTTCAATGTAAGAACAGGCTTACCTGTTCTATTTCCCCCAAGCATGGCATACATTTTTCCACCGATATGATAGCGATCTGCTTGCCACTCCTCTTGATAGTCATACGTTGTTCCATGAAGCTGTATACAGTAAGCATGAATTATTTCTTTTTCCATCTTTACAATCCCCGTCCCCTCAAATAAAAACACACGTTCGATTATGGTAAGTATCACCTAAAACGTGTGTAGAGAATAGCATTATTTAGTTGTACCACGATCAAACATCCCAATTACTTCCGTCGTCTGTAAAATATTCACAAACGACTTTGGATCAGTCTCCTTAATCGTGCTTTTCACATCAGCTAGTTGGTAACGCGTAATAACAGTAATTAATACTTTCCGACCCTCGCCTGAATATGCTCCCTTTGCATCGATAATCGTTACCCCACGATGTAGCTTTTCTAATAGTTGCTGTTTGACCTCGTCCCCTTTACTCGTAATAATCATCAGCGTTAATTTAATATGGCTCGTATGAATTGTATCCACTACTTTTCCAGTTGCATAAATGGACACAAGGGTTAACAACGCCGCATCCCAGCTAAAGACAAAGCCAGAAGCAGCCACTACGATTCCATTCATAGCGGCAATTAACGTACCGAGCGGAAAATCACGTTTCCGACTAAGTAGCATAGCAATTATATCAAAGCCCCCTGAGGAGCCAGCTGCTCGAAAAATCATGCCCATTGCAAACCCTACAATAACACCACCAAATAAGGACGCGAGGATTGGCTCTTGTGTCGCTTTGTGTATTGGAATAATATATAAACTCACTGACAACACAGCCACCGAAAGAATGGTGTAGCTAATAAATCGCTTGCCGAGCTTCATCACACCTAAAATCAGTAAAGGCAGGTTAAGCAGTAAATTTAACACGCCTGTATTTAAAGGGGTAATAATCCCAAGCATGATGGCAATACCACTCAACCCACCACTCAAGATTTCATGGGGAATCAATAAATAATTATAGGCAAAGGCCACTAAAATGGAAGAAAGTGTAATTATAATCACATTTCGCATAATACTATCCCCTATCAATCAACGACCAATTTTTGATACATCTTTGTCATAGACTACCCAATTTACGCTCCTGAAAAACCTATCCTCTTACTTTTTCTTCTGTTCTTCCTTTAAAGGCATATTTTGTTTATGTTCCCCTGTATCCGCAACTTTATAGATTCGCTCAAGCATCGGTGGATGTGTATAACGGAACCACTTCACTAAGAGTGGCGGGTTCACTTCACTTAAGCCTGAAATCGTTAGCTTTTGAAATGCTGTTACAGCCGCTTCTCGATCATTCATAAGGCTAATCGCATATTGATCGGCTCTCGTTTCTTGATATCTCGATATAAAATTGGATACTGGATTGGAAGCAAATAGTAAAATAGAAGTAATGAGTAAAAATAATGGATAGGAACGAATGCTACTGATTTTATTAATTTTTAAAACCTGTCCATATCGTGAAATCAGGCGACGCATAATTTTCGCTGTTAGCCATAGCCCTATTAACATTAAGAATAAATAGCCTGCAATGCCAAAATAAATATGCTTTTCTACATAATGTCCCATTTCATGTGCCATGATAAACAAAATTTCATTGTCTGTTAGTCTATTTAATGTAGTATCCCATAGCACAATTCTCGAATTACTCCCAATCCCTGTCACATAAGCGTTTAAGGCATTAGTCTTTTCTGCCATGTTGACCTCATAAACATGCTCTGCAGGAATATTCGCCTGTGTAGCAAGTGTAAGTATCTTTGTTTCCAGCTCTTTATTTTTTAGTGGATAAAAATCATTGTATAAAGGATCAATGACAACAGGCTGAATGAACATCACAAAGATTGTAAAAGGGATGGTTAAAAGCCAAGCATAGAGCCACCATCTTTTTTCGCTCTTTTTAATGAGCCAATAAATCACCGTAACAATAATCAAGCTAGTGCCAAAATTCACCCAAAAATCAATGACACCATCCTTCATCCAAGATGCAAATGCTTGTGTACTAATGCCATAGCTTTTGCTTAGATGATAGCGATAATAATCAAGTGGGAATAGCACAATATAGAGCAATAAAGATAATAGGAATAAGTAACCCGCATTTTGCAATAGCTTCCACTTCGTTTGGGAGGTCGTCACTTTTTCAAAATAACGAGATACGCCCAATAGTAAAATCAAGAAGTAAATAAGCCATTCTAAAGGTGTGGCTACAAAGAATACAAAGTTCCTTATTTTTGAATATTCACCACTTAAAAAAAGCTCCTTGCCAGACATAAACATCACTGGATCTGCCGCCGTTCCTTGTAAGGCACTTGGTATTTTACCACCACCGCTGTGGAATATATACCAGTACATACAAAGCACATAAACACCGAAAAGTAGCAGTGTAACAATGCCCATTTTTTTTGCTATGTTATTTCCCCCTCATATCACCCAAAGTTCGTCCTATAGTAAGTGTAAGCGAAATTATCAAAGTTAGAACAAACATGGACCTACTTTTTTAATCTCTCTGTTGCCAAAGAAAAATTTCGCCTCATTTCTATATGAGGCGAAATCATTATCGTCCTATTCATTTATCCATAACAAATGCCGTTTTACCACGTTGATCCCCGCTTAGATAGCCAGTGGATAATAGCTGCTCATACCATTGCCTTTCTATAGTAGCTGCTTGAGCCGCATCATCTACCTTCGTAGAAAGTTCAACCATAATGTCTCCTTTGTACTGCCATACCTCTATATCCGCTTCATGTCCTAAAAAGCTTCCTTTAAAGGTCGTAGCATTAGCAGGCCCATATACCACAACTTGAGACAACGTATTTTTATACCATGCTTCGGAATTCCAATTGACAATTTTCTTTGGCGCATTTTCAAGAATGAGTTTTTTCGCAACATTTGTAGCAACTGAATCATAAGAGATCTCAGCAGAAGTCTTCAAGGATTCCTTTCGGCTTATCGTAAATGTACGATGATCTCCCTTAATATCTAGCTCAAACTTATAATTTGACTCAGAACCAGTAAAACCATGATTCATTGTTTCTGCCATTGCTTCACTTAAAGGTGTGTTTAAAAAACGCTTTTTGTAGGTTACATCCATTTTATTACTACCCTTATATACACGTAAGCGGTGTATATAGTCATCACGTAGAAACGATTGGTCAAGCGTATCATAAAAATAAACTTTTACGTCATTCTTTTTAGTTGCTTGAAAAGCCTGGAGAATAATTGATTCATTAAAAATCTCAGGTTTAATATTGAATTTAATTTCATGGCCTGGCTCAATGGCTGCTTTCGCTTGTGTTGTATTCACACTAATCATACTAATCACTATCAAGCCCACGACACACAGATAAAATGCCCATTTTTTTAGTTTAGTCACGCTTTAATTCCTCCTTCAGAAATGTTGTGGTTAAATTTGTATGTGTACTGTGAAAATAGATCGTTTGTCGTGCACGAAGTCTCTGCGACAGTGCCACTAAATCCCAATAGTCTGGATGTGTTTTATAGAAGAACTCCTCAGAGAAATGCTTTAAACCAGCTGGATTGTAAGCATGACGAGAATAGCCTGTATGAACAAAAATTGCCGTCGGATAATTCTTTGCAAGCTCCTCCACTTGAGCCTCATCCTGCTCTGAGACAAAATACAGTACATGGTCACTGTCCTGTTTTTGCTTGAGTCGTTCTAAAAGCATCACTTTATTTGGCCAAATATTTTCATGTTCTTTATCATAATGCGCCAATAAAGGTTGTAGCTTGGCATCTATCCTAATCGCTCGAGTTGTATGTTCTGAAAGATACGTCATAATATCGACTGTTTTTCCCGAAAAAGAGGAGGGGAATATAAATGAATGATTGGGATGTGCCTTTACATACATAGCCATTTGCTGTAACACCTCAAGGTTTCGAATACATTTTTCCGCATGTCCACTATCAATAAACGCTACATCATAAACCGTTCCATCCTCCTCTGGTAAGGTCGCCTTTAATAAATACGAATCGACTACATAATCACCAGAGAAAAAAATCATTTCATCAAAGAAACGAATTTTGTACCACACGCTTCCAATTAAATGCCCACTATATCCCCATTGAAAGGCAAGATATTCATTGACCTCTATCCATTTTCCAATCGTATCTGGATAGAAAGTTCGGATTTGTGGAATAGGCAGTGGAAGCTGCTGAGCAGTTGTATGACTCATTAGTATCGGTCCCGTATAGCCCATGTTCTGTAGTAATGGCAATGCCCCTACATGATCAATATGCGAATGAGAAATAAAGACAGCAGCTAGCTTTTCAATATGATTAGATGTCATATTTGGTGGCGTTTTTTGTGTATTTTTCATAATGCCACAATCCAATAAAATGGCCTGCGTCTGATTTTCAATATAAAAACAATTGCGCCCATATTCGCCTACACCACCTAAAATTTCAACACTAAGCATTGGCCTGCCCTCCTCGTTTTTGTAGCCAACCCAATAGGAACATAAAAATAACAGTTATAAGGACGGTTATAACAGCTACTGCCATTCCAACCCCTACATTGCCTTGCTCAAATTGGCTATAGATAAAGGTTGCCCCTGTCTCTACGGATGGTGGCAAAATTAAAAGGCCAGCTACAAGCTCTCGCATTGAAATAATAAAAGTCATCATCATTCCTGTTAAAATACCCTGCATCAAAAGTGGTAGGATGATGCGACGATAAACCGCAATGTTACTACGTCCAAAAATAGCAGCTGATTGAAAAATAGAGGCATCTAATTGTGAAAACGAAGACTTTATATACTGCACCGAATAAGGTAAAAACAGTACACAGTATGTGACTACTACCATTGCCTTTGTGTTATAAATTGTTGCAGGAAGCCAGGGAGCATTCCAAAACATAATTAAACCTACAACAAAGACAATCCCCGGAATAATATTAGGCATTAAACTAAAGAAGTCTAATATTTGCTGCTTTCTGGTTTCTCCTTTTTTAATATAAAGAGCGATGAATAAACCTATTATGGCGGTTATCAAGGCCGTCATGATAGAAAAAACAATGCTATTTAAAAATGCTGTCAATCCTGCACTTCCACTAGTGAAGACCTCTTGATAAGAAGCCAAACTGAAATTCCCTGCCTGTAAACCATCTCCCCGTACCTTTTGCAAAGAGGTCACGATAATAGAGAAATAAGGAATGCCGATAGATAGCAATAAAACAAGCCCTACAAAAGTCCACGAAGCTGTTCTTATATACCACTTGTCCTTGATCTCACGTCTAGCAGGTGTTTTTCCTGATAGCACACCATATGTATATTTGCGTCCAATGAGATTTTGGAAATACCAAATGACTAAGCAAACTGACAATAAGAATAAGGATAGCGAGGTTGCCATGCGAATATCAACTGGCCATCTTGATAAATAGGAATGAATTTCGGTTGTAAACACTTGAAACCCAATCCGACTGCCGAATGTAGCTGGCGTTCCAAATTCAGCAAGTGTCTTAATAAAAATAAGGAGACTTCCCAAAACATAGCTCGAAAGCAAAAGAGGTAACACAACCTTTAGCCAATTTTGCGAAGAACTTCGCCCAAAAATCAGCGCTGCATCTAAAAATGAGCCATTTATGCGAAGCAATGTATTTTTCAGCATTAAATACAAAAATGGAAACAGGTGTAGGCTCATGATCACTACCATGCCAAATAAGGAAAAGAAGGAATCTGTCATCCAAGCAGCACTTGGAATAAGCTGCTGTAAAAAACCATTGTGCTGCATAAACAAAATCCAGCCCATTGAACCAATATAGGGAGGTGTCATAAATGGAATCGTTAACACTATATCGAGCCATTCATATTGATATAAACTTGTTTTCGTGCGAATGAGAGCCATAGGTAATGCGATAATTGTTGTCCCAATAATCACGAAAACTCCTAAAATCATCGAATTTCCAAGTATTTTCCATATTCTATCGTGTGCAAACATTCGACTAAACTGTGATATATCAACATGTCCCTCTTTTATAAAGGTATAAAATAAAATGGCCATCAACGGTGCGATAGCAAATATGATGACAATTGTCAGTAAAAATCCAAAAGCTCGTCTTCCTTCCATTATCATGACGATGTCAACCCTTCTCTATGAAAACTAGAAGGAGGTATATCAACCTCCCTTTATTTAGCGAATTAAATCCGTAAACTTTGTTAGTACTTCCAGCTGTTTCGCTTCCGCACCCATCCAATCAACTGTTAACTGTGGAATGTCATCTAATGCTGCACGATTTTTCACAGCAATATCTTTATTCCCTGGTAATAAGTAAGCATCTGCTACTAGCTTTTGCCCTTCATCTGACAATAAAAAATCAACATAGGCTTGTGCAGATTCTACATGTTGTGCATCCTTTAAAATACCTACTGCTCTTGGACTAACTACTGTCCCACTCGTCGGATAGATAATTTCCACTGGCTCACCGTCTGCTTTTGCTTTATAAGCCATATAATCTACACCTGCAATCGTGGCATTTTTCTCGCCTGTAATAACCGCATCCAAGGCTTCTTTATTCGCACCATTGACTTGTAAGCCATTTTTCTTCCAACTATCAATCGTACTCCAAGCTGTTTTTTCTGCTGCTGTGTAGCCAAATAAGAAATCAACAGCAGAGCCTGACAGACTTGGATCTGGTATATTCATTTTATTTTGCCAATCAGCTTTTGCTAAATCAGACCAATCCGTAGGGGCCTGTGTCGTATTTTTCGTATTATAGGCAATACCTAAAGCAGAGGCACTGTAGCCATAAAAATATCCATCTTGATCCGACCAATCACTATTGATTTTGTCCTTGTTTTTAGCCGCTTCGTAGCTTTGCAATTGATCTGTTGCTTTTAACCCATCCATTGAGGCAACAGAGGCAAGCACAACAATGTCAGCTACAGGATTATTTTTTTCCGCTTCTAAACGAGAGAGAATTTTACCCGTAGTTCCTTGAAACATTTCCACTTTAATCCCTGTTTTTTCTTCAAATGCTTGCTGAATATTTGCAGCTAAACCATCTGGCCCAGCAGAATACACTGTCAGAACTTTCTCCTCCTGTGACTTTGCACTTGCTTCATTCGTCTCTTTTGCCTCTTTATTACCACAGCCAGCTAATGCTAAGGCCAATAAAATGCCAGCAGTTGCCCATAATTTAAAATGTCGTTTCTTCAATGTAAACCCTCCAATTGATAGATTTGTTTTTCATCAATAAAAACTTGCAATCTTTCTCCATGCTCTAATGGCTGCTTTTCATAAAAGCTCCAATACTGTCCTTCTACCTGTGCTTGTACGAGATAACGATCGCCAACAAATGTACTTTTCACAATCTGCGCTTGTTTGGCAATCGTACCAGGACGCGATATTCTCGAAACACCCTCAGGTCGCACAATTGATTGTCGATTGTGAAGCCAATTCACTTTGCCAATAAAATCTGCCACATAGGGCGTTGCTGGTGCACGATAAATTTCCTCAGGCGAGCCAATTTGAGCAATCCTCCCTGCCTCCATAACGATAATTTGATCAGACATTGTCATGGCCTCTGTTTGATCATGTGTTACGAAAATGGCTTGGCAATTAAGCTCATGAATGAGGTGCATGATTTCATCTTGCATTTGCTCTCTTAAAACAGCATCGAGAGCGGATAAAGGTTCATCAAATAAAATTAATTGCGGTTTGGTCGCTAAAGCTCTAGCTAATGCCACTCGCTGCTGTTGTCCACCCGATAATTCACCTGGCTTCCGTTTCTCATAGCCTTGCATTTTTACCAATCGCATCACATGCTCGACTCGTTCAGGAATAGCTGATTTAGGAATAATGCCCTTTAAGCCAAAGGCAATATTTTGGAAGATGGTCATATGTGGCCATAGAGCAAAATCTTGAAAAACCATGGCAATATTACGCTTATTTGGTTTGACATTTTTACGAGACACCGAAGAATAAATGAGGGTGTCATCAAATCGTATTTCTCCTTTTGATGGCTGTTCAAGGCCAGCTATCAACTTTAATAAGGTTGTTTTGCCACAGCCTGATTGTCCGAGAATCGTAATAAATTGCTGATCTAACTCCACATCAATCGGCCACAATGCTTGAGACTGCCCATATTTTTTCTCGATATTTTTTAATGAGATTTTCATAAGTATCCTCCTCGTTACTTACAACTATAAATTCCAGATATTTAGAAAATATTAATCTACTATTAATAACACGTTAAAAAAAATCTAATAAACTAAAGCAAATACAAGATTTTTTCTAATTTCCTTTAGGAGGATAAAATGAACAATAGTAAATTACAGGCATTTTGCTTACTTGTAGAATTAAAAAAATTAGCCCCTGTCGCCAAAGCACTTGGCATTACAGCCCCCACCGTATCCTTTCATATTCGCTCTATAGAGGAGGAATACGGTATTCATTTATTTCGAACAAATGCTGGAGGATACCGTTTAACAGAAGCGGGCGAAGGTGTGTATCATTACGCTCGTCAAATGGTTCAACTTCAAAAGGATATGGATCGTTTTATTGAAAATCTTTTAGCAGGCCATATCGGTTCATTACGACTAGGGGCGAGTGGCTTACCTGCCCATATTTTTATGGCAGATTTAATTCATCAAGTTTCAACGACCTATCCTGAGATTCGCATTTCATTAGAAGTAAAAACAGCACCAGAAATTGAAAAAAAGGTAGCACTACAAGAATTAGATTTTGGGCTCATCATGGAGACTAAGCAGGAAAATCCTTTACTTCATTACGAAACAATCGGTGAAGATGCACTTGTATTGGCATTCAGCCCATCTCACGAGCTAGCAGCACAAAAAGACATCACCAAAGAAGATATTCTTAAATACAAGCTATTGTTGCATACATCCTCTAGCTCCACGAATCACTTCATTGAAAAGTGGATGGACCCATTTCAGCCTTCTATTTACACAATTGAGCTGGATTCTGTGAGCACGATTAAAAAGATGCTGACCTTTGGCAAAAACTTGGCGTTTCTATCTGTTTCCTTAATAGAAGAAGAATTAAAATCAGGTGTACTGCTGAAGAAAGATCTACATGATGTAACACTAAATAGAAAAATTCAATTGATTTATCCGAAAACGCGCTTAGATCATAAAATGGATGAATTTGTCAAAATGTCGGTTTATGAAATAGCAAAGCAATTAAAAATGTCTTCTACGATGACATAATTCCACATACAGTCGTAATAACATGGAATGGGAAGATATTTTTATGAAAGGAGGGTTGTCCTTGCTAACCAAGCTGTTGACAAAAGATTGTATACAGCTTGCAAACTTTGTCCGATCATGGCAAGAAGCAATTCATTTAGCGGCTAGCCCATTAGTACAACAACACAAAATTGAACAGCACTATGTCGAAGCCATGATTCGATCGATTGAACACTATGGTCCTTATGTTGTCATCACACCTAAAGTAGCCATTCCTCATGCACGGCCATCTGATGGGGTTCTTGAACTAGCCATAAGCTTGCTACGATTACAAAAGCCTGTTTTTTTTAGCCCTAATCAGCCTGTCTACCTACTGATTGTGCTAGCTGCCATTGACAATGCTTCACATCTACAGGTGTTGGCTGATTTGGCATTAGTCTTACAAGAACCCGATCAGATTGATGACCTAA
The DNA here is from genome assembly GCF_004332175.1 of Lysinibacillus sp. OL1. Taxonomy (NCBI): domain Bacteria; kingdom Bacillati; phylum Bacillota; class Bacilli; order Caryophanales; family Bacillaceae; genus Lysinibacillus; species Lysinibacillus sp. OL1. The sequence goes on along the minus strand of NZ_SJDS01000001.1, from coordinate 211,625 downwards.
TCGCCTGTCAACATGCGGACATGATATGGGAGAAAATCAAACAATATACGACAAAGGAGTCAACAGAATGAAAATTTTAGTCGTGTGTGGAAGCGGTTTAGGAAGTAGCTTTATTTTAGAATTGAATGTTAAAAAAGCATTAGAAGTATTGGGGAAAGATGCAGAGGTAACGCATACAGATTTAGCGTCTGCCAAGGCGGAGAAAGCAGATATTTATTTAGGGGCAGCAGATATCGTGAATGAATTAGCGAAAGACAAAGGAATCATTGTGAGCATCGTAAATATGATGAGTATTTCAGAAATAAAAGAAAAGCTTGAACCGTTGCTTTAAGCATTAAAAATTTGGATAGGATGAGGTGTTGGTATGTTAGATGTTATCATGCATGACATTTTAGGAACACCAGCTATATTAGTCGGCCTATTCGCTTTTATTGGTTTACTTATTCAAAAAAAATCAAGTTCCACTGTTCTGTCAGGTACTTTAAAAACGATAATGGGCTTTGTCATCCTCGGAGCTGGTGCCACTGTCTTAATTGGCTCTTTAGATCATTTTAGTAAAATGTTCGATCATGCCTTTCAAGTACAGGGAGTCATTCCCAACAATGAGGCCATCGTGGCAGCTGCTCAGACTAATTTTGGTACAGCTACTGCACTAATCATGGTATTTGGTATGATTATGAATCTACTATTTGCGCGATTTACGCCATTAAAATATATCTTTTTAACTGGACATCATACATTATTTATGGCTTGTTTAATCGCCGCTTCATTATCAGTTGGAGGGATGAGTGGTACACCTCTTATTCTTGTTGGGTCTATCATTCTTGGACTTTGTATGGTCGTGTTCCCTGCCATTTTACAGCCGACAGTTCGACAAATAACAGGGAGTGATGACTTTGCTGTTGGTCACTTTGGCAGTGTTGGCTATTATGTTTCTGCAAAGATTGGTAAGCTCTTCGGTAATAAAATGAAATCCACAGAAGATATACAGGTTCCGAAAGCATTAGGCTTTTTACGAGATACCTCAGTTGCTATTTCTTTAACAATGAGTGTGTTCTTTGTAATTGTTGCCCTTTTTGCTGGCCCTTCCTATATTGAGTCACAATTATCAGCTGGCTCAAATTTTATTATTTTCGCTATTATGCAAGCGATTACATTCGCAGCGGGTGTTTATATTATTTTAGCAGGTGTACGGATGTTAATTGCTGAAATTATTCCAGCCTTCAAAGGCATTGCAGATAAGCTTGTACCAAATACAAAACCAGCACTTGATTGCCCAACCATCTTTCCTTTTGCACCAAATGCCGTTATTATTGGTTTCATTTTTAGTTTTATAGCAGGGCTGGTTTCCATGTTTATACTCCCCTTCATCGGACTAAAAGTCATCGTGCCAGGTCTTGTTCCACATTTCTTCACAGGTGCTGCGGCGGGTGTCTTTGGAAATGCTACTGGCGGTAGAATTGGTGCGATGTCCGGAGCCTTTGCCAATGGTTTATTAATTAGCTTTATTCCAGCCATACTCCTTATCTTTATGGGGGATATTGGTTATGAAGGTACAACCTTCGGAGATTCAGACTTTGGGGTAATCGGCATTATTATTATTAATTTATTAAAATTATTCGGCGCTGTTTAGAACATATAAAGCCTGACGCTATTTGCGTTAGGCTTTATAGTGCTGTACATACAAGAAGTGCTACGAAAACTTTTATAAATCAATTACTTTATTAGTAATCTAGCTTTATATTATTAACTTATTATGTATATAGAAATGATTCATTATTCTTAGACATCCTAAAATTTTTTTGCAAGGATGTCTGACATCAGACTAAAAATATTAAGTTTTTGCCGATATATATTTTATACACAACAGGAGGTACACAAAATTTGAAGAAATTATTCACTAGTTTTCTTTTGATCACTCTGTTGATAGCAGGCTGTTCCTCAGCACCGACAGAAACATCAACTGAAGGATATAAGATAGGAATTTTACTATCAGATGCAGGACTAGGCGATGAATCATTTAATGATTCCGCTTTTAAAGGCTTAGAAAAAGCACGCGATGAGCTAGGCATTTTGTTTGATTACAAAGAGGCTCCTGATGGTAAATACGAGGAAAAGCTGAATGAACTTGTAGCAGAAAAATATGATATCATCATTGGTCTCGGGTTCTCTGTACAAGAAGCACTAGAAAAGACTGCAAAACAAAATCCCTCTCAGCAATTTATACTGATTGACGGGCAATCTGATATTAACAACATCATTTCGATTACCTTTAAAGAACAAGAAGGTAGCTTTTTAGTTGGCATGATTGCCGCTATGACAAGTAAAACAGGAAAAGTTGGCTTTATTGGTGGAGCAGATGCTCCTGTTATCCATCACTTTGAAAATGGTTTTATCGAAGGGGCACGTTATGTACAGCCATCGATTGAAATTATGAGTGACTATGCTGGTACCTTTGACGATACCCAGGCTGGTGCAGCAATAGCAGAAAGGTATATCAAAAATAACGTTGATTTTATTTACCATGCAGCAGGCTTTACTGGCTTTGGGGCGATAAAAAAGGCAGAGGAAATGGGGATCTATGCAGCAGGTGTTGATATCGATCAGTTTTTTGTTGCCGAAAAAACAGTTGTCACATCCATGCTTAAAAATGTTGATCTAGCCGTCTATCAACTCGCTAAGACATTAGTAGAAAATGGAAAAATTTCCGAAAAATCCTTTGCATTAGGTTTAGCGGATCAGGGTGTGGGACTAGCAGATATTCGTGTAATTCAACTGACAGCTGAGCAACAGACTGCTATCGAAAAAGCCAAAGAAGCCATTATTTCAGGTACGATAAAAGTTACTGCGGAAAAGAGGAATGACCAGTGACACTACGTAAGAAATTATTTATGAACACATTGATTCCAATCGTATTGGCTATGGCTATGATTGGCTTTATTATCCTACAAACATTCACGATCCAAACAACAGCACAGGATGATACGAAACTTTTACTTACAGTGAAAGAACTAGAGCAAAGTTTAGTTGTTGCCAGCCAATCTTTAAATAATTTTACCTACCTGGATAGTGAAGCCAATAAAAACGAAGCGCTCGCTATTTTACAAGAAACAAAAGGTAATTTAGAGGCATTAACCTCTCTAACGAGAATACCTGAACATCAGACAATCGTCGAAAAAATAGCTAGTAAATTTGAAAATCTAGAAAAGGCGACTGAAAGCGGGTTTCAAGAAAACAATCGCTCTGAAATTAAAAAGCAGTCCATCAGAATTAAAGGAATTTTAAACGATATGTATTTGCTCAAAAAAGAAACGAACGAATGGTATCAAGAAATGATCCAAGTAACGAAGCAAAAAATAGGTTTCATTACAACCTCTACCATCATAGGTAGTGTGCTATTAATTATTGCTACGATACTTTATTCCTATGTAGCTGCGAAAAGAATTACCAAACCCATTAATCAGATTGTAGATTGCGCACAGGCTGCAGCAACAGGAAACTTAACAATGGATACTTCTACCCTTTCCTATCAAGCAAACAGTCGATATGAGATTGATCAATTAACAAAAAGCTTTGCAGACATGATGAATAATTTAAAAAGTACTGTACAATCCATTGATACTATTGGAAAGGATGTTAATTTGTTTACACAAGAAGTGACGAGCCATATGAACAATATTCATGAAAGTAGTAATCAAGTCGCTACCTCAACCGACGAATTAGCAAAAGGCAGCTATACGATGTCAGAAGACATTCAATCAGTGGCACTCCAAATGAATAATATGGCAGATCAATTTAGGGATGTAATGCGTACAAGTGAGCAATCGGCTGACACTGGTAAACAAGCTCTGGAGGCTGTTCAAAATGGTCAATATTCATTAGAAAAACAATCTTCCATTGCAAAGGATATATCAACCACATCACTTGATATTAAGGAAGCTGTAGCTCAATTTTCTCAATTCACTTCGGAAATTGAAGGCGCAGCCAATGCTGTCCATACGATTGCTAGCCAAACAAATTTATTAGCCCTAAATGCTGCTATCGAGGCTGCAAGAGCTGGAGAAGCAGGCAAAGGGTTTGCCATTGTTGCCGAGGAGGTTAAAAAGCTCTCTTCTGAAACGGAGAATGCTACGATTTTAATCACTTCAATGGTCTCGCATATTCAAGATGGCATTACGCACATCCTTACTACGGCTGAACGAGGTTATCTGCTGTCAAATGAGCAATCTCAATCCATGGTAGAGACAGAACAATCATTCTCTGTTATTACCATGCACATAACAAATATCCATCGCGATTTACAAAACCTCACAAGAGAAATGGCACAAACGAATCAAATGAGCCAGCAAGTAAATAGTACCATTGAAAATATTTCTGCTATTACAGAAGAAACGGCTGCTGGCACAGAAGAAATATCGGCATCAACGCAAGAACAGCTACTTTCCTTCCAAAAAATTAGTGCTAAGATAGACGATCTTGAAGCTATGACTAATACGTTGATGAATGAGCTCAAAAAATTCACCCTATAGTGATTCGATTCATTACCGCAAAAAATCCAGTGAAATGATTTACTGGATTTTTTCTTAGGGGTTGAAAAACAAAACAGTCAATTTAAAGGTAGAAATGGTTTTCCGTTGCAGGCTACTTGCTTTCTTTTGGGCGAGCGCCGAGCCGTTTTTCTCCGCTACCGCTCCGATTAGTGGCTCCCCTGTTTCGCTATCACATGGGAGTCAAGTAACCTTCCATTTGAACCTCCAAAAGTGTTACCTTTTTCGCGAAGGTTCTCTACTCTTTATGAAGAGGTGTTGTCACTCATCGCTTCTCCACGTTGAATTGAAAATATGAGCTTATCCCCTCTAAGAATACAGATAATAGGCTATTTGATCGCTATGCTACTAGTTGATTGGATTGGAGCCAGCGTCACGCCTAGGGGATTTAGCGTCACAGGTGAGACCCTGGAGCGAACGCAAGTGAATGAAGCGGCTCATCAGACGCCCCCTGGAAAGGACGCTGGCGGAACGGAAATCAACCTCTCACCTTGCAAAGTTCCTTTTTCTACCTTTGACATCATCTTTTTCAACAACAAGAAGAAATCCAGTGAAATGATTCACTGGATTTCTTCTTTTATTATAAAGTTAAACCGCCATCTACTAACACAATAGAGCCTGTCATATAGCTTGCTTTGTCCGATGCTAGGAACACAACCATTTCTGCTAATTCCTCTGGTTTTGCATAGCGTCCCATTCTCATATTTGGAATCTCCTCTGGCACATAGCCACCTGTTTCAAACATCGCAGTTACACTGTTTGTTAATGCCGTTTCTACTCCCCCTGGACAGATACCATTGATCCGAATACCTTTTTTTACATACTCCAAAGAAGCTGATTTTGTTAAACCCACTACTGCATGCTTACTTGCAGAATAGACAGCCATACTGTGCTCACTGCGAACTCCTGCTGTAGAAGCTGTATTTATAATTGAACCGCTTCCTTGTCCCTCCATTACTTTTAAAACATATTTTAAGCCAAGGAATACACCCTTCACATTGATCGACATAATACGGTCATATTCTGCATCTTCAATCTCTGTTAGTGGAGAAATTTTCTGAATAACCCCAGCATTATTGAAAAATACATCAATACGTCCGTACGTATCAACAGCAGTATTGACATATTTCTGAACGTCTTCACTTTTTGAAACGTCTGCCTGAACGAAAATACCTTCCCCGCCTTGTTCTCTAATCAAGCTTACTGTTTCTTCCCCTGTTTCTTTGTTGAAATCCACTACTACCACTTTTGCACCATTGCTAGCAAGTTTCAAGCTGCTAGCTCTTCCAATTCCGCTTCCTGCGCCTGTTACAACTGCAATTTTATTCAAAAGATCCATCTTCTATTCCTCCCTAACATTTTAAAGTCACTGTCTATTTTATTGCTACTTCTCCTTTATTTATTGTATTATTCTACACAAAATAGTACTTTCTCAATGTCTATCCAATAAAAATGTAAATGCTTTCATTTTAATAGAATTATTACGAACTGGAGTGTAGGAACATGAAAATTAACACTATTGATCTTCAATACATCAGCCAATTAATCTATGAAACACATCATCTTCCAGTCACTTATATTAATTCATTAGGAAAAATAATCTTTGACTATTCATCAACAAATAATCCATCTTACATTTCTTTAAAGGAACAGTTGAAAACACATCCTTACCATAAAGATTCTAATGCCTATCCAATTTTTTTCTCTTATGCTGAGTTTAATTTTTTCTATATTAATGTGCAGCAAGAGGATCAATATTTAGGTGCAATTGTAGTTGGCCCTTCCCTTTCGCCAGAAGTGGAAGACATAAAGACAAGTGTTAATCAAGAGCTGATTCCTATTCTTCATTATCAACAAAGTTTAGCCATTAGTTTATTTGTGTATTACGCCATCTATCAAAAGACATTAAATAAATCTGCTGTCATTTATCACAACCAAGCATTAAGACCTCTCATTCGTCATGAGGAAAATACTACGCTTGAACTCTCCTATGCAAGAAGAAATGATATTGTTCATACAAATCTTTACTATGAAAAAATATTGTTAGACAATGTGAAAAATGGGCGTATAGAGAAACTAAATGAAGTTTTGAATTATTCCATTGTTGAGCAAGCAGAACTTGGAATACTATCAAAACGCAATAATTTAAGAAGTGTTCAATATTTGATGATTACAGGAATTGCACTTATTTGCCGTGCAGCAATTGAGGGTGGTTTAAATGAAGAAACAGCCTTTACATTAAATGATTTTTACATTCAAAAGCTAGAGGATCAAAACAGTTTAATCGAAATTCTTTCGTTAATGGAGGAAGCTATTTACGACTATACAAGCCGTGTATCACAGGCAAATACAAGGAAGTATTCTGGACCCATTACTACCTGTATCCATTTTATTGAAAATGAGTTGTATGGGGATCTAACACTCGACCAACTTTCAGCAATTTGCCACCTAAGCCCCAATTATCTTTCCTCCTTATTTAAAAAGGAAGTAGGTACTTCCTTTAGTGAATATATTCAGCAGCAAAGGATTGATGAGGCGAAAAAACTCTTAACATTTACCAACTATCCAATCCTAGACATCGGTTCATTACTTAATTTCACAGATCAAAGCTATTTCATTAAAGTTTTCAAAAAATTTACAGGGATTACCCCTAAACAATATAGAACTAAGTATTCTCATAAATAATTCGATATAGAGGGAAAGTAAAAAGATGGTAGAAATCAATTTTTACTTTCTCTTTCCTTTTTTGAAGTACTAACAATATCATCTATGTCATATCTTGAATTAAAACGTAACCATTACACTTTAAGGAGGTCTATGTGGAACGTCTCCATTTTTCTAAATATGTATTGAATTTTTGGTTGCTCTTCATTTTATTCCTAGGCATGCTACCACTACTGTTATTCAACGTCTCAGCTCTAAACGACCTTAGTTCCTCTCTACTCAATTTAAATACGATATTTTTAAGTATTTTAATTGAAGCATTACCATTTGTCTTAATTGGAATACTGATTGCTGGCTTTATTCAGATTTTTATAACAGAGGAACATATCCAAAGGTGGATTCCTCGAAACCCTGTGATGGCAGTTATCATGAGTTGTCTTGTAGGTGCATTATTTCCAGCCTGTGAATGTGGGATTGTTCCGATTGTTAGAAGATTGATTGTCAAAGGCGTACCTATACATGCAGCTATAGGCTTTATGTTAACTGGTCCACTTATTAATCCCGTTGTTATTCTTTCTACTTATATGGCATTTGGAAATGATTTAAGAATAGCGAGCCTTCGAATGCTTGTTGGCTTTGTCATCGCTATTGGAGTAGCATTACTTATCAGCTTATTTTTTAAAGGCTCCCAATTTAAGAGCTCTTTACAGCCCTACTCATTAACAATCCCTAGTCAACAAACATCCTTCTTCACCAAATTATTAAATATGGTCAAACATGCCATCGATGAATTTTTTGATATGGGTAAATACTTAATTATCGGGGCATTTTTAGCTGCCTTTGTACAAACCTATATATCTTCCAAAACACTCGTAGCCATTGGAGAAGGTGAACCCTCCTCCATTCTAGTTATGATGGGCTTAGCCTTCATTCTGTCACTTTGCTCTGAGGCAGATGCCTTTATTGGCGCATCCTTTAGTGCTATTTTCTCCACTCCATCCATTCTGGCCTTTCTTATTTTTGGCCCTATGATCGATTTGAAAAATACCATTATGTTGATGAGCGTATTTCGTTTAAAATTTGTTTTTTGGTTAATCGCCTTAGTGGCTACAGTTGTCTACATTAGTATATGGATTCTTTCAGCGTATCTCTAAGGGGGAAAACCATGGAATTTCACGTTCAACAAGCGCTAAGAGCCTTCATGTTACTCGCCTTTTCGGCTATGATTGCCAACCTGCATTGGACCGGAGAACTAACAAAATTTATCAACCCTAAATATGAAGGGCTGAGTAAAACAGCCGCCATTTTATTTTTTATACTATTTCTTGTTCAAGTGACAAGAATTATATCTTTTTCAAAGGTTCCCCATTCATGTGATCAAACGGGACAAGCATGCTGCTCCCATCACGACCATGGTCACACAGCCTTTACCCGAAAAAAAATGATAGCCTACCTCATTATCATGACACCAATAATGACAGGCTTCTTCGTGCCAGCAAAAATTTTAGATGCATCCATCGCTGATAAAAAAGGTGGTGCATTTATTCTCACCCAGCAAAATCAATCATCTAAAATAGAGGATTACCTCACTTCAAATGAAACGATTGATGAAAACATCTATGATGAACATGAAGCTGATCCCCGACTGACGGAGGAAAAACAGGAAATGACAAGAAAACAATATGAGCAATTAAAGCAACAGCTATCCCAACAATCCATGCTAAAAATGACCGATGAGGACTACACGATTTATTATGAAGAAATTAATCAAAATTTGGCTAACTATTTGGGGAAGAAAATACAGTTGAAGGGCTTTGTTTTAAAAGAAGAAAGTTTTACAGAAAAGCAACTAGTGATTTCAAGATTTCTTATTACGCATTGCGTCGCCGATGCCAGTATCGTCGGCTTTCTGACAGAGTTTCCTGAGGTCCCTACACTCACAGAAGATACATGGATTGAAGTGGTCGGTACAATTAGTCAAACAACATATGAGGGTACAAGCTTACCTGTTATCCATATTGATGATTGGGTAACAATCGAACAACCTGAATCACCTTATCTTTATCCTATTAATATTCGAATGAGCTTCTAGCAATAAAAGGGCAAAGCTTATGGCTTGCCCTTTTTCAGCTATTAATGGGGGATCGCACATCTAAGCCTAAATGGGAACGTAATGTGCTGCCTTCATATTCAGCTCTGAATAAACCCCGCTCTACTAACATGGGAATAACGTCGCTAAAGAACAAATCCAAAGATTTCGCAGGTCCGCCTGGTATGGCAATAAAGCCATCCAATGCACCCTCTTCATAAAAAGTAACGATTTGATCGACAATATCCTGTGGTGTACCGATTGCTACAAGGTGAGCTGAGCCAATTACCTCTGGACGTGCTAACAATACTGCGACAGTTGGTTCATTGTTTACAATATAACGACGTACCAAATCTGCATGTGTTTTACTATGTACTTGTTGATCTTTTGATGGCAGCATATCAACCGTCACCTGATCTTCAAGTGCCAAATGACGAACATCCATGCCAATCACAGATTCTAAAGCACTGTAGCGCCGCTCAAGTGTTAAATGTGCATGTGCTTGTCGGTGCATTTCGAGTGCTTCTTCATATGTATCCCCTATAAAGAAATAGAGTCCAGGTAATAAGCGAATATCGTCGGCTGAACGACCTACTTCTATAGCCTGCTGACGCAAATCATTACGCATCTCAATACCCACCTCCATGGCTGGTGTAGCCGCAAAAATCGCATTGGAAACAGTAGCCGCAAATTGCCGCCCAACATCCGACGCTCCTGCTTGGAAGAGTGGAATCTCTCCTGCTGGATGCATTGGGAGATTTAAGGGACCTTTTATATGGAAAAATTCTCCTTTATGCTCAATTGGCTTAACAAGCTCTTTTATTTTCTCTAAATTCCCATCCATTTCTAATGTTTCATAGGGATAACTATGCCATAGCTGCTTGACCACCGCTGTACATTCTGCAGCTTTAGCATAACGCTCCTCGGAAGAAGGCATGGGCTCATTGCTGAAATTATGAGCGCCATCTATAGAGGTTACGATATTCCATCCAACTCGTCCTTCGCTAATCCAATTTAAGGACTGCAATTGACGCGCAATCAGATAAGGTGGCGTAAAGGATGTGGAAATCGTTGTTACTAAGCCAATCTGTTTCGTTTCTCTTGCCACCATCGCCATTAAAAAGTTAGGGTCTAAGCCAACTGTTCCTTTCATTTTAGCTATTAATTCTGGATGAGCTGTTAAATAATCCGCCTTAAATACAAAATCTAATTTCGCTGCTTCAGCACGCTGCGCAAATGCAATATGTTCTTCTATCAAGGCACCCTGTTTGCCATGATTACCGTAAACAGCTAAATGCATTCCAATAATAAGGTGTCTTTTCATGGCTACTCTCCTTCTTTTTAATTGATAACGATTATCATTTTCATAATAATCATTCATGGCAGAGATTGCAATGAAATACTATTAAGTTTTTGAAGGTCCTCTACAAATGAAAAATAAGCAACCAAACTAATATTTACTATAAAGTTAAATAAAGGTATCATTGAGATAATTCAAATATATTTAAGCGGAGGAATCATGAGAAAATTTCCCTCTTTATTTATAGTTACTCTTTTTATATTTCCAATTGGTGGAGCATCTTTTATAGAAGATCCTATACTCCAACCATCTATTCCGCCGAACCTAGGTGCTTCTGGTGAGGAATCTTATTCTACCCCCACAGCTGAAAAAAGTGATGATTCCCTTCTTACAACGTCTTCTACCTTTCCAACTGGTCAGGGTTCGATGAGCTTTAATTTTAAAGCACCTAGTAATGGCACTGATACAATTCAAATTTATGTGAAAAATAACAGCTCACAATCTATTAGATTTATATTAACTGCACCTAATGGAACGCTTTGGATAGACGGAGAAATCATTAAATCTGGACAATCATTTACTTCAACTTACGAGTTGGATGCAAGCCAAGCTGGTCAATGGTTCATGAAATTTGATAATAATGATGGTTCTTCAATTACAGTAGATATAAATACAAGTTACGAAATTTAATATGGAGCTTCACCCTTTAGCTTTTTTCTATTCAAATAGGTGATGCAAAAATTTGTTTTTCCGTTGGGTCCCAGAGAACAATTCCAACATCCTGCTTCTGATCGATTACCCGAATGGTGATGGGGATATAGTCAAATAAAATTGTATTTATTTTTGTACTAGTGAGCTGTAACAAGCCAATTAATTCAATATCATTAACCAGTGGTACATGTATTTCTAGATTAATATCTGTTAATTTGCCATCTTCATAACGAAGTTTTCCCATGATTTTAGGATTTAAATGTTTAAATCCACCTTGAATATCCTCTTTAAAAATTAATAATTTATTATACATATTTTGGTCCAAACTATATAAAGCATCTGATGGGAATATATAATGCTTTTTATCTATATCAAACCATTTTGTTATGGTATCTGCATCTTTAGGAATAAAGGTTTCAGCTAAAAATATGCCTGGAATAATATCGTTGATATTAGATTCTTGATATAAAGTTAAATAAATAGGGACTCTCGGATATTTTTCATTTTTTCTAATATCCTCAAGAATCCTTTTAGCTACTTCCTTCCCATAATTTTTAACATCGTTGATATCATCATCATTTTGGTCTACTTTCACTTGGCCTGTGTAAATTAAACCATTGGCATCGGAAACTCGTATATCATAAAATTCATTTAACGAGATCGCGATCGATAGTCCCTCTACTTTGTTATTTTCTTTATTAATAAAATTTTGTTCTAACACATGTGAGAGAATCAAAGGATACTTTTTTTCATCCTCTAGCACATTGTCACTTCTAGTTTCAATGGCTGGATTTAACCCAATACCTTCATCTGTTTTTCTACTTAACCATTGGCTGATCATTTTCTCTTCCAGATATTGACCTTCCTGCATATAAAACTTGTCAGTTGAGAAATGATTCACCGATAAATTCATGAGTCCTCTTTCAATTTCATTAATATTTAAAGCATTATTCATATTATTGATGATTGAACCTCTAGCAATATTGACTTTTGCAGGCTGTTGAATCTCATAGACCTCCTTTTTCTGTATCGATGAAATATACTTTTTCTCATTAGCAGTAACACTTTCGTCCTCACTACTACAAGATGCTAAAATCAATATTGGTGCGAATAAAAATAACATAAAGCTTCTTTTTTTCATTGCTATTTCTCCTTGCATACTATGTATCATTTGATAAATTACCTCATTCAACGATACCAAATTTACCAAAATAAAACATTATATATTTACAAATCTCCCCATTTACCTATCAGATAATCAAAAAAGACCTATGCTCGTTTTCTCGAACATAGGTCTTACTGCTTTCAACTGCTAATGAGTGGGTTTTTCACTACATTGGAGCGGCTCTCACACTTTTAAGAGCGGGTTTTCGCTTCTTTAGGGGCGGGTTCCCACCTTCTTAGAGCGATTTATCCTCAATACTATTTGGCATTTTTATCGGGCTGGTGAATACCAAATACATTGCCTTCCGTATCAATATAATAGCCTTGCCATGCCATTCCTGGTAATGCGTACTTTGGCATGGCTACTTTGCCCCCGTTTTCAAGAATTTTTGCTTCCGTTACATCATAACTTTCAACACCCATTGTACAAGCAAAGCCATTCAACGCTTGGTTTGTTTCTGGTGGAGGCCCTTGGCGTTGCATTAAAGCACCGTTAATGCCAAGTTCACCATCTTCACCTGTCACGGCACCGAAGTAAGGCATGCCTGCATATTCACTCCAGTCCTGAAATGACCATCCAAAAACTTCCCCATAAAAATCCTTAGCCCGATCCATATCACTTACATGAATTTCAAAATGAACTATTCTCCCCATAGTATCCTCCTTAAAGATGAATGTATTTGATCATATTTACTATATATCATTTTTCTGAAGATTAAAATTAATAAATTATTTCTGCCATACCAACAACATGTTGGTTATAGAGACTTATATGGAATCTCCCATCTATTATTCAATTCTATTATTTTTACAACTACAAAAAAGTGTGACTAGAAAATGAATTATTCTCTAATCACATACTATTAGGGCTAGTTATAATTGACTATATACCGAAATGGCATCGGTAATATTATATTGCTCCGTTCTAGGGCTGCCGTCCGCTCCTACTGTCACTAGCACATATTCTTGTCCATTTATGAGGGCTAAGCTTGCTAAACATAAGCCTGCATCTTCTGTATAGCCAGTTTTTCCACCTAAAATTTCCCCTCCTGGCAATGCACTTGACGTCATATGCTGAAACATTCGACTGGTAAAAGTAATGCCTTCCGGATGAAGGTTTGTTGATTTTATAGAATATCTTTCTGCTGTATAAACATTTCGAAAATCATCGTTTGTTAAGGCGTATTGTAAAAGTAAAGACATATCCTTTACAGTTGTATAATGATCTGAATGGTGGAGTCCAGTTGTATTCACAAAGTGCGTATTTTTCATGCCTAGCTGCTGCGCCTTTTCGTTCATCAGTTTCACGAATCCACGTTCTGACCCCGCAACATATTCAGCTAAACCTAGTGATGCCTCTGCACCTGATGGTAACATAGAGCCATACAACAAATCTTCTACTGTCAGCTTTTCATTTGGGAGAAAGCCCGCCACTGACGCATTTTCCTCTAATAAATCCCGAAAGATATGTTTAGGTAAAATGATTTCTTCTTGTAAATTGGAAATCTGCTCAATCGCGACTAAAACCGTCATCATTTTTGTCAAAGAAGCAGGATAAATCTTTTCCTCACTTTTTTTATCTAAAACAATTTGATTTTCATCCAAATTCACTAAAATTGCATTCGAACTGTACATATCAAGATCGAGCATATGCTGACTGGCTGTTTGTACTACTTTTGGTGCATGATCTATTTCCTGACGTAAAGTCATTGGCGATTCTTTCAATAGTAAATAAACGAAAATCAGTATGGATAAGAACAATAAACTCAATATACCTTTTCTCTTGAACATAAAAACAACTCCTTCTCTTTATGCTTTTATTCAACCATAAAAAAAGGAGCTTATTTTTAATTTACTATTAGTGAATTCTTAAGGTTTCTTAAGAATTGGTTGGAATCATCACCGTGAATACGGTTGTATCATTACTAGAAGTTGCGGTAATGGTTCCGCCATGGGCCTGTACAATTTCATTAGAAATGGCTAAACCAAGCCCAGCACCTCCTGTTTGGGTAGACCTTGCACTATCTAAGCGGTAAAACTTTTCAAATATCATTTTTAATTTTTCAGGAGGGATCGTCTTCCCTGTATTCGTAAACGAAATAAATGTCTGATTATTTTCGCATTGCGCACTAATTTCAATTGTACTATTTGGATCACTGTAGGCAATTGCATTTTTTAAAATATTATTAAATACCCTTGCTATCTTATTACCGTCTGCATAGATAGTAATATCTTCATCTAATTTGACGATGGCTTTTTGACCCTTTGGTGCCAGTAATGGATAAAACTCGTCGGCCACTTGCATTAACATATGTTGTAAAGGAATAGAATCTTTCTCTAAAATGATGGATTGTAAATTAAACCTGGTTATTTCAAAAAATTCATTGATTAGTTGTTCCAGTCTATAAGATTTATCTAATGTAATCGTCACATATTTTTCTTTCTGCTCTACCGGCATATCCCTCGCTTCATCTAAAAGACTTAAGTAGCCAATAATGGATGTTAAAGGTGTTTTAATATCATGCGCTAAATAGACAACTAAATCATTCTTTCGTTGCTCAGCTTCTTGTGCATCCCTTGCACGCTTTTCTAATTTATATTTCACGTTATTTAATTTTTTCTCCAAAAAATCGAGTTCAGCTGGGAGCTCAATTTCCTTCCCTGACTCATCAGCAAGCATGGTAATACTTGAACTAATTTGATGAAAATATCGGGTAAATCGAGACAAGGCGATATAGAAAATAATCAATAATAAGAAAATAAATCCTATCGCAAGCCAAAGCGATTTATTTTGTCGAAATAACACATGATAGGCATTGCTTGCAGCATAATAATCAAGTTGCAAGACATTTTCACAAAAAGCAATAAAAGCATCTGCAAAGGGAGCTTGTAAGACCCCATCAATAAATGCAAAATTAATAAAAAAGCCTATGATGCTAGCGATGACAAGTATCGAAATAATTTGTAGAACCATTTTCCTTTTCAGTTTGCCAAACTCATTTTTCAATGGTATACCCCACTCCCCAAACCGTTTTAATATACTTTGGGTTCTCCGCAGCATCCTTCATTTTTTCCCGTAAATGTCGAATGTGAACCATTACCGTGTTATTGCTGCTAAAGTACTTTTCCCCCCAAATTTCTTGGAATAATTGCTCTGAGCTAATAACTGTCCCTCGATTTGCACATAAATACCAAAGAATAGCGAACTCCGTAGGTGTAAGGGATATGGACCTTTCATTTAAAAAGACTTGTCGTGTGTTTTTATTAATCACCAAGCCAGCAAAATCAATGATATCTTCCTGTTGCTTCGAACCTTGGTTGTAGAAAGTAAACCTTCGTATTTGTGCCTTTACACGAGCAACCAACTCTAATGGACGAAATGGCTTTGTTATATAATCATCTGCTCCCAGAGAAAATCCATTTATTTTATCGATTTCTTCTTCCTTTGCCGTAAGCATTATCACTGGAAAATTTAGTGTTTCTCGGATTTTTCGTAAAATAGTAAACCCATCTATATCAGGCATCATAATATCCAGAACAGCTAAATCTACTTTCTCATGCTCAATACATGCCAAAGCCTCTTGAGCCGTATAAAACTTAAATACATGATAGTTTTCATTTTTTAAGTAAAGTTCTATTAAATCTGCAATTTCCTTTTCATCGTCAACAACTAATATATTCAACTGTATTGCCCTCTCCTTCTCCCCGCTTGTTTTCCAATGATTTTTCACAGGCATTATAGCACTTACGCATGACTATATCTATTATTAGGGTAGTTAGATGAAAACATCTTTCCAGCTCTACTTTTAATAGGTTTATATTAACAAAATCATAGATAGCTTCATAATGAACTATTACTACATCAAAAATAGGCTTAGGTTATATCCCAAGCCTCGCATTTTCTGGTAATTAATTTGTTGGATTGATTGCTGTAGTAGTAGATTTTCGACTCATATCCTATGTTACCACTCTACCTGCGTAATATAGCATTTGTTTATTTAATTTATTCTCTTTTACAGTTATACTGGTCGGTTTCACTTTGAGAACAAGCGTTTTGCTCCCTAAAGATGACTGATATTTTTCGATATGCTTTTTTGATAAAGGTGCTTGGTAATAATCTGGTACATATTTATCAAGCATTGCCTGCATAGCAGCAGTAGCTTCATTTAAATCAGTAACAAATTCCACCAAACCATTTGCTACTACACTTATATAAGCCGTATCAGTCTTAGCAGGAATAGGGTCTACCATTGTTCCATAATTTTCACTTATTGTGATACATGCATTCCGATTATTTGTTAGAATATCTATTTTTCTTCCTTCGTTGGCACCATGAAAATAAAAACTTCCGTCTTTGTAAACATAATTTAGCGGAATAACATATGGCATATGTTGATCTACCAAACCAAGAAATGCAGTTTGTGCGCCTTCTAATAATTGTTTAATTTGTTTTTCATCTGTACAAGCTCTATTTATCATCCGAATATCTGTTACCATTATCATTCCCCCTATCCTCTTCTAAAAAGGAGTCTACAGCAGTATTGCACGTTAAAAAAGGGACAGTTTGATGAAAGGGCATGGGTACAAGGTAAAAATACTAGTTTATCAAAAGCCCATACTATTTTCTTAGAAGTTCTCTAGTTCTACAAATGAATGTCATATATTGAATGATTTCTTCTCCAAATTTTCACCTACATTACGATAGAATAGTTTAAGTTGCGCAACAATCATAATGCTAATGACTACAAGTAAAAACCATGAACTGATTTTACCAAAATGAACAATCGACCAAGACACCTCTTGATTTGGATAGGACCATGCTCCAAAGAACGTTGCAATATTTTCAGCAATCCAAATGAAAAAGCCAATCAAAAAGAACGATACAACGATGGGCATTTTAAAGACTTTGTTCCGTACTGTAAATTTTACAACAGTACGATAAAACACAATAAATAGTAGTGCCATTAACAGCCATCTAAAATCATAAATAAAATGGTGTGTGAAAAAATTCAAGTAGATAATGGCTCCAAGTGGAATAGCTACATAACTTTTTGGCCAGCTTACAATTTTTAAATCAAACCTACGCCAGGCTTGGCAAATATAACTTGCTACACTCGCATACATAAATCCGCTATATAAAGGCACACCCCCTATTTTTGTCCACGCCTCTTCAGGATATGACCATGAATTGAAATTCACTTTATATAGTTCGAGCACGAGCCCAATAATATGAAACAAGCAAATGACTTTTATTTCATCCTTTGTTTCTAAACCAAATTTATACATCAAGTACTGAGTCAATAGACAGATTGCCAGAATAAAGTCATATCTTCCTACCCCAGGTATTTGAATGGCTTTAGAGAGTGCAAGTGTAGCAAATATCACAACGGGAAAAATACAAGATAATGATTGATGATACGTAAAGACTCCTAAGTCTTTAATAAAATTCTTCAACATGAATCCACCTCAAATGAACTTGTTCATAATTAAATTGCTTCTTGTATGAAGAATAAATGATAAATTATCTTATTTCAATATTTATTTATCGAAAAACAATAAATTTTTTCTCTTATTATTGGAACTATTCTTTGTTAAATACGTCTTTGTTGTTGCTTCTCTATGAAGAAAAGAGTAGCCATGTAAGTAGCTACTCTTTGATATTAAAGATATATTTTTTGATTTAATTTTAATTGGACTTCTTGTTGGTTTATTTCTAAATTCGTCACTTTTTTCACTTTTAAATAATAAACGATATAACAACCAATGAAGAATGCTCCACCACAGTAGAGTGCTAAACGTTGAGCTGGATCAAAAGCCAAGCTTGCCATAACAATACAGTTCGCTAATAAACCTAAAATAGGGATCACTGGATACAGCGGCGCTTTGAATTTTAAATCCTCTACTTTTCCTCCTTGGCGTATATAGGAGCGTCTAAATGCAATTTGAGATGCTGTAATCGCAATCCAACCAATTTGTGCACCTAAGCCTGCTAGAGATAATAACCACACAAAGACTGTATTAGCAGCAAATACACTTGACAGTAAAGACAGACCTGCTACAGCGAGTGTGATTAGTAATGCATTCATTGGGATACCTCTTTTATTAACTTTCCCTAAAAGGGGACTTGCCATCTTTTCGACAGATAGTGAAAACAGCATACGTGTTGCAGCATAAAGACCCGAGTTTGCGACAGATAATAAGGCTGTTAGGATAACAAAATTCATAATATCTGCTGCATATGGAATACCTATGCTATCTAATACGACTACAAATGGACTTTCCACCACCCCTGCTTTATCCATTGGTATCATTGCTGCAAGTACAAATACGGATAACACAAAGAAGAACAGCGTACGCCAAACAGTTTGCTTAATAGATTTAGGTATAGTCTTTTCAGGATTTTCACTCTCCCCAGCAGCAATACCAATCAATTCTGTACCCTGGAATGAAAAATTCACGGTAATCATTGTAATAAGCAGTGCTGTTACACCATTAGGAAACAATCCACCCTCATAAAAATGAGTAAGGAATGGGGCATTTGTTCCATCTTTCATATCGATTAGCCCAAACATAGCTGCTCCACCAACCGCAAGGAACATAATAATTGCCAATATCTTAATGCTGGAGAAGACAAATTCTGCTTCACCAAATGCTTTTGCTGATAAACCATTCAATACAAAGAGTAGTGCTGCAAATATTAGGCACCACATCCATACTGGTGAATCAGGAAACCATCTTTGCATTAGTTGTCCAGCCCCTAAAAACTCAAGAGCAACAGTTACTGCCCAACCTAGCCAGTATAGCCATCCAACGGCAAAACCAGTAGCAGGACCGATAAATTTCGTTGTGTACGTTTGGAATGAACCTGATACCGGCATAGCAACAGACAATTCACCCAAACATAGCATTGTTAAATACATAACTGCTCCGCCTACTAAGTAAGCTAGGATGGCACCAGTTGGCCCAGCTTGGTTAATCGTGTAGCCTGATCCAAGAAAGAAACCAGTTCCAATACATCCACCAAGTGAAATCATAAATAAGTGTCTTGCTTTCATACTTCTTTTTAATTCATATTGTTCTGCTGCCATAAAAAACTCCTTACATTCATTATCTGTGTAAGCACTTTCTTTTTTTCGTACAAAACAGATAACAATCTAAAATTTGAATGTTAATAGATAAACTGTTTTATATATTTTATGAACTGTCAATTTTCTGACAAAATAAAGGCTATTGAATAGCTAAATTGTATTGTAAACTTACTATAGGGAGAGCTACTTTCTTATAGTTGGTTGTCGCGACCTAATTTTTTAAGAAAAGTTCTTCCTTCTGGGATACAAAATGACTTCTATTCATGGCTTAAAGTAATGTATCGCCAAATAGTGAGCTGATTAAAGCTACCGCAGCAATAGCCGTTTTATTGTATTGATCTAATACAGGGTTTGTCTCAACAAATTCTGCTGAAGTAATAATATTTGCTTCTGACAGCATTTCCATAGCTAAATGACTTTCACGATAGCTAATACCACCTGCTACTGGCGTGCCTACACCTGGTGCATCATTTGGATCCAGTCCATCTAAATCTAATGATAGGTGAACACCGTCTGTGCGCTCCTTTAAATAGTCAATCGTTTCTGACATTACTTTCGTCATTCCTAAACGATCAATTTCATGCATCGTGTATACCTTCATACCAATTTCCTTAATAAGCTTTTTTTCTCCTGGATCTAAATCACGCGCACCAATGATAACAACGTTTTCAGGCTTTACCTTTGGCACATAGCCTCCGATATTTGTAAGTGCTGGATGTCCAAGGCCCAAGCTTACAGCTAAAGACATGCCATGGATATTTCCTGAAGGAGATGTTTCACCAGTATTTAAATCGCCATGGGCATCATACCAAATGACACCTAGTTTCTCATAATGCTTGGAAACTCCTGCTAATGTTCCAATAGCAATACTATGGTCTCCACCTAATACTAAAGGAAAACGGTTTAAAGAAATTTCATGGTCTACTTTTTGGCCTAGCTTCTCGTTACTTTCTGTGACAGTTTTTAAATTTTTTAAGTTTGTCTTTCCTTCTGCGTCTTTATCTTCGTGTACGAAGTCAATAGTTAAATCCCCTTCGTCGTAAATCGAATAACCAAGGCTCTCAAGTCGTTCTGTTACCCCTGCATATCTGATAGCACTTGGTCCCATGTCTACGCCTCTTCTTGTTTGACCTAAATCCATGGGCACCCCAATAATTGTCACTTCTTTATTCATGATGTTTTCTCCTCTCCAATAATTACTTTCACAGTATAAAGAAATTGCAACATTGACTCAACTCGACATTATTTTAAATTTTTATACAGTTTAAATTATTAAAAACATAGATTTTTTCTTGTATAAACGAATGCATAAACGCTATTTCACTGCATAACAAAACATTTTTTCCCTTTTAAGTGCGTATTTTTGTAAAAAATTACTAAACAAAATATTAAAACTGTTCTTTTTTTATAGTTTTTTCCGAAAATTTTGACGGTAATTTTATCTATAAATGCAATATGTTAATAAATATTTTCCAAAATCATTCAATTATTCTTCTTTTTAACGGTAAAAAAAAGCCTTACTACAATAGTAAATAAGGCTTTTCAAATACCTATTTTAATAATCGCACAATACTAGTCAAACAGGTTTCTTTATAAAATTTATGTTGTTCTTCTAAATCGCAGGTTAACCACTGAATTAATGAACCATCAATCATTGCCCGCATCATTTTTGCATAGGTTAAGGAATCAATGTCTGAACTAAAGACACCTTCTCTTTTTCCTAATTCAATAATTTCTTGCCCAATTCCCCAGCAATTCTCATAAAATTTTAAGTTAATTCTTTTGTACTCTTCATTGCTATTTGCCTGAGCTAAAAAATCTAAATAAACCCTGTAAAATTTTTTATTTTCTATAGGCGATACAAATACAGCATTTAAGTAGGCATGAAGCTTGTCTATAGCTGTTTGATGCTTGCCTATTTCTTGTATTTCATAGCTGTAGATTTTGTTCGTAGTGGATTCAAGTAATTCTAATAAAATGTTTTGTTTGCTTGTAAAGTAGTAGTGAACTACCCCTTTTGAGACACTGGCATGATTGGCTATGTCTTGTAGTGTAACCTTATCATAACCTAATTGTGAAACAGCGTTAAAGGCTGCTTTCATAATCTGTTTTTTACGTTCTTCCTCTTTCTTTTTCATAGGAGCCTCCGATGACTTGATAGAAGTTATTATACATGAAGAGTAGCAACAATCCAATTTTATATTGACCGGTCAGAATAATTTTGATACTGTTTAATGGAATAAAATTGTAGGGGGACGTTTACGATGACGGCAGAAAATTTTAGTGCGTTAGTAGTCAATAAAGATGATGCATTTACAGTGAAAGTGAACACGTTAACTTTAGAAGATCTACCAAAGGGTGAGGTATTAATTAAAGTTAGTTATTCAGGTATTAATTATAAAGATAGTCTTGCCTCTATTCCTGATGGTAAAATCGTTACGTCTTATCCTTTTGTTCCTGGCATTGATTTAGCGGGGACTGTTGTTTCTTCTGAGGATTCTCGCTTTAAAATTGGTGACGAGGTCATTGCGACTAGCTATGAAATAGGTGTTTCCCATTTTGGTGGCTTTAGTGAATATGCCCGCATCCCAGCACAATGGATTGTACCGCTTCCAAAAGGGCTTTCCCTCAAAGAGGCTATGGTAATTGGTACTGCAGGATTTACAGCTGCATTATCTGTTCAAAAGTTAGAGGAAAATGGTATTCATCCTGAAAAGGGGAAAATTCTTGTGACAGGGGCTACAGGAGGTGTAGGTAGCTTTGCCGTATCTATTCTTTCAACACTGGGTTATCAAGTTGAAGCGAGCACAGGAAAAGAATCTGAACATGAATATTTACAATCACTCGGGGCTACTACAATAGTAAATCGTGAAGAGGTTTATGATGGAAAAATTAAAGCATTAGGCAAACAAAAATGGGCTGGTGCTGTTGATTCTGTTGGTGGAGAGACACTTGCCTCATTATTAAGCCAAATTCAATATGGTGGGGCTGTTGCATGTAGTGGTTTAACGGCAGGTACACAGCTTCCTACAAGTGTATTTCCCTTCATTTTAAGAGGCGTGAGTTTACTTGGAGTTGATTCTGTTTATTGCCCAATGGACATTCGATTGAACATTTGGCATCGACTAGCGACTGATTTCAAACCAGCAAACCTTAATGATTTTATTCAGCAAGAGGTAACACTACAACAACTTCCTGATGTTTTACCTATTTTACTGAAGGGTCAAGCAAGAGGTAGAATCCTTGTTGCATTATAAGGAGTTTAATTAAGCTTCCTTCTTTATTCTATTTCCCAGAAAATAATTCTAGTTGGCAAATAACAACATACAGCTACTACGCAAAGCGAGCGTGGTAGCTTTTTTATTGTTGACATCTCCCTGACATATAAGCGCTTTATAGTAGCTCATGAACAACCCACTTGTTTCCTTTAGACAAATTTAGGCAACAAAGCTTGTCTAAATTTGTACTAACAAGCATACCAATAGAGTATGTAGGCCGTATTCTGGGAATTCAATACTATAATTAATACTTTGGAGATGATCGTATGAAGCGAGCACATATTAATGAATTAGCTATTACACGGGCTTTAGCCATTCTAGCTGTTCTTCTTATTCATTCTACTAGTACACCTGTAACGGCTTTATCTAGTGACTCAAAATTATATCCATTTTATGTATTTTTCAATATCTCCCCTAAATTCGCTGTCCCTGCTTTTATTTTTTTAAGTGGCTTTGTATTATTTTACAATTATATACAAAAGGATTTAACAAAGGAGCTTATCATTCATTTTTATAAAAAAAGAGTGACCCAAATACTCATTCCTTATCTCTTTTTTTCTATTTTTTATTATGCAGCAATGCAATTTTATGTGACACATGATTTAGTAGACACATGGCGTTCTCTATTTAGTATCGAATTTCTAGAAAAACTTTTATTAGGCAAAGCGTATACGCATCTATACTATATTTTTATTATTGTTCAATTCTATCTTATGTTCCCATTATTCCTATATATTTTAAAGAAAAAACCAGCACTATCTCCTTATTTAATTTGGATTGGGTTCGTTCTTCAATGGGTCTTTATTTTATTAAACGCTGAGTTATGGCAGTATCCCTATAGAGGGAGTATCGCTTTTTCCTATCTTTTTTATTTCTTAGCAGGGGCATTTTTAGGAATTTATTTTGAAAAATACAAAGGATGGCTACAACTAAAAAAAGAAAATTTTCCTATCAAGATACTTTTTGTGTGGTGTATATGGCTAATTTCTACTATATATAATGTTTATTTATATTACTTTGTTTATACATCACAAACCTATATAGTGAACAGCACAATATTTGAGCTAGTTTTTCAGCTACAATCTTTAACAGCCTGTATTGTCTTATTACAGCTTTCTTTCTGGATCTATGATAAATGGAACCAAACTGTTGTAAATCGCTTGATCAATCTGGGAACAGTATCGTTTGGCATCTATCTACTACATCCTTTTTTCCTTTTCCTTTATAGACAATTAAGTACTGGCGGTAATAGTATTCTGTATCATCTTTGGAGCATTGGGGGCTTTATCTTTGCCCTCTTCGTTCCATGGATGGTCGTGCTATTGATGGGCAGATTCCTTAAGTACCATTGGATTGCCTTTGGACCTATCCCGAGCAAATTCCCTTACAAATAGCCGTTCAATATGCACAGCCAGTCGTCGATTTGTTTCCGTCAACTGGCTGTGTATTTATTTGCGTATTTACCTTTGCTCAATTGTTTAAAAAATTTGGGTTTCTTCAGGGGTATATCATTAAATTAAGAAGATACTAATAAAAAAGCCCTGTAGAGAACTCTCCACAGGGCTTTTCAATGAACGATTTAATTATTTTGCAATAGAACCGTCTTTTACTTTATTGTTATTAGCATCAACTAGGTTTGTTGATTTGAATTCAACTACAATGCTGTCTGTTAATGCATAGTCAGCTTTAGTTGTCGCAGTAAGTTTACCACCAGCTACTGTAATAGAAGCAAGTTCTACAGTTGATCCTGCAATTTTAACAGTAACACCTGTTGGAGCAGCTTGATCAGCAATATTTTCAGAGAAATCTACTGTAAATGTTTTGCTATCTACTGCAGTTACTTTAGTAGCAACAGGAACAATATTTTCTTTAAGTGCTACTTGAGCTGTCACTTTTCCACCTTTAAGCGTGTTACCTTTTGTATCTACTACATTGCTAGCTTCAAGTACATAATTACCATTAGCTGTGATAGAACCTTCTGGTAAAGTGAATCTTACTTTCTTCGTACCATCTACAAACTGAAGTTGTGTACCTGCAGGAAGTTCTTTTCCTCCAAGTGTGTAGTTAGCAGCATTTGTTGCTGTTGCTGTCACATCTTTAGCATACTCAACTGTAAATACGTTATTGTCAATTACAACAACTGGAGTAGCTCCGAATACTAATGAATCTGTTGGTGTTTCAGGTGTAGCTTCAAATACGCCTGTTGTTACATTGAAAGTAACAGTATCAGCAGTTACATTGCCAGCTAAATCTGTTACTGCTTTAGCAGATAACTCGAAAGTATATGTTGAATTGCTATCTAGATCAATGTCAACTTTTACAGTGTTTTTCTCTGCACCCTCGATTTTACCGTTACCATCTACATCGAAACCAGCATCTGCTTTTACTGCTGTTTCTTTTCCAGTAGTGTAAGCAATACCATTTTGTGTTTTAACAGTTAATTTCCCTTCTACTTTTACTGGCTCACTAAAAGTAAGGTATAATGCATCAACATCTGTAGTAGCATTTACATCATCAGCTACTAACATTTTAGTAGCAGTAGAAACAAGTGTAGCAGGTGTTAAATCTTTTGAAAGAATAGCATTGAACTCAAATGCATCACCTGCATTACCAGCTAAATCTTTTTGTCCTTCTACTTTAATGTTTGTATTAATGAATGTAGCTGTACCCAAAGCAGATTTAGCATCAATCGTGAATACAGTTTTATCCTCTGTATCTTTAATATCAGCATCAGTTAAATAGAATACAGTTGATCCTACTGTTACTTTTGCATATTCTTTAGTTTCTGCATCTGCATTAAGATTTTGTTTCATTAATTCTTCAGAGAAATCAAACGTAATTTCTGTACCATTCACTGCTGTAGAAACAGTTGGTTTTGAATTATCAACGTCTGCTTTCAAAACTGTGAAGTTAACTGCGATAGGATTTGCGATATTATTAGCGAAGTCAGTTGCACCAACAATGTCTACTTTGTAAGATTGTTCTGCTGTTAATCCAGTAATTGTTAATTTCTTACCAGATAAAGTATAGCGATCTTTTGATAGTTCTGTACCATTTAAGCTGATTGTTCCTTCACTTTGTACAGGCTCGTCGAAAGTGATAACAGCTGTAGTACCTTTAGCTTCTACAGAATTAACGCTTACAGGAGTCGTATCTGCAAATGTGATTAATTTGTTGAACTCTTCAGTTAGAACTTTAGCATCCGCTTTTGTTTTAATTGGTTTTACAGTTACTTTACCATTTGTTAATTTTACTTCTTTGTCAGTTGTTAACGTAACTGTCATACCGTCTTCAGATACTACTGCGTTCGTGATTGCTACACCTTCAACAGCATATTTTGTTGTGATTGCTGCATCTTTTGCATCAACAGCTGTGTTAAATTTCACTTCAAGTTCTTTTGCATTAAGCCCTTTTACAGCTTCTACAGCTGGTGTTACTTCTTGAACTGCATCAATCGTACGTTTTACCATTGTAGCGAATTCTTCGCGGCTAATTTTATCTTGTGGTGCTAATAATGAGCCTTTACCATTGATTACACCATTTTCTACAGCTGTTTCTAAGTAAGATACAGCCCATTTAGAAGCTTTAGAAGCATCTGCAAATTGGCTAAGATCTGCTTTACCTGTTAATTGGTAGCCTTGAACGATAACTTTAGCAGCTTGTTCTCTTGTTAATTGAGCTTTAGGCTCAAATTTACCATTGCCCATACCATCAAATAATTCTGGTGAAGTTGCAAGTACTGCATTATAGAACCAATCATTTTCACTAACATCAGAAAAATCTTCAGTGCCAGTAGCTTTTAAATCTAATGCTTTTGATAAAATTTCAGCCGCTTCTGCACGAGTAAGTGTACCAGCTGGATTGAAGTTTCCTTTTTCATCGCCTTGGATGTAGCCTTTATCAGTTAAAAATTGTACAGCTTCTTTTGCCCAAGATGAAATGCTAGCTGCATCTTGAAATTCTGCAGCTGATGCTACTGGTACGATTGCTGATGCTACAAGCGCTGCTGTAGCTGTAGTTGCGAAAAATTTACGACCTTTGTTTTGTTTTGTCATAGTATATTCCTCCAGAATTTTAATAAATTATATTATTCTGTGAGAACAATATTATCGCGCTATTTAATTATAAAATTATAAAAATATGTATAAATCGTTCCCACAAATAATAATTCAACCAATTATATGTAAAGCAATCTTCTAAATTTTCCATGATTAAATATCCCAATCAAACTGTAATTTGCTTTACAAGACAATAATATAACTTCATTACCAATAAATAAACGCTAAAAATAAGGTAATTTTAATACTGCATTGGTTATATAGGGAATCTTTTCATAAAAAAATTCTAAAATAAGGAAATAATAGTACGAAGAGCGACAAAACTACCCATTTGGATGCGTTTTACAAACAACAACATTTTTATTCAAATCTTCTTCTGTTGTTTTTTTGATATAATAATATTTTTTTCCTATAAAGTTTCATCTAGCACTCTGATAAAGCAATTAATTTTATAGACGAACTACATCTTAAAGGAAATTAGATTAAATAATAGCATAGAAGAAAATATTAATGCATAACACAGATCCCAGTTTAGGAACAGCAAAAGAAGATCGTTTACATCTCCTAAACGATCTCCTTTGTTTTATTGGTTGGAAAAACAAAATACTAGTCTCTTCCGCCATTGGTTATTCGGGCTCTATATCAGTTGCCATTACTGCAACTTTAGGCTCTACAAGCATAATATGACATTCCTTTTCAGCAAAGGGCATGTGTTCCGCTCCTCCAGGAACAATAAACATCTCACCTTTGGATATTTTCACCTGACCATCCCGAAAAGCAATAAACATCTCCCCTTCGAGCACAATAAATACCTTATCAGCCCCTTGATGTTCATGCCATATAAAATCCCCAGCAATCTTCACCACTTTGAATTGAAAATCGTGTATCTCACCAATAATTTTCGGTGACCAAAGCTCCTTTAATTCGGCTAATTTCTCATTTATATTGATAGCTTGATCTTGCATATTCATCTCTCCTTATTTACTTTTGGAAAAGGTTTTTCCTATTATTCGTCCTTTTGTAAGGCTTCTGTTATATTTTGCAAAGCGTACTCGATAGCTAATGGACCTCCAGTAATAGCAGAAGTATCCATTAGATGAATATTCCCTTTTTTTACGGCATTCATATTCTTCCAGACATTGCTTTGATTTAACTCACTCATTAGTGCTTCCTTTTTTGTAATATCACCGATAAGGAAAATATGGTCTGCTTGAATAGTTGAGATGCCTTCAAATGCAGCAAATTGATTATTGTTCCCCTTAAATGTATGATCTGGTGTTAGACCCAAGCCCTTTTCTTTATCAAAAGCAAGTGTATAAACAGGGTTATCTTCACCAAGAACATTAAACGTTTTTCCGTCCCAAGACAAAATAAGTGCTACAGACTCCCCTTGAATTGACTTTAATGCTTCACGTCCTGCTGAGATATCTTTCATCATTTTATCAATTACTTTTTCCGCCTCATCGTCTTTTCCGATAATCTCGGCTACTGTACGAAGTCCGTATTGCCAGTCTTCGTAGATGTCCTGTGATTGCAACGTAATGACTGGGGCGATTTTTTCTAGGGATTCATACAATTTTTCATGATGTTCTGTTGCTAAAATATAATCAGGACCAATCGATAGCGTTTTTTCAATACTAGGAGACAATTTATCGCCTAATTCCTCTGTTGAATCTAGCTTACCGTTTAAATAAGACAAAGTGGATAAATATTCTTTATCAGTAGAAGCTGTAGGTGGCTCACCTAATGCAACTAAAATTTCAGGGTAAAAATACCATAATGAAACAATTTTTTCTGGTTCTTTCTCGATGACAAATTCCTTACCTAGGGCATCTTTAATTGTTCTAGGCCAAGCAGTTTCTTCTACATTAGCTGCTGATGAAGATATGTCTTCTGTAGTTAACCCCTTACTTTCGGCAGGCGATTTATGACAACCTCCCAATATACCTGCTAGTAGTAGCATTAAAAATAGCAGTCCATTAATCTTTTGCATTGAAATTCCTCCAACATAAAATCTCTGATATACACTTAGTATAGTAAAGTCATGTTTGGCGGAGAATGGATGCTTGGTGAACTTAGCATGGATTATTGATGAACTTATCTCGATATTCAGTAGGAGAGATACCATATTGCTTCTTGAATACTCTACTAAAATAAAAGGGGTCAGTAATTCCCACCGTTTCTGCAATTTGTTGTACAGGCACATCACTTGTAAATAGCATTTTTTGAGCCATGTTTATACGATAGTTTAATACATATTCTGCTGGACCCAACCCTGCATGCTTTCTAAATATATAAGATAATCGATTTCGATTAACGTTATATTGTTCGGCAAGAGAGGTAATGGAAAGGCTTTGATGATAGTTTTCATGAATATAAGTAGTTATTCGTTCGAATAGAGTGTGTGACGCACAGCTATTCTGTCGATTAGCCACACATAATAATGCTTCATTCAGTACATCACGAAATAGCATTTCTGTCTGAAACATTGATATACCTCCACGCTGATTATATACATGCCATAGACGCATAATTAACTCGATTAGACGAGGAGATTGTCCTATCGGTAATTCAAAATGCTGATGTGAAAAGCTTGTCTCTGCTAAATTCTCCGTACATATCCTGTACAAAACCAGAATATATTCCCAATTTGCATCATCAAAATTTTTTTGATTTAATTTCATCTTCGCTCCCCCATGTACAACTTTTCCTGGCGAAAAGATGTAAGGGGTCCCATTAAATTGAAATTCTATTTTTCCAGAAAGGGGAAAAACAAATCCTGGAAAAGAATCTGTATAATCAGCGGAAGGTACACCTGTATTTCTAGAATATCGATAGATTCCCTTTACTTGGAAAGGAGTGTTTGCTAAATGCTCTGCAAGCTGATTTACGTCGATTTTCATACTTATATACCTCATTTCAATAATCATTCGTTTGGAAAACCAATATTTGTCATACAGCAAACTGCACGTACCACAATAAGTTACTGCTTTTTCAAGGTGTAGTCCTCGGTAGTTGGATTGAATTATAGTTTTCATCTTATTCATTACTAAAAATATAAAAAGGTAGGGATGACGGCTCTCGCCTACCCCTACCTTATCGATAACGATTATCATTGTCAATTAAGTTGAAGCCTCCCTCTTATACCCAAAGATCCATCAACCTCACTCATTTCATTTCTCTATCTTTTGTCCTCTTCCTAAAAGCAATTTCTTGCAAATTATCTCTATTTCTTGTGAGAAAGATTTTATTTGGAAGGCTTCTGAAAGCCTTTGATTCTCAGATAAAGCTACTACTTGTAACAATTTTTCTTCATAAGTTTGTACAAAATGATCAAGCGTCGGACTGGTTACTTTCAGGACTTTCGCAATAGGGAGACTTGAAACTATACCTTTGCTCAACATTATAGATTGAAGTATCAATTTTGTAATCAACACTTCGATGAACGTCGAAATGTTTATATTTTACAATGAGTCTGACAGTGAAAACATTTATGGGAGGAACTAAAAATGAAAATAATAAAACAAATGCCAAATACAAAAAAAATAAATCCTAAAATTTTATATTATGGATTTCCTGTAATTTTACTAAGTACGTTAAATGAGGATGGAACAGTAAATATTAGCCCTTTATCTTCTTCTTGGGTATTAGGAGACTGCATTATTTTAGGGATTGGTCTTGGAGGAAAGGCAATTGAAAACTTAGAACATCATCCTGCATGTGTCATAAATATCCCAGACCCCTCTCTCTGGGAAAACGTGGAACAGTTAGCTCCTTACACAGGAAAAAATCCAGTTCCAGATTTTAAAAAACAGATCGGTTTTACATTTAGAAAAGAGAAATATGATCTTAGTTGCTTAACACCTATTGAGTCCACAACGGTTATTCCTACTCGAATTATGGAGTGTCCTATTCAAATCGAAGCAAAGGTAAAACATATTCGCATTCCAGATTATTCTCCTAATTTTGCTATCGTCGAGACCCAAACGACACAAGTACATGCCCACGAAGAAATAATTATTGACGAAAATCATATTGATCCAAATAAATGGAGTCCACTAATTTATAATTTTCGTCATTATTTTGGTTTGGGTAGCAACCTTGGAAATAACTTCCGCTCTGAGATCTAAACATTGGGATTAAAACATATGGTTCACAAAAAAAGACCAGGTTCTCATTTGAGCGCCTGGTTATTTGTTAATAATTAGGTCTATAATAATATGCTTGCTGCTCATATGCACAAAATACTTCACTATTAAGCAATACAATAATGAAATCTGTTTTTTCCATTTAGAAATGAAAAATCTTTCTTAGAACATTCACTTTATCTCTTTCATAAATTCTCTAAAGTCTTCAACGATTTCTTTTGCTTTTGTACGATATAAGTAATGATCCCCTTCAAATGTCATCACTTTCCCATGGACAGAATTAGCTATTTGTTTTTTATGCTCTGGTATCCATCTGTCCGTTACTGGATGCTTCTCTTGTATAAAGAAAATAACTGGAAGATTTTTGGGGAATGTTAAACTTTCAGCCGCTTTAAAGTTAGCATACATCATTTCAGCTTCATTTAACTGGCTGAGATTATACATATTTTTGTGCTTAAGAATTTTCATTTGTTCTTTTGTTTTCTCATCATAGGGTAGTTCAGCATATGGGTCATCGCTAAGCTTCACCTGCAATCTAGCTAAACCTGATTTTTTTAGTAGTTTTAAAGTAGTTATTACTGAAGATTCAATCTTTCTTTCACTTATCGTTGGAACACTACTATCCAGCCCGACAAATGCACTTACTTCGTTTGGATATTTGTTCACATAATCCAATCCGTAAAGGCCTGAAATGGAGTGACCCATTAGAATATAACGCTCAATTTGAAGACGCTGTAATGCTTCATGGATTTCACTAACAATATTCTCAGTGCTTCTTTCTTTTTCCGTAAGAGCACTTAATCCATAACCAAAAGGCTCAATGACTACAACCTTGTAAAATGGAGATAGTTCATCTACTAGTAGTTGAAAATCAAGTGCTGGTGCTGCTGTTCCATAACCAGGTAAGAGTACGACAGTTTCTTCTCCTTCTCCCTGGATAAGGACATTCATTTTTTTCCCATCTACGGTGACAGACTGACCATAAGTTTCTAGTTTTCCTTGCTCCATTTTGCTACAAACAATATGAACAAGGAAAACAACCGCTAATAAAAGTAATATGGCTATAATTAAACCTACTACTATTTTACTTATAAAGGTTATCGTTTTTTTCATTATATTGACACGAGGGTATAGAACAGCAAGCGATAACTGTATTTTCCTTTCTTCTCGTGCCACACCTCCCTTTCATACTCTTCACCCTATCAATCTATCTCGGCTACTTTTATAAACCGCTAAGGATAGCTTATACAATGAAGGTGTACTGCCTATGACAACAATATGAACAGCGTATGAACAAAAAAATAGTACGTCATTAAATAAATACAGAAAGGACCCAATAATTCTTTTGCTATGACATTGCTTAATTGACATGAAAAAAAGGATCTTCAAATCGAAGATCCTTTTGCTACTTTGTCGGATTTTTTATATTTAGTCTTAACGTTTCCTAACAATCCATCTCTATCAAGCAAAGTTGGTAAACTGATACCGATAACGATTATGACAATACCTGCTATTTGCAAAGTTGTAACCGTTTCGCTTAAGAGGATAACTGATACCATCACCGCGATTGGCAATTCAACAGCACTCAATATGGATGACATACCTAATCCCACTTTAGGCACTGCAATTGTGAATAAGAAAACTGGTATAATCATGCCAAATAACCCCAATGCTAAACCATAAATCCACAGTCCTTCGTTAAACAAAGTGCCATTCCAAATAATTTCTGGAGACTGAAAAGCCGCAGTCGTCATGAAAGCGAAGAAAGAAACCAATACTAAGCGATTAGAGGTTGTCATACTTGCGGTTGTCTTTCCGTTTACATATAAAAATAAGGAGTAACAAAGAGCAGCTGCTAAACCCCATAACCACCCTTGAAAAGGTATTTGAGACAAATCAACATCAATTATGCCTGCAGCTGGTATGGTTCCAGCTACTAATATAATTAAAGAGATGAATTCAATTCTACTTGGAAATTGCCGTTTTGTGATACAAGAAATCAGCATACCAATCCATGTAAATTGGAACAGTAATACTACTGCCAAGGAAGCAGGCAAAAAGTTTAAAGAATGACCATATAAAATATTTGTTAACCCTGTTAACATGCCTGCAAACAGAAGGATTTTAACGCCTTTAAAGCTAAAATTTGATCTATTTGTAACTAAGGAAATACATACTGCTATACAAAAGCCGATAAAAAACTGACTTGTAACTGCCTCAGATACAGAAAAGCCACTACGCATTGCCAGTTTTATAATAGTTGAAACGATACCAAAACTACTAGCTGCAATCACTACTAATAGGGGATAAAGATACATCTTGATTATTCACTTCCCTCTCAAAACTTGTCTTGATGAAATTTTGTTTATGATTTTGAGATGTCGAAAAAAATCATAATCTCCAATATATATCACAGATTGTTATTTTACAATCTTTTTTTCGTTAATAATGAATCCTCTCGTAGAGGAAAACCTAATTTTAACAAATGATAAAAAAGCCAAAACCCACATGTTTCAAGAGTTTGGCTTTTATCTTTGTATTTCATTAATAAAGAATGTTAAATTGAATGTTTTATCTCAATTTCCTTCAGCATAAATCTTATACTGTAATAATCCAATCAAAAAAACATCCCCCTCTATAAAGAACATAGAAGTGAGATGTTTTTACT
Source organism: Lysinibacillus sp. OL1 (assembly GCF_004332175.1). Classification (NCBI taxonomy): domain Bacteria; kingdom Bacillati; phylum Bacillota; class Bacilli; order Caryophanales; family Bacillaceae; genus Lysinibacillus; species Lysinibacillus sp. OL1. The sequence goes on along the minus strand of NZ_SJDS01000001.1, from coordinate 177,910 downwards.
GTTTACTACTATTATTAGAATGGCCGCAAACGTTTAACGTGACTCTTTTGGCGGTTGGCATATATCGCATTTTCGTTGGTTTTTATTTTTAAATTTCGTAAATGTTTTTTCAAAGTTAGTACCACATGCACATTTAAATAGTAGCTTTTGAGAAAAACCATGGTATTCAGTCGTTAGCAACTTACTTTCTGAATTGTTCTCAACAAATTTCTGAATTTCACCAATCGTCCAACGTTTATTCATTTCCTTACACCTCCATATTTAATCGTTCCGCGGAGGCTTTTCTTGGCATCCGTTATAAAAAGAGCTTAAGTATCTTAAGTGCCTCATTATAACATGACCTGGCTCACAATAAAATAGATGTTTGACAAGCCTTTGACTAGTGTTAGTGGTGATACTCTTGCATGCTGCCTCCCAATACTTGGAATTCTAAGGAACCTTCATCTTTAATCAATATTTTTAAGATTCAAAGCTTTTGTATCTGCTCTTTAATATCCACCGTGCATAATCCTCCGTGATAACAAATCACCGATTCAATGTCTAGGTCTACATATTTTTTTAAAGATTGTTGAGCAACCTCTATATCTAAAGTGGTTGGAACATGAATCCCTCCCAATATACCATTTACACTATACATCGAATCGCCGGCAACAAGCGTTTTACTTTGCTTCAAATATAAACTAATATGGCCAGGCGTATGTCCTGGCGTATGGATAACTCGTATTCCCCCACAATATGGTAGTTCTTGACCGTCTTTCAAGGTCTCATCCACTTTCCCCTTGGGTGGATTCTCTATGTGCCCGTCTTTCAAAAGCGGTAAATCCCCCTGAATATAAGGCTTATCTAGTTCGTGCGCATAAATTTTTATATGACTACCGCAATTTTGCAATATTTCAGGAAGACTGCCTATATGATCGATATCCTGATGTGTCAAAATCACAACTTTTAATTGGTTGAACGACACGCCTACATCTTCCATTGCCTTACGTAAATCTCCCATTTGGCCTGAACATCCAGTATCAATTAAAACAGCCATCTCCTGATCCCATAAAAGCGTTGGATGAATGAAGGCTCCGTTAAATTTAAGCTCCAGAATCTCTACTCCCCTAGAAATTTTCATCATTTCTTCCCCTTTATGATTAGATTTTATTATTCTTTTATATCCTGAAGAACAGTCCTCTTCCGCCAAAGCAACTCTCTCAATGTTTCAAAATTGACTAGAATCGTTCCAACAATAATCGTCAGAGTACCTATTCCTGTTAACCACGAAATATATTCATGATAGAAGGTAACACCTAATATAACGGCAATTACTGGTGAGATATACAGCCATGTGGACGGAAAAACAGGATTTGTTCGTGACACAAGCCAATAATAAATGCTGTGACCAATCATTGAACCAAAAATAATCAAATAAAAAAGAGAACCAATTGAAGCTGGACTTAAAAGATAATGAAGCTGAATGTTCTCAGTAAAAAGTGACAAAATGATTAATAAAATACCTCCATGCATCATTTGTGCTGCATTTAAAGCAATTGGAGATGTTGTTCCAAATTTTTGGATGATATGCTTCGTATAAATCGTTCCAGATGCGTAGAAAACTTCTCCTAAAATAATAGCGAAACAACCAACCATCCAGAAGGGACTAATCTCCATTGCAAAGCTAGGTAAGATTAAGAACGTAACACCAATGACTCCGACAACACAACCAATAAATGATTTTCGGTCTCCTTTTTGCTTCAATATAAATGTCTGAATAACAATAATCATCATTGGACCTGTAGCAGATAAGACAGCTGCGATTCCAGATGTCACATACTGTTCTGCCCAATATAATGTGGCAAACGTTCCAAAGGTTAAGGCCACTCCTGTAAAAAACATTTCTTTTCGAAATAATAACCGGATTGTCGTTTTTTCGCGCCAAACCATAAAACTAAATAGTAGTAAACCGGCAATGAAAAAACGAAGACCAGCTGATAAAAACGGAGGAACTCCTGCATCAACACCAACTTTAATTGCTAAAAATGTTGTCCCAAAAATCAAACACATAAAGAAATAATTAATCATTACCATATCAAACTCCTCCTCTTTTTCTATCATAAAAGAAGTAGGATAGAACAGATTAAAAAGGATAGAACAGATCAATTTGGTTCGTGGTACAATCGGTTTGAATAGGAGGAATCGATGTGGGCAAAGTAAATCAAAATGAAGATTATCTTTTTAAGAAAGTCTATGATGATGTACTGGACCGAATAGAGCGTAAAGAATGGAAAGAACATGAAAAGCTTCCCTCCGTCCGGCAATTAGCATCTGAAATGAATGTCCATCGGCTAACGGTATTAAAAGCTTATCAACTATTAAAACAGCATGACAAAGTTTATGTAAAAGATAAATCAGGCTATTTTGTCCAATCAATTGTAACAAAATATATTGAATGTTTAGATCAGGACAATCCCATTGTTTCAGCATACGTAAAAAAAAATCATTTATCAGAAATCCATCAGCCATCTGTTTCCTATCATTTTTCTCAGGCATTGATTGATCCCAATCTTTTGCCTAATCACTATTTTTCAAATTACGTGAAGGAAGTGTTTGACCTATATCCGAAAGTATTGGCAACCTACTCAACGGTGCAAGGTGATTTAGAGCTACGTGAGACACTGACCCAATATTTTATCAACCACTATAAAACACATTTGAGTGCAGATGAACTGTTAATAACGTCTGGCTCACAGCAAGCCATTCACTTAATTGCTCAAGCTTTTATTAAGCCAAGAGACGTCGTTTTATTTGAACGTCCAAGCTATAGTGCTGCGATTGATATTTTTAAAGCACAAGGAGCACAGATAGTTACGGTGGATATCCACCCTGAGGGCTACGATTTAGAACAGGTCGAATACTATATTAAAAAATACAAGCCACGCCTATTTTATCTCAACCCTACCTTCCATAATCCAACTGGTTATACGATTTCTGTCGAGCAGCGCAAAAGATTAGTGGAATTAGCTGAGCACTATCGGTTTCTAATAATAGAAGACGATGCCTATCACGACATTTATTTTGACCAAGCCCCACCACCTCCAATTTATACATTTGATAGTGTTGGGACAGTCATTTATATCCGAAGCTTTTGCAAATACATCTCTCCTGGTTTGAGAATTGCAACTGTTATTTGTCCATCATCATTAATGAAATCACTATTAACAGAAAAATCGCTAGCTGATAATGGCTCACCACTTCTCAATCAAAAAATTTTTCTCCATTACTTCTCCTCACTAAGATTGCAACAACATTTGGAGAAAATCCGGATTGCCCTACAGATTCGAAAGGAAATTATGGAGGAAGAGCTAGCTGTAACAGGCTGGCGATGGAACAGTCCAAAAGGCGGTCTAAATTTATGGGTACAGCTCCCAGACGATCTTCCAACTGAATTATTATTATCTAGAAGCATCGAACAATCGATCTCCTTTGTGCCAGGTCAAGTTTGTGATCCATTAAAACAATTATCCTCTTGGATACGTTTAAGCTATTCCTATGCAAACGAAAAACAGCTAAGAGAAGGAGTAAAAAAGTTGGTTACAGTGGCGCAATCGCTTTCTAAGTGATCGGACTAGCGATTTAATTAAATCTATAAACGGTGGTATTCACAGCTTTATCAACCATTTCAATTATTTTTTCATCGGTGGCACGAATCGTAATAAGCGGTAGACATAGCAACAACAGGCAGACATATACACCTAACATATTCAGCTGTCTATTTGAATAATATGAAAAAAAGTTATACACCTAGCTCTTATCTGTTCAAAAGAATTGCAGCAAATCACAGGAAAAATTTGTTCTCGGTGTAGAACACAATTTGACCAAGGAATGATAAGAGTGCTTTCAGATTTAAGAAAGCCATATTAACTCTATATTCCAGTAAAAATAACAGCCAAATTATTATTGAAGAGAGAGATTTAGAAAAATTTCTATTCTCATAACCTCCCTGTAGAATGATAGAATGTTTTTATACAGTGATAGAAGGAGGAGAAAGATATTGTCTAATCAAAATGAGGCTTCATTAGATAAGGAAAAGCAGCCTGATCCGAAAGTTAAAGTAGAAAGAAAAGAGGGGGAACCAACTGCTGCTTTCAAGGGGGCTTCCTGGGGCGCATTGTTAGTAGGTGTTACGGCATATTTTATAGGCTTGTTTAATGCAACGATGCAACTAAACGAAAAAGGATATTACCTAGCTGTTTTAATATTTGGACTCTATTCAGCAATATCCTTACAAAAAGCAGTAAGAGATAAAGAAGAGGGAATACCAGTTACTAGTATTTATTATGGTATTAGCTGGGTTGCACTTATTGTATCTATTTCATTAATGGGCATTGGGTTATATAATGCTGGAAGTATTGTTTTAAGCGAAAAAGGGTTCTATGGTATGTCATTTGTTCTAAGTTTATTTGCATCCATCACGGTTCAAAAGAATATTAGAGACACACAGAGAGCTAGGGAAAGAGATTAAGTTACTGAAAGAGTCGAGAAGTTCATTCTCGATTCCTTTTGTCATTTTTTCTTAAGCTCCATACGCCTCCAGACTATAAAAAAAGAGCATGGCTGTCATCAGCCATACTCCTCTCAATTTTATTTTTCTCCGCTTATTTCGACTAAAATTTTAGATTGTGTTTTGTCATTTGTTAACGTTTTGAATCCTTTTTCAACAATCTCATCTAGTTCAATTTGACTTGTGATGATTCCTTGTGGATTTAGTTGACCAGCGCTCATTGCATCAATTGTTCTTTGGAAAATTGACGGTGTATAAACAATGGATGATAATACATTAACACCTGTGTTTGTAAGTTGCATTGGATTCCATTCGATTGGTCTTGCAAAAATCGACACAATCATCATGTTACCACGAGGTTTTGTTACATCAATTGCTTGTTTAAAGGTAGGAGCAACTCCTGCCACCTCAAAGGATACATCAACCCCATCTGCAACAATCGCACGAACTGCTTGTACAGGATTTTCTTTACCTGAATTAATAGCATGGGTTGCACCTAATTCTTTTGCCTTTTCTAATCGATCATCGGATAAATCTAATACGATAACTTTACTAGCACCTGATGCTTTTGCAGCGATTACTGTTAATAATCCAATTGGTCCAGCTCCAAATACAGCAACAGAATCACCTAATGTAACCCCTGCATCTTTGACAGCTTGTACAGCAACAGCCATTGGTTCTACTAGTGCACCATCTTGTAATGTTAAGTTATCTGCTAAACGATGTATATTCGTTACAGGGACATTAACATATTCTGCAAATCCACCGTTTCCATGTAAACCGATGAAGTTAAATCCATCATAACGATCGACTTCTTCATGTTTATTTCTATATGTTAATGTAGGATTGATGACAACTCGGTCCCCAGCCTTAAAGTCAGTAACCTTAGCGCCAACTTCTTCGATGATACCAGCAAATTCATGTCCCATTGTAAGTGGGGCCACTTCACCTGTTAATTCAGCTTTTTCATCAACTGGTACGAAAACCGGACCTTCTTCGTATTCATGCAAATCACTTCCACAAATACCAGCCCACGCTACTTTTACTTTCACTTCTTCTTCTCTTAAAGCGCGTAATTCAACCTCTTCAACTCTAATATCTTTCACACCATGCCAAACTGCAGCTTTCATTTATGTTACCCCCATAAAATTATTTAAATTGGTACCATAAAATAACATCCTTAATAGCTACTCGTGCATGATCAAAATCCGACACTTCTATACACTTGATAAAAGTATTGATGGACATATGATAGGATTCAACTAGATTCATCTTCCATTTGGTTTGTGCAGCTACATTTGTAACAAATATTGTTTCTTTAAAGAATCGTAGCATAGCAATATTTCCTGTAACATCAAAAAACAATTGTAACAAGTGGGCAAACGAAACAACATATTCATAAATATTTTCAGCAGACTTTCTTTGTTTCATAGCTTCAAATCGAAATAATAGCTCATTTTGCAAATCGGCAGTCCATTTAGATTCACACTTAGTGAGTGCAATATCCAATAGATGATAAAGCGCTTCCAAATAATCCTTTAATTCCTGATCCGTTATAATCTTCACTCTTACACCTTTATGTTGTACTTTTTCAACTACCCCATCTTTTTGTAAAAGATAAAGGGCCTCACGGACAGGTGCATGACTTACTTGTAACTCCTTTGCAATTTCTGCCTCTATTAAGCGCTGACCTTGTTCATAGTAACCAGAAAATATGCGGAATAATAATCGTTCAGCTATTTGCTCAGAAATTGTTTTTTTTGAAATTGAATTTTCATCAAACCCCATTAAACCACTCCAATAAATTTATATCCTTTTATTTTAACATAGTTCAGTGTATAGGGTGATTAGCTAAAAGCGTTATATATTATGGATTATAGATTATCGATAATCTATAAAAGTATTTTAATCTATAAACTCATTTCTTTCAAATATCTTGTTTTGGGTAGGTAACTAAATAATATCAAGTACCTTTTAAGAGAAAATTTATAAATGCAAAAAAGATGGTGTTAAGTTGATCAGATTGGTATATGGAGATAATTTGCGATATGAGTTACTCAATACTAACCCATAAAAAATGCACACAAATTGCTAGTTATTGTCTCACAATTTGTGTGCCATTCATTTTATAGTGATTTGATTCGATTGTTCTGGGTATTGATTAGACCATAAAGTTTGGGCGATTTGTCTATTAATGATGTATATTTCTAGGTTTTTGGGTCATTAACGGCTGTCGCGCTTTGTGAGCCACTAAGCTTATCTGTTGCAATTCATATGGGCTTACCAACACTTTGCATACCGAAATGCAACCAAAGGAACATATATAACTTTTCTTTCATTAACACTATTTCAAAAAGACTTAGGCATAGCTCCTAAGAAGTTATTGTGTTTCTTCTCATATGATATGATGATGTACTAGTTTAATAGCTTTAAATGAAAAAGGGTCTGTGCCCCTAGCCTCTATTCTCTATATAACTAACAATTTCATTGGCAACAGTTGATGTTAACAATGTTGATATATTACTTAAAACAATAATTGTTGCGTCACTTTCTATCAATCTTAAATAGGAGGAAGTAAAACCATTAATCCCCCCATGATGAAAAATGAGCGTATTATTCTTTTTTGTCTTAGTAATGTTCCATCCATATCCGTTGCCAAAACGACCTGGTGAAAGCATCTGAGTTGTTATAGTTTTCGATAATAAACAATTATTTTTAATTGCATCATCAAGTAATTGTAAATCTTCTACTGTAGAAACTAACCCTCCAGCTGAATAGGTGTTAGACATATTGATGAAACTAGCATGATAAATATTATTTTTTTCTAACTCATAACCGCTTGCTTTATACTTTTGAATAGCCACGTTATAATCAAGACCAGTGTTTAACATCGATAAAGGCTGAAAAATCTTTTGTTTAAGGAATTCTTCATACCTTAAACCACTTATCATTTCTATAATCTTACCTAATACAATGTATCCTGAATTAGAATAATTAAACTCTTTCCCTGGTATAGATTTGAATGAACAAGAAATAATCCAATTTATTAAATCATCTGGTGATTGTAACTGATAAGATTTTAATAAAAAATCAGGTTGTTCAGTAATATTACCAATGCCAGATGTATGAGTTAATAAATGTTCGATCATAATTTGGTCACCCTTTGGAAAATTAGGAATAAAATTATCTACAGTATTATGCAACTGCAACTTTTGCTCTTCAACTAATATTAAAATTGCAATGGCAGTAAAGATTTTAGTTACAGATCCAATACGAAACTTTGTAATAGCAGTATTTGGTATATCCCATTCATAATTGGCTTTTCCAAATGATTCTTTATATATTGTTTCTCCTTGTTCAACCACTATGATATTTCCACTAAATCCCTCGTCTTTTGAGTTTAAAAATGAATGAATATATGATTTTAGCAAATTTCAAGCACTCCTTATTTTGTACTATAAGTTACTTGAAATGTTATCCAATGGCATTTACCTACTTCCTCCTTTCGAACTTTACGAGAGATTAAAGCTCATTTCTAAGATTCGTGCGAATTTCCTTTTGCTTTAACTTTATTAATTCTATGATACTTTTACAGATTCTTTTAAGTGACTCATTTGATTTGTAAGTGAGTACGATAATACTACCACCTTCTATCATGCTAAAAACTAAATATGCCATTTCTGTAGCTTCCTCAGGGGGCCAATTTGACTGGATAAACTTTTCTCTTACTATCATGATAAGTTCTTCATAGGCATTCTTGCATGCTAAACGAAGTTGCTCACTCATATGCCAAGTTTCCAAAGAAATAAGTGCTAGTGGAATTCCATCATGTGCAATTTTTGGATTAAAGCTTAAACATTGACCAAAAAAACACTCTAAAGCTTTTATTACATCATCCTGCTGTGAAAATAAATTTCTCAACGCTTGAGCAGCAAAATCTTTTGTTCTGTTAATTGCCTCTGTCGCTAATTGCTCCTTGCCTTCAGGAAAATAATAATAAAGCGAACCTTTTGGACAACCCGACTCTTTAATAATTTGATTTAATCCAGTAGCATGGTACCCTTGTTTTTGAAACAGTGTTGACGCGGTCGATAAAATTTTCATTTTACTTTCTTGATTTCTAGGCATTTTCCCCTCCAGAATTATAATGACTGGTCTATATAATAAATTGTTGAGATTATAAAGTCAATAGAACTGATTATAGCTTTCCCTTTACTCGTTTAAAGTTAGTACATTAACTCTAATTCCTCTCCTTTCATGATTAGTTGTTCTACTCAGAAAATTTTTAAATTACCAATAATTCAGACTGCTTTTCACCTAGATTAAAATTTTTTAAAATCATCACCTTCTTTTTTTCTCTTCATATTCTATAGAATCAGAATATTGAGGGGGAAACGTATGGGGATTGAATTCACAGCTCTCCATTGGATTTATGTGGTTTTTATTGTGCTCATCATCGGATTTATGGTTAAACGTCGTGATACCACCCTCATTTGTGTAGTAGGCATCTTTATGCTAGCGATTGTTGCAACTGGTGATTTTACCTCGTCCATAAGTGGTGTGTTTAACAGCTTTATTTATGCCATAACTGAGCTGCTATCAACGATTCTTATTATTTCGATTATCGTGGCGATGAGTCGGGTCATGATGTCTTCCGGTATTAATGAGGTTATGATAGCCCCTTTCACAAAGATCATTAAAACACCCGCACTCGCTTATTGGACGATTGGACTCTTAATGATGTTTATTTCTTGGTTTTTCTGGCCATCACCTGCAGTAGCGCTATTAGGAGCAGTGCTCTTGCCTGTTGCGATTCGGGCGGGCCTCCCAGCACTGGGGGTTGCCATGGCGATGAACTTATTTGGGCATGGTATTGCGTTATCGAGTGAAAAAGTTCACTATTCTAAAGAATTTAGAAATAATCACCTATCGTGGACTAACAGGAGGTTTATTTGTGTATAGACCATTTGAAAAACATGTCATACTTCAATCTAATAAGCCTAAAGCGTTGTATTTAAGGAAGTCTAAAAAGAAAAAAGGTAAAACAGAAGAAGAAACTTTAGAATCCAATATGCAAAGATTATTGGATTTTTGTAAAAAGAACGAAATTAGTGATTATGTCATTTATAATGATTTTGTTGCTAAATCCACTAAACTAGACCGTATAGAATATAGAAAAATGTTAAATGCTTGCTTACAAGGCCAGCATGATATGATTGTAGTTTTAGAAGAATCACGACTGTATCGTACTGTATATGAACAAACGAACGTATATGAGGATTTAAAGGGCACTAACATAGTGATTTTTTCTGATAGAGAAGGCATTATTAACCCCAATGATAGAACGCAATTTTTGGCAAATATTGTACGTGGTGCAGTGAATGAACACGAATTACATAACTATGCCCACCGTATGAATCAAACAAAGCTTCAAACCGCTAAAAATGGTTCATATGTAAATAAAATTCCATTTGGTTATATAAAAGTGAAAAATAAATTACTACCGCACCCAGTTGAAAGTAAAGCGTTTAGATTGATCGTTGAAAAGATTATTGAGGGTTTTACAATTAACGAAGTTATACTCGAATTAAATTTAAGAGGATATACTACAAAGCAGGGGAAAAAATTCAAAGCTGCTACTACAATTACTCGACTCTTTGAAAATAGAGTGTATTTAGGGGAATCACATTACCATAGTCAAATGTTTGGAGAAGACGTTATTATAACAGATACTCACGAACCTTTGATGACTATAGAAGAGTATCATAAAATTAAAAAGATGATAGATTCTCGTTCAAGAAATAAACAAGGCATACGTTACACAAAAATAAACACACCTTTAGACAGATTGATATATTGTGGTATTTGTGGGCATCGCTTACCCATCCATAAATCATATGAAAATAAAGAAGGTATCATTTCTTATCAAATCAGTAATTGTAAAAATTCATATGGTGAGAACTTTGAACATAAGTGTCCTCATAAATCTGTTAGTTTGAACTTCTTATTGCCCTATTTTTATAAAGCTATTAATAAATATAAAGAGGCTATTAGAGAAGAAATTTTAAACGCTCCAATTTATAATACTAATGATAAAAAAATTGCTATCCTGCAAGATATAAAAAGGTTAAATCAGAAGATAAAAGAAAAAGAAGAAGAAATCGAAAATACTGATATGTTTCTGATTAAAGGTATCCTAAAAGAAACTAAATATGTGAAGATAATGCCACAATTAGAAAAAGAATTGAAAGAATTAAATTCTTTACTTATAGAAACAAATAATAGATTAGAAACAATGAGTGAAGAAAGCACTGTTGATCTGAAGAAAAAAGCTTTAGATTTTTTAACAACATACGAAGGTATTGAAACTGAAGAGCAAAATAGACAGTTTAGTCTACTTTTTGAAAAAATTGTTTTAATTAATACTGACGATAAATTTTCAATTGAATTAATAGAAAAAGACACATCCATGTAAGGGATTGTGTCTTTATTTTTTTGAAGCATATTTAATTAGTGCTTGGGCTACTGCTTTATAATTCGGATTTTTTGCTTTCGTGATAATAATTTCTGGCGCTTTTGTTACTTTGTTGTTTTTCATATTCATCCTCCTTTTAATTTCAAAAGGGCTTAACAACAAAATTCTTGGATGTAAAATTTGGTTCAAAATATAGTATGAATAATAAGATTTGTCCTATTACTTAAATCTGTTATGTTTTGTCTGAAAAGAGTCGCATTTCGCTTTGTTTGAAAAGCTTTATAGCAACACAAAAAATTAAAAATTTTTTTGAAGACCCAAAAATCCCAAACCATTTAAGATTAATGGTTTGGGATCACCTTTTTGTGAAGTCTTTAAAATTTTTCTTATAGGATGTCATTCTAACGTACGCTCAATACTTATATAACATGTTATTGCATATTTCTGTTATATAGTGCGATCCGTTACAAAAAACCCTTACCGACTTTTTATTTGTTGGGTTGCATTGAAGCTCCAATCTACCCCACGATATGAATAAGGGTAACTTCCTAAGTTATCTTCGATTTTACCCGTGTCGATATTGTAAATAAAAGTGCCGATATTAGCATATGTCCCATCCGAATAGTGCCACTGATTTCTGGTAGGCTCGCCTGATGGGGCAGTAATATTGCCAAATCGATACATGTAATCGTAAAACCCAACGTAATTCGCTTCTATCAACAAAGCATTTTGAATGGTTTTGTTAAAACCTTTAAATGTACCTTTATATACATTACCAATTGTTGACGTGCCGTTCCTGTTTAACAAGGTACTTTCATTTCTTGAATAATATCCATTATTAGGTTTTGAAGCAAATTGATATTCCCATTTAATATCAATGGCTTGTCCGTTTACATAAACATCATAGGTATCAGCAGTAATAGACGGAGGTGCAGGAGGTGCTTTGACTACGGTAACATTATATGGAGATTGTGGAGTATATTTACCATCATAGGATTCCACTCTTATGTAGTAGCTCTTATTCGATTCCAATTCTAACCATCTGGATTCGTTACCGCTACTTAAAAAACTACCCATACTACCCAAATTTTCATTATAAATGTAAAAAGCATATTGAGCGTCGGACGGAACATTGTTTAAACTAACATAATGTTTGCCTGCACTTGATGGTTTGAATAAGTACCAATCAGAATCAAACATAAAATCAATATTTGCATTGACATCCATTTTGCCAGTGAAAAGTGTTAAATTGTCATTTGGACTGTCGTTTTTCTCATACTGATCGTAAGTATTGTTTAGATTTGTCAAAAAGGTGTAAGCATTACTATTTGTTGTACCGTTTGGCTCCACACGGAAGAAATAATAACCCGCGTCTGCCATATAACCGATTGATTCGGACAATTGCCCATCATTTATCGAATAATCTACCAACGAAAGTACGCCCGTAGTTAAATTCAGATTGTATACATATACATCAGTATCTTGGTTTGTAGCCTGTGATAAATAAAAGTTGATTTTTGAAGTAGTAGGCGCATAAACATAATACCAATTTGGCACTCCGTCCCCGATAATGTAGTCGTTTAAAGGTTGGTCATAGTATGTTTCATCTAAAAATATAGCTGTATCAGGTGAATTGTTGCCAACAGCACGGCTCATTCCCGCAGTATCGTTGTTTTTAATAGTGTCACCCTTGAATGTAGTCATAGCCTTACCAGCGTCAATGTTTTCTAAAAAAGACTTAGGAAGAACATAATCATCTGTAACTGCTTCGTGGTTCATTGTTGATTTTGTAACAGGAGTAGCATTAGTTGCTTCTGTTGATAACTCGTTTTCTAATGCAGTTATATTCTCCACTTGAAGAGCGTTCTCAACAACATTACTCAAATCAATACCCGTAATAGTGTCTATGCTTTGTGGCACATTTTCTAAGGTCAGGTCGGTGTCGTTTGTATACTCACTTACTTCGGTATTAGATAATTGAGTATCATTTGAAGCATAAGATACTGAACCTACGCTAAACAGCATGGTAACAGCTAGGCCAGATATTAAAGACCGTCTAATTTTCATTAAGATTCCTTCTTTCTAAAAAAATTTTTCATCCAACTAAAAAATCCAACATAAGGTAAAATGTTCTATAAAAATATCACATAACCATTGAACCACCTTCCTTTCTGTAACAAAATGATACTAGTACCATTAATTTATATTTATGCAAAATTATCATACTTCCGATAATGCATATTAATACAATACCAAATTATACAAAATTTGTATATCAAATAAAGTTTTGTCATTCCTTCTTCCTCTACGTAGGAATGATATGTTTCAATACAAAATTCATTTTCGTAAATGCTTATTTTGCTTTAACATGGGCTTTACTAACAGAAAAACTTTAAATTCATATACGCTTTTTAATGTGTATTGTTAGCTTTATCTAGTGATTTTGTCATTCAAGGGGCTCCAAAATTAACGGCTGATGCTGCTGGTATCCCTGTTGGAGATGTTGTTTCAGCCAGTATTCCAATGGTTATCACCATGGGCGTTGTAACGACAATTGTTGCTTATATTTTTTTACGACGTGATATGAAACGAGGAACACTACTTTTAAATACTGGCAACCATGAGGAAGAGGATAGTGAACAAGAAACTGCGGAAAACTTACTGTCAAATGGGCAAAAACGATTCTTCGCCGTACTTATTCCTATTGCCTTTATCTTAGACGTTATCGCTATGTCGGTATTCAATTTAACGGGCGGCGATGCAACGGCTTTAATCGGTGGAACCTCTGTTTTTATTTTATTGTTGCTTAGTATGGTTGCTCATAAATCAGCGGGGTTAGAAAAGACAACAAGTTATTTGATTCAAGGATTTCAATTCGGCTTTAAAGTCTTCGGACCCGTAATTCCAATTGCTGCTTTCTTCTATCTTGGAGATGCTGGCTTTACACAAATTCTTGGAGATCACCTCCCCGCTACTTCACACGGGATTGTCAATGATCTGGGTGTCGGTCTTGCAGCAATAGTTCCGTTAACAAAGGAAATTGCTGTTGTCACGCTAGCAGTTGTTGGCGCTATTACAGGATTAGATGGTTCTGGCTTTTCAGGAATTTCTCTTGCTGGCTCTGTTGGCAGTTTGTTCGGTAATGCTATTGGTGAAGGAACTGCAACTTTAACAGCTTTAGGGCAAATCACAGCGATTTGGGTTGGTGGTGGTACACTAATTCCTTGGGCATTAATCCCAGCAGCTGCTATTTGTAATGTCAGCCCATTTGAGCTGGCAAGACGAAATTTAATTCCTGTAGTCATTGGACTGATTGTGACAACGATAGTTGCTGTGTTTTTAATTTAATTTAATAAAAATAGTAAGAGATGGTCACTAGGTTATCAGTAGCCATCTCTTTCACTCTCCGTATAATACTTTTGTAAAATGTCATAAAACATTTCTTTTAGTTGAGATTTTTTCATGCCTAAAATATAAGCCTCTATCAATAATTGCTCCACTTTCATAGCTATTTGGTGACATGAAATAGTCGTTGCTTTATTAGGATCTACGATAACAAATGCTCTAGACTGAGGCTTATTGGTGATGATCCCCTTTTTTTGAAGCTCTTTGTAGCTTTTATGAACTGTATGCAGATTGAGGTTTGTTTGTGCCGCTAGCTGGCGAATTGAAGGCAAATGGTCCCCCTTTTTTAAGCTTCCAGTCGCTATGGATAAAAGCAACTGCTGTGTTAGTTGTTGATAATATGGAATTTTGCTTCTTCGATTTACTTTTACATTCATTTGTCGAGGATTTCCTCCATATTAAAATTTCTTTTTGGCAATAAAATGATGCATGATAGCCATCATGAATAGTACAAGTAACAGTGTGACAATTATATTAAAGCTATACCATTTTTCAATGTCACCTGTCATTATTATCGTTGTAGCATACAAACTATTACTAGCTGGATTTATGACATCTAAGAATGGATGTAAGCCAGCACAAAAACGACAAATAAATAAGACACCAATACTAATTAACGCAATAAATGGTGTACTATTAAAAAATGTACTCATCATGGCAACAAATGTAATGACAAACAACAGCCAAATACAATAAAATGCTAGAGCTATCAATGCGCGTGTTATCGGTACAGAGGTAAATAAATAAGATGTATAGCCAAGAGACATTGCATAGCCAAGCGTAATACATAGGACAGCTAAAGCATAATGCGTAAGGAGTTTACTGTTTAAGTAGGATGTGATTGATACTGGCCTTGTTAAAATGAAGGCCATCATTCCATTGGCTTTTTCTCCTTGAATTATACCCATCGTTGCAATAGCAAGGATGATTATACCTAATTGGTCAAATTGCGAATTAAGGGTTGAAGCAAGCACTTCTTCTCCCCCTGGCTTTGCCATTGTTGGATCAATTATAATCCCTTCTATACCACCCATTGATTGTAAAATAGCAGGCAAAAAATACATCGTAATCGGCTGAGTTAAACCTAGAAGGATATAGACGATTGGTAGCCAAACGACTTTATATTCCTTTGTCATTTGATTCATTTCTTTTTTACTTAGTGCGATAAATGTATTCACTTCAAATTACACCACCAATTCTAAAAATATTTCTTCTAAGCTTTCTTGAAGGCCAAGATCAAACTTTGTAAATAGTACATTTGAATCCAATCCGTACTTGAGCAATCGATGGGCGTCCTCTTCCAAGTGATTGACATATACTTTAAAACCATCCCCACAATTTTCGATTCTCTTTACATAAGGTAAATGTTCAATCGTTGTTAGCCACTTAACATCTTTCTTTTGAACCGCTAAAAAGATAGCTGAATCTTGATAGCGATTAAGTAACTCTAATTTTGTTGCATCTTCTATTTTGTAACCATTTTTAATGACCACAAAGCGCTCACAAACTTCCTCCGCATCGCCTAAAATATGTGTAGAAAGTAATATGGTCGTTTCTTTTTTTATGTCTTTTAATAGATTCAGCACTTCACGTCTACCGATTGGATCTAAGGCTGAAACTGGTTCATCCATAATGATGAAAGCTGGCTTGTGTAATAAAGCTTGTGCGATTCCAAGACGCTGTTTCATACCTCCTGAAAATGTTCCAACATGAGCATGTGCTTCTTTTCCTAAGCCCACCTTTTCCAGAAGAATCGGGATATCTTTTTGTAATTGATCTTTCGAAATACCCGAAAGTGTCCCCATAAAGGCTAAAGTTTCAGATGCTGTCATCCACGAGAAGAAATTAGGATACTGTGGTAAATAACCAATATGATTTTTCATCTTTGAAATTTTTTGCCCATCAAGTACAATGTCCCCTTCATCTGCATAAAGAATATCAGCAATGATCTGAATTAATGTGGATTTCCCTGCCCCATTTGGTCCAATAAGTCCTACACATTCATTCGAATCTATCACCATTGAAAAACTACTTACTGCCGTTTTCTGTTTAAATTTTTTCGTAATATTTTTAATTTCTAAGCGCACGTTTATTGACATCCTTTCTACCCATCACGAAGTATAGAACAGAACCAATTGTATTAAAGAACAAAATAATAATGGCCCACATTAGTATGTTTTCTCTACTAGCTCTGTGTTTATATAAATCTATTAGTGCAATAGTGATAAGTAAAAAACCTACGAGTACAAATGGTAAAAGAATGGGTAATATGCTTGCCCAATCAATTTGATTTAAGTCTTCAAAACCATAGTGTAATTTCATTTTTTATAACCCCTTTCATTATCATTATCAATAATGATAACAAAAGAATGAAAAAATTTCATTACCTTTTTACTGTACATCTTTAAAAAAACGCTATAATATATTTTTTGATAATGTTCTCAAATTGATAACATTTGAATGCTTCCCTTGATACTATCTCATTTTCTGGTAGGAGGATCGGTTTATGCGTAATAAAGCAGAGGTATTAATGCACCCTGTGAGAATGAAAATTTTACAAGCTCTGATGCACAATAAAGAAGAGGGTTTAAGCACATTGGAGATGATTTCTGTCATTAAAGATGTACCACAAGCCACTCTATATCGTCATATCCAAATTTTAGTCGATGAAAATATTATAAAAATTGTGAAAGAGCGAAAAGTTCGTTCAGTTACAGAGAAGTTTTATGCATTAAATGAAGGAGCAGCAAAACTTAGTAAGGAGGATTGGACTCAACTCACAACCAAGCAAAAATTAAATTATATTTCCTACTATCAATTGGCTTTACTATCTCAATATCAAAATTATTTGCATTCACTTGATGAAAAAGAAAGCACAACAGATTTAGCAACTTTTTCTTTAATCGACTTAACGTTAACAGACGATCAATTCAAAAACTTTGAAAATGAATTAAACGATTTATTAACTAAATACTATAATATGACCGACTCAAATAAAGGTTTGGAGACTAAAACAATTGCTTTAAATATTATTCCAAAACCTTAGGTACTATTGACGTAGAGAAATGGAGAAGATTTATGAAAAAAGGAAAGTCACTAGAAAATATACGAAAATTAATTATGATCATTATTGGTGCAGTTATAGCCGCTTACGGACTAGAGGCCGTGTTAATTCCGAATGCTGTCATTGATGGCGGTGTAACAGGTCTTAGTATTATGGGTGCGCACCTCTTCGGTATCCCATTAGGCGTACTGCTCTTTGTATTAAATATTCCGTTCATTTATATCGGCTACAAGCAAGTTGGAAAAACCTTTGCCTTAATGAGTAGTGCTGGTATTGCAGCTTTATCGATTTCTACAGTGCTTTTACATGACGTCAAAACCATTTTAGGCCCAAATGATCCCCTCCTAATTGTTTTATCTGGTGGTATGCTCCTTGGTGTGGGGATTGGTATTGTCCTACGAAATGGTGGCGCTTTAGATGGCTCAGAGGTTTTAGCTGTACTATTGTCACGTAAGATTCCATTTTCAGTCGGCGATATTATATTATTTATCAATGCCTTTATTTTCATAGGGGCAAGCTTTATCTTTGGCTTAGAGAGTGCTCTTTACTCAGCGTTAACTTACTATATTGCCAAAAATGTTATCGATATAATCCAAGTTGGTTTAGAAAAATCAAAAGAAGTTCGTGTGGTTAGTGGAAAATCCGAGGAGATTGGAGACGCTATTCAAGCCCGCTTAGGACGTGGTGTTACCTATACACATGGACGTGGTGGTTTCTCCAATGAACCAACAGAAATCTTAAACTGTGTCATTAACCGTATGGAAGAAAATAAATTAGTTTCGATTATTAAAGACATCGACGAAGGCGCTTTTGTTGTCATTTCTGACGTGTCAGAAGTTCGTGGTGGTAACTTTAAGAAACGCGATATCCATTAATTTCAAAGTAAGTAAGGCGCATCATACCTTACTTACTTTTTTATTTAGTTGCCGCTTCATATTTTACGCCACCTATTAAACATAATCCTCCCAGCATTACTACTAAGGAAGCCCCAACTAAGGCATACTGATAGCTATTTGTGTAACTTGCAAGTGTTCCAGCAATGGATGGACCAATCATTTGTCCAAGCGCATAGCCAGCTGTTAAATACCCTATCATTTGATGACTATTAATTGGTGCAAGCTTCCTCGCTAATGTTGTACAAAGTGTTGTAATTCCCATAAAGGTTGCCCCAAAAATGAAGGCACTAGCATAAAGGGTCATCGAATTTGTAGCTAGCGCAGGTAAAACAATACCTATCGCTTGCAGTAGCATAGAGATGAGCAAAATTTTCACATGGCCATAGCGCTGTGCTAGCTTAGACCAAACGATACATGAGGGAATTGCTGCAACACCCACAACAAACCATACAAAGGCTGCATCTCCATGAAAGCTTGTCGACTCCTGTGCAATTGATACAATAAATGTGCCTGTGACAATATAGCCAAGCCCCTCTAAGCTATAAGCGATGATTAACCATTTCATCCAAGACTGAGGAGGCGTTTTCTGTGAAATTATCTGGCTTTCCACTAGTTGTTTACTTGGTGTAATAGGCTTAATGAATAGTACAATCAAGACAAACAATACAATACTAAATAAAGCTAATACGATCCAAGTTCCATTCCAATGGAAAACAGCTTGGATTGGTGAAACAATTACCGCACTTAATGCAATCCCTATTCCTACCCCACTATAGAACAGCCCCGATAGATGCATATGACTACTGCTGGCTAACTGGTCTAGTATAAGGCTTGTTATAACAACAAAAATAAAAGCACTCACAACACCCGATATAAATCGTAATAAATACCAAATGATGATTACACTTGTAAAGCCCATGAAGGCTGTTGTTAAAATGCTGATAACAAGGGTAATTTGCAAAAAGAGAATACGTTTATTCCCTATTGGTAAACGGCCTGCCACCCAGGCTCCAATCAAATAGCCCAAGTAATTACTCGTTGCTAAGTAACCTGCTGTCGCTCGGCTAAATTCAAAAGCTTCTTGCATATAAGGTAAAATAACCGTATACGAAAAACGTCCGATGCCCATAGCAATAACTAAAGCAAAAATGCCCCCGATTAAATAGCGTACGGTTTGCTTGTGCATATCATCACTCCTTCTATTTCACTATATCGAACATCTAGGTATCACAAATAGATCTAATTCTTTATAATAAGTATCAATAAAATTGATAACTGGAGGGCATATGAATATTAATGATTTAACGATTTTTCGAACAGTCGTCCAAACAGGTAGCTTTTCTAAAGCTGCCACAGCACTTAATTACACTCAATCCAACATCTCTATGAAAATACAAAGTCTTGAGGCACTCTACGATACAACCTTTTTTTATCGTGGACATCGAGGAATACGGCTAACACCAAAAGGAGAACAATTCTACGAGTTAGTCCTAAAAATGCTTCATCTCTATGAAAAAACCTTTGAGATCATACATGATACAGAAGAACAACGAGGCGTTTTACGAATTGGTTCAATGGAAACAACTGCTGCCTTACATTTACCAACTTTGTTAAGCACATTTCATCAAGCATATGAACAAGTGGATATCACCATATTAACAAGCCCTTCTCAGCACAATATTGAACGGGTTGAAAACTATGAACTTGATGGCGCATTTGTTACTGGACCTATTTATAGAGAAAATATAATGAAGAAAGAGTTTATCTGTGAAGAGCTTGTTATTCTCACTTCTAGCAAGCATAAACCTATTAAGCATCTCAAAGATTTAGAGGGAAGCACCGTGATTACATTCCGCCATGGCTGTTCCTATCGAGCCATCTTAGAACATTGGTTACATGAAGAAGGGATTCGACCACAAAATCGAATGGAGCTTGGTACGCTTGACGGTATTATTGGCTGTGTTGCTGCTGAGTTAGGCATTACCTTGCTACCACGTGCCATTGCGGAAAAATATATGGCAACACAAGCATTAACATTGCACAAGATAAAGAACAAGCAAGCACATATTCCTACATGGTTTATTTATCGTAAGGACGAAGTACAATCCCCCATCCTAACTTATTTTTTAGAAGCCATAGAAGCTTATGACTATCCGACAGTTTGAGGGTTCTATCCGTCATTTTAACAATTCTATCCTTCCCCTAATAAAAAAGCTGTTCAGTAGATTATCTCCACTGAACAGCTTTATATTAAGCAATAACGGTTTCCGCTATGTTAGAAGCATGATCACCGATTCTTTCTAAATTACTCACAATATCCGCAAATACAATACCTGCTGAACCTGAGCAAACTCCTTCATTTAATCGCTTAATATGCAATTTACGTAAACGTCTCTCCATATTATCAATTTCATTTTCTTTTTCTATCACTTGCTGTGCTAATGAAAGATCACGCTTATCAAGGGATTCGATAGACATTTTCACAGTATCTAATGTAAAAACAAACATATCTTCTAATTCCTTCATCGCTTGTTCACTTAAACGAACGCGATTACTATCCTTGTATTGCAGAAGCTCAATTATATTTTCTACATGATCACCAATTCGTTCGATATCACGAATATTTTCAAATAAGGCATGGTGCACTTGGGAATCATGGGTTGATAAAGATTGTTTTGATAACTCCACTAAATATTCCGTTGATTTGCGATCTAAATTATTAATGGCTTCTTCCAATTGGCCGACCTTGCCGATTAACTTAGCATCATCCGTTTTCAAAATCGTTAACGTTTCTTCTAGACCTTGAATACTATACTCGCCCATGCGAACTACTTCCATTTTTGCTTGACCTAATGCCACTGATGGTGATTTGATAAGCAAATTTTTATCCAAAAATTTTGGTTTGTATTCAATAACTGAATCTTCGCCTGGAATTAGTTTCGTTACGACATAAGCCCAAACACCTATGAATGGTAACTGAATGATTGTATTGATGACATTAAACGTTCCATGTGCAAAGGCTATTTGCATTTTCGGCTCTAAATTGAGCACCCCTGCAATCCATTCCACATAGTTCGTAAATAATCCCAATATGAGCATAAAGATAATTGTACCCACTACATTAAATAGCAAATGAGTGGCAGCTGCTCGTTTTGCTGCAATAGAAGCACCTAAAGCGGCTAGAATTGCTGTAATCGTTGTACCAATATTATCTCCAAACAAGACAGGTAATGCCCCGTGTAAAGTTATTAAATCTTCAGCATAAAGCCCTTGTAATATTCCTACTGTAGCTGAGGAAGATTGAACAATCAGGGTGAATATTGTTCCTACTAATACGCCTAAGATCGGCACATCAGACATTTGTACAGTCAAATCTAAAAATGGTTGCCAATCTCTAAGCGGCTTCATTCCACCACTCATAAGCTCTAAACCAATAAATAAACCTGCAAAGCCAAATAATACTTGCCCCATATTTTGAATGAAACTTTTCTTAAAGAAAAATAAACATATTGCGCCCACTGCCATAATTGGATATGCATAAGCACCCACATCTATTCCTATAATAAATGCTGTAATGGTTGTCCCAATATTAGCTCCCATAATAACGCCTATTGCTTGACGCAATTTCATAAGTCCTGCGCTCACTAGTCCAACGGTAATAACAGTTGTACCTGAACTTGATTGTATGAGAACTGTAACCACAATACCAACTAGTACACCCATCAATGGGTTTGTTGTAAATTTATCTAAAATATCTCTTAGTCGATCACCTGCAGCCCTCTGCAAGCCATCTCCCATAAATTTAATAGCGAAAAGAAATAAGCCTAACCCTCCAAGAAATTGGAAAATCATCTCCTGTACATTGATAGCCAATCCATTCAACCCTTTCCTTGTTGTCAGACTTTATTATTAATAGTTTTAAGCTAGCTGTACATATCATTTACAATGGATTAAATTAATGTTTACACACCCTTTACAATTAGTCCAAAAAACGGACATATTCAAATCAAATTCAACAAAAAACAAACAAAAAAACATGAAAAAATCTTCAATCAGATTTTCACATGTTTTCTTTTGACGACTGAATGCATTTCCATTAGGCTGTACTTAGACACTGAAGGGAGTTTTCTATGGATATTTTTATCGCTAGTAACCGCCAATTACCGATCCGCTACTATGTGCAGGAAGCAATTTGGATTCGACGTGGTGGCAGTATTAAGCTGCCAGATTTAACACTGCCATTTTTCGTTGAGGTAGAGATTAAAAATCAATATAATTTACATATCATTGCAGATTATATTATGGACTTTCAACGACAATACAAGCATACTGAAATCCAATTATTAATCAGAAACACAGCCACCCTTGTAACCCTGCAAGACATACTTTCACAACATAAACAAACACAACATGCTATTACTATTCTTCCATTGTAGTCTGTTATGAAGCTGTTAATGGCAATGTGATAATAAAGTACAGTGTCTCGTTTTTGTATTTTGCGTGAATCGTTCCTCCGTGAAGCTCCACTATGCTTTTCGCAATCGCTAGTCCAAGCCCTGAGCCCTCGGTTACATTTGTTCTCGATTGATCTTTTTTATAAAATCTCTCAAATAAACTAGCAAGCTCTACCGATGTAAAGGCATCACTTTGATTCGCTACACAAATACGTACATGATTTGCTTGTCCTTCAAGGGAAACCATAATTTTTCCTTCAGCTGTACTATAATTGATCGCATTGATGAGTAGATTATCAAATACTCGGACAATCTTTTCCGAATCCAGCGCAGCAAAAAAACGTCTCTCTGGAAAATGTTTTATAAAAATACGTTGTTTCTCCTCCGCTAATGGCACTAATTCCTCCATTAGTTGTTCGAGCAGCTCATTTACACAAACTTGTTGTCGCATTAAAGTATTTTTATCATTCGTGAGCTTAGTATATTCAAATAAATCGTCTATTAAATTTTTTAATTGCTCGGATTTAGAAAAGGCTATTTTCAAATATTCGTCATATTGCTTTTTCGTCTCATACTTCTCTTCACTTAATAAACGTAAATAACCCATAATTGAGGTAAGAGGTGTTCTAAGGTCATGTGAAACATTAGTAATGAGCTCGTTTTTCTGTTGCTCAATTTTTCTCTCCATCTCGATACTTGTCATAATTTCTTCTGCCATTTGATTAACATTATCCGTTAGTAAAGCAATTTCATCCTGGCCTTTTTTCTCAATACGAAAGGCTAAATTTCCTTTTGCAATTTCCATAACCCCCTCCGCTAATGCCTCAATTTGATCCATTTTGCGTTTTGTTATAGAGAAAAATGATACGATAAACAACATAACACCAATGAAAAAAGGTATGGGGCCTTCATTCGTACTGGTGATGGCTTCTCCTTGTGGAAGCCCACTAACAAAGAAATAATAATTTTTATCTTGTAAAGTTAGTGGCACTAATGTAGTAAACTCCTTACGAGAAGTTTCGATCACATGATGGGCATTTTCAAAAGGTTGATTCATTGTAAGGTCCATGACATGCCTTATTTCTTCATGCAAATCGATTTGTTGCTCCTTTACCTGCTTTGTTTTATATAAGATCTTCCCTGTTTCATCTGTGACGACAATTTTTAATGCATTATCCTCATTTTCTATTTTTCCATTTTCTTGATTGATCAATTCTCTTAATGCTTCAACACTATTTTCTTGGGTTGCCAATGCTGCTGTATCCTGTGCATGATAATACATCATCTTCATACTACCACTATAATTCACAATCACGGTCTCATTGATATTCTCAAAAAATGGCACTACTGCACGAGCCACTAAAAAACTGCCAAGTGCACATAATAAAAACGTTGTAAATAGTTGAATGCGAATGCTATGTTGAATATTAATTTTTATTTTCGCACCAATATATTTCAGAAACCTTGGGAACTTTAAAAGCCTAAAGAACTTTTTCAACTTTATACCCTACTCCCCATACGGTTTTAATATATTGTGGATTCCTTGGATTTGCCTCAATTCGCTCTCTAATTTTTCGAATATGTACCATTACAGTATTTTCTGATTGAAATGCTTCCTCTTTCCAAACTTTTTCATAGATTTGCTCTGCACTCATGACAATGCCAGGGTTACTAACAAGCAATTCCAAAATAGCAAACTCCCTAGGTGTCAGCTTTACTCTTTCATTGTTAACAAAAACTTCATGTGTCGCTGTATTGATCCGTAGATCCCCAACTTCCAGCTCCTCTTTATTGCTGCTATTTATGCCACTCATTTTCAGATAGCGACGAAGCTGTGATTTAATGCGGGCAATTAGCTCTAACGGATTAAAGGGCTTAGTCACATAATCATCAGCACCTATTGTTAATCCACCAATCTTATCCATATCTTGAGATTTGGCCGTTAGCATAATAATAGGCATTTCTGCTATTTCTCTTACCTTCATACACATTTTAATGCCATCTACTTTAGGCATCATTAAATCCAGTACGATTAAATGTACTTTATGCTTTTTTACTAACTGTAAGCCCTCTTCTCCATCACATGCCTCTAACACATGAAACCCCTCATTTTTCAAATAAATGCCTATCAGATTTCTTATCTCTTTTTCATCATCTACAATTAAAATTGTTTCATTACTCATCGAATCCCACCATTAATCAAATATTTATCATTCATAATGTTCTTCCATTTTAGCTATTTTTTTATTTTCCGTATATAAAAATAATAAATACAGCTAACAATCACGATGAATAACCCAAAGTAAATACCATATTTCGTAGCAATCAAAGAAATATATTCAATTTGACTGCCGAATAATAAACCTAGTGTAAAATAAATCAATGTCCAAACGAAACCTGTTGTATAGGAAAATAAGGCATATGTTTTAAAAGGCATCTTATTCATTCCCACCAAGTAAGGGAGGATATGTCGAACAATTGGAATAAAGTAACTCGGGACTAATGCAAAGTGTCCATATTGATCTAACAATTCTTTTGATTTGGATAAGTACTTTGCCCTTTTCTTTTTCACAAGCTTATCAAGTACACGATGACCAAATAGTTTTCCAAGTATAAATCCTAGAGAAAGCCCTGAAACAACGCCTAAATAAGTAAGTAAGAAAGATTTCCATATGTCCAATTTTCCTAGCGACGATAGAAAACCACCACTCATGACAATCATTTCATCTGGTAACGGCATGCCTATGATCCCTAGCCATAAACTAAAAAACAAAGCAAAATAGCCATATTGTTCAATAAATAATAAAAGATCCTTTAGCTCCATTAGCTGGCCCTCGTATTTCCTAGCCTACAGCTCAATACATAGGCTGGTGGCATATTAATCCATACTTTCTCATGTGAAATATCCTGAAAATAGGTTTGAAAAAATGATTTTTTCACAAGTGAGTATTGGAAGGTAATGAATTTTCCATTGTACAAACAATCCTTCACATTTCTTAAAATACAGCACGATACTTCCGCCTTTAACGATGTAAATGGCAGTCCAGAAATAACATAATCTACTTTTTCGATATTCAAATCCGTCAAATATTGCTTCAAATTTTCTGCTGAACCATGGATCACTACAACATTGGCTACATGAGCAAATTGCCTACGCAGTTTCTCACAAAAAATCGCATTATGTTCAATGAGAACAAGCAATGTAGCTGACTTTTTTCTTTTCACAAGCTCCTTTGTAAAGGCCCCCATCCCAGGACCAAGCTCTATAATGCATTGAGCCGTTTCAAAGCAAATAGGCTGTACCATTTTATGCGCTAATTTCTTAGAACTAGGTGATATGGCGCCTATTGTTTTTGGATGCTTTATAAATTCAGTAAGGAAGGTAATAAGCTGCATTTAGTTGTCTCCTCGCTTTGCTTTCTTTATTGGTGTTTTTAACTATAAAGAGACTTTCTTAAAGATTTGCAAGGAGAATTCTTAACTTTTTCTTAATAATTGACATTATTTAGTTAGTAGATCAACACGATCTTTATAGGGTGAAAACAAAAAAAGTCGCTCATTTTCATTTCATGAGTGACTTAATTGCTTGATTTCTATATTTATCTCCATTTTTCCGTTTACACTCTTCATCCCTAAATGCTCGTAAAATTCAATTTCATTGGTATTGAACTTACACAGTTAATTCTATAGATGTAGCCCCCCATTCTTTACCACGTTCAAGTAACCGTTTCCCCAAGATGATTGATCGCAATCGCAATATAATCTTCATTTTTAGCTGTATCAATAGTAATGACCATATTTTCCTCTCTTCTTATAAAGGCATGGTCCTTTCTTATACGACTTATTGTAATGTTAATCTTTTACTCTATGTCTCATGATTCCGTTTATACTCCCTCTTATAATTAATTGCCCTAAAACATAAAAAAATGAAACAAAGATAATGGCTCCGTCTCTTCCAAAAGGCTTAAACCAACTTCCATCATCATCTATAAAAAAATGGCCTAACATTAAAGACAAAGCAGTCATTAAAAATTTAGGACAATGAACAAAGGTAGATGAACATTTCTAGACACTATGCCAACTCCAATGATGAAAAAAAGAAATAACGGAAATAAGAAGCTAGCCTCTTGGTTTGAGAGGTGACTATTATACTCGTAAAAATGAAATAAAAACGGAAATGGAAATAGTGACAACATACTTTGAATAAATCTTTTCATTTCAGCTACACCTCAAAAATTATAATATGATTATTTAATTGTAATTTTACACTAAAAATAATCTTTTATCTATAAAAAATAAAATGTATAGAACGGTGATTCTTCTGTATGAACTTCCTTCTGAACATCAGTACAATTTCCTTTAAGATTCATAAAAGATTAAAAGGTACTTCGTTCTAATGACTATTTCCTACATAAAATAGGCATACAATTGCTGCCAATCGAATAGAAACCTATATAGAGTACATTTAGTCATGGGAAAAATAAAGTGGGGTGTGTAAGGATGCTTAAAGTAAATGATGCAAAAGAAATGGTACTTGAAATTGTGCAAGATGACCCATTGTATGTTGCACTGCAACATACACCTTTAGAGGAAAACCTCTATAATGATGGGTATTTAGCAGAGATCGATGAATCGAAACACTATACAATTGCAGAAGTCGCGGGCTGGTTTGATATTACAGACGCCATGCTTCGCTACTATTTAAAACCGTTTGAACAGTATATTTTTGACAATGCTTCGCCCAATACAAATAGTAATATTCGTTTAAACCTACCTGCTATATTGAGATTGCGCATGATTTTATTATTGAAGGATGAGTATCGTGTGAGGGGGATTAAATTATTGCTAGGTATTGATGATAACGGTCAACTGCTGAAACACCAAATTACCGCAACGACCATGGATTCTGAGGATTTATCACATAAAATCGATTTGCTTGGAAACGTCCTACAGCAAATGATTCAAACAGGTCTTTTTCAGATTTTGCCGAATGAAGAGCAAGGGACGTTACAAGTTAACATTAATCAGGACTTTCTTGACAAAAACATTCAACGTCTTTCGACCGATTCTGTCCTTCAAGTGGAAGAAATTCAAAAAGAAACGTTGGAGCTAAAGCAGGAAAATGAGCATCTACAAAATCAAATTACCGAGCTGCAAGAAAATAGCGTGAAGGACATTGTCCAAAAGATTAGAGAGCGTCATATAGAAAATGAAATCGTTTCTACATTACGTACAGAAGCATTACAGCAATATTCCCAAAATCATAAAGTCGGTTTTTTCACCAAATTTTTTAAGTCCGCACAAATTGAAATGGACAAAGAGCAATTCGTTCTAAGCTATATTTCAAAGCATTTAGAAGAACGTTTAGAAATTGCATTGAACAATTATTATGATAAGTAAACTGAAGCCATGGAGAGCATGAGTGAGACTATTGGAAATGGTCACAATCATGTTCTTTTTTATTTTCCCAAATCACATTGACCACAGTAGTCAATTTCTATATAATGGCATAAAATATGACGGAAAGGAGTAAAAAATTGTATCAAGCTTTTATGAATTTAACCGAAGAAAAGCGCCAAGCAATTATTAATGCTGCCTTAAGGGAATTTTCGCTCAATAACTATGCTACCGCTTCAACAAACAAAATTGTGAGCAATGCCAATATTTCAAAAGGCATTTTATATCACTATTTTGGTAGTAAAAAAAATTTATATCTTTTCTTATATGACTATACAACTACTATATTCTCCGAGGCTCTTAATCGCCAAATTGATTTAGCAGAGCCTGATATTTTTAAGCGTTATGAACAGATTATGAAAATTAAAATTGAACTCATGAAGCAATATCATGCGCTGTTTGATTTTTTGAAAAAGGCCTATGCTGAAACAAGCTCTGAGGTACGAGATGAACTAAATCATTATAATGCCGCTTTTCAAAAAAATGCTTATGCAAGAGCATTTGAAGGAATTGATACGAGTTTATTCGGTGAAAATTTGGATACAAAAAAGGCAATTGATACTATTCAATGGGTAACAGATGGCATCAGTCATCGTTATGAGGAAAGATTAAAAGCGCATGCAGATAATCAAGAGCTCTTTAACGAAACAGTCGAGCAATGTATGGAAGAGGCTAGTGAATATTTTCTATTTTTGAAAACATTATTGTATCAATAAAATGGGGTGAGTGACATGTCCATGATTGAAGTAAACCATTTAACTAAAAAGTTTGGCGATTTTTATAGTATACAAAATGTACATCTACAAATTCCAAAGGGTGAAGTGTTCGGTTTTTTAGGACCAAATGGGGCAGGAAAATCCACAACCATACGCCATTTAATGGGTTTTTTACAGCCAACTGAGGGCTCTTGTTTCATTAACGGTTTAAATTGTCGGGAGGCATCTGCAACCATTCAACAAGTTGTTGGCTATTTACCTGGAGAAATTGCGTTTATTGATAAAATGACGGGTAAGCAATTTATTCACTTTATTGCTAAGTTAAGAGGGATGAATGATTACACCCATGCCGAGGAATTAATGCATTTCTTTGAATTAGATGCTTCTGGGCTCATCAAAAAAATGTCGAAAGGTATGAAGCAGAAGGTTGGCTTAGTTTGTGCCTTCATGCATCATCCCGAAATTGTCATTCTAGATGAACCTACTAGTGGTTTAGACCCGCTCATGCAAACAAAATTTATTGAATTCATTTTAGCTGAAAAGGATAAAGGAACGACCATTTTCATGTCCTCTCATATGATTGAAGAAGTAGAGAAAACTTGTGATCGTGTAGCGATTATTAATGCAGGTAAAATCGTGGCGACTGAAACCATTACAGATCTAAAGAAACGTAAATCTAAAAAATACATGCTTGAGTTTCAAGATGAGCAAGAGCTCACTCGCTTCCTTGATGAGGAATATGTACTTGAACGTATCTCTTCTACAAAAGTTATGATTACTATAATGGGAGACCTTCAATTATTTCTCCATACGCTATCTAACTATAAAATTATAGACTTAGACGTTATTTCCCAGTCACTAGAAGATATTTTTATGCATTATTATGAAAGTGGAGGTGCTTAATCATGAATTTTACCTTATTCAAGCATGAGTTATTTGCCTCTCTTAAACTATTCACTATTATTATCGGTGTACTAATGCTATATATTGTCAGTGTAATTTATATGTATAACCCAGAAATGACGGATACACTAAAAAAATTAACAGAAACAATGCCTGAGATGATGGCAGCCTTTGGTATGACCAGCATTGGCGATACCTTGATAGAATTTCTCTCCACCTATTTATATGGATTTTTATTAATGATTCTTCCTATGGTATTTTCTATTATGTTAGCCAATAAGCTCATCATGGGCTATATTGATAATGGTTCGATGGCATACTTAATCGCTACACCGAATACACGTTTTAAAATTGTCTTTACACAAGCACTATTTTTGATCATCAGTCTTTTTACACTCCTTGCTGTTACTACATTGGTCATGATTGTCTTTGCAGAAATATTATTCCCTAATGAGCTGGACATAACGGCCCTACTGCTGTTAAATTTCGGGCTATTTTTATTACACTTTGCCATTAGTGGGTTTTGCTTTCTTATGTCCTGCAGCACGAAAGATTTAAGAACATCCTATGCCTATAGTGCTGGCATTCCCATTGCCTTTTATCTGATTGAGGCACTAAGCAATATGGGTGGTTCACTAGACAAATTACAATACATTACAATCTATTCATTGTTCGATTCCGTTCAATTAATCCAACAAAATAGCTCTTGCTGGTGGATGCTAGGTACACTTTTCCTCATTGGCTTGCTTTGCTATAGTCTAGCAATTCGTTTTTTTGTAAAACGAGATTTACATCTCTAATTTCTAGCCGCTACAGTTCCAGTGCTGTAGCGGTTTTCATTAAATAGTACCTACTACATTTCCTAAAAAACGTATTAATCGAAAATGTAGAGCGACCATTTCTTCTACCGTTAAGTTCTCGTTCCCCTTGTCCAACCACTCCTGAATGACCCCTAAAATGGCAGATGCTATAAAGGCTTGTAAGTATTGTTGAAACTCTGGATCCTGTGCTTCCTTGCGTATAAGCGATAATCTGTCCAAAATATGACTCCCAAAGATCATTTTCACCTTTTGTGTAAAGCTGGGGCTCCCCTGCTCTCCTAATAACATACGAAAAACTGGTGCATGCTCTTTTATACATGTTATCACCTTGATAAATGGCTGATAGAGTTGCCCCATTTTTAAGGTTTGAAAAGCATCCAACGGCTGAACATGTTTGACATAGCGCTCTAACTCCATTAATAGCTCTTGCTGCAAATCCTCCATCACATCATATTTATCTGAATAATGTAAGTAAAACGTGCCACGATTAATTTCAGCTACAAACGCTAAATTCTTTACAGTCACACGCTCAAAGCCTACCTCCTCTACTTGTTGGATAAAAGCATTTTTAATGGCTTGCTTCGTTTCAAAATTCATTTTTTCATGTACAGACACATATTTCCCTCCATTTACTTAACACTTGCTGGCAAACTGTTGATTGTATTTGCTCACATGCTACCGTAAAATTTTTATCAAATCAACATTGTGTTCAGTGAAGGAGTGAGGACCATATGGGCAACCAGGCAATCTCTATTAAGTCTCTCGAAAAACGATTTCAACATAAGCAAGTTATTGCCCCCCTTTCTTTGGATGTTCCTAAGGGACAGTTAATGGGCTTACTCGGTCCGTCAGGCTGTGGTAAAACAACACTAATCAAAATGATTATGGGCATGCTGAAACCTGATCGTGGTGCTATTCAAGTATTAGATTTGAATGTTCCTCATAAACAATTATTAAATGACATTGGCTATATGGCACAATCAGATGCACTTTATACAGATTTAACTGGAGAAGAAAATCTACATTTTTTTGCAAAGCTTTATTCACTATCTAAAGCGGAACGAATAGAAAGAGTAGCCTATGCGGCAAGCCTCGTTCGTTTAACAGATGACTTACGACTAAAAGTAGAAAATTATTCAGGGGGAATGAAACGTCGATTATCTCTTGCTATTGCCCTTATTCAAAATCCTAAACTACTCATTTTGGATGAACCAACGGTGGGGATAGATCCTGTCTTAAAAAAGGAAATTTGGCAAGAACTGATTCGTTTAAAAGATCAAGAACAAAAAACCATTTTAGTGACGACGCATGCGATGGATGAAGCGGAAAGATGTGATCAATTGGCCATGCTGAGAAGTGGACATATTATTGCACAGGGTACCCCACAAGAGTTAAAAGATCATTATCAAGCAAAAGACTTTGATGAGGTGTTTGTAAAAGCTGGAGGTGACGTTCAATGAGAATAGGTGCTATCATCACAAGAATCATCCAACAAATGAAAAGAGATAGACGGACTCTTGCTTTATTGTTTTTAGCCCCACTTCTTGTCTTATCCTTAATGTATTTTATTTTCAATAGTGAAGAGGCTTCCGTCACACTTGTGGTCTCTAATGCGCCCGCCCCATTGATCGACAAATTAAAAGAGACTGATTTTACCATTATCGTGGACAATGATTTTTCAAAAAAACAGCTACAAGATAAAGAGTATAATGCTTGGCTAGCAGTAGAGCAAAATGTTAGGAAGTTAACTTTATTAAATGATGATCCTTCTCTGGCAAAGGCTTTAACGATGCAACTTGCTCAAATCTTACAGCCTACACAAGCCTCTATAGGCAGTATGAAAACGGACTATGTTTATGGTGATCAGGATACGGCTATTTTTGATATATTTAGTCCTATGCTCATTGGCTTCTTTGTTTTTTTCTTTGTTTTTTTAATTACGGGCATTGCCTTATTAAAGGAGCGTACTTCTGGCACATTGGAGCGTTTACTAGCAACACCGATTAAACGTTCAGAAATTGTAGCAGGCTATATGGTTGGCTATGGTTTATTTGCGTTCCTGCAAACAATTATTATCGTCTTGTTTGGTATTTATGTGCTCGATATTGTCCATGTAGGCTCCATCTGGCTTGTCCTACTCATCAATATGATGGTTGCTCTTGTCTCGTTATCCTTAGGTGCGTTGCTATCTAGCTTTGCTGCTTCAGAATTTCAAATGATGCAATTTATTCCGCTTGTTATTGTTCCTCAAGTGTTCTTTTCGGGTATTTTCCCGCTGGATAGTATGGCGGAATGGCTTCAAAACATTGGGCGTATCATGCCTCTATACTATGCTGCGGACGCATTGAATGGTGTGATGTATAAAGGTTATTCACTTTCTGATATTATAGTGAATCTCAGCATTCTTACTTGTTTTGCCATTGTTTTCATTACATTAAATATGATCAGTTTAAAAAAATATCGTTCGTTGTAATCAATCCTTAAAAGTTCTGCTATTTGAAAAGCAGAACTTTTTTATGTAACTGAAATAACTAAAAACAGGAAATATAACCAATTTAATTGAAGTGAATGGTCGATTTTCATTATAATTATTTTATGGAGAAGAATTATCCAAAAATAAAGGTGTGTGAAGATGACTACTATTTTGGAAGTACAAAACATCTGTAAACAATACAATGGGAAAACAATTTTAGAGAATGTATCGTTTTCAATTGCGTCCAATCAAATCATTGCTCTAGTGGGGAAAAACGGTTCTGGAAAAAGCACCTTACTCAAGATTATTGCAGCATTCATTAAACCAGACAGTGGTTCTATTGTGAAGCATAAAACGTCTTTAAAAGTTGGCTATGTACCAGAAATAACTCCTTCTCATATTTTATTTACACCTCAAGAATATCTTTATCACATGGGCTGTATACGAGGTATGGCTAAAAAGCAGCTTTTGCAGAAGATAGAAGAATTACTTGAGATGTTTCAACTAAAAGAGGAAAAAAATACAAGGATTGTCCATTTCTCTAAAGGGATGAAGCAAAAGGTGATGATTATGCAGGCGATGCTAGAAGAAACTGATCTACTGATAATGGATGAACCATTGTCAGGACTTGATGCCAAGGCACAAAATGATTTCGAACAAATCTTAGCTAAAGTAAGAAGCAAAGGTCTCAGTATCCTCTTAACCTGTCATGAAACCAAATTACTTGAAAAGCTTGTAGACTCCGTTTTACTTATTCAAGAGAATGCGATCATTCAGATAAAGGAATTCGATCGTAATCCAACACATCGATTAATTTTTGAGATTGCTAGCCTGTCATTACTCGATGAAATCATACCTTCTATGGAGATTCAACAAAAACAACTTTTAGTGAATGGACATTATGAAATAGTGACGATTGTTCCAGCAAAGGATTCAGATCAAATTTTACTGAAATTATTACAACACAATGCTTCAATTAAATATTTAGCGACTGTCCACTACAAAAAAGAACAATTCTCTTCTCATTTTTGAAAGGAGGAATCGAAAAAGATGAGCAGTTTAGTACGTTATCAATTGATAAATTATTTAAGAACCTATCACTACGTTCCACCTTTTACAATCTTCATTCTATGTCTTATCGTTAATTATACTTTTGTCCCTAACCCAATATTAGATAGTTATTCATTTACATCTCTTGTGCTCTTTTTTTTAATGGGCTGGTTTACTGTTACATTATTTCATGCTGAAGATGAAGGACAAAAAATGATTACTACCCTTCATACGAGAAAAACAATAGACTACAATTTAGGGATATTCATCATTTGTGGGCTGCTTGCCTTTAGCCTAAGCTGTGTTTCTGTCATCTATCCAATCCTAATAGAGGCATTTTTTGAGAAGCCCAAACTATTACATATTTTACTAGGTTTCTTGTCTCATTTTAGTTTATCGTTACTTGCCATTGCACTCACTGCTTTATTTACTAGGGAACTCGTGAAAAATAGGCGAAATACGTGGTGGGGTGTAATAGGCATCCTTATTATTTCTGTCGTGATCGCTACTTTAAAAGATTCTATTCTAACTGGACTTCTTTGGTTACTTCCTCCTCTTCATTTTTCATTAGAAATGATGAGTGTGGGCGATCAAATTGAAGTTATACCCAACGTTTTTTATTGGCAATACACATGGATTATAATTTATGCATTCCTTATCATTGTTTTGTTTTTTTTCCTAGTCAACCGAAGAAAATGATTTAGACATCTTACTAAGGAGAGATAGTATGTATGAGCAACGGGAACATCAAAGTACTAATTGTTGAAGACGAAAATGATATAGCTAATATTATAAGGGACTACTTAAGTGTTAATCAGTTCGATTCACATATTGTTCGAACAGGTCATGAAGCAATCCATTATTTGCAAGAATCTAAACCTGATTTCATTATCCTTGATCTTTCTCTACCCGATTGTGATGGCATTGAAATATGTCGTAAAATCCGTGAAAACAGCAATGTTGCCATTCTTATTTTAAGTGCTCGAGGAAGTGATACAGATAAAGTACTGGGATTAGGTTTTGGAGCAGATGATTATATGACAAAACCGTTCTCTCTAAGTGAACTTGTCGCAAGAATTAACGCTCATTTACGAAGACAGGATAGATGGCTTCAGCATAATGGACGGCATATGGGAGGAGATGTCATTCACATAGATAATATGGTCATAAATAAACAGGAATATATTTTTTTACGTGATAGCAAGCCAATACCACTGTCAGCAAAAGAGTTTGAACTGCTATTTTTCCTAGCTAAAAATAGAAATCAAGTTTTCTCTAAAGGTCAGTTACTTGATGCCGTTTGGGGTTATGAGACCTATGGAGATGAAAATACAATTACAGTTTATATTAGAAGGCTTCGAGAAAAAATTGAAGTCAGCCCTTCTCATCCTGTTTATCTTCAAACGGTTTGGGGAGTCGGTTATAAATTCAGTACACCCAATCACTCATAGGAGAATCAAATGCACCTAAAAAATTGGATGAATAAGTGGTTATGGGCCCTATTAATCTGTGTTGTACTATTGTTTATCGTTGTCCTTTCACTATACTTTGCAGCAGAAACTTCTCAAGAAGAATCACAAGATAAATATGTTATTAATCAAATTCGTTTATCAGTAAATCCATTATTATTGTACATAGAAGATCATTTTCCAAATTTCGCATTAAATTCAGCTGTACGTAGCACGCTACAACAAATGAGTGATGACAAGAATATTGATATTACAGTAGTTCAACTAGATGGAACAGTAAGTTACACTTCAATTAAGAATGATGTTTCAACTACTATTCATATTAAACATGATATACATTATGATTTATTTACCTCACAACAAGAGCCTGGAAAGATTAATATAGCCTTTCCGATTATGAATGGAGAAAGTAATGAACAGATAGGTAATGCTATTTTTTCCCTGAACAAGGACATTCTCTTTCCTTTAAAACAGACGAATTCCAACTCGATTCTTTTATTCGTCTTTATTGGCTTCTTGAGCCTTTTGATCATTTGCCTTGCCCTATTCATAGTAAGGAAAGTTCATAAAGATATTTTAAAGCCTTTAGATGAGCTAAAGGACAACACAGAGGAAATTGTAAAAGGAAATTACGAACAAATTACCATCCACTCGAAAATGGATGAGATTGGTGAATTGTATGCAGTATTTGATCAAATGCGAGTAGAGATTAAACAGTTAGCCATCCAGCACAATGAACAAGAGCAAACTCAAAAGAAGCTCATTTCTAATATATCTCATGAAGTAAGAACTCCCTTAACCACAATCAAAGCATATTTAGACGCTATTTCAGAGGGGATTTGTCGAGATGAAGACTCGCTTATGGCCTATATTCAAATCATGCAGTCCAATACGGATAAGATGTCGAGGCTAGTTGATGATTTATTTATTCATACCTTAAAGGAGCTTGGTCATATCCCGATCCATTTAAAAGAGCAATATAGCCAAGACGTTCTTACAAACATTCTGAAACCAATTCAATATTATGTCCAAACAACAAATATTCATTTTATAAGACCTACTAGGATTCCTAATGTCCTTATTCTAGTAGATGCTGATCGACTAGAGCAGGTGATCTCCAACCTTATTACCAATGCGTTAAAGCATTCTTCTCATGAAGATACCATCACCATTACTACCTATATCGAAAATCAATCACTCTATATCCAAGTAATAGATACTGGTAATGGAATGCTTCCCGAAGATATGCCATTTATTTTTGAACGTTACTTTAGAGGTCGGCAGCCTGGAAGTGAATCAGTCATTAAAAATGAAGGCGCAGGACTTGGCCTATCCATTTGTCAGCATATTATGGAAGCGCACCATGGGTCCATTTCATTTCATAGTAAGCCTAATGAAGGCACTACCTTTACACTTATACTCCCCATCTCGTAAAAAGACTCCCGTTTTAGGAAGTCTTTTTTTCTTTCAACGTTCTTTTCTTATATGCTAAAAAGAAAGAAAGGGTAAGTATACTACCAAAAAATGAATCGATAATACGGACAACCCATATTCCATAACTTCTTAAAGGAATGCCGTTAATAAGCTGCCATAGACATACATATCCGAGCGTTAAAACAGCTAGTAAACTCCAAAAGATGAGTTTTTTCCGTGGCGATATAGCTGGTATTTTTTTATCTTTGCTTAAAGTTGCTCTGTAATATACATATCCAAAGATTAACACAATGCCAAACAAGGTACTCCCGTGTTGTAGAAATTTATAAATCGGTATTTGATAGCCAAAGAAAGTATATGTTTGAGTAAGAACTCGAAGTTTTGTCACCATAAGCCCATTTTGATGTGTAAATGAATCCCATATGACATGTGTTAACATGCCCAGCAATGCAGAGTAGCCAAAAACAAATACTTTCCATATGTTATTTCCTGCAATTTGATGGCTTTCTGTAGCTTGTAAAAACTCTGGTAAATGACTCATGATTGGCTGTTGGATAAACCGTTGATAAATCAAATAGATGAAAAGAACGAGTGGCAGATTGAATAAAAAGAACCCTGCAAAGGTATGACCAATCTCCCCTATCGGCCGACCTCTTAAAAAATATTCAAAATCTGGAGCCATACTTCCTAAAACTAATGCAGAAAAATGAATATATTTACTTTTTCGAGAAAAAGGTAAGACTGCCGCTGGATGAGCAAATGTTAAGGGCATATCTCAAACCTCCTTATTTATTACATCTATTAAATCGCATATTATAACGTTTACTATTAAGAAAGGTTACTCTGTCTGTAAGAATTTATTAATAATTTCATAAGGACTTACTAATAATTACATATTACACTAAAGAAAATGAGTTAAGGAGGCCTTATCATGGAAAAAGAGATACTGATTCGAGCCCAAAATTTATGTAAAACCTATGCAACCGGCAGCGAACAATTCCATGCTATTAAGAATATGAATGTCGACATTTATAAAGGGGATTTCACCGTTATTATGGGGAATTCTGGTTCTGGTAAATCAACGCTTCTTTATCTTTTAAGTGGGCTTGATGCCCTTACAGCAGGTGAAGTTTATTTTCAAGGAGAAAAACTTGATACCTTTTCTGAACGAAAGTTAGCTACTTTGCGTTCACAGAAGGTTGGCTATATCTATCAAAGTAGCAATCTCATTCCAGATATGACGCTACTAGAGAATATTGCTCTTCCTGGATACATCGCGAAAAAAAATAAAAAGGAAGTCATACAAAAAGCGGAGCAACTACTAAGTTTAATGGGACTTGAAAAGCAACGAAATCGATTACCCTCTCAAACATCAGGTGGACAGCAACAAAGAGCTGCCATTGCTAGAGCGTTGGTCAACAATCCTGAA
This sequence comes from Lysinibacillus sp. OL1, assembly GCF_004332175.1. Classification (NCBI taxonomy): domain Bacteria; kingdom Bacillati; phylum Bacillota; class Bacilli; order Caryophanales; family Bacillaceae; genus Lysinibacillus; species Lysinibacillus sp. OL1. The sequence goes on along the minus strand of NZ_SJDS01000001.1, from coordinate 139,318 downwards.
GTGTTATTTGCAGATGAGCCTACGGGTAGTTTAAATTTTGATCAAGGTGTAGCAGTATTAGATACCTTAACGAATTTAAATAGAAATGGGCAATCCATTGTCATGATTACACATGATATGAAGGCAGCTTGTCGTGCGAATCGTCTAATCATCATTCAGGATGGAAAAATAGATGGGATCTTAAACTTTGAAAAATATGAACATACCAGCATACAAGAACGGGAACACATTATCTTTTCTTATGTTGCCGGGAAGGAGTAAAAAATGTACGCGATTATAACCCTTTGCTCTTCCTATATAAGAAAACGGAAAATACAAAATGGACTGATGGTTGTCCTTATTTTTTTATCAACACTTTTACTGGCGACTTCTGTCACTATACTGACCAATACAAACAATATTTTTGAAAAAGCCCATCATGATTCAAATGGTGCCCATCAAATTTTAACAATGGGTAACAATATTCATAACCCGATTGCTGTAAACGAATGGTGGCAGGAGCAACCAGGCGTGACTACTTCTAGTCTCATACCCTATAGAAATTTATCTAGATTTACCTTCAATGGGAAAGAAATATCCAATATCTATTTATTTATGATGAATACGCCAAATACACCGTTTATGATTGATCAATTACTATTTTCTGAGGGTGAAAAGCAACTCTCTCCTCCTAAGGGTACCATTTGGATTCCCACATCATTGGCATCAAGCGCTACCATTTCGCTCGGTGATGCAATTGAATTTCATACAGGTGAGAGCACGTTTAATTTAACAGTGTCAGGTATTGTGGTTGATATGCCATACGGAGGCCCTTTTACAACAAATGCTCGTATCTGGATGAACAATACTGATTATCAACAGCATTTAGCAACCATGACAGGTTCTGATCAGTACATGATGGCATTACGCTTTAATGACTATCAGCAAAACACCAATTATTGGGGTGATTTTGAAAAGTATCTGCAGGGACCTTATCTTGAATCTAAAATGGAATATGAAGAAATAGCTTCTTTTTATTTGATCATTAATAAAATCATTGGCTTTATTATGATCGCCTTTGGTATAGCTATGCTTTTGGTTTCCTTGTTTGTTATTGGTTTTAGCATTTCCGATGCCATTTTAACGAATTACAGAACAATAGGCGTTATCAAATCATTGGGTCTTTCTTCTCGAGAGATAAGTATCACTTACGTATTACAATTCGGCTTGTTATCTGCTGTCGCGATTATACCTGGCATCATCATTAGTAAATTCCTTTCCAGAATAATTATAGAAAGCTCCTTATCTTATATGAAGGCAGGAAATCATTTAACCATACATCAAGATACTCTACTTAACATAGTGATTGCTCTCATCTTATTTGGCATTGTGCTACTCACTGCCTATTTCTACTCACACAAGGCGCGAAATGTAGAGCCTGTTCAAGCCATCAAATATGGGATGTCAGAAAGTGCAAATAGTAAAATGAATCGGCGCAGAAACAGCTCGAATAGATTATTTCGATTAAGCAGTCTACCGATTCAACTTCAAATTGGTCTAAAAAGTATCACAAAAAACATAAAAAGTTCCATTCTTGTTATTGCACTTACTTCCATTACGTCTGCCATACTAGTCTTTAGTGTAGTCATATTAAATAGCTTTATTTCCATCAAAGAAACATCTCCTTCATGGGGATATGATGCCTCACATGTAGTCGTAACTGTATCTAATAAAGAAACCTTTACAAAACAACAATTTGAAGATTTTTTAATGGCTGATGAACGGGTTAAAGATCATGCATGGCTTGATCAATTCACAGGCATACTTCCTAATGACAGCCATCCCCCATTAAATATTAATGTCAATGTGATTGAGGGTAGCTTTGATGGCGCTGGCTATGTGACAATGTCTGGCCGTAATCCAATCAGTAAGAACGAAATCGCGATTGGACTCAATGTCGCTCGCGCTTTAAATAAAAATATAGGCGATATGGTAGAAGTTTATCTTGAGGGGAAACCGCATTTTCTTATTGTGACCGGAATCTATCAATCGATAGCAAATATGTCGAATTCAGCAAGGATTACAGCAGAGGTTATTAAAGTTTATAATACTACCTACACTACTTCAGAAGTAAGTATGATTAATCTTTTAGATGAAACAATCGCTACGCCATTCGTTGAGGATTTAAATACGCACTTTAAAAGTTCAGTATCAGCTGTCACACAACAGCTATTATTAGATGCCGTCTTTAAAGAAGTCGTGGCCGTTTTAGTCATTCCCCTTTCAATCGTTGGTATTTTATTTATCATCGTAACCTGCATCATTATTTTTAGTGTATCACGAATTAATGTTAGAAAAGAAAGTAGCACGTATGGCATTTATAAATCAATTGGAATGACCTCAACAAATATTAGATGGTCGATTACAATCGGTATTTTACTTCTATCCATAATGGGTGCATTAGCAGGAATCTTTATCGGGATAAAATTAATTCCTCTTGCACTTCAGTCAATTATTTTAGATTATGGCTTACTCGAACTACCGCTTGTTATAAACTGGCCAACAAGTATCGGTATAAGCTTTGTAAGTGTAATAGCTGCCATTTTTGGCGGCTGGATTTCGACCAAAATAATCGCTAAAACGTCGCCTCGCATATTAATTGTTGAATAAATAAATTTGGCCCCTACTAGTTTAGGGGCCTTTTAATCATTCAAAAAAATTCTCTTCAGATAGCACGACGATATTGTTTCTTCGAAGCAATGCCGTAGTTACTCCTTCGCCAGCTAATTTTGTTCCATTAAACGCACCGTTATAAATCTTTGCACTGCCACAGGATGGGCTATATTCCTTTAAAATGACATGAGTTGCCCCTACCTCAAGTGCTTTTTGTAAGGTTGCATAGGCTCCCTTCAGATATAAATCTGTGACATCTCGTCCAGAACTTTCAACCACTGTTGCGTTGCCATCAAGTACATCTTGTCCATTGCCACCTACAATTTCAGCCGGTTCGCGGGGCGTTGAAAAGCCTCCCATCAGCTCTGGGCAAACCGTGACAGCTTTATTTTCTAACACGAGCTTTTGTATTTTTTCATCTAGACTGTTTGTGCCATTATAACGAACATTTAAACCTGCTAAGCAAGCACTTATTAAAATCATCGTTTTCTCACTCCCTCTACTATCTTTATTCCACTATAACACGCATGCTACAATAATTTTATGAAGACCAAGGGAGGAGATAGAATGCCTGATCCTATTTTGATTTTACCTTATACAGATGAATGGGCTAAGGAATTTCATAGCATAGGCTGTCAATTGCGGGAGGCCTTAGGAAATAGAGCGCTGAGAATTGATCATATTGGCTCAACCGCTGTAGCAGGGTTAGCAGCAAAACCTGTAATTGATATACAAATATCCGTTGCATCGTTTACACCATTGGCAGCATTTAAAATTCCATTAGAATCTCTAGGTTTTAGTTATCGAGCAGAAAATACAGACAAGTCTAAACGCTATTTTCGAGAGGCTCTAGGAGATAGACGAGTACATATTCATGTTCGACAGGCTGGTAGTTGGGCAGAGCAGCTAGCCCTATTATTTCGAGATTTTTTGCGCTGTCATCCAGATTACTGTCATCGCTATGAGCAGGTAAAATATGAATTGGCTAAGAAATTTTAAAGAACCGATTATATGGGAAATTTTAAAACAAGCAAATCATTGGAGCCAGCAGACTGGCTGGTCTCCTGCCAATTCAGATAACTAAAGAAAAGGGAGGAACAAACTTGGCTGAATTTACAATTTGTTTTCTGAGGAAGGGAGATTATATCCTTTTATTGAATAGAGATAAGCCTCAGTGGATGGGCGCATGGAATGGTGTTGGTGGCAAAATTGAACAGGATGAAACACCATTAGCTGGTGCCTTACGAGAAATTAAAGAAGAAACAGGCATTACGGTTGAGGATATTACCTATAAGGGTAAAATAACCTGGACAGATGGGGTTGTTAACTATGGCTGTATGTATGCGTTTATAGCGGAACTACCTGAATCTTTTCCCTATGTAACACCGATAAAGGTTGCTGAGGGCATTCTTGATTGGAAGGAGCTTACTTGGATTTTCCACCCTGAAAATGTAGGTATTGCGGACTTAAAATATTATTTACCTAAGATGCTCAATGAAACAGCAAACTATGATTATATTTTTACATATCAAGATAAGAAATTAGTCAATATTTCTTCAGCACCAATTGAACAAACATCGACTGTCTAATAATAAATAAGCCTCGTCCATGCAATAGGTGCATAACGAGGCTTGTTTTTAGAATCTTGGTTGTGCAAAGCGCATTCTGCACATCGACCAATTTAAGCTTGTAGTTTGGATTTTATCATGTATTTCCCATAAGCTATCCACGATTCGCAATTCAACATTGCGCTCCAATAATGCTTTAGCTATATCATTGATCTCTGAGACATGGATGGGTATTTGTGTTATTTCACTCGTATAATAGCCCGCAATATCATCCTGTAAAGTGAATCCTTTACTATCAAACTCATATAGGTAAAGACTTGTAGTTTTCAATACTTCCAACCACTTTTTTTCTATGACCACTACATGTGAAGCTTGAGATAGATATTGCTGTCTGTCCTGCTCTGTTGTTTGATCTCCTGCATGAAAGCAGACACGCGGACAATCTCTTGGCGTTAAATAGTTTGGCAGGCATTTTTCGTTGATTGCCCATACTAGCCCTTTTTTGGCATCTAAATCTGGTCGCTCAGGCAGTCGAGGATGAAAAATCATAATAGTAGGGTCTTCACTGACATGAAATAAACGCATGGGTACTTCTCCTTTATTTCCTTAATTTAAAAACAATAAAATCTGCACAATGCAAATCTTCCACAAATTGAGGATACTTCTTTAGCATGTCTTGTGATGGCTTGGGCTCTTCCATAGCATCAATCGTAAATCCAGCTTGCCTAATTGCTTGCACATAGCTTGTTAATGTTCGATGGTATAGAACTATCGGTGGGTCAGCATCTAGCTGGTGATACTCCCCTTCATAAAAATAACGTTGGACTTTCCAGTATTGTTGATCTAGCTGCTCATGTCTCATCCATCCACTATTTGGTGTCACAAAGCATGGGTGTAAAATCGAAAAAATAAAAGTGCTATTAGGTTTTAATAATCGAAACATCTCACATAGAGCAGCCTGATAATCCTCTAAATCTTGGAGAACCATATTTGAAACAATACCATCAAATTGTTCATCTGCTAAAAAGGATAAATTTTCACAATTCCCGTGTAAAAATTGAATAGCTTCCTGCTGTGGTGTTCTTTCCATAGCAATGTCTAGCATTTTTTGTGAAAAATCAACAGCTGTTACTCTTGCACCCTTCTTTACCAGTAATCTGCTTAAATAGCCTTCTCCACATCCTGCATCTAATAGATGGTTTCCATCTATCTCACCTAGCAAAGAAAAGATGGTTGGATTTAACAGTACGACACGATGAATATCCCCCTGCTCATCGTAGTTTGCTGTATACCTTTCCGCATATCGATTCCAGCGTTGAATAGCTTGTTCTGTGTTCATTTACAGTCCCCATTTCAAAGTAAAATCGTAACGTTACGTCCTGTGTGCACTTGTCTATTTTTCCATATAAAGAAAAAAATATATAGACTTTTATTTTATTTTTTAATATCATGTAGATAGAGGCACGTCTTCTTTAAGTAAATGATAAAGCCAGAAATCCAAATAGGATTTCTGGCTTTTATGCATTATATAGAAATTGTATGTTCAGCAACAGCTTCTTTTTTTACAGTTAACCATCTACCAATTACCATAACGAGCAATGCAAGAAACACAATGACACCAGCAAATATAAGTGCTGCTTTATAGCTACTATAAACTTCAACCAGTTTTCCTGCGATGATCGGTCCGATAATTTGTCCAAAAGCATAAAAGGTTGTTAATAAAGAAACAACGAATCCGCTCTTTGTCGGGAATAGCTGTCGTGCATAGGAAGTAGTTAGCGTGACAATACCTACAAAGGTTAGACCGAATAAAAACGATGCTAGTAAAACGCTCCATACCGTTTGTGCAAAAACAGGTAACAGGATACCAACCACTTGCAGTATGTACGCCACAAACAAAATTTTTATAGCTGAAAACTTCTCTAATAAGACCGTCCAAACAGGAGCTGATGGGATAGCCGCTAGCCCCACAATGACCCAGCTATAGGAAGAGTAAGCTTGAAGAGAAGGAATATTATGAATAATATCGACTAAAAAAGTACCTGTAATAATATAGCCTAACCCCTCTAAGCCATAGGATAAAATCAACCATGGCATAAAACCCTTTGTCATTTTTGTATCAAGAGATTTCGTAACTTTTGTGCTGTCCTGCACCACTAAACTTCTCCATAAATAAGAGGTAATAAATAAAAAAATTGCTGATAAAATCCCTAAGCCTAACCATGCACCCTGCCAAGCAAATCTTGCTTCTATAGCAGGTACACATAAACCTGAAATAGCAATCCCTAAGCCTATTCCACTAAATACATAGCCAGACCATCGTGATAATGAATGCTTCGCCAAGTAATCCATAATAATACTCGATGTTAACACAAAAATAAGGCCCCCTGTAATGCCCGCAATTAAACGCAGAACTAGCCAGACACTATACACTTCTATTAAGCCCATTAATATAACAGATAGGACATTGGTAACAACACTTGCCATTAAAACATTTTTACGTTGTCGATAAATGAACCCTGCCCATAATGCGCCAATGAAATAACCAATATAATTGCTTGAAGCTAAAAACCCAGCCACTTCCAATGAAAATCCTACATCATGACGCATAAAGGGTAGAATCGGTGTGAAGGCAAATCGACTAATCCCCATTGCAACAACCAATAACAAAATTCCTCCAAAGACAATTCCTACATGTTGTCGATTCATGATGAACCCCCCTCTCATATATTCTATTGTAATTAAAAGGATACAGAGCGCAAATTAATAAATCTAATATATAATGTATATAAAATCATAAAAAAAATTTATGAAAGGTGTAATGACATGAATTTACATGCTCTACGTTTATTTACAAAGGTGGCTGAACTCAATAGTGTTTCCAAAGCGGCACAGACACTTATGATTAGTCAGCCTGCTGTAACCATTCAAATTCGAAATTTAGAGAAAGAACTAGGCTTGACACTGCTAGAAGCCAAAGGTAGGGGCATTTCGCTAACACAAAATGGTACTTTTTTATACAAACAGGCACAGCGCTTATTTGATCTAGAATCTGATATTGAAAATAAAGTTGAACAGCTTAAAAATACGGGCAATGAAGAACTGCAAATTGCCTCCACGCATGTTCCCTCCCATTTTTTACTACCTAAATGGTTAGCTCAATTTAAACAAGTTTATCCAGCAACACATATTCATTTAAAGACCGCCAATTCCCAGCAAGTGATTGAGGATTTACTCCATTATAAAGCTGATTTAGCTTTTATCGTCAAAGAAGATGGACATCATGCTGATATTAATTATCAATTTCTAATGAATTTGGATTATTGGTTTATTGTGCCGTACAATCATCATCTGGCAGGTCAAACAGTGTCCCTTGCAGAACTTATGCAGCAGCCCTTCGTCACAAGAGAGGATGGTAGTTCCACAAAAGAATACTTAAATGCCCTATGTAAAGTGCATAAAATTCCTCCACCGAAAGTAGGTTTACAACTAGACGGGATTAATGAATCCATACATGCCATTGCGGCAGGTTTTGGTACAATGCTAGCACCATCCATAGCAGCTTCTAGCTTTATTCTACAGCAGCAAGTTGCCCGCGTTTTTATTAAGGACATTGATATTCAACGACCGATTTACCTTTGTACAAGAAAAAATGAATTGCATCACTCCACATCCTTTAATAATTTTCTTCACATCATCAATGAATCGATCATATAGAAAGAAGGCACTCTCAAATAGGTGCCTTCTTTTATTATCTATCAACGCTTGTCAAAGCTGTAAAAATGTAGTTAAAAAGGTGCATATGTTTCTTTAGTCACCATACTAATATTCGTTTTTTTGTAGACTTAATAGTTTTTATAGCCTATAATAATCCGTGTTATTATCAATAAACGAACATTAAGGTGGTTTTTATGTCTGAATATACGCATATTTTCAAAGGAACAGCTTTTACTAGTAAATCTGCTACTGACGTTCACATTTTAAAAGATTATTTATTTTTCATTAATGCTGACGGCATGATTGTTAAAACTGTCGCTCCTGAACAAGCTGATTACCAACAACTCTTAATTACATATCAAGATCAAAATAACTTCCATGTATTAGCTGAAGGGCAATATTTCCTACCGGGATTTGTCGATTTGCATGTACATGCACCTCAATGGGCACAATCTGGGACAGCTTTAGACATTCCTCTTTACGATTGGTTAAACACATATACTTTCCCTATCGAATCAAAATTCTCCGATTTAGCATTTGCTCAAGAAGTTTATGAGGATTTAGTAAGCACACTACTTGCCAATGGTACAACTACAACATTATATTTTGCGACGGTTCATAAGGAGGCCAGTGTACTTTTAGCGAAAATCTGTGCTGAAAAGGGACAGCGAGGATTAGTCGGAAAAGTAGTCATGGACGATCCTGAACAGAATCCTGATTTTTATCGAGATGAAAACACAAAAACCGCATTAGAGGATACGGAGGAATTTATTTTAGCTGTAAAAAATTTAGCCAAAACGACTAAACAGGGTGTTTATCCTGTTGTCACTCCCCGCTTTATTCCAAGCTGTACAGACGGTGCCTTAAAGGGTTTGGGTGAATTAGCTGCGAAATATGATACACATATTCAATCACACTGTAGTGAAAGTGACTGGGAGCACAGCTACGTCAAAGAACGATTCAACAAAAATGATGCCGCCGCCTTACATGACTTTGGTTTGTTAGGTGATAAATCTGTCATGGCTCATTGTAATTTCTTAAGCGATGAGGATGCCAGATTATTTGCTGAAACTGGCACTGCCATAGGCCATTGTCCAATCTCTAATGCCTATTTTGCTAACAGCGTGATTCCAATCGCCCGCTTTCATGCAATGGGCGTTGATATTGGACTAGGTTCAGATGTTTCAGGCGGATTTTCTCCAAGTCTTTTTGATAATGCAAGACAAGCTGTTATGTCATCAAGAATGCTAGAGGATGGTGTAGATACAACCATTTCCGCCGAAAAACGTGGTGTCCCAAATTCACGCATTACAATAAATGAGGCCTTCTATCTTGCGACAGCTAGTGGTGGAGAAAGCTTAAGTCTTCCAATTGGCCGTTTACAGGAAAACTATACATGGGATGTACAAATTATCGATACAAAAATTCCTACTGCTAGGCTTCCGATTTTTGATCCAAATGAAGATTTACACGATATATTCCAAAAAATCATGTATCTTGTACGCCCAGAAAATATCCGCGAGGTATGGGTGCAAGGAAATAAAGTTCATACGAGAGGCTAATCATTCTCTTATTCTCTAATAAAAATCTATTATTTTGAGGTGTACAACTTCGTGGAAACACAACATAGAAAACTAACTAATCAAACAAAACAAACACAATTAACCGTGTTACCAGATGAAAAAATTTCGTTTGGTCAGTCTGCTCTACTCGGTTTACAGCATGTTATGGCTATGGATGTTTATGTGGTGCCCTTTTTAATTGCCATGCTAATCGGTCTACAAACTGGTCAGGCAAGCGCCTTGATTCAATCAACCTTTATTGCAGCTGGGGTCGCGACGATTGTGCAAACACATTTTTGTATGAAATTACCGATGGCACAAGGTCCATCCTATGTTCCACTTGGTGCCATTGTTGGGATCTATGCAGCAAGTGGTAGTGGAGATTTAGGTTGGAGTACTGTGCTAGGTGCTAGTTTAATTGGAGCCATTTTGGTTATTATTTTAGGCTATACAGGTATCTTCAATAAAATTGTCCAAACATTTATTCCACCAATTGTTGGTGGAACGATTATCTTTGTGGTTGGACTGTCCTTAATGCCTGTTGGTTTAAGTGATAATATTTTTAATGGAGCAGGTGCATCCATAAATCAAAACATTTATTTAGCCCTGATCTCAGCATTCGTGTTAATTATTTGTGTCATGTTAGGTACAGTCTTCCATCAAAAAGGACGTCTATTCCGAATTGCTTCTGTCATCATCGCCTTAATTGCTGGTAGTATCGCAGCAAATATCATGGGTGTTTTAGATTTATCTCCTGTATCGCAAGCTAAATGGTTTAGCATGCCACAAATTCCATTTGCAGATTTTAGTTTTAGCTTTAATTTTTCTGCTATTATCACCATGGTCATTATATATATTGTCTTAATGGCTGAAACAACAGGTACATGGTTTGCCATTAGCAATGTCATCGACCAACCTTTAACAAATAAACAAATTAACCGTGGTGTGATTGGTGAAGGAATTGGCTGCTTTATTGCTTCTTTACTTGGCTCCACTCCTGTTACTGGTTATTCTACTAATGCAGGTGTGATCTCTATCACTGGGATTGCGAGCCGTCGTGTCTTTATAGCAGCAGGTATTTGGTTTATCGTCTTCGGCTTCTCTGGTAAACTAGCAGCACTCATCTCAGCAATTCCTTCAGCTGTTATTGGTGGTGTATTTGTGATCGTCTGCGGCATAATAGCTATTAGTGGTTTACAGGTCATGAAAAATGAACATATTGGCGAAAAGGAAATGTATGTCATCGCGATTCCTGTTATTTTAACGTTAGCATTGACATTATTGCCTGACGATTTCCTGTATTCCTTACCTACAACCGTGCAGTATTTATTTGGTTCGCCTATTGCAACCGCTGCGCTCGTAGCGATTGTCCTTAATAAAATTTTACCACGCTCAAAATAGTAGCTATCTACAACGCACAGCATCTTTAGTCCATTCGGATTGTAGGTGCTGTGTCTATTTATTTTCTAAAATTTCTGTTTCCTTCCCTATAAATCTGTTATACTAGAGCAAAAAAGTAGGGATTAGAATGGACTATGATGTCATAATAGTTGGTGCTGGCTCCATGGGGATGGCGGCTGGTTACTATTTAGCAAAGGAAGGAAAAAATGTACTTATGCTAGATGCCTTTACGCCACCACATGAAGAAGGTAGTCATCATGGGGATACAAGAATCATTCGCTTTGCTTATGGTGAGGGAGCTAGCTATGTACCTTTTGTAAAAAGAGCTGGCGAGCTTTGGCAAGAGCTAGAGTCTTTAGCAAATGAAAGCTTATTTATACAAACTGGTGTAGTTAATATTGGAGAGCCAACATGTGCCTTCATTCAAAATGTGAAGGCTAGTGCTGCGCTCTATAATTTAGCACTTGAACACTATTCACCTGCTGAAGCGATGAACAAATGGCCAGGGTTATACTTGCCAAATAATTTAGTTGCTTGCTTTGAACCTACAGCTGGTGTCCTTCGTGTTGAAGCATGTATCCAAGCCTATAAAAAATTAGCCTTAGAGGCAGGGGCAAGCCTCCGAGCCAATGAAAAAGTATTGGCTATCCAAGCTGGTGATATTGTACAGGTACAAACAATACATAATAGCTATAAAGCAAAGCAATTAATAGTAACGGCGGGTGCATGGGCAACAGAGTTACTACAAACAGTAGACGTGAGCATACCCGTCACACCAACGCGGAAAACCTTTGCATGGTTTGAGGCAGATGAGCAGCTGTATCGTGATGAAGTTTTCCCAGCCTACTGCTTTGAATTTGCCGATTCAACCTACTACGGTTTTCCAAGTATTAATGGAGCGGGGTTAAAGCTTGGACGACACGATGGTGGTGATGTGGTTAATCCAAACGATCCTCTACGTCCGTTTGATGCATCTGATGCTGTTGACTTACAAAACTTTATTGATCAGTTTATGCCTCAGCATGGAACGCTTAAATATGGAAAAACATGTAAGTATTCGATGACACCAGATGAAGATTTCATTATCGACTTTTTACCTGAACATCAGAATATTGTGATTGCTGCAGGTTTTTCTGGTCATGGCTTTAAATTTAGTAGTGCCGTTGGGGAAGCTCTTGCAGATTTAATTGTAGAAGGCAAAAGTAAACAAGATTTATCTACCTTTCAACTTAGTCGATTTTAGCAAAAAAAGGATTGGTACAACGGTTAGTCGTTGCACCAATCCTTTATTTTGATAACATCGTTTGAAACTCTTGCCAATCATATAAACGTGGAAGATTTACATGCTGATTATAAGATTGATTCTTTAAGATTACCTTAGTTGTCACATCATGAAGTGTCTCAAGTACTGCTGGTTTATCATCTACATAAATATCTAAAGCCAGCTCTTTTATAATGGCTACTTTTTCTGCATCTTGCATGCCACAAAAAAAATGACTGTCTGTTATTGGAAAGCCCTGTGCTTCCATCCAAGCTTTTGTTTGCCCACAATATTGTTTTGGACGAGATGTGATATAGTAAATGTCATGTCCCTGCTCTGCTAAAGCTTGGAGGGCTTTTAAAGCACCATCAAAAGATGGACAATCCGTAAAATAGATCTCTTCCAATACGCTATTCCACATGGCAGAACCTTCCTCGTTTGTTAATCCAAATGGTTCATGAATTTCTACTCGTTGTATTGCTTGAAAGGTTTCAAAGGAAACCTTTTTGCCAAGCTTTTTATTATAAAGTGAAAAGGCATGTGCTCGTAAATCAATTAATGTGTCATCTATATCAAAGCCAAACTTCATCTAGTTGTTCGTCCTTTCACGAAGCCTTATTTATAAAGTTAGAAGCAAATGTCTGCTCTTTTTCAATTTGTTTTGCTAATACTTCCTCAATGGCTTGCTCACGCATTTGTTGAAAATATTGTACGTTAAATTGTGCTAATGTGTCTTTTTTTAGCAATGATGCAAGACAATCTGCATCTTTTAGTGCACTATTCAGCCCAAACGCGCCTGTTGGTGTCATTGTGTGAACGGCGTCTCCTAGTAAGACAAGGCCCTTTGTCCCCCAACTATTACAATGGCTACTAAAGACATCAAGCAAAACAAAATCCTGCCAGGAAGTTATCTGTGCCTGCACTGTCTTCGTTAATGCTGGAAATGCCTCCACAAGCTGCTGGATAAAGGGTGTAAATGCTAGTTTTCGAAGCTGAGGGAAACTACCTTGCTCAATATTCCAGCCTATTTGAAGATAACCACCAACTTGTGTAAACAATGACAGCTGCTTATTATCGATGAGTGCCATTTTTATAGATGGTTCCCAATCTGCTGGTGCAGGAATTTTAGCCCACAGTAAATCAAAGCCATGCTTCTGTTTCTGAACATCTATATGTGCTTGCTTACGAATCGTAGAATAACGACCATCCGCACCGATAATTAACTGACTATCGATTTTTATAGAGTCTCCGTTTTTTATCGCCATAACGCCCCTATAATGACCAGTAGCATCCGCAATCAGCTTTGTAACCTTTGTATGTAGCAGACATGTAAAGTTAGGAAACAGCTGTGCTTTTTGTAAAATTCCTTTTAATAAATTTGCCTGTGGTACATGAATGCCTAAATGTCCTACGGCTTCATCTGGAAGAATTGTTTTAAATGCTCTGCCACCAGCATAATACTCAAGCTTCTCCATTCGTAATATACCGAGTGCCTCAACTGCTTCGAAAAGATGGTGGCTTTTTAAAACAGCCTCCCCTTCCTCATTTAAATGCTCGCCACGAAATGCCTGACCAAGCGCTACATTTTGCTCTAATAAAATCACTGACAGCCCATTTTTAGCAAGTAGGTAGGATAATAATGCACCAGCAGGCCCTGCCCCTACTATACAGACATCTGCTTGATAGTTCATTTTGCTTCACCCTGCTTTGGATAAGCAATAATACGCAAATCCTCGCCTATTTTATCAAATGAAGCAAACTCAACATTCCATGCCTCATGCATGAGAGAGGGATTATAGCCAGCAAACGGCGTTAACGATAGATTTCCACCCAAAACTTTAGGCGCTATATATACTACATATTTATCGATTGCACCTTGCTGTAAAAAGGAAGCATTCATTTTACTTCCACCTTCTAGCAAAATATCTGTTATGCCATGTATATAAAGCTTTTCAAGCATTTCATCAATCTGTAATCCATATTCATTTTTTTGTACCGGTAAAACTGTAACACCTTTTTCTGTAAATAAATGAATCTTTTCTTGGCTTACGTCGTCACTACAAACAAGAATCGTTGGTGCATCCTCTGTATTCAAGACATTCGCATTGTCAGGTGTACGTAGAGAACTATCCATAATAATACGTGTCGGATTTTTTCCATATCCTTCCTTAAGCCTTGTTGTTAAAGAAGGATTATCAGCAATGACTGTGCCCACACCAACTAGAATTCCATCTACTTCATGACGAATATTGTGAACATCCTCACGGGCAACCTCTCCAGTTACCCATTTTGAATGTCCTGTATGCGTAGCAATTTTCCCATCTAAAGTCATAGCAAATTTTGAAATAACAAAAGGACGGTGCGTAAGCATATTGTGAATAAAACGCTCATTTAAACGGCGCGCTTGTTGCTCTAAAACCCCTACTTCCACCACTATTCCTGCATCTTGTAGCAATTGGATGCCACGACCTGCTACAGCTGGATTTGGATCCTGCATAGCAACTACCACTCGACTGACACCAGATTCCTTCACTAAATTGGCACAAGGAGGTGTCTTACCGTAATGTGAACAAGGCTCTAACGTTACATATAACGTAGCACCCAGTGCATGCTCTCCAGCCATTCGAAAAGCATGCACTTCAGCATGTGGTTCCCCTGCTTTTCTGTGTAAACCTGTGCCTACAATCACACCGTTCTTCACGATTACAGCCCCAACAAGTGGATTAGGGTTCGTATTTCCTTTAGCACTAGCTGCTAAATCCAAAGCCAGTTGCATATACTTTTCATCTATATTCATCATCGCAACCTCCACCTATTACTTTTCAAGTATATGTCCAGATTTTTCAACTTTCGTTTCTAAATAAAAACGATTCGTCTCTGTCAAACCGCCCCATAAAGGAACATGCCCTTCCGCAGCCATGCCACGAGCCTGTAATGCAGCCAATTTCTTCGGATTATTTGTAATGAGTGTTACAGGTTTGGTACGCAGTGTCGCTAATACCGCAAGTGCTTCGTCATAAGATCGTGTATCATCTGGGAAGCCAAGTGCATGGTTTGCTTCAACTGTATCGAGCCCTTCCTCTTGCAATAAATAAGCAAGAGATTTAGAGAATAGTCCAATTCCACGACCTTCATGATCAGCTAAATAAAATATAGCACCACAACCATGCTCAACAATCATTTTCATAGACTCGTGCAACTGGTAGCCACAATCACAACGCTGGCTGCCAAATATGTCGCCTGTGTGACAAATACTATGCATTCGGATTAAAGCCTCTTCTGAATGGGTAAAATCACCATATACAAGCACAGAGGATTGTTGTAAAAATGCTAAATTAGCAGCGGCTAATCCATCAATGATTTCTTCTTTAGTTAAATTCGCATCAATTTTAAGCCAGTTATACCACTGAAAAGTTGCAGAAAAATCGCCTTGTTTTACAGGTAATTTCACTGGTCCAACTAGGCAAATATTCTCTGTATTTGTATGCTTTATTAATGTCATTTTATCTTTTACTAAGTCCATCACTTTAGTTGTAATTGTCATATTAATCTCCAACCTTCTATAGAAATAGTTGGCTAAATTCACCAACTGAACACTTGTATTTTCACATTACTTACATAACGTAACTTAGTTTATAATAATAACTAAAAAGTGTCAATCGACAGCTATTACTCTTTCATTATAATTATTAGAGATGATAATTTTATTATTACTTTTTCATCATATACTACTAGCTTATGGAGATGCTATTTTTTCTGTGCAGGCTAGTCTATAATAAGCTGTGGTACTGTAATGACGAAAGGAAGTTTAACATGAACTTAGAAAAAAATGTTCAACTAAAGCAACCAAAATATCAACAAATAGCCATTGATCTCGCCTCCAAGATTGTTGAAAGAAAATACAGCATTGGCGATAAAATATATGCAAGATCCTCTCTTGCCAGTCAATATAATGTTTCTGCTGAGACTGCAAGAAGAGCAATTGCCGTTTTGCAAGACTTAGAAATTGTTGAAGCTTCAAAAGGTAGCGGCGTAATTATAAAATCGTATGAAAAAGCGGCTCAATTCGTCAGACAGTTTCATGATGTACAATCGATTCATGAAATACAAAATGAGCTTTTGACAAGTATTCAAAAGCAACATCATGAATTGATTAATTTACAAGACAAGGCAAAGCAACTAATTAGCCGCACAGAGCATTACCGATCAGTCAATCCGTTCATTCCCTATCAATTAGAAATGACAGCTGAGAGTCCATGCATCCATCAAACTGTACAAGCTTTAAACTTTTGGCAAAATACTTCTAGTACCATCGTTGGTATTCGACGTGGCAATGAATTATTATTATCCCCTGGTCCTTATGTCTCATTTGAAGAAGGGGACATAATTTATTTTGTTGGAAATGATGAAAGTTTCGCTAGAGTTCAAAGCTTTTTATACCCAAATTAAAATCCGTTTAAGCGCTGATATAACAGCGTTTAAACGGATTTTTTCTTATTTGTCGATTTGACAAAAGTAACAACCCTTTGTTACAGTAAGGTTGTTACTTGTTTATTTTTGGGTATCATTATCCTCACATAGTAATAATCTACGAAAGGAGTGCTTCTATGGAAAAAATTAAAATAGAACACGTATCAAAAGTGTTTGGCAAACATATTCCCCAAGCACTAGAACTCGTCAAGCAACAAAAAAGTAAGACTGATATCTTAAAAGAAACAGGTGCAACTGTTGGTGTATACGATGCAAGCTTTACTGTCAACGAAGGAGAAATCTTCGTTATTATGGGATTGTCAGGAAGTGGCAAATCCACGCTTATACGGCTTTTAAACCGCCTAATTGAACCAACGAGCGGAAATATATATATCGATGGAGAAAATATTTCTACTATGGGAAAAGAAAGTCTACGGTCTGTACGAAGAAACAAAATGAGCATGGTTTTCCAAAACTTCGGTTTATTCCCCCATCGTACATTACTTCAAAATACCGAATATGGCCTTGAAATTCGAGGTATTTCAAAAGAAGAACGGCAAGCGAAAGCTGAACAGGCTTTAGAAAATGCCGGATTACTCGCTTATAAAGACCAGTATCCAAATCAGTTATCAGGTGGTATGCAGCAGCGTGTTGGTTTAGCACGAGCCCTTGCTAATGATCCTGAAATATTACTAATGGATGAAGCATTTTCAGCACTTGATCCATTGATTCGCAAGGAAATGCAAGATGAGCTACTCGATCTACAACAAACATTGAAAAAAACAATTTTATTTATCACACATGATTTAAATGAAGCATTACGCATTGGAGATCGCATTGCCATTATGAAGGATGGCTCTATCATTCAGATTGGTACGGGAGAAGAAATATTAACCAACCCAGCAAATGATTATGTCAAGACATTCGTGGAAGATGTGGATCGTTCTAAAGTATTGACAGCTGAAAATGTCATGGTACGTCCAGTTTATGTCAATACAGACCTAGATGGCCCTAAAGTGGCACTAAAGCGTATGCGTCAAGAGGCTGTTAGTTTATTAATGGCTGTTGATAAAAATAGACATTTAAAAGGCTATATCACTGCAGACGATGCACTGGCTGCAGCGAAGAAGCAAGAGCAAACCGTCCATTCTATTGTGCAATCGGAAGTGTTAACAGTTCCACCAGATATGCTACTACAGGATATTTTAGGGATGATTTATAATTCTCCTACTCCTATTGCCGTTGTGAAAGATGGTCGCTTGCTTGGTGTACTAATTAGGGGCGTTGTCATCCAAGCACTGTCAACTAGCGATGAGGAGGCCGAAGCACATGAATAACTTTTTAGATAATATTCCAACATTACCACTAGCTCCGTGGGTAGAATCAGCTATGGACTGGTTGACGAGTAATTTTTCAGCGTTCTTTAACTCTATTCAGCAATTCGGAAAACTACTCATGAATCAGGTCACTGATTTATTAATTAGTATCCCAGCCATTATTCTTATACTTCTTGTCGTGATATTTGCCTTCTTCGTTTCAGGCAAAAAGTTAGGGCTTGCTGCATTCTCATTAATCGGCTTGTTGTTTATTTATAACCAAGGATTATGGACTCATCTTATGGAAACAACCACGCTTGTGATCTTTTCCAGTATTATATCCATCATCATCGGTATTCCACTAGGTATCTTAATGTCAAAATCAACGGTAGCTGAAAACATTATTAAACCAATACTAGATTTCATGCAAACAATGCCTGGCTTTGTCTATTTAATTCCAGCTGTTGCCTTTTTTGGCATTGGTATTGTACCTGGTGTCTTTGCATCCGTTATCTTTGCTTTACCCCCAACTGTACGTATGACAAACCTCGGTATTCGTCAAGTACCAAAAGAATTAGTGGAAGCTGCAGACTCCTATGGTAGTACAGCTAGCCAAAAATTATTTAAAGTAGAAATTCCCCTTGCTAAATCAACCATTATGGCAGGGATTAACCAAACCGTTATGCTGTCACTTTCTATGGTAGTTATTGCCTCTATGATCGGGGCTCCTGGTCTAGGACGTGAAGTATTAACAGCTCTACAACGTACCCAAGTTGGGAATGGCTTCGTTGCAGGTTTAGGTTTAGTTATTTTCGCGATTATTATTGACCGTTTAACACAAAGCTTTAATAAAAAGAAAGCATTATAAAAATATCATCTTTCTAGCTACCATCCTCCGATGGATGTCGGCAGTTTGATACAAAATGATGAAGAGAAAGGGAGATTCGATGAAACTGAAAACACTATCAAAGTTAGGAATGGCTCTAGGTCTAGGCTTCATGCTTGCTGCATGTAGTGGAGGCGACTCTGGCTCAAGTTCTGGAAAAAACAGTGATTCTAAGGAGGTAAACCTAGCCTATGTTGAGTGGGATACAGAAATTGCCTCAACAAATGTTGTTGGGCAGGTACTCGAAGAATTAGGTTATGATGTAACATTAACTCCTTTGGATAATGCGATCATGTGGGAGGCTGTCTCGAAAGGAGAGGCTGATGGAATGGTTGCTGCTTGGCTACCACATACACATGCTTCACAATATGAAAAATATAAAGCTGATTTAGATGAGCTAGGTGAAAACCTTGCTGGTGCAAAAATCGGTTTAGTTGTACCAAGCTATATGGATGTCAATTCTATTGAAGATTTATCTAATGAAGCAGATCATACAATCACTGGTATTGAGCCAGGTGCGGGCATTACTGCTGCTACAGAAAAAGCATTAGAAGAATATGATAATTTAGCAGATTGGAACTTTATTACTTCTTCTTCTGGTGCGATGACAACTGCATTATCAAAAGCACTGAAAGATAAGGAAGAGATTATTGTCACAGGCTGGTCACCACACTGGAAATTTGCGAAATATGATCTTAAATACTTAGAAGATCCAAAGGGTGTATATGGTGGAGAAGAAACGATTAATACATTCGTACGTAAAGGCTTAAAAGAAGATTTACCAGATGTATATTCAGTACTCGATAACTTCCACTGGACAGCAGAAGATTTAGAAAGTGTTATGTTAGAAGTAATGGATGGTAAAGATCCAAAAGACGCTGCGAAAGAATGGGTTGATGCTAATCCAGATAAAGTGGCTGAATGGACAAAAGACGTAAAAAAATAATATAAAAACAGGCACTCCTGCATAAGAGGAGTGCCTGTTTAATTATGATAGCAATTTCAACATGATTGCTGCTCCTAATACAAGGACAATACAAACAATGCGTCGCCAGTCCTTAGATTCATTAAAAAACAGCATACCTAGCAGTGCTCCCCCAGCTGCACCAATCCCTGTCCAGATCGCATAGGCAGTACCCATCGGTAATGTTTCCATCGCATAGGCAAGGCCTGCAAAACTTAAGGTGAATGCACCAATCAACAGTCCTAAATTTTTCATACTCTTCGCCTTATTATATTTACTAATCATATATACACCCATCATCTCACATAACCCTGCAACAACTAATGCCATCCATGCCATTATTCACTCACCTCTTGTTCCTTAGGCTCTCCCGTTACAAGCTTTAAGCCTACAACTCCTGCAAGTAACACAACAATACATACGATTTTTGCTAATTTCCACGGCTCTCCAAATAGCAAGCTATCCGCACATACAGTACCAGCTGTCCCTAATCCGACAAAGATTGCATAGACGGTCCCAACTGGTAGATGCTCACCTGCTTTAATGAGCAAATAAAAACTAATAAAAATGGCAATTGCTGTACCAATCCATTCCAGTACACTTGTTGCATGCTTTAACCCAATGACCCAGCCAACTTCAAAGCAAGCCGCTATAATGACGCTGATCCATTGTTTATTCATCATAAATCCCTCCATTTTATAAGACACGGCCGACTAATTGGATGATCCAACTACTTTTTCAGCATTCGCCAAATGACTCGATTTTAGCCAAACAAAAAAAGCCTGAAGAAACTGTCTTTAAACAGTATCTCCCAGGCTTTTATCCTTCCGTGTCACAAAATCAATTTGTGGTTTTCTCTCGGACCAGACTAGCAAGCGCTACGGAACCCTAGAAAACTTTTATTCGATTATTACTCTTAGTATAGCAAACTATTCAATGATTTTCCACTGGTACGTAGCCGACCTTTTCTACCATTGCCTGCCCTTCCTCAGAAAGTATCCAATCAATCAGTTTCTGTACATTTTGATTTTCCGTTCCTGCTGTGATGGCATAAAATTCAGACACTAAAGGATATGTACCATTTTGAATATTCTCTTTTGTTGGTGCTACTCCGTCAATGGATAGTAATTTGATCTTTTTGTTACCAACCATCTCTGTAGAATAATATCTAAACGTAAAGCCCAAGGCATTTTTATAATTTCGATATTGCGACACTTCCCGAATGATTCCGCCCATCCCTGATGCAACATCTTCAGTGGGTGCCTCCATGATTGGCGTATTGCCCATCAGCTTTTCTAGTGTCGTTTGGCTTCCACTATCTGCTGGGCGTTGAAAAGCACGAATGGCCTCACCCTCCCCACCCACTTCACGCCAATTAGTTATTTCTCCAGCATATATTTTTTTGACCTGCTCAAGTGTTAAATTATCGATTTTATTTTTACGGTGCACAAAAAAGACAAATGCCTCTCGACCAATTGGCGTCATATCAAATGTAAGTCCTTCCTTTTCTGCCTGCCATTCTTGTGAGGTGGACGGGGCTGCCACAAAAATTAAATCAACATCTCCAGCTATTAAATTTTGATAGGCCTCTGGTGTACGGCTTACTTGAACTCTACTATTATATGGAGGATATTCCCCTTTGGGATACGTAGCCTCCACAAAAGCCGCATATAAAGGGTACATGGCTGTTGCTCCATCTAACCGTGGTAATGACTCTGTCAATTGTAAGGAAGCTTTATTTTTCACTACTTCATTGCCAGGGACAAATGGCTGATAGACTGTTACATCAATTTCCGCATCAACAGTGGGAATACTCATTTTATAATAATGTTGAATCGGTTTAATGGCTGCAATCAACAGGGCGATTCCCATGACACCAAATAGCAAGCCCCTTCGTTTTTTTGTGTTGGTCCATTTAAACATGCTACAAACAATCCAGATAAATAAACAAACGGGTATAGTAAAGACCAAATTAATTAAATGCAGCCCACCACTTAATGTGATAATGAATGCAACCATTAATGTCACAACGGACAAACCAATTAGTATCGATACTATTTGTATAAACTTAAGCATACAAAGACCTCCCTAGTGTAATTTTACACTCCTTACACCAATGGTACCCGAAAGTTAAAGCATTCACAACTATATATTCTGAAAATTATGGTAAAATTAATTTTGTCTTGATTTTAATGAATGCTTTTTGTATGAAGGTGGTATACCAACTATAGAAAAGGAATCTTTACGAAAATCTCAAAATACAAGTAGGAGGATGTACATATGGCAATTGAAAAAGTACGTCGCCATTTAGCACAATGGCACGTAGAACACAAAATACAAGAATTAGAAGAAAGCTCCGCAACAGTTGAATTAGCAGCACAGGCGCTTGGCTGTGAGCCAGAGCGCATAGCAAAATCTTTATCTTTTCTTATAAATGATGGAGCGATCTTAATTGTGGCTGCTGGTGATGCAAAAATCGATAATGCAAAATATAAAGCTGTATTTGGTACGAAGGCAAAGATGTTATCCAAAGATGATGTGGAGACGATGATCGGCCATGATGTCGGGGGTGTATGTCCTTTTGGTGTGAACGAGGGCGTAGCCATTTATTTAGATGAATCTTTAAAACGTTTTACTACAGTATTTCCAGCGTGCGGTAGTAGTAATTCAGCCATTGAGGTAACCATTTCAGAACTTGAAACATATGCTCCCTATAAAGAATGGATTGATGTCTGTAAAGGCTGGAATGAATAAGGACCAAACGATTGGCGAGACTTTTAAAAGTCTCGCCAATTCATGTTGTTGAAAAAAGATAATATCGCTAGGAGAAATAATACCTTTTGGCAAGGTAAGGGTTGATTTCCGTTCCGTCAGCGTCCTTTCCAGGGGGCGTCCAATGAGCCGCTCCTCTCCAATCAACCATTCTGCAAAGTGTCTTTACTTTTTTAATAGTAGCATAGTAATAAAATCGCCCATTATCTGTATTCATAGAGGGGATAAGCTCTTATTTTCAATGTGGAGAAGTGATGAGTGACAAGAAGTGAACACCTTCACTTTATTTGAAAACCTTTGCTAAAAAGATAACACTTTTGTAGGTTGGAGTGGAAGGCTAATTGACTCCCGTGGATAGCGAGTCAGGCGAAACCCTGCACGGAGCGGAGCGAAGGAAGCGGTTCGGCGCTCGCCCACAGGAAAGCAAGTAGCCTGCAACGGCAATCCATTTTCACCTTCTAAAAAAATTTTGTGGGTGGTTTTGTTTTTCAGCACTATAGATTTGCTATTCCTTGTAACCAACGGCTAACCAATGTGAATCCCATTCTGTAATTTGATTGCCTACCCGACAGCTTAAACCACATGCACAATTATCAGCAACAAATGAGCCAATTAGCCACTTCTTAGCGTGATATCCTTCTTTTAACTGCACTGTTCTGCTAGGCATCTCCACATACTGTTGGTAAATAAACAAATTATCATCATAGTGTTTGGATGTGGAAGCATTTACTCTCCGCCCACTTCCTGCATAAATTTCTACTGTATTTCCCTCACGAGAATAAACAGGCTTCTTGACATAGGGTACATCATCTCGAATAAATGGTTCTGCTGTAAGGTATGTAGGAAGCATATATTGCAAAATAGCTGCTCGTTCCTCGGAAGTAAAGAGCAATGGATCATTTCTCCGCTCCCATATTAACCATAATAAGATTTTCGATTGTAATACATAGGCAGCAGGTGGATTAATAATTGCTAGCTTTCGTTTTTTGACAAGCTCTAAAAGATGCAAGCCAATGCGATCACCATCTGCTGCCACATCATCTATTAAAAACTCTACAGGATGTGCGGGTCTAAATAAAATATCAATTTTCTCCATTGTAGGTGTATATAGACCTTGTGCTACCTCAGACGTGTCCTTAGAAAAGATGATAAGTTCTTGAATAGGTACATACTCAATGGTAAAAGGAATACAGGACTTGATAAACTGTACCTGGCAATACTCTTCGTAGTCCTCTTTTGCTGTTTTTCCTGTGATGACAATCTTTGGCTTTTTGACATGATGTAAATATTGAATGGCATCAAAAAGAGCGCCCGACAATGCTTTTTGTAAGGCTGTTACATCATTGGGATTTTTAAAGCCAAAATGCTGACATAGTGCTTCATTCATCTTGAAGGTTTCTTGAATAAGTTGTACTGACGATATATCAAGGGAAAATATAAAAACCCCTTTTATATAAATGGTTGTATTACTTTTTCCCTTTTTAAAAAGGGATAAAATCAGACTCATGCGCTTTTTAATGACTCTACTTACTTCAATTTAACCAACCTATTTTATTCGTATAATAATATCTACGAAAACATAAAACCTCCGGTTCATTAAACCGGAGTGAGTACTGCGGAGCATTTGAGAAAGAAGTGCGGAGTTTTAAGCCAACGAATGCTGTTGCTTTGTAATAAAGTTTAATCAAAAATGCCTCACAAACCCGTATTTTACTGTAAAAAAGAAGAATCCATTTTGAAAGAAAGTCTGATTAAAATAGATTCTTCTCTTGCATATATAGTTTCCTTTTTATAAAAAAGTTTGATCACTTTCTAAATATGTTGCTCAACAATCGCGCCCGATTGTGGAATAAAGAAATACTCTACAAAATAGATCCTTTTATCAAACTTTTTTATAAATTATAATTATTTAAAAGTTAATAAAAGAAAGTAAAGGTCATAGATAAGCCATATTACCATAAAAAAACATCGTGTTATATCTATG
This sequence comes from Lysinibacillus sp. OL1, assembly GCF_004332175.1. Classification (NCBI taxonomy): domain Bacteria; kingdom Bacillati; phylum Bacillota; class Bacilli; order Caryophanales; family Bacillaceae; genus Lysinibacillus; species Lysinibacillus sp. OL1. Next base: position 114,765 of record NZ_SJDS01000001.1, on the reverse strand, counting down.
ACTAGGTTTTACTAATTATTATTTAGGATTTTTTCAATTGTTTCAGTTAAAATGTCTATAGTTCTGTATTCCTCTTCTAATGTGTTTTCTACACCACCGATTTGTAAGAGAACTGATTGGTCCAAGAGTTCTTGATTATAGGTGCTTTGTTTATGGGAATCTGGTTTAACTACTACTCCTCTTGATAGATCTGGATATTTCTTCTCTATTTCATTGTGTAAGTGTTCTGCGAACTTTAGATTTTTATCATATCTATAACTTGTCTTCGATACAACAAACTGTATTTTTGCATATTTGTTCCCTTTCATATTTAAAGTTGTTGTAACTCGGTCTGAACCGTCCCTCTGAACATCGAATACCATCCTAATACGATTATATTTTCTTAAAGCTTCTTGTAGAGTTTTTCTTGACAACATATATGGATCATAATTATTTGGATTTTCATTCTTCATAATACCCATAATATCCGTATTATCATAAACATTATTAATGTTCTTTTTCTCTAAACTTTCACTAAATCTTTTTCCTACCAAAGTAATATTGTTAGAAGGGTGAGTTACTTGCGTTGAATTCATTTCTATCCTTTCTTTAGTTGAACTCATTTCCTCAAGTTCTGAATAAAATGACTGATTATTATTTGTATGATAAATATATATTAATGGTTCTTGCTTATTCTGAGCAGATGCAGAAGCGCTGTTGTAGATAGAAACTTGATGGTTGTTCATTATATTTTTATTTATAAAGATTGCAATGAAGAAAATAGCTATAGCAGATATAACGAACCCACTAGTAACAATCGATACTCTGTTTAATAATTTTCTTCTGTTTAATTTTCTCGCCGATTCTTTTATTTTAATATGAGTTGACTTAACGAACTCTTCTGTCGGTTCAAGTTCATAAGTTTCTTTTATTAAATCAAACATGTCTTTATCCTTTTGCATATTCAAATACCTCCTTTTTCGAAAAAATCTCCAAGTCCTTTTTAAGTTCTTTTAATGCCCTATGATAATTTACCTTTACCTTTGCTTCACTACATTGAAGAATTTCTGAAGTTTCTTTGATTGAAAATTCATTTATTCCTCTTAAAATCACAACTGTTCTATAATTAGGCTTTAAATTTGAAATAGCACTGTGAATAATTCTCTTTATTTCTTCTTGTTCCATTATTTCGCTTGGTCCTTTATCCGCAGATTCTAACTTTGTTAAGACCCCATCAGTAAGAAACGAAATAATTTTTTTCTTACGATAGTTATCCACTGCAACATGCTTTGCAATTGAGAATATCCATGTTTTAATTTTGCTTTTTTTATTTAAACTAGGTAGATTTTTTAGAATACGGATAAATACTTCTTGTGTCATGTCCTCAGCATCGCTTTTATTTCCTGAAAAACAAATCAGAAATCTATAGACATCTGAGTAATAGTTATAATAAATTTCGCTAATCCTATCTTCTAAATTAGCCAAATCATGCAATACAATCCCCCCTATTGGTAGATATTCACATATAAGTCGTTTTAAAGGATTGAAAAGTTACAAAATTCAAAAAAATAATCTCGGGATTTATGTGAGGGTTAGTTCTGTTGATCAAAATTTAGATCGCCAATTGAAGGAGCTTGAAGCTTTTGGATGTAAAAAAATATACACTGAAAAAAGGACACTCTCCTATTCAAGGAGGTAGTGACCCCTTAAAGTTAGAGTTTTTATTATGCAGCTAATTGGCTGGCATGTTTTCGGTAATTTACCGGACTCATGCCGGCCAGTTTTTGTTTAATACGAACATTATTATAATAATTGATATACTCATTTATTTTCTTTTGTAATGCTTTATAAGAGATTAATTGTTCTCCATAATACATTTCCTGTTTTAGTAAGCTAAAGAAGTTCTCCATGGCCGCATTGTCTGCGCATGTTGCTTTACGAGACATGCTTTGAAAAATCCTGTTCTGCCTTAATGTTTTCACCCACGTATTGTGTTGATAGTGCCATCCTTGATCAGAATGAATTGTTGTCCGATATTCAGCACGCTTTAGAATAATTGGAAGTGCTTGTTTAAGTGAATCTAACACAAAATCTAGGCTTGGCCGTTTTGACATACTAAACCCAATAATCTCACCATTATATAAATCCATGATCGGACTTAAATATAATTTTTCATCATCTGTACATTTAAATTCAGTTACATCAGTCACCAATTTTTGAAGGGCATATGACGTTCTGAATCTACGATTCAAAAGGTTTTTAGCGACTTTCCCAACTGTTCCTTTGTATGATTTGTAGCGTGATTTACGTACGAATTTTACACATTTTAACCCTAGGTTTTTCATGATTCGTTGTACCTTTTTATGATTAATTGTATGTCCTTGCACTCTTAATTCCGCATGAATTCGGCGGTAGCCATATCGACCTTCATGTTTTTCAAAAGTCTCTAAAATCAAGACTTTCCACTCTACGTCTGGATCCTTTTGCCCCATCTGTTTGATATGATAATGATACGTCGCTTCTGGAATATCCACTTGTTTTAAAATATCTTTTAATCGAAATCCTTCTTGTTTAAGTTCGAAGGCGATGGCAGCTTGTGCTTTTCGAGGAAGGCATCTTGATTCTCCCGAAAAGCCTTCAACTTTTTTAAATACGCCACCTCTAAACGAAGCAGTTCATTTTCGCGTTCTAGCTGCTCCTCACGTGACATTGCTTTTTCTTGGTTATTCGCTGTTGACTTTTGTTTCTTAGACATTGACGGGCGCCCCTTTGAATTTTTTTGCAGGCCCTCTATCCCTTCTTTTAAAAATCGATGATACCAACTGGCAACTAAAGTTGGATCATTCAAGTTAAAGTGAATCGCAGTATCTTGATAGGAAGCACCTGTTCGTTTCATAAAGTTTAATACATCTATTTTAAAATGAACAGAATAAAACAGCTTCGTTTTCTTAACTAATAAGCCGTTACGTCCAAACTCTTTATAAGCACGTACCCATCTCCTTAATGGAGAATCACCTATACCATACTTCTTCGCTATCGCTCGATATCCTATAGAGCCACTTAAATATTCTTGAACCACCATCAATTTAAATTCTTCACTATATTTAGTCATAAAAATCACCCCAAAAGTTAGTTTTTCACTCTAACTTTTGGGGTGCAGTACCGAATTGCGCCCGATTGTTGAATAGTATATATGGGAAAGAGATAAGAAATAAGCATCACACTAGAAGAAGAAAGCTATTATTGATGTCTATAATCAAATTTTTCATTAGGGACCTTAAGGGTATACCCATTAATTATCATCTTGTTGTTATCTATCCAATTTATGTCTGCAGTATCTTCACGATAATTCCAATAGATATTTTTAGTTTTGTATCCCTGTTCATTAAATACTAATTCCCCACGAATCCCATTAGACGTTGTAGCATCGCCGTTAGTAACAAATGCTTTAATAGTATATTTTCCATCAGGTGAAGTTGCTTCTGTGAGATACTCTCCTGTTTGTAATCTATTCATATCATAAAATGCCCAATAAACCCCGTATCCAATTAAAATAATAAATAGGAGGCAACCTATCATTAATCTTAATAGCAATTTTTTGTATATATTCCTCTTCGCATATACTACGCTCTTTTCTTCAATATTCAAATTTCAACCTCCTTAAAAATGGTAAATTACATTGGGATTATATGGTTTATTTTAGATAAACGGTCTTTCCATAAGAATTGTTCCAAACTCTAATCAGTTAATGAAAAATGACGCAATCCTTATTTGAGAATCGCACCCCGTTAGTTCAATAAGACGGGAGTAAAATTTATGCAGATTTACGCCGTAAGACTTCAATTTTTATACAAGATTTTATTCATCAAAGACGATAGTGCAATATCACTTCAAATGCTTCAAAACCTTTGCCATGACTGACTTTTAACAAAAATGCATAAAATAACGCATAAACAATGTTCATAAGAAAAGCCACGAACGCTGATTTCACAACATTCATGGCATTTAAGTCTGTTTCTAAACTTCCATTTGGGAACGTTATTTGAATACAACTTGTATAAATTTTTTATGAAATGTAACTGTTATTCGTTAGACGATTCGACTTTGGAGATTATCCCGCTATACATAGCTTTCCAGGTAACTTTATCTTTTTCGGTTTGATATAGTTCTAGAGTACCTTTATACAAATGTCCTTCAACATCTTTTGTAAATTCGATAAACTCGGGTGCTTCACGGTAATCGGCATAAAATAATTCAGTTGTATAAATAGGTAATCCAGAAGGTGTGTGTAAATATTCTTTCGTAGTTAAGTAGGAAATACCTTGAAAATCTAAAATTGTTTCAGTTTGAAACTCCGTAGAATGAAAGCCGTCTATTAATTCTATCTCCTGTGTCACTGCATAAGAATTATTTGAAAATGAAAAAATACCACAAGCCAATATTGTTAATAGTAAAAATACACTTAATTTCTTTTTCATTTATACCCCATTTCCAATAATTGTATATATCTATATTATACTTAAGATTACTGAATATTCATTGAATAATAAGTCTTAAAGTAAGACTTATATAGATTTAAAAACCTATTGTGGGTTCAAACAGAAACGTAGTAACTATTAAGTTCAAGATATATGTATAAATTTAAAAACTTTTTAGTAAATTCATATAGTGGGTAAATTATTTTTATTGTTACATAGATTGGAGGGGGAAGTTATTAAGAAGAAAATAATTATTATATTTTTAGTCTTAATATGTGTATTTTTCGCAGCATGGAAGTTAAATAAACAAGATGATAATTTGGAATCGACGGTTACTAAAAAAGTGAATAGAGGAGAATTTATTTCCAAAGGAGTAAATACTGGAAATTCTAGTGAATATGACATTAAACTAACAATGGATAATAACAGAAATTTCCAATTAGAATCAACCGCTTTAATTAAAAATCTATCTACCGATGATTGGGAACAATTAACTTTCTATTTTATACCAAATATATTTACAAAAAGTGTTTCACCAGAGCTGGAACATCCCTCTACAGTTAATTTTCATGACATATCTATTGATGGTAAAAAAGTCGTTTACACACTAGAAAGAGATACTTTAAATATTCAACTTCCCCATAAGTTGAAACCTAATCAAGAAGTTAAAGTATATTTTTCCTATGAACTCACCTTTCCTGAACAAGGCTTAAGATTTACAAAGAGTAATAATGGTAATTTTCATTTAGCTCAATTTTACCCAATGCTTGCAACATATAGGAACTATCGGTGGAACAAGGAGTCTTACCAAGATAGAGGAGAGACTTACCATACTGGATTTAGTAATTTTAAATTAACATACGATATTCCGAAAGGTTTCACCTTTGTATCTTCATCTGATAAAGAAGTCTTTCCGAGTTCAAACGTTGGTTCCATTGAAGCAAAGAATATAAAGGAAATATTTGTCGCTATTTTAAAAGATCCTATACTTATGGAAAATGATGGGGGCCTTTCCGTTAGAGTATTTGGATTTAATGAAAATAAAGAAAAACTATATCGAGAAATAGCAGATGAGGCTATAGCTGCAATAAACTATTTTGAAGAAATTATGGGGCCTTATCCTTTCAAACAATTTGATATTATAGTAGATGGAATGGGGATGGAGTATCCAGGAATAGTTACAGTTGGTTCGATTTATAATACTGGTCCTAGTAATTCTCAAGAGCTAAAAAATATGGTGATACATGAAATTGCTCATCAATGGTTTTATGGGATCGTTAGCAACGATCCTTATAGTGATGCATGGTTAGATGAAGGTTTCGCAGTATTTGCAGCGAGTTTATTCAAACTTTCGAAATTGAAAGAGGCTGAAGATTATAATTCAATGTACAGACCGGATCCTAATTTAGAGTTACCAGTAAATTTACCTCTCGATCAATATGAATCCAACATGAGTTCATATGTCTATGGAAAATCTGCCACAAAGTTATGGGAATTATTTAAAGATAATGGAGAGGTTAAAGAAGCTGAAAAATTTTTAAAAAGCTATTATCATTTTTATAGATATAAAGAAGTTGATACTAGAGAATTTGTGAGATTCGTAAAATACTATTTTGATTTAAAAGATGATACCCTATTTGAGGGTTGGTTAGAACTAGAAAAATAAAAACAAAGAGTCAGAAGAGACGTAAAAAAGCACCCTTTAAGGCTGCATTGAACTTTAGATAAAAGGTATCGAGAAGAGTATTCTCGATACCTTTTTTGTCATTCTTATTTCTCTCATTTAGTTACTCCTTCTAGAAGTAACGTACCGTAAATGTTCTTTAACTATCCTGCTCCGTTAGTTTAAGTACATTTCTTCACAATCCCCTAGGTGATATTATCATAAATTCCAATAAAAAAACCTCACCTCTAAAAAACTATAGAAGTGAGATGTTTTTAATCAAAATTTATTACAAATTATCAATCTTTATTATAAATGATCAAACTTTTTTACAGTCACCCAATGTCTTTATAATATATTAACTCAAGCCTTCTACCGGCTCTTTTTTGTTTACTTATAAATTGATTTAAAATCTTTCCAAACATAATGTTTTCTAGTAAATGGAATTAAACTTGTTTGTCACAATTTCACTATAATGTTCTCGAAACTAAACTTAAGTCATTATCCCAATCAACTAAACCCCCAAAAATTCACTTTTTGAACGCAGTTGAACCATCATGACTCCAAATTTCAATAATGGTTTTTCTTCACTTGAAAAGTTTTTTAATTCTTCTTTCAGCAGAATTATTATTTTTTATAATCGAATTTTTTAATTATTTTATCATCATATGTCGCATAAATAATTCCATTTCCATCATAATAATAATTATCATCTCTATATTTTGGAATATTAATTTCTTTTATTGTCTTAAGATTATTCCCATTTACTATCGTTAAGCTTGTATCTTCCTCTACCATTATTGTATTGTCATATCCATATTTTATTTTCATGCTTTTCTCAGGCCAATCTGTATTATATGAAAATTGTCTTTTTGCTATCAGTCCTTTGTTATTAAATACGTAAATATTATTATCCGCTGCAACTACAAAATTCATTGTACCAATTAAATTGTTGTTTAAATAAGCAAATTTATTAAAACTATCTGCTGTCAATTGACCCTTGAAATCTTGTTTCCATAACAGTTTCCCATCTTCTTTTACAGCACTAATTGTAAATGTAGGCTTATTATATTCATGTTTATTAAAGTACATTACCCCATCAGCATTTGAACCTAGATGATACCCCTGCTCTACATATTTAGTATAACTATTACTATTTACTAAATTATCATCATAAAATGACATCTTTCCACTATTCGAGTCTATTTTTTTATATGCATACAATTTTCCATAATATCCGTTTACAAAATCCCATGTTTCCATTTTCTTTAGTATTTTTCCTGAATCAGAAAATTTGTATACTATATTTTTCGCAACATTATTCCTAATATAAACTAGTACTTTCCCATCTTTCGTTGCTGTAATACTATATAAATCAACTGTTTCACTGAAATTATAAGTTCCAATTTTTTTCCCATGAGTATTATAAATATTTAAAACTAATTTTCTTGAACGTCCATCATTCGATATAATATAAATATTCCCCTTATTATCTAGAGCAAAATATGTATTACGTTGAGATTGAATTTCCCCAGTTTTTTTACCTGTCTTATCATTTAATATTTCATACCTCGTATCGTCTCCCCTATATTGAATATAAATATAATCTCCTAATTTTTTAAATTCACTAAGAATATCCGTATTCTCACTTGTATAACTCCACTCTGGCGAGTCTAATGATACTTGGGAAGCAGCATGCACTTTCAATGTAAAACTAAATATCAATATAACTGCAAATAAAGCCACTAAATTTTTCATTTTCATAAGTATTCACCCTTCTTTAAACTAACTAATAAATATTTCCCTTTATTTTAATATAATTCTATATTTATAATTGAACTCATAATATTAAATTGAACAAAAAAACTTATAGTTATATAACATTGAATTGATTTGTTTATATTTTAACTTTGAGTAATTTTGAAAAGGTTCAATCATAATATGGTATCATCTTTTTTTCTATTAAGATTAATAAAAAAATTGAGTACTTGATTAATCAAATATCTATAATAGTACTTGCAACTGTGTCATAACCACCCTCAATAAATGTTAAATGGCTCTCCAGTCGCACTGAGTGGCTCTGTATGGCTTAATTTAGCGCACAGTTGGTCTTTTTAGTCCGCAATATTCACCGGAGGTTTTTTACTTTAAAACCTATCTTTAAATTCATCTACTATGCTTTTATTAGGTTTTTTAAATGGTACAACGTTTTCCGAAGAGGGTGGTTCTCCCGCCTCTGATGCATTATCGTTAGAAGCTTTAAAATAAAAATCAGTGAGGCTATCATAATCAAATGCTTTATTTAAAGCTCGTTTAATACGTTTGTTAGCGTTATTAATATCTAATAAGTTCTCTAAAGGTGTTCCTTTTTTTTCGCTATAATAAAACAGTTTAGCTAAGGTTTCTTCCAGTATAGAGACCTTTTCCATTAATCGACGTTTTTCTTCCTTCTCATTTATTAACTCGATTTTCAATTTATCCATTTTATCGTTTAAAGTATCGTTTTCCCTTGCGATGCGTCTTAACTCAACCACTATCGGATTTAAATGAGTATGAAGTTTCTCTTTATTGTTCGCGTACCTATCGATTACATCTATAATGTTCGGTATTGTTGTCTCTATTTCGTTTTCTCTAACAATTTTTACGGTCCTAATGGCGTTTGCTGTATCTATCACTTTCCTGCCTGGTTGTCCTTCGCGTTTCCAAAAGTCTTGACTAAATGTTTTGCTATATAATTCCGGATTCTTCTCATGTAATTCAATATGAAATCTGTATATTTCTGCGTACTTTATTAATCCAGTTGGTCTTACATTCTCTCTAAAATGCTGAACTATCTTATACAGTTCTTGTTCATCGTATTCTAGGCTTGGTCTACCTTTCCTTTTCTTACTCATAAACATCTCCCTCTATTTCCTTAAAGCGAGCTATAGCTTCAATATGGCTTTTGATCTCGTTAGCGCTTGTTTCGAACGCCTCTAGCTCTTCTTTCATTAATCCCTCTTTAAACATTGTAGTAGTAATATTTTCATTTAACGTTTTTAAAAATGCTGATAACTCTGTTATTTTTTGTTTTCTAGAATTTATTTTTTCCTCAATTAAATGAAGATTATCTACAAGTTCTTCAGGAGAAATCCACCATTTGCTACAAAGCATACAGTCTTCGCTTTCGCATATTTGTAACTCATCTGTACAATATCCAATATTCATTTTTAAACGGGTGCTGCTTTTAGGATAATTAAAACTTTTCGATTCTACATCTTTTCTGGAAAATTCAAGACCGCTAATTGTCGAATTACTAAGTTGCCCGTTTTTTATTCGGTATGACTCCATAAGCTTCTTAACTTCTATGTCTATGAAATACTCCGTATGATTGGAATAATGATATTGAGCTTCAATCGTTGAATGCCCTCCTAGTCGAGCTATTTCAACAGGTGATATTCCTTGTAACATAAGAGAACAAAATGCAAAGTGACGCGTGTCATTAGGATTAACTTCTCTTTCGTAATCTTTGTGATAATATTTTGTAACGATATTTTTATAAAAAGATTTTAATAAATTATGAAAACTACTGCTATGTATAAATTCAGGAGCCTTTTTACTAAACCAGTAATCTCTATAAGCACTAGAAATGTTTGAACCTGTTTCGTTAATAGCTTTCCAAGAAATCAATGTATCGCTTCTTCCGTATGAATCTGTTGTTATAATATATTCATTTATCAAATCAAACATCTCTTTATTTATAGCGATAGTGCTTATCTTTTGGAGATTTCTTTTCGAATTAGTATTTTTTATTCTAGGTAATGTTATCGTGCAGTTTTCTTCATCTAAGCAATCTCTACTGATATTACAAAAATCACTAATACGCATAGGAATGATGTTAGTTAATTTCCACCAAATTAATATAGGTGAGAAATGTATTACTTTTTCACAACTAAAACCATTTTCAAAATAATGTTCAATACAATTATTTAGGGTTAAAACATCCTTAGATTTAGGAAGAAGTCTGTTATTGACATCTCTAGGTATTTTCCTCCTTAAATTCACTAATTCCCGTACATAACTTTCATGTCCGGATAAATCTAAATAATTGATAAATGATACGACGCTGTTTATGATACTTAAAACTTTGTGAGCATTTTTCAAATTACTTTTAGAATTGTTAACATATTCCATAACAGAAACATTGCTAAAAACAAACACTTCTTCTGAAAGATAATTTATAAAATCATCTAGTTTTTCTTCGCTAAAAAAATCTGTTTTATAAATACTTGAAATTAACTGATTAGTTTTTTGTGTGACTGTAGATGGTACATAAGAATCAAGAAGTTCTGCACACCAACATTTAACTAGTTCTAAGATTTTGATTCCCTTATGTTTCTTAGAAATCAACTCTAGATCATTAAAGTTAATGGAGTGTGTTCTGCCTATACGTGTATTGCAAGAAAATGTCCATATATTATCTTTGAAAGTTGTTTTGAAATTAACATCTTCTTCGTCTATTTTGTTTAAAATGTATCGTGCTTTTTCTTTACTTACTTCTAACGAATACGTTTCATTAGCTAATTCTTCTACATCAATTAAATCCTCTATTCCACTGGCACTATGCATATCTTCCACCTTACTCTAAATTAAAATTTTCTTTGTTAGCGGGTAAGTTCGTTAATTTTTCTATAAAGTCTTCTTTGCTAATAGATAAGAAAGTATAAACTTCTTCATCGAATTTTCCTTTTGCTTCAAAAAACGACTCCAATTCTGTGTATAGCAGGCGAATGTATTTTCTTTGTTCATTATAATTTGCTTCTTCTGAACTTAACATGATCAAATACCCCTCTATACGTCGTTCTAAGCTATCCGCCAATACAGAAAGGGTGTAATAGTTAGGAATAGAATAAACGCAATTTAAACACGGTAAATGGGGTTTTAAGCATCCTTTACTTTTATATACCAAACACTGTGTAGCTTTATCTTTACCCAACATTACATTCGCATGTATTTTGTTAACATATAATCTAGCCTCTTCTAATCCTAATGAATAAATTGTATCCATGATAGCTTGGCGTTCTTGTTGTATTGAATTTATAAAACCAGATAAGTGTTCTACGTTTTCTAGGCTACCGAAATTGTTTTTTAAACTTTGTATTTCCAATGTTCTTTTGTGCCTATTCAGTTCTACACCATTGATGAAATCAATAAATGTATCATAAATAAACCCAAATGCCCCTCTATCAAATAATTGTTTTGTCAAATCGTCTACAGCTTCTTGCGTTAAATCTACGTATATCAACGTGGTTTCTTCATCAACATGACCACGCATATTTTGGACTACTTTTAACGCATAATCACTACCTTTCATTTTGCTCAAGATGGAATAAACGTAAGACATTAAAGTTCGATTCATCTTTTTGGAACCAAAAACAAATTCTTCGTTATCTAATTCTTTAAGAAAATTCTTGCTCTTTGATGGTGTCAATACATTAGTTTTAGTTCCGAAATCGATTAAATTTGTTCTCAAAGGATTCAATTTTTGTACACGCAATTCACAAATAGCTGCTGCTGTTGCAAAAGCTAACTTTAATTCATCGGAAATAAAAAAGTGGTTTTTCACTTGAGTTTTAGAAATAGTTAAATCTTTCCGTTGAATTTGATTTACGATAATATCTGCATCAGTAGGAGGGATATCATTCTCTTTTAACCACTCCAAGTCTACGATACTTGTTCCTTCTAAACTGATTCGTGGAAAAGTTATAACATCTGAATTTCTCCATGCGTTATTTAAATGCATAAGCATGTACAACCAACTCGATCCATAATATTTATATTTCTTTTTCTTTTTATTGATTTCCTCAATAATATCCGAGATAGCTCGTTCCTTTTGAAAAGAAATATTGTTACAAAATTTCATAACATCTTTAAATGTTTTGTAATCATAAATTTCTTTAGAATGCTTTTTGGTAGGAGGTATTTCAAAAGGATTAGTTATATTGTCTATTTTATAAGCACGTTTTCTCACTTCTTCATACTTATCTGAAATATTCTTTAAATAAAGATATATACTTTCCGCATGTGTCTTTCCTATTCCATTAAAAAGCATATTTATTTCGTTTGAATTAAACGAATAAATTTCATGACTTTTTTTACTTCCCAAAAATTCATTTAGCTCTGAAGTACAATGTATGAATGTACCAATCATCTTGTTCAGTGTCTCTTGATTGGCAGTTGAATTTTTTAATTTATTTCTTACATAAGCTAACCAACTCTCTTTAGTGAATGGTCCAAAATTATTTAAATACAATGTATCATCCATCTTTTCCTTAATTTCCAACCTATAAAGGAAAGTCTCATATGAATTATCCAAGCTTATAGTATTCGCCGAAATCTTTAATAACTGTTTATTCTTCCAAGCAAGGACATCGTCCTTTTTGTATAGCTTAGAAACTCTCTTATGAATAGGGCGTATTAAAGCTACTATAGCTGGGCTTGTTTCCTCGATTCCATCTTTCATTGATTGACTTCTAAAGTTTAATTCTGTTCCTGATAACATATCTTGTACTTGTTCAACTGTTACGTAATCTGACAACAACTGCTTTTGAATTGCCACTAAATTTTCAACTTCTGCTTTGATGTAAAATTTGTAAGCACCATTATAATAAATAAATGGGATAGGATGATGTTGTATAATCTTATAAAATTCATTTTCAGAATTAATTGATAATAATTCCATCACTTGCTTCTTTGAATACGTGTTTGTTTCATCAAGTATTTCGCCATATTTTCTTTTCTGTCTAATTAGAAGGGAAAATGGGGTTTTCTCTAAAGGAATATTTTTATCCTGAGCAGCTTTTATAACTAGTTTTTTTATAACCTCATCTTCTAACCAAGAAATAAGAGTTTTATAAGAAATTTTTAACATCCTAGCTATTCTGTATAGGTTGATATTTTTTTTTAATTCATTAGAAACGAGATTTATTGCTCTAAGTTGAATAGGGGATAAATAATCAGTATTGTTTTTTTCTTCTGCTTCCTTGATAGCCGCTAAGAAATAAGGGTCTTTTAGCCAAGATTTCAATTTACTTCTATGAATTTTTAATTTTCCCGTTATTGAATTGTGAGTAAGATTTTTCATTTTATAATTAGTTAACAGTTGAATAGCTTCAAGTTGTACATCAGAAAATTTTTCATTAATAGGATTGCTAATCATCTTCTCATCTGTTCTCTTCTTCAGTTCTGAATTGAACAAATCATTTTTTAACCAATAACCAATAGTGGAATCTGAGATGTTCATTTTTTCTGCTATTTCTTTCTGAGTTAATCGTTTATATTTAGGTTCTGATAATAAATCTATAACTTCTAACTGAACATTTGATAAACTTTTCTCGTAATATAAAGGGTTTAGTTTTAAAACTTCTTTCATGAAGATTTCATTTTTTCTCCATCGTGCTAATGTCCAGTAAGGGACACCTGATTTCTCCGCTATTTCCGCCAGAGTTAGTCCATTTCTGTCAGGAGTGCTAAGAATAGAAATAGCTATCATCTGTCCTTCTGTAAATTTATTATGTTCCATTATTTCACCTCAAAGCTTAATGTTTTAGATAGACTATCTGTTTTATAAATTCCGTTCATAGCGCTTTGGAAGTGAGCTAATGCATTCCTTTTGTCGATGTATTCCTTTGATGATAGTGTACTCATATCACCACGCAAAATTGCCATTTGTATTTCATCTATTTTTAAATCAAATAAAATATTTGTAAAAATACCTCTACCAATATGCGTTCCCCATATAGACTCATCAAGTATCTTGAAATCACTGTATCTACCATTTGTTTTTCTTAAAATTTCAATATACTTTCGTTTTACTTTGGCAAATTTTTTTTCATATGATTCCCCGGAGATTGCTTCTCCATCCTTGTTTAAAAAAAAAGCATACATATTACGACGATTCTTTTGTGAATCAATTCTAATTAGGTGACTCTTGTACATATCTCTTAATAACTCGTTAGCAAAAAACAGTTGTAATCTAGGTCTCTTCACTTCTTGTTTACCTTGGCTTTTAAGACGTTCAAATAACGTTTTTTGATTATCTTTGATTACGATTGCATTTTCTCCATTTAAAAAATTTGTTGGAAGACTACTGCTCATTATATTTACAACTTCTCCTTTACGAAGTCCACCGAATATTTGTAATCCTATACCAAACGCAATTTCTGGACATGTAACTTCAGCAACCCTTAGGAATTCTACAATCATTTGGTCTCTTTTTTCCGTTTCGTTACCAAAGTCTTTTAATTTGTATTTTATTTTTTCGCCATCGTTTCTTTTCGGATATTGAATGCCAAACTTTGGGTCGTCGAAAGGAGTTTCTACAATTATTCTGTCTAGCTTGTCTACATGATCAACAAACTCTATATCTTCTATTATGTCCATGTCGGATAGGTACTTATAAAATATTGTTAAATATCTCTCTATGTTTTTAACATACTTATAATCTTTTTGTTTGTTGTCTTTATCCCTCTCATTCGTTAAAAAGGTTATATATCTTGCACCATGAATTGGCTGTAAACCAGGAATTCCTTCTTCCTTCAACATCATAAATTCTTCTTCATTCGATGAAATTTGTTTGTTAATAAAATTCAAGAACTTACATATTTCCCTAGCTGCATTTTTTTGTGTGTTTATTGAAGTACCTTTATGAGCGTATATCTGTTTAATAAAATGAGTAATAGGATGTGGAAACTTTATCCCTTTCATTTTATCCTCAACGCATATTATTACTGCTCTATCATCTTCAATATGCCCATTGTTTAAGACGTTTTCTATTGGTACGTCTTTTGTAGTCCACCTATATCGATCACTTAATAACATAAATTTTCTCCTTTACCAATAATATCTATATATATACTATCATAATTTTCCCGCTTTTCATATGACTTGGGGAAATAAAAAAAGCCTCCAATCTATTGAGGCTCAAGGGTTTCTACTATGTATAAGTATTAAATTTCAAATTCCGCCCTAAACCATACTTACTATACAAGAAAAGGGGTTTCTCCATTTAACTCTAAACATTTAATGTAGCCCTCCTCTGTACAAATAAAGTCAAATCGTGCCAGAATTGATTGCTGCTGTAAATAGTCTAACTGAATATATGGGATCATTTCCGGTCGAATACCTAAGGCTAAGAGCTGATCGACCGATAAATGTTTAAATTGTTTCCCAACTTTTAAAAAGATCCGCCAAAGTATCTGTGTTGCATAATGAAGTTGATCAATTTGTTGCTTTGATAATTCTAAAACATCATATAATGCATACTCTAAATCCTCAAAGTCAGGAAAGAAGTCAGGGAATTTTGAGTAAAATGCTTGTCGTTGCTGTGTGTGATTCATCATGTTCTTCACTCCCTATCCAAACCTTACGAGGAGGACGAGCCGCCACGAGATGCCCCACCAGAACCAAAGCCCGATTTTCCTGTGCTTGAGGAAGAGCTATTGGAGTAGGAATTGGAACTCTTAGATGAACTATCCGTCGAATAGGAGCCTTGTCCACTTGAATAAGAATTTGATCCACTTGAAGTTGAGCTACCTGAAGTTGAACTAGCCTTATTTTGCGTACTGTTTGTGATACCATTTGTTGGTTTACTTTCATCCTTAGCGCTTGATGACGATCGTGGCACTGCTGAACCGCCACCATTGCTTGGCTCATCTCGATCTGTACCATTTTTTAAATTGCGACTTTTGTATATCGCACTTCCTATCATGGCTCCAGCCGTTGCATACATCAAACCATTAAAGAAATGCTGTGCATAGTAAGGTGAATTTTCATCGATACATTCAAAGGAACCATCATCACCTTCTTGCCATTCATCACAGGCATCAGCCATTTCACTATTGTAAACACTTTGTATTTCATCACTTGCAATTGCTTGATTTTGATCTTCCGTTACCTGATTAGAAGTAGTTAAAGGGTATTCTTCTGCTGTTTGATTTTCACTATTTCCACATGCTGCTAGCTGTACAGCCATCAAAGATGCCGTTGTCACAGCCATATATTTTTTTATTTGCTTTGCCATATTATAAACGCTCCTTTATTTCTAGTACCTAGTTTACGAATATCTACCATTATAGGTTTCATTTTTTACAAAAACATACAATTTATTTTAGCAGAAAAAAATCCCAAACAGCAGGATTGTTTGGGATTTACAGTGTTTTATGATTGTTTGGACACGACTTTTTTTCCATAAGTCATATATCGCCATAATTTTTCAAATGGTCCTATTGTAAAGAACTTAAACCAAATCACACTAAAAATTATTTGAATGATAAACGTAATACTTGCTATTACTACAATATCTGATGGTGAAACTACTTCTAGCCCCATGGCTGTTCCAATAAAGCTTTGCGCCAAATAATTTGTAAAGGCCATTTGCCCAACACGTCCAATTGGCTGAAGTAGCTTCGCTATTGTTTTATGTTCTAATAGAATAAACAAACAACTTAGGTAAAAATAGGTTGTGGGAACAACCCCTAAGCCAATGATAGATTGAAGCTGTTGGTCATCTGCTTGTGAGCCAAACCAAATCCATAATGAGAATCCAATAAAGAATGGGAAAGTACTATAAAGCAACCGTTTTATTTTTTGACTATGCGCTCCAATATGCCCAATCCAATCAGCTTTTGCTACTAAAAATCCACTTAAAAACATAATAAAGATGGCTACGGCATCATTGCCTAAAAAGCCAAATATAGCTGACGAAAGCGCATTAGACGGCATATACATTTGTCCTAATAGTGCCAGAATATGCAGTGCGATAATCGTAAACAACCATTTAGAAATCGTTGAAACCTTCGCAGAGTAAAATGGTAGCAATAAAAAACCAATCACTGCGTAAATGGCTAGGATAGAGCCCCAAAATATAAAAATATGAATAATACCTATAACCAATAAAGCAAATAAGCGTCTTGCAAAGCGCATTCTCGGTCTATCCCCCCGCGCTTCTGCACGTGTAGCAAAAATATAAAAGCCAACTCCAAATAGGAATGAAAAGATAGAGAAAAATTTCTTTTCTATAAAAATATTAATAAGTGAATCAATAACCCCATTCATTCCACTCATATCAGGCATTGGTGCACCTTCTATTATGAGCTGATAAGCACCTACATTAATAAATAAAATACCAAATAATGCTAATCCCCGTATAATATCTAAGGAAATGATTCGTTCTTTTTGTGTAACGGATGGATTCATGTTGAAAAAGCTCCTTATCTTTTATGCTATAGCTAGCATAACTCCCTATCCTTACAACTAATTATTTTTAAGCTTACAGGAACCTTACAAATCAAAAAGAATAGTCTTATAGTTTTTTATCCTCTTCTACGATGAAATATTACATATTTTATAGTAAAAACATCGAAAAGAGAGGTTTAGGAGATGAATAGAAATCGCAAGCTCGGTTTTTGTTATCCTGGCTACCGATACTGTGGTCCCGGCTGCTCAGGACCAGGTACACCTACAAATGCAGTGGATGCTTGCTGTAAACTGCATGATGAATGCTATGAACGCCACGGTAGCACAAAATACTGTGATGAATTGTTTCAACAATGCCTCCGCCCCCATATGAATGCACCAAATAAAATGGCTAGAGACGCTAGACTGTTCTATCGAGTTTTTGAGTTACGCAATCGTTTCTTTTAAAAGCAGATAAAGCTCACGATGTTTTTAATAACCACGTGGGCTAGCTTTTTGTATAGATAGCATATTTTTGTGGTGTCGTAAAACCAAGCTTTGTGCCTAGGTGAATGGATCCTGTATTCGAAATATCACAATCCCAACAAGGCTTTAGCTGGTTGACAAGACAATGATCTATAAATGTTTCAGCAATGCTACTTGCTAATCCTTGTCCTCTGAAATTTGAATCTGTCATAATATCAATTTCTGCATACTCATTTGATTTAAAAATAGAGACGGCTTCACTAATGATTTGTTCTTTGTGTACGAAACAAAAGCCAAAACCATTCTTGAGATAATTAGAGATAGAATCCCAATATTCCTCATAATATGTCTGATCAAATTCCAGTGAATTTTTAATCAGGGGTTCAGTAATAGATCTGACTTCGTAGTCACCTTCCCCACGCTTCTCTCGATGATTATAAATATTTTCATCAAATGTAAATGTATAGCGTTCTAGCTTTCTCAGCTGTTTATTTAACAATTGTTCGATTTTAGTATTCCACTGTTCTGAATAAGAAAATAAGGTAAACCGTTTCTGTTGTTCTATAGCCTGTTGCAAACAATAGGCTAGCTGATGATCAATCGAAGTCTTACTTTCATCGCCATATACATAGTATATCCCTGATTTCGTGTGGAATAATAATGTTCGAAAAGCAACTGTATCGGAATAGACAGCTCCTTCTATCATTCGATCTAGTATACTATAAACAAATGTCGGGGCTCTTGAAATAAATTGTTTAATGATAGGATATTGCTCTTCCGAGACTTTTATCATGCTATTTCCTCCAGTATTTTGCAGTATATATCATTTCTATTATAATAAACTTAAATCCATATGAAGGGACTGACTTATGCGCAGATAGCAATATTTTTCATCCAACATCATTATAATTTTGGAGGTAAAAGTATTGATTGACCATATCGACACGGAAAGATTACGGTTACGAAAAATGAGGAAAGCTGATGCTAAAAGTTTATTAGCTATTTGGTCTGATCCTGATGTAACCAAGTATATGAATATTACCCAGTTTACACAAGAAGAGCAGGCCTTGGAAATGATTGAACTTCTAGAACAATTAACTAAGCAACATAAGGCAATCCGCTTCTCTATTTTTGAAAAGGCATCCAAACATATCATTGGCTCATGTGGCTTTAATAAGATTGATTATGACAATGCTCTAACCGAGATTGGCTATGATTTGAGCAAGGAATATTGGGGAAAAGGCTATGCAACAGAAGCTATAACTGCTTTAATTGATTATGCCTTTAAGCACTTACAAATGGAAACAATTGTGGCAGAAGTTGACGCTGCCAATATCAATTCAATCAAGGTTTTAAAAAAATTGAACTTCATTTACCAAGAGAAGCATAATACTGAAGATACTCTACAACTTTACACTTTAACAAAATCTTAATGAGAAAAGGCTAAGCATGGCAGAATTCAACCAATACTTAGCCTTTTTAATTAGTGATACATGCCGTGATTAATTTTCCCTGTCAGCTTTTCTATTTTTACTTCAAATAGTTCAATTTTGGGCATAATTGGATAGCCTTCTCTTTCAAATGTCCATTCGGGATTGCCATACTTCTCCAGTAACGCATCAAAGAACCACTCTTTTTTCGTTTCCTCTTCAATTCTTGCGATATGTCCAAACAAAACAACACTTTGATAAACTAGTGCGGATTGACACGCGTATTTTTTGCCTGGATGTAAATCACCCATATCGCAAACTTCTATACAAATTTTAGGATTATGTTTGATATTTGACCAAAAGTGACTTTCTCGAAGATTACCAATATGCAAGTATAGTTTGTCCTCCCCTTCATATACATAGACAAACGGAATAACATAAGGAAAACCTTCCTCATCAACTGTTGCAACATGCGCAACTTTTCCCAACTTTAAGTATTGCTGTGCGTCCTCTTGTGAAATTTCCACACGTTTGTTTTGAATCGTACCTCTCATCATTTCTTAACCCCCTCATGAAATTATGTAACGATTAATAAACGTCGTTAAACCGTTTATTCCAAACATATATATATTTTACATCTTTAACAAAATTAAAAAAAGGGTAAATTTTTTCAGTAGAATAATAAAAGCCAAGGATGCACTAGTATAGCATCCTCGGCTTTCTTGTTATTTAATTGGAATCCAAATTTCTGAATACGAATCAGGGCGATAAGCATCCTCTTCAGGATAAACCTCCAATTCCGCTGTTCCTGCTGGTTCATATGGGTTGGATGGGAACCACTCTGAATAAATTTGTTTCCACGTATTTTGCATTGCATCAGGCATAGGTCCATGTACTTCAAAGACAACCCATTTGGATGCAGGTACTTCCATTGTTAAGAGATCTTCTCCTACCTCTCCTACATGATCAGTAGCAATCCAATAATCAATGAAGCCCTTTTGTCCCTGTTCAGTATTAGGTACACAAACACCTAATACACCATTGACAGTGCCATTATTTAATTGGTATAGCTGGTGATCAAAGCCACTTTGGTTTACCTCTTGCCAAAATAGAGGTATTTCCGTAGTATTCTCTCCATTTTGACAGTTGTATGTTCTTTTTACACCCACAATTTGAAACTTGTCTTTTTCAATAATTTTATATTTCATTGTTTCTGCTCCCTTCAAGCTTACCTGTATGACCAGGCGATTATATGATTGTAATGGTCCTTGCTTCTTTCTTGCTTCACTAGGCGTTACATGGTGCTGTTTTCGAAACGCTTTAGTAAAGGCTTCAGGAGTTTCATAGCCGTATTTGTAGGCGAGATCGATTATTTTTTGTTCAGTACCCAGCAATTCTTGTGCAGCTAACGTTAATCTTCTTCGCCGTAGATAATCTGCAATAGACATATCTGTCAAAATGGCAAAGGTTCGCTGAAAATGAAAGACAGATGAATTAACCTCCTGTGCAATCTGTTCAATCGTAATATCCTCTAATAAATGTTCTTCCATATAATTAATGGCCTTTTGTATCGACTCAATCCAACTCATTGCTCTCACTCCTTGATTCCATCTTAAAATAGATATTGCTGCATAACCTGTCTTTTTATGCTAACTTCGGACAGGTTAAATGGAAAGCATTTTTTGACTAGCTCCCCACTTTTAATTTCTTATCCCACTCACTATTTTTCCCTAAAATTCCATTGTAGTAGAAATCAAAAAACATCCAAAATATTTCTAAAATATATTTACAAGAGTTTCTATTAAATGGTAAAACGGTATAAGAGAAGATATAGGGGGACTTTGCGATGAAATGGTTAGGTGCTGCTGCTATTTGTTTGAATGAAAGTAATCAGTTATTAATGGTTTTACAAGGAACTGTTGATGAAGAGAAAACTTGGACTGTGCCATCAGGTGGAAAAGAGGCCACGGAAGATTTTAAGACTTGCTGTATACGAGAAGTTTATGAAGAAACAGGCTATACAGTAGATATTATTAAGGAAATTTATTATAAGTACAATGAAGTAGTGGAAGTTCGCTATTTTCAAACCATCTTAACAGGTGGACAAATGATGATACATGATCCCGATGAATTAATATATGACATAGCATGGAAATCTAAAGAGGAAGTAGCGCTTTTACCCCTAACATTTCCAGAAGATCGGGTATTTCTCTTATCGTTATTTAAATAAAAAAAGTCACGTCTCATCGACATGACCCCTCTTGTTAAATAGTGTAATTGTTTTGCTGATAAATAATTAAAGCAGAATGGATGACCGTCTGCTCTCCAATAAAGAGCGTATTGTATTTGATATCAAGTATGAAAAAGCCTTTTAAATCTACTAAAGCACGGTTAATATCAAGTTCAAATTGCACAATATCATTGTTTTGAATTGTCACAACTTGAGTTATCTGTGTCATTGTCCACACTCCTTTAATCTTATGATAGAGCAAAAAGAAGTTCATGTCACACAAAAAAGTTGGAGCTAAAAAAGCCCCAACACCTTTAGTACATCGTTAAATATTCCTCACGCTCCCAGTTATGGACACGTGTGCGATATTTATTCCATTCAATTTCTTTGGCAGCTGTAAATTTATCATAAATATGGTCTCCCAATGCATCACGAACAATGGCATCCATCTCTAATTCAATCAGCGCAAATTCTAATGAGGATGGTAAACTATCAATCCCGTTCAACTCCCGATCTGCTGCTGTCATTTTATAAATATTACGGTCTACCGCGGCTGGTGGTGTTAAATCTTTTCGTATGCCATCCAGCCCTGATGCTAGAATTACAGCCATTGCTAAATAAGGGTTTGCTGCTGGATCAACTGAGCGCAATTCAATTCGTGTAGATAGCCCACGTGCTGCTGGAATGCGAATTAATGGTGAACGGTTTTGAGCAGACCATGCTACATAGCAAGGGGCTTCATAGCCAGGTACTAATCGTTTATAGGAATTGACAAGTGGATTCGTGATAGCCGTAAAGCCATGCACATGCTTCATAATTCCTGCCATAAAGTTACGTGCGGTTGCGCTTAATTGCAAGTCTGCATGTTCATCATAGAAGGCATTTTTGTCACCTTCAAATAAGGAGAGATTAAAATGCATTCCTGACCCATTGACCCCAAATAGTGGCTTTGGCATAAATGTTGCGTGGAGACCATGCTGTGCAGCAATGGTTTTTACCACCAGTTTAAATGTTTGGATATTGTCACATGCCTCAATAGCACTCGCATACTTAAAGTCGATTTCATGCTGGCCTGGTGCTACTTCATGATGAGATGCTTCAATTTCAAAGCCCATTCCCTCTAGCTCTAAAACAATATCACGACGACAGTTCTCTCCCAAATCAGTTGGCGCTAAATCAAAATAGCCTCCACTATCATTTAATTCCAGTGTCGGATGCCCCTTTTCATCCAACTTGAATAGGAAAAATTCAGGCTCTGGCCCTAAATTAAACGACGTAAAGCCCAGCTCCTCCATTTCCTTCAATACGCGTTTTAAATTGGCGCGTGGATCTCCTTCAAACGGTGTACCATCTGGTCTTGCAATATCACATATAAAGCGAGCTACTTTCCCCTTTTCAGCAGTCCAAGGAAAAATCACGAAGGTATTGATATCAGGCTTTAAATACATATCTGATTCTTCAATACGCACAAAACCTTCGATTGAAGAGCCGTCAAACATAACTTTATTATCAAGCGCTTTTCCTAATTGACTGACAGGAACTTCCACATTTTTGATTGTCCCTAAAATATCTGTAAATTGTAGGCGAATAAATTTCACATTTTCTTCCTTCACTCGGCGTATAATATCTTCTTTGGTATAATGTTTCATTCTTCACCACTCCAATGTAATTTTTATTAACACGTTTTTTATAACTGTTCTAAAAATACATTATTTTTGAAGAATAAGCAATGTGTATGTAAGGTTTTATGACATGCCTTTTATCGAATATATTAATCCTTATTTTAGATTAATTTTTCTTACCCTATCTCCATCTCAAATAGCGAGATCTTTCATCTTTAAAAAAGGGCAAAACTACCACTTTCTACAAAAGGCCTTTAGTCTTATAAAAATTCTTCGTCATTCTAAAAATAAACAGCCTATATCATGACGAGACGAAGCATTCACTACTTCTACATGCATCAAATGGAGATATATCAAGAACATCGTTAAAAAGATAACCCGTGAACCCTATCCAAGAACCAAGATGTCAAAAATCCTATTGATTAAGTTTTACTTTATATCACAAAAGCCTTGTATAATGCGATATTTATTGGTAAATTTATAGCAAATTAGAATTTTAATTTATTCATATTATAAGTAAATACGGAGTATATAATTATGGTTAGAAATCATTATGTTGGCTTCCAGGAAATATTTAGTTATAGATACATAAGGCGGTGAATTAAGTAGGCATGTCAGTATTAATTATTGGCAGCGTAAGTAATGATGTGCTACGTCTGCAAAAGTATTTTCATCGTATCAGCATCCCCAATATTCATTGCTTTTCAACAACGGAAGCAGCAATGAACTATTTAGTAGATTCAGCTTTGAAAGATGAGCTGGAATTAATCGTACTTGACACGAAAATGACACTCAGCAATTGCGAGGAAATTTGTCAGCACATTCATGCACTTAAAAATTGGATAGATGTCCCTATCCTACTATCTACTACCTACGAAAAAAACATAACAATCGATAGGGTTTTTGAAGCAGGCATTTTCGACTTTATTTTAAAGCCGTTTGATTTTACTCATTTTAAGACTCGAATTCAAGTAGCCTTAAAATATCAGAGGGAAGCCAAACTTCGAAAGCAGCAAGAAAGTATGATTCAAAAAGATTTGTTTATTGCAAAAAAATTCCAAAAGAATGCACTATCTCCTCCATTAAATCTTGAGCAAATACAGGTTGATGGTCTTTATGTAACATCCAATACACTAGGAGGTGACATGTACTGCTGGTTTAAGATTAATGACCATTTAACCGCCATTCTTCTGTACGATGCAATGGGGCATGGCATAGCTGCATCACTCGTTACTATGTCCATCAGATCATTATTAAAAGGAATAATTACTAAGTTAATTGATCCAGTAGCCGTAATCCAAGAACTTAACCGCCAAATTTACGAGCTATTTTCTGATGAAGATATGGACCGTTTTTTAATGACAGCAATCTACATACTTCTCGATACAAAAAACGGCACTTTGCACTATGTGAATGCGGCTCACCCTTCTGGCTTTTTATTTGGAAAATATGGAGAAACAGTCTTCCTCCCAGCGAATACGCCTATCCTCGGACTATTCCCTACTATTCAAATAAATAAAAAAACAATACCTTTATCAGGCTGGCATCGTATTATTCTTTATACGGATGGATTATTAACATTGAACGAGCAAAACTCAATTGATATGGACTTTTTCTACACTTATGCTTCACAGGATAACAGCTATGCACTACAAAAATTTTCTCAAAAGTACAATTTATTTGATAATGATTACAGCGATGACATCACAGTCGTTTCAATAACAATTACATTAAAGGGTAGGTGATTGAAGATGGAATTCACACTCAATGTAAATCCTGATACACAAGCTATAGCCTTTATTGATCAAGTTATGGAGAATTATACAGATTTATATAATCTACCTTATAAACGAGAGTTAAGATTTGTTGTTCATGAACTAGTCATCAATGCCGTAGAGGCTATGGGAAAAATTGATATACCCGCTCAAAAGGAGATTCAAATACATGTAACTCCATCAAACGAAGAAATAAAAATAACAGTCACTGACGAAGCAAAAGGCATTGACGAAAAGGACTGGGACAAAGTTCTTCAATTCGATTTAGACAAACTTGATTATGCTGATCGTGGACGCGGGTTATTTTTTGTCAAAAATATGGTCGACCATATTTGGTTCGAAAATATTTCTGAAACAAAATTTTTAGTTGGTATTTCCAAAAAGATTCATCTATAAAAGTAAACGTAAAATTGGGGGCGTTTTAATGAAGTTATCTATACGAAAGAAAATGAATCTGCTTATATTTGGTTGTATTATTTTACTTACTTCCCTTTTAGCAGGAGTCAATTTTTTTGTTGCCAAGAACAATCTATTAGAAAGTGCTGATACAAAGCTTTTATCAGATATACAGTTGAGCTATGAATATTTAGACGCTAAATATCCTGGAGAATGGTCCATTAAAAACAACCAACTCTATAAGGGCGATATCAATATGGTAGAAAACTTTGAGGTAGCTGATAAAGTTGGAGAACTCACAAATGGAAATGCTGTATCCATCTTTCAAAACGATACGCGTATAAGTACCAATATAGTGGATAATGGTCAACGCGCTTTAAATACAAAGGTTTCTGACGAGGTTGCTACTGTTGTACTGGGAGAAAAAAAACGCTTTATCGGTTCTGCCAATGTCTTAGGAAGTTTGCATCAAGCAGCCTATGATCCGATTGTAAATAGTCAAGGCGAGGTTATCGGTGTATGGGCAACCGCTGTCCCTACCGCTCCTTATATAGGCATTGCCACAAAATCTGCACTGGAGAATGTAGCGATTTCCTTAGTGATCGCCATTGTAATGATCGGAGGAATTAGTTGGTTCTTACAAAAGCAAATTGTTAATCCTATTAACATTCTAAGTACCAATGCCAAGGAACTAGCAGACCTAAATTTAAATGTTAAACTGTTAAACCCTAAAGGCAAAGACGAAATCGCTGAATTAGCACGTGCATTTAGTAGTATGAAAAATCATTTAACAGAGACGATAAAGATTGTGGCTGGTAGTGCACATCAAATTGCAAAGTCGTCACACACTTTGGCAGAATCATCTCATCAAACAAGCGAAGCATCTAATCAGATTGCACTAACAATGAATGAAATCGCCGTTGGTACTACCACTCAATCTGATCAGGCTGAACGAATAGTTTCAATGATGCAAAAAACGATTGAGGAAGTATCAAAGAGCTTACAAAAAGCCGAAATCACTTTAAACAGTGCTATCGAGTCCACTCATATCGCACGTAAAGGAGAAGAAGCCATCACCGAAGCGATTATGCATCTAAGTGATGTTACGAAAACAGTGTCTTATGCAACTGATTCTATCCAAAAATTAGGAAAGCGCTCAGAAGAAATTGGTGGTATTATTACCGTTATTACTGGCATCGCAGAACAAACAAATCTGTTAGCACTCAATGCGGCCATCGAGGCGGCACGAGCAGGTGATCAAGGAAAAGGTTTTGCTGTCGTTGCATCAGAGGTTCGTCAGTTAGCTGAACAGTCAAGTTTAGCAGCTGGACAAATTACTAATCTTATTAATGATATCCAAGCGGAAACTTCTGTGACTGTACGGACAATGGAAAGTAATTTACTAGCTGTTGAGGAGCAAGTAACGATCATTAATAAAGGTGGAAGTGCCTTAAAAGAAATCGTGGAGAAAGTGGTCGAAACTGAAGAAGGTGTCGAACAAATGAAAGTGGCATTTACACATGTTAACGACAACTCCCTAGATGTGCAACAAGCCATTCAAGATATTTCTCGCATCATCGAGGACGCTGCAGCAGCTACAGAAGAGATTGCCGCAACCTCAGAAGAGCAATATGCGACTGTTGCCGAAATTACACAAAGCTCAGATGAGTTATCATCAATTGCTGATAAATTACAAAATGAAGTGAATAAATTTAAGTTTGAATAAATCCCCAAACAAGAAAAGAAAAATGGAGGCGCTATAGGATGAATCAGAAGAAAATTGCAATGAATATTGACACAAAGGCTGATTATATTGTGATTGCGTTTACAGGCGATTTAGAATACGGGATGATTGAAGAAATAAAGTCAGAGCTGCAAACACTTAGCTTAGACACAAAACACGGATACATTATCGATATGCAAAGGGTAACAAATATTGATAGTACTGGATTCGGGATGATCGTTAATTTTGCTAAGAAGGTGTCTGTAAAAGATAAGAAAATCGCCATTATTGTCGTCGATGATTTCATTCGCAACTTATTCGCTATTTCACAGGTTGATAAAGTATTCCCTATTGCCGAAAGTGAAGAACAAGCAAGGAAGATTATTAAAGAAGATTGGCTAGGTGAACTATCACTTAACGATTATTAATCTCTATAAGCATAATAAAAGGTGTATTCCTATTAACGGAATACACCTTTTTATGTTGTTAAAAAAGAAGATGTCAACGGTAGAAATAGTAACTTTACAAGGCGAGAGGTTGATTTCCGTTCTGCCAGCGTCCTTTCCAGGAGGGCGTCCGATGAGCCGTTAAATCCCATAGGAGTGACGCTATCAACCATTCTACAAAGCAGGCTTTACCTCATAGTAGCATAGCGATCAAATCTACCCATTATCTGTATTCTTAGAGGAGATAGGCTCTTATTTTCAATGTGGTGAAGTGAAGTGAAGTGCTGAGTGACAACACCTCTTCATAAAGAGTAATGAACTCTTATACTTTATAAAACCTTCGCTAAAAAGATTAGTTTTTTGGATTGAAGTGGAAGGTATTTGACTTCCATGGGATAACTAGACAGGCGAGCCCCTACATGGAGCGGAAGCAGTTCGGCGCTCGTCCATAGAAAAGCATGCAGCCAGCAACAGAAATCCATTTCTACCTTTCAATTGACTGTTTTGTTTTGTTTTGTAACACTAAGAAAAGGTGTATTTCCTATTATGGAATACACCCTTTTCTTTTTCTTTAATACTGCAGTAGCATATTAACAAACACAACTAGAATGATAAACGGTACAACAACTAGCATTAACATACGATATGTCGAATAATACCCTTGTCCCATTTGACTACCCGTTAGCAATTCTCTCTTCACAAATTCTTTATCTACTACATAGGCAATAAAAATAGCAATGAATAAATTCCCTAGCGGAAGCATGATATTCGACACTAAAAAATCGGTTGCATCAAAGATACTTTTCTCGAAAATCATTATATCCGATAAAACACTCGAAGAAAGCGCTGCTGGAATAGCTGCAATAAATACGACTATACCAAGTATAAGTGTCCACATGGGACGGGATTTCTGACTATGCTCCATAAATGCTGCGACGATAATCTCATATAAACTAAATGATGACGTTAATGTAGCAAATAAAAATAGCAATAAAAACATGGCTAAAAACACTTCACCGAATGGCATTTGACTAAATGCTGTTGGTAGTACCATAAATAGCAAACCTGGACCCGCTGCTGGCTCTAAATCAAAGGCGAACACAACAGGGAAAATCGCTAAACCTGCTAAAAATGAAACGAGCACGGTTAACAACACTACAGAACCTGCTGAATTCGGAAGACTGACATCTTTTTTTAGATAAGAGCTATATGTAACTAGACAAGAAAAGCCAACTGCTAACCCAAAGAACGATTGCCCGAGGGCTTCTAATAATGCCTTACCCGTAATATTCGAGAAATCAGGCCATAAGAAGAATTTTACCCCTTCCATTGCCCCATCTAATGTAACAGCACGCACAACAAGGACAATGAACATTATGAAAAGTAACGGCATCATCCATTTATTGGCTTTTTCAATCCCATTTTGTACACCTAATGAAATCACAAGTACGTTGGCTAATGTAAACAACACTAGACCAACTAGTGTAATCCATGGCGTGCCTATAATTTTTCCAAATAATTCAGCTGGATCTACTGCTGGATCAATTACCGCGCCAGCTACACCTAGCCCGCTATAAATAAAGATCCAACCTCCGACTACGCTATAAAAAGTTAATAATAAAAAACAGCCTAGCACGCCCATTCGACCAATCCAAGCCCAGCCTGGCTTAGTTGGGGCAATTTTTTTATACGCTGTTACAGCCTCGGATTGTGTACCACGTCCTAACACATACTCGGACAATAACATTGGTAGTCCTATTAACAAGGTAAATAACACAAAGATAAGGAAAAATGCTCCTCCACCACTTTGTCCCGTTACATAGGGAAGTTTCCAAATTGCTCCTAGTCCGATCGCCGCACCAGCTGATGCTAAAATAAAACCTAATTTACTAGACCACTGTCCTTTTTTTCCACTCATCTCTTCAAACTCCTCAAACATTCTAAACTCTTCTCTATTTTACATGAAAATATAGCTTTCGACTAGATTATACTTATAAAGTACTAGTTAGCTGTTTTACCCTATTACTTTTTTCTATATTTATTATTCTTCACACCTTTCTCTATCCATCATTCCTTCCAACAAAAAACCTCAGGTATGTTCACCCGAGGTTAGTAAAAATTATTTTGTTATATAGATAGAACGCTGGCGGTCGATCCACTTGCGCATAGTAGTAAATAAAAACGCCATAATAGCCGTTAATAAAATACCTTTTACAATGTTAAATGGTAAAATCCCAGCGATAATCATTTTATAAAGTGAGTCACCTACAACAGGTTCCATTCCTAAGAAGTATGTGTACATCGGTAAAAATACAGCGTAGTTTAAAATACTCATGCCTACTGCCATTACGACTGTTCCTGTCGCTAAACCTCCAACAAGACCAGCAATTGTTTTAAAGCGATTAAAAATAAGGCTTACTGGCAAAATAAATAAAATACCTGTTGCAAAGTTGGCAATATGACCTACTGGCACACCTGTTGGCGTTCCAGAGAAAATCCAATCCAATACATTTTTAAATAATTCTACTAAAATACCAGCTACAGGCCCCATTGTGATGGCTGCTATTAATGCAGGCATATCACTAAAGTCGACTTCCAAGAATGCTGGAAATGGTGGAATTGGAAAATTAAAAAGCATTAATAAAAACGAAATACTGCTCAGCATGCCAATCGTAATAAACGATTGAAGTTTAACATTTTTCTTCATAGAAAACTCTCTCCTCTTTGCTGATTCAATCTCGCAAGAAGAAAGGTGACGATCTTTCAATGTTAGCACAAAAAACCCTTATGCATGAAGAGCACAAGGGAGAAAGGCATGACGAATAAGCGTCAATTTAAACTATTTTTGAGCACCGTTTAAAAAGCCATACAAAAAAGCGCTCGTTTATAGTTTATTTCATAACAATGAATGACGATCGTACCTCCATCTTCTCCCATCCAGACTTTAACTGTCGGCCTCGGAATCACACCAAGTCAGCCATGCAAATAAATTTGCACAGGTCGCGGGCTGAAGAGCGAAGCATAAACCATTCGAGTTAATGGAAACATTAACGGTTCACCACTCTATTACCGCCGGTCGGGATTTTCACCCTGCCCCGAAGATGAATCATATTATTTTATACTACAACCTTACTATAATTAATTATCAAGAAAAAGTAAACAGTTCTGCTTAAAAAAATCCGATTAGATTTGTATGTATTGTAAAAATGGAGCATTCCATGTTACAGGAATGCTCCATTTTTGATTCTGCCTAAGGCATATATTGTTTATTTGGCCCCACAGGCTTTGGCAAATAATTTTTTAAATCGAATCCTTCCCAACTTTCTTGGACCACATTATCTAAGCGTAATTGTTGGTCAAAGCTAGCAGCAGTTAACATCATCGCTTCAATCAATTGGGTAGCGCGAATTGGCTCCATCGATGCTAAATCTAAGGGAATGTCGAATGTTACGACTACACCTTCCGCTTCCTCTTTCACGGTATATGTTACGTTTTCAGGAACCACTGTTACATAAACATCATCATTTTTGTTTTTCATTAGTGTAAGTGCTTCTGTAACATTAGCAAATGTTTGACGGAAATCTGGTGACAGATATTCTGCCCCATTCTCATCTTGGTATAAGTAATAATTAAAATGCTTGGCGTTTGTTAATGACATGGCTTGACTTGGCTCACCCTCTTGAGAAAACTCATAAGGTGTGCCATCTTCATTTTGAATCTCAACTTCCGTATATTCAGAATCCGAGAAGGTATCCTCTAAAGTCCCTTTGTACTCATTAACGGTAGCTGATGCAATATCATAGTCATTGTCCTTTGGTAAAACGTGGACAAGCTTGTCTTCCTTCTCCTTCAGTTCACCTTTAAATGGATGATAATCCGTAAACCCTTTGGCTTCTTCATCTATTTGAGGAGCATATTTTTCATACATCTGTAAGGTAGAAGGTTTTTCTGTTCCAAAATCAGTTGCTACACGCTCATTTGGTATCACATATGTCATTGGAACACTTTCTGCATCGCGTCCTGCCAAACCAATACGAAATACGACAGCATCTTTCACATCTTCCTCATAGACAGATGACCGTAAAGATAACATACGCTCATGCTCCGATACAATACTGGATTGAAGTGCCTCATCCTGGGTAGCTGCTTCTTTGGCAGAACGATCTTCCTGTAACGTAGAGTAATTAGCCGTTTCTGGCGTACTAGCTAAATCTTTTTGGCTAGCGTCATTATTCATCAACATGAAGCCAACGAGTACCGTTATCGCGAAAACTGCTGCTACACTCGTAAAAATCGGCATTTTACGGAACTTAAATCGTGATGGTCGTTCATCTTGAATTAAAGGTTTACTTTCTTGTTGTGCTTCTTCATTCTCTATGGGTTGTTGTATCGCTTCTTGAAGGTGACTATTATCCTGCAAGCGAGCATCTGCCATTAACCGATTTAATATTTCTTCTTTTGAACGGCGGTCAGAAAGCTTAGGGGCATTGTTCAAGACATGTTCAAGCTGTTCATCATCAAATGGCTTATACGTCATTGCCGTTTCGCCTCCTGTTCTCTAATCGGCTGTAGCTGTTGCCTTAAAAATTTAATGGCTCGATGCTGGGTCGTTTTTACCTTAGCTTCTGTCCAATCTAGTATTTGCGCTGTTTCTGCAATCGATAAATCTTGAAAATAGCGCATAATAATGACCATTTTTTGGTCGCCTGTACAGTTTTCAAGTGCTGATTCTACCTGCATAAATTCATCACTGGCCTGTAGCATATCTTCCGGTGATGGTGTGGTTGAATGGAGCTGTTCCGTTTCCCA
Source organism: Lysinibacillus sp. OL1 (assembly GCF_004332175.1). Lineage (NCBI taxonomy): Bacteria > Bacillati > Bacillota > Bacilli > Caryophanales > Bacillaceae > Lysinibacillus > Lysinibacillus sp. OL1. The sequence continues at coordinate 82,514 of NZ_SJDS01000001.1, read as the reverse complement.
GTCAAAGAAATCATGTGAATGCTTTTGACGTACAGCTTGCTTTCTAAAATGATCAATCGCTACATTTTTAGCAATAGCAAATAGCCAAGTTTTCTCACTACTATTGCCTGCAAATTGATCGTATGAGCGCAACACTCGTACATAAACTTCATGTGCTAAATCTTCGGCAAGTGTACGGTTTTTTACTAAATATATTAAAAACTGAAACACGTCTTGGTGATATGCATCGTATAGTCGATGGAACACGGAGTCATTCAAAGCACTCCACCCCCGTTCTATAATATTTGTCGTCTTACATTCATAGAAGTTACAGCCAATTAATAGCAATACTTGTTATTAATCGAACGGTAAATAAAACGTGAAGGTCGTACCCTCTTTCAACACACTGTCTACCATTATATTACCTGAGTGAGCCTTCACAATATTTCTAGCAATGGCTAAGCCAAGACCAGTTCCACCCTTGGAACGAGTACGTGCCTTATCGGCTTTATAAAAACGTTCAAAGACATAGGGTAAGTCCTCTTGAGGAATGCCATGTCCTGTATCTTGAACAGATATTTTAGCAAATGTCGGCTCCTGCTCTATTTTCACAGTTACAGACCCTTCATCTGTATGTCTCAGGGCATTGTCGACTAAATTTGTAAGCACTTGTTCAATGCGATCCTCATCTATATTAATCATGGCCTCGTCATTAAATTCACTTTCAAACAACAGACGAACATGCTTTTCTTTTGCTACCTGTGCAAACTTTTGTGTAATACGTTCGAATGTAGAATTAATTGGTAATTCATCTTTATAAAGCGTCATATGCCCTGATTCCATGCGTGCCAAATCTAATAGATCTGTCACAAGGCGACCCATTCGCTTCGATTCATCATAAATAATTTTGGTAATCTCATTTCGCTCTTCCTGATCCTGAATAAAATCATCATCCATTAATGCTTCCGAGTAACCTTGAAGCATGGCAATCGGTGTTCGAAGCTCATGAGAGACATTGGCAATAAAATCGGATCTTAGTTTTTCCAAGCGATGCTGTTCAGTCATATCACGAATAACAGCCACAGCGCCACGTATCATTTCACCACTATATAGAGGACTAATAGTAAATGTATAATAGCTGCCATCCATTTCAATTTCCTCTTCTAGTTTATCCTCAAACATCAGTACATGATCAAGCATATGATACAGCTCTGGCGGAATAGGTTTTGCACTTTGTGAGCCTTTATTCACAAACCATTTTTGCATTAGACGTTCAGCTGGTGGATTACTTAATAATATTGTACGATCCCGATTAAATGTTATCACTGCATCTGTCATAGATGTCAAAATATTAGAAAGCTGTTCGTTTTCTTGATTGATAACCTCTAAATTATGCTTTAATTGACGGCCCATTTGGTTGAAGGCAACGGCAAGCTGACCAATTTCATCATTTTGAGTAGTGGGCATTTTCGCTTCAAAATTCCCTTTTGCAATTTCAAAAGCTAATTCACGCATTTTTCTTAATGGCGAAGTTATCCGTGAAGAAAGGAAGAATGCGAAGAATGTCGTCAACACAAATGCAATGAAGGCTGCTAAAAAGACAATTTTCGTTGTTTCCTTAGACGTTTTATGTAACGCATCTGGGCTTTGGTAGATGAAGACAGCTCCATGTACTGCATTTTCAACATTTAGGGGAAAACCAAGTACGACATAAGATTCCATCTTTTCTTGATCAGTTGAAGAAGGCATCATCATTTCTTTAATAATCGGTTCATCTGATTGAAACACTTCATGAAAAGATTTATTGGCTAAAATAGTATCTTGTATTTCTTTTTTGTTGACACCCTCTTGCATCGCAAAGGACACTTCAACATGACTGATAGCGATCAATGCATTGGTCCCTGTAGGTAAAATATCTTTTAATAATTCCGAGGTAGATTCGGCTGTTTCATTGTCATCTACTATACTTGCTACTGTTGCTGCTGTTTGTCGCAATGAAATTTCTGCTTGCTGCATATGGTAATTTTGAAGAAATTCCAGCATTAATACCGTGAAAACAAATAATACAAATGAAACGAGAAGCAATATGGTTACCCATAGCTTCCCGACAACACTATTCCATATTCTATTCATTGACAACCTCAAATTTGTATCCAACGCCCCAAACCGTCACAATCATTTTAGCAGCGTTTTCAGAAACTCGGTTGAGTTTTTCACGTAAACGTTTTACATGTGTATCCACTGTACGTAAATCACCAAAGAAGTCATAATGCCATACCTCTTTTAGTAGTTGTTCACGGTCAAATACTTTGTCTGGCGATTTCGCTAAAAAGTACAGCAATTCATACTCTTTCGGTGTTAAATTAACCTCAATGCCCTCTGCAGTCACACGGTGTGCATCATGATCAATCATTAAGTGTTGGAACACCACTAAATCTTTTGAAGAAGATGCATTAGTCGTTGGTGAGAAAGCCTGTGAACGACGTAGAATAGCCTTCACACGTAACACAACCTCACGAGGACTAAATGGTTTAACGATATAGTCATCTGCACCAAGCTCAAAGCCTTGTACACGGTTCGCTTCTTCGCCTTTAGCAGTTAATAAAATAATAGGTGTTGCTGCGCGCTCTCGAATTTCTGCACACACCTCTAGCCCATCTTTTTCAGGCATCATAATATCAAGTAAAATACAGTGATATTCTTTTTCTAAAGATTTCTCGATCGCTTGTTCTCCATTTTCGGCCTCGTCAACAAGGTATCCTTCTCGCTCAAGATACATTTTTAATAAGCGGCGAATACGATCCTCGTCATCTACTACTAATACTGAAATATTTTCTGACACTTTCACGATCCCTCTCTTCCATCTTTCTCTAACTTCTATTGTACATGGTGTGACACATATTGAAAAGAAAAGAAAGCCTCTTCGCTACAGCGAAAAGGCTTGTTGCTTCACAGGTTACGCGTAGGAGTGTAAACCTGCAAGAATTAAGTTAACAGCAATTAGGTTGAATAAAATAATCCCAAAACCAATTAGTGCTAACCAAGCAGATTTTCGACCTTCCCAGCCTTTTGATAGACGTAAATGCAGGAATGCTGCATAGAATAACCATGTAATAAGAGCCCATACTTCTTTTGGATCCCAACCCCAGAAACGACTCCAAGCAATTTGTGCCCAAATCATCGCAAAGATTAAAGCACCAAGGGAGAATACAGGGAAACCAATCAGCACTGAACGATAACCAATTTCATCAAGTAATTGTAAATTGACACGTTTAACAAGTGGTTGGAAAATGGCACTAATTCGACGGCGAGCAATTAAACGAATTAATAAATACAACACAGATCCTACCAGTAATGACCAAACAACGGTTGTTAATTTTTTTGCATTAATTAACGCTGGCATTTCTACTAATGGCGACATGCCATGTTCTTCTATCACTTCATATTCATTCATACCGAATACTGGAGGTAAATTGTAAATAATTTTACGAGTAGTTCCTTCTTTATCCACATAATTATAGCTAGACTCGTAATCCATCGCACTAAATGTAGATGTTACCGCGACAAATCCAACAACGACTACAAGACAGTACATAACGGCTTCTAACCAAAAACGTTGTTTAGAGGGCTTTGTTAAATCTACTACTTTTAATAAGTAAATAAGTCCTGCCACAGCACTAATGGCTAAAATAGATTGCCCTAATGCTGCTGTAATAACGTGAATTGTTAACCAATGACTTTGTAATGAAGGCACTAAAGGACTTACTTCTTTCGGGAACATTGCTGCATAAGCAATAATCAAAAGCGCAACAGGCAATGCCACTAATCCAAGTGCCGTCAAACGATAAATAAAATAAATTAAGATAAACGCGCCGACAATGAACATACCAAAGGCAGTTGTAAATTCGAACATATTACTTACTGGCGCATGTCCTGTATATATCCAACGCGTAATAAAATAGCCAAGCTGTGATAGGAAACCAATTATAGTAACCACAATGGCAAGCTTGCCCCATTTGCCAGTATTTTTACCAGTAGCATTACCTTGCTTAATTGAACCACCAAATAATAATGTCGCAACTAGATAAGCAATAAACGCTACAAATAGTAAGTTTCCACTTAAGTCAATCAAACTCATAAGGTGTTGTCACCTTCCTTTTCTTTAATGCCACCAGTAGTGGACTCTTCGCTAGCCTCATCTTTCTCTAACTGATCTTTATACGGAGGCAATGCAGCAAATGTTGTAACAGCATCTAAATCCTTTTTCATGCTGAACATATTTTTGTTGACATGGGCAGCCATTAACACACGGCCGTCTGGCTCCACTTGAAGCCATAAACGACGATGATTCCAGTAAGAGCCAATGGCAACACCGATCATAAAGATGACCCCACCAACAAACAGAATAGGGATGGTACTATCTTTTCGCACCGTAATACCTGACATATCACGCATCTCTGCACTAGCAAATTTCATTCTGTATTTATTTTCACCCAGTGGTTCTAAAGGAGGCTGCATAATTTCAACAAAGCTTACTTCTCCTTCAGGAGTTTCTGGTGTAGTCATTTTAAATAAAAATGCAGGATTATTTGGAATAGACGTTTTAGTCTGAGGTTCCCCATTTTCAAATCCATCAAAATCAGGTGTATAGACAAGAATTTGAACGGATGAACCATTCCCTAAATCATACTCTTTTTTAGGATTTGTTAAATCAATCTCTACCTTACCTAATGATTTCTCTGTCGTCTTATTAATTAATTCAAAGTTCATCTGTTTTAATTCATTTAGACGATAATCCATCTGGTAAAGGGCAAAGCCATCTTCTTTCAAAGGATGGTTTACACGAATAGAATAGTCTTTTACTTTTTCTAGATTTTCCGTATCCCCAGGTAATGCGTCTTCAGGTTGCTTGTAAAGTGTAATATCGGTCTGGAAGTTTTTTGCCACTACATTCACACCCTGTTTAACTTGCTCACCTTGAGGTGTATTATCATGTGTTTCTAAAATAAAGTCACGGTTTTCAATGAAATAGCCTTCCATTCCAGTGATAGCTCGTGTTTCACCTTCACGCACCCATATCGATTCATCAACATAGAAGCCTGGAACTAGACGTAGCATGACCCCACCTAAAAAAATGATGAGACCTACATGGTTTATGTACGGACCGTAACGAGAAAAGCGTCCTTTTTCAGCTAAGAGAGCGCTACCATCTCGACGAACAGAATACTTCATCTCAGTCATTTTTTGAGCCACTTTATCAAGCGTTTCCTCCGCACTCGCTGACACTTGTCCTTCTGCAACAATGCGCTGACGCTTCATAAAGCTTTCATGTCTTTTAACACGTTGATTCTTTAATGATTTATAAAGTGGAATGCCTCGGTCAAGACTTGCCACTATAATTGAAACTGCTAGCATACCAACTAAAATCTGGAACCACCATGAGCTATATAAATCCGAAAGCCCCAACGTATAATAGATTTTACCGAATGTACCATATACGTCTGCGTAATAAGCCCCCTTCTCCATATCAGAAGCTTTTACGTAAAACTCTTGCGGTAGTAATGTTCCGACTGAAGCAGCAATTAATGTGATAATAATTAAGGATATACCAACTTTAACACTTGAGAAGAAATTCCATATTTTATCAACAAATGATTTGTTATATGTTTTGGAGCGAATGGCCATACCATCATAGCGCATATCAACAACTTTATTTTGTTTTTCTTCTTCGGTTAAAGGACGACCACATTTCTCACAAAGCTTCGTGCCGTATGGATTACTATGACCACAAGCACAAATGATTTTTTCCATCGTCATTTACTCCTTATTTGGCTTCACTAATTCCATGTACGAAGCAATATCTTTCTCCGTCATTTCACCTGTAATAATTTTGGCCACTTTGCCTTCTGGATCAATTAACACTGTTGCAGGTAATTGTCCTACATTATAAGCAGTCATAACACTTTTTGTTTTGTCGATAACTACTGGAAATGACAACCCATATCGATCGACAAAATTCTGTACTTCAAAATCTGTTTGAGCAATATTGACAGCTAATGTTTGTACACCGTGATCTTTAAATTCTTGATACTGATTGTCCATTGCGGGCATTTCCTTCTCACAAGGCTTACACCAAGTTCCCCAGAAATTTAAAAATACCCCTTGCCCTTTATAATCCGACAATTTATGTTTTTCACCGTTTAAATCTACTAACGTGAAGTCAGGTGCCTCAGAGCCTACTGCTACTAACTCTACTTTTTCCTTTGTTGCTGTTCCATATACTGTGTACCCGATTGCCAACGCTAACACAGCTAAAATGACAGTTCGCAGTACAAGACGTTTTTTCTTTTTCTCCAAGTTAATAAACCCCCTATCAATTACGGCTTGCGTTGCTTTTACATATTGAAGAAACAAATAGAACTTTTTCACTCTCTATACGTCTATAAATATGTAAAAGCTTCTTTCACATTGACGTCAACAATACCGGATTAAATGTGTTACAGCTTTTTTGAACAAACTGCTACTAGGTGTACTATTCTCACCTATTATAGCAAAATGATACAAAAACACTTAGCTATTAATTATGAATGATTTATGAACGATTTCACCACAAAGAAAGTGTAAACATCCAAATACCTCTTGTGGTATCCACACTTTCTTCTGGCAAAATTGCATTAATCAAGCTTTCCTGTTTCTGCTAACACACGTAGTTGCTTTACTTCATGCTTTGATAATTCACGGTATTCTCCTGGAGTAAGGCCAAATAAATCTAAGAAAGCAAAGCGTTCGCGTTTTAATTTAACAACGGGTGTTCCAATCGCTTCAAACATACGACGAACTTGGCGATTGCGCCCTTCATGAATCGTAATTTCGCAAATAGCTTTGCCCGCTTTTTCATCGAAAGATGTCATGCTTACCTTAGCAGGTGCTGTCTTACCATCTTCTAATTTGATCCCACGTTGAAGCTTTTTAAGTCCTTCAATTGTTGGCACACCTTTGACACGAGCGATATATGTTTTGTCAATTTTAAATTTCGGATGTGTCAACATATAGGAAAATTCTCCATCATTTGTCAATAGCAATAATCCAGATGTATCATAATCAAGACGACCAACTGGGAAAATACGTTGCGGAATATGATGAAATAAATCTGTGACAGTTTTGCGTCCTTTATCGTCTGTAACTGCAGAAATTGTTCCACGTGGTTTGTAAAGTAAGAAATATACCTTATCTTCTTTTTCTAATTTCACACCTTCTACTTCAATTGTATCGGAATTAGATACCTTTGTTCCTAACTCACGAACCACTACACCATTTACTTTAACTTTACCTTCTAAAATCAATTGCTCTGCCTTGCGCCTTGACGCAACGCCTGCATAGGCAATGACCTTTTGTAATCTTTCCATTTCTTCACCTCTAGTTTTCTTTCACATTGACACGTTCGTCATCATTCGATTTCGATCCAATGAATAGGGTTATTTTTCCCGCTAATCTGTGAAAATTATGTCATACTTTTAGACATTATTAAAGAAAAACAAATTTCACATTTTTTAATTAAGTATTCCGACTAATTTCTCATTCGTTAATTTCTTAACATTTGAACCGAGATTTTGTTTTGTTTACTAGCAGTATACTCATTTGATAATCATGCGAATCGATTGTAAAATGTTTATTTTGACACAAAAAAAGCTACCATTCGGCAGCTTTTATTTGTATACATTTTCAATTGTTAGGCCACGCTGCTTTAACTCATTGGCTATATAGTTTTTAGCCAGTACCATGTTGCCTGCCAAAGGTTCCTCAATTGTGGAACCATCTTGAATTGTAAAAACCAGATGATCAGGCTTTGTCACACCACTTTTTTCTAGATTAACCTGCTCAACTTTCACTATTTCTTCCCACTCGACAAAATTTACTTTTAAACTAAAAAATGGATTCATATGAATACCGCTTGAATCTATCCATTTATAAGTATTAAAGCTTAATGCGATGAAACCTAAGGCAATTAATAAGGAAGTAGACACTAGACCACGTTGAATATTCTTTCTTTTTTTCGTTTTAGGTATGATCAAATAATTGATTAGTAGTACGAGGGCCATGACAAATAAAGAGACCATAAAGATAATATAAGCATTAAAATAAGGTGCAAAATAATAAAATTCATTTGGTCGATATAGTATCTCTTGAATTGGATATAGTAGAATGACAGGGACAATTAAACTTGATAAAAATAAGATAATGATTAGCCCAAATTGAATTTGCCTACCATTACTTTCCATTGAAGCTTTCCTCAATTTCCGCACCCCCTTTTTTAAGAAAATTAAGAATTTTTACACTCATTATCATTTTACCAAATTTAACATCAATTGATCAAATAATGTAAAAAAATCAGCAAATCGTTTTTAACGATCCGCTGATTCAACTTTTACTGGCGTTGCATAAATCCGTTCTTCTCCTATAAAGATCGACAAAACTGCTTCTTGGCGTTTCCTTGAAACATGTAATACTTGCCTCACTTGTTCTTTCTCCTCTTTATTTAACTGTAGTCGAACGGGCTCTTGTAAACGAATAGCTAACTTTTTATTGACATTGTATTTACCCTTTTTCACTACTGTTTCAAGACTATAATCTTGCCATACTTTATTAGATAAGCCTCGATGTACATTCCAATCATCTGATTCATTTAATGTGACGACAATGCAGATTTGCCCGTCCTTTTGAAAGGCCGTTGCAAGTGTTCGTCCAGCAACCTTAGTAAAGCCCGTTTTCCCAGCGAAAGCAGTACCAGTGGCTGACTTTAAGGAACTAACAGGCTGTTCTGTCTCATCATCTATATCTGCCGCCATTCCTGAGCCTTCTCTTAATAGACGGTGTTTATTTTCCCATAGCATTCCGTTTACTGTATTTGCCCGATAAAGTACCGTTGAAGCAATTTTCTCAAAGGTTTTATTTTGCAAAGCAAGTCTTAACATCTCAGCAGTATCTCTTGCAGACGATAAATGCTCATCATGATGAAGACCAGAAGGATTCATAAAGACGGTATTGGTAAGACCTGCAATAACAGCTCTTTCATTCATTAATTTGACAAAACCCTCTACAGAGCCTCCTACATGTTCGGCTAAAGCTGTTGCAGCATCATTGCCGGAACGCAGCATTAAGCCATACAATAACGTTTCAACTGTCACCGTTTCACCAGCCTGTAGGTAAATAGAGCTTCCCTCAGCCATAGCAGCCTTCGGAGATATTACAACTTCATCCTGCAAGTCACTATTTTCAATTGCCACAAGTGCTGTCCAAATTTTCGTTAGACTAGCAATAGGTAATCGTTCATCGCTATTGGACCCTATTAAAATCCGTCCAGTATCGCCATCTAAGACAGCATAGCCGCTTCCTCCTCTTGCAAAGCTAGTCTGAGGAAGCATTACCATTAACACAATGATCATAAACAGTGTTAAACGAAATAACCGAAGCAACGAGCCACTCCTTATTCAATGTGATAGGAAATTATAGATTTATATTTATGTTGAAGGCCAACCATTATACCCATTATTTTGCCACGCTAAATGTCTCTTGGAACTTTGTCATAAATAAATCTGTTTCTTGTTCTGTATCAACAAGATCCTCTTCAGGTAGAGGAGGCATTTCTTCTATACTATTTAAGCCAAAATAATGTAAAAATTCTTTGGTTGTTCCATATAAGATGGCACGTCCAGTCCCTTCTGACCGTCCTACTTCTTTAATTAATCCTCGTGAAACTAATGTTTGGATGGGACGCTCACACTTGACACCACGCAAATCTTCTATTGCTACACGGGTAATGGGCTGTTTGTATGCCACGATTGCCAACACTTCGAGGGAGGCTTGAGATAAGGATTGTGCGGTTGGATTTTCTACTAATCTTTGAATCGTATCGGCAAACTCAGATTTTGTAATGAGCTGATAAACGCCTGCAATTTCTTTCACCGTGATTCCTCTTGTTAAATCTTCTTCGTAGGTTTCTCTCAAGGTATTCATTGTTTGCAGAATCAGCTCTTCCTGCTCTCCTAAGAGTTGTGAAAGTTGTTTAATCGTTAAGCCATCATCTCCTACAACAAATAATAAGGCTTCAATTCTACTCTGTAACATCAATGTTTTCGTCATCTTCCCATTCCTCCTTCTGTAAGGTAACCGTTAATTCTTCAAAGTTACCATCTTGCTCTACGATGACGACCTGACGTTTCATCAGTTCAAGAAGAGATACAAACGTCAGAATAAGTGTTGGCTTATCTTCAAAGGGAAAAAGCTCGAAAAATGATGCACGTCCACCTGTTAATCGTAAAGAATCCACAACAGAGCGCATTTGATCTTTTACTGATCGTTCCTGCCTTGCTACAGTAGTTTTTAATGGTTTTTTTAATTTTTTGCGACGCATTAATTTCTGAAATGCTCCAAGCATATCATAGATATTCACATTCAAATCAAATAAAGCCATCTGTTCTTCTGAGGCTAATCCTGTTAAATCAGCAGGTGGCCTCGTAAATACCTGTGCTCGGTCTGTTTCAAGCTCTTGCAAATTACTAGCTGCTTCCTTGTATTTTTTATATTCGATTAAGCGTTGCACCAGTTCTTCACGAGGGTCAGGGCCGTCCACTTCTAATTCTGCGTCCTCCATCTCTCCTTCGTGAATTGGCAATAACATGCGGCTTTTAATTGCCAGTAACGTTGCTGCCATTACTAAATATTCACTTGCTTCATTTAACTCTAATACTTGCATTGCATGTATATGGTCGATATATTGTTGTGTAATTTCAGCCATTGGGATATCATAGATATCAATTTCCAATCTGTGAATTAAATGCAATAATAAATCAAGAGGCCCTGAAAAGGCTTCTAATTTTACTTCATAAGACATTATTTTACCACCCTGAGATTCTATGTTCTTTTAGTATAGTGGAAAGGAGTCCAAAATGCATCCACAGCATCATACTTTATTTATAGATTACTGTGCCTATTTTAATGGCAATCAAGATTTTTTTGAATGCCATGAAGTGCTAGAGGAATATTGGAAGGAAATTGCACCTGGCGATAAAATGCATCCGCTTGTCGGCTATGTGCAGCTGGCAACAGGTTTCTATCATTGGCGACGTGGTAACAATACTGGTGCTAAACGAATTTTAGAAAAAGCACTTCATAACTTTCAAGTAAATGAAGGGCATGTTTTTTTCCAAGAAATTGATTATCTTGAACTCCTAACACAAATAACAAAAGCTATCACTTCGATTGAAATGGGCAAGTCCTTTCAATCTTTCCAGCTTACTCTCTCACCTCACTTGCTGGATTTAGCCCTAGTACGTATAAAGCTTTTGCCATCAAATAGCTCAAATTATCTTCTTCATAAACATATGCTTCGAGATCGCTCACATATTCTTGCAGAGCGACAAGAAAGCAAACAAAGAAAAAGCAGACGTTGTTAATCGTCTGCTTTTTCATCGATACAATGAATACATTTTTGAACAAAACTACGTGTTTCATCTGTAGCGCGTACACTTTCATATTGGCCAAGTTCCGCCACTTCTTGAAGCATCTCCGTTGCTACGCCCTCTCCTCTATAGGAAGGGATCACCGACACGTGCTGGATTGTGGCTATATTATGCTCATCAACAACAAGCCCTACAATGCCAACATATTCATCATTCTTTTTCCATAAGTATAAAACCCAATTATCGTCATTTTCATAGGAGTGGATGGTTTCTGTAAGCTTTTTTACGTCTTTTTCGTTAGGCATAAATGAAAGTAGCCCCATTGCTATTTTCTCTAAAGCTTTTTTATATCGAATTAACATATTTGTCTATTCCCTCTTTTTCTAGCTGTACATAATCTTTGACTATCCTACACGATTTGTACTTTTACCGCAAGCCAATTTCTGTCTTACGAACCAGGTCCGAGAATACCTTTCGACGCCAACACCCAATAGACTACGCCCCATAATAAAATAAATGTTGTAATGGACGCTAGTAATACCCACTTATTTTTCCTCAAATTTACTCACCCTTTTTTAAAGTTAGCGGGAGATCGTTTTGCACAATATCTTCATAACTTTCGCGGCGAATAGCTAGTTGATGCTGTCCATCCTCTACAAATACAACTGCAGGTCTTGGCACACGATTATAGTTACTAGCCATCGAATAACCATACGCACCTGTACAGAAGATGGCTAATACATCACCTGAAGCAGCATCTTGTAGTTTAGCATCAATAATTAATTTATCGCCAGATTCACATAATTTACCAGCAACTGTATAAAGTTCATCTTTCGGCTCGTTCGCCTTACTTGCAATGACTGCCTCATACTTAGCGTCGTATAATGCGGGACGGATATTATCGCTCATACCTCCATCAACAGCAATATATTTCCGCACATCTGGCACAGTTTTTTGTGAACCGATTGTATAAAGAGATGTTCCTGCATCACCTACAAGTGATCGACCTGGTTCAATCCAAATTTCCGGCATCTTCAGTCCAAGAACAGTTGCTTTATTTTTGACAACTGTAATCATATCCTCTACATATACTTGTGGTTCAAGCGGTGCATCTTCTTCAGTATAACGAATACCAAAGCCCCCACCTAAGTTTAACACAGTACATGTAAATCCGTGAGTCTTGTTCCAATCAGAAATTTTGTCAATCAATTTTTCTCCAGCTAACCCAAAGCCGGCAGTGTCAAAAATTTGTGAGCCAATATGGCAATGTAAACCAAGAAGCTCTAGGAATTCATGGTTAAATGTTTGTTGGAATGCTTCATCTGCTTGACCATTGTTTAAGTCAAAGCCGAATTTTGAATCTGCTTGACCTGTCGTGATGAAATCATGCGTATGTGCTTCCACACCTGGTGTAACACGTAATAATATACGCATTTTTTGCTGACGGCGCTCCGAAATATCTTTTAAAAGCTGTATTTCATAGAAATTATCTACAACAATACATCCAATCTTGGAGTCAAAAGCTAGCTCTAATTCAGCAATGCTTTTATTGTTACCATGAAAATGAATGCGCTCTGCAGGGAAACCAGCCTTTAAGGCCGTAAATAATTCGCCACCAGATACAACATCCAATGATAAATTTTCTTCTGCTGCTAATTGATACACTGCTACACATGCAAATGCTTTTGAAGCATAAGCTACTTCTGCTTTTACACCTAGTTTTTTAAACGTATCGATAAAGCTACGCGCACGCTTACGAATAAGTGCAGTATCATACACGAAAAGTGGTGTACCATACTCTTTTGCTAGCTCTAATGTGTCTACCTGTCCAATTGTTAAATGACCATCTTCAGAAATCGCTTGTGTTCCATATAAATGCATGTGCATCTCTCCCTTTTCACATCGTTCCATCTTGTTATTTTTACGATTTGAAAGTGGAATGGTTCTTTACTATATTAGAACCATTCCATCAAAAAATTATTTCCCTCAACTATAAAAAACAAATGTATAGTTCTTACTTTTTCTTGAATGAAAATAATTTTTGCAAAAATCACAAAATACTATATGTGAACTTTATCACATGAAAAAAACGAGTGCAACGGCTCCTATGATCTTTTTCGCTGTTTGGAAGCGACTACATAAGGTCTTAGTGCATCCGCTGTCATTGGGAAGCGAATAATGACACGAAGCATCGCTGTTGGAAAGAATGGAACAAGCGGCCATAAATAAGGTGCCTGCATTGGTCGCAATGAACATAAATACGTAAACAATAAAAATAAACCAATAAATAACCCATTGACACCCCAGAGACCCGTCATCAGAAGTAACAGTAACCTAAAAATTTTAATGGAGATACTAAGCTCATAGGATGGAATAATGAAAATAAGAATGGCTGCCACCGCTGTATAGAGGACCACCTCTGAAGAGAATAATCCAACATCTATGGCAATTTGACCAATGATTACCCCCGCAACCAACCCCATCGCTGTGGACAGTGGTGACGGAGTATGAATGGCGGCCATCCTCAAAAATTCTATTCCAATATCTGCAATCAAAATTTGTAGTAATAAAGGTACATGCGATTTCTCCTCCGTACCTAAAAAGGAGAGGGCATCTGGAAGTAGGGATTCATTCGTTGCAAATACATACCACAATGGCAATAAAAGTAAACCCATTACAGAGCCAAAATATCGCATAAAACGTACGAACGTCCCTACTGTGGGTGCTTGACGATATTCCTCTGCATGCTGCAATAAATGAAACACTGTAACAGGTACTAAAATAACGGATGGAGAAGTATCGACTAATATAGCTATATGCCCTTCAAGTAGATGCGCTGCAGCAATATCAGGTCTCTCCGTATAACGTACAAATGGAACTGGGTGGAACTTTTGTTTAAAGAGCCATTCTTCTAATGATTTATCGGCCATCGTCAAGCCATCATGATTTATTTGTCCAAGACGCTGTCGTAAACTTTCGAGCATATCTTCATTGGCAACATCCTTCATAAACGCGATCGCCACGTCGGTTTGACCGATTTTGGATATTTTATGTAGCTCGAAACGTAGATTACTATTACGAATTCGCCTACGTATTAAGGCAGTGTTTTGAGAAATCCCTTCTGTAAAGCCATCCCTTGATCCACGGATAACTTTTTCATTATCCGGCTCTTCTGGAGAACGACCTGGATAGTTTCTAAGCTCCGCAACATAGCAATAGCCACTTTTAGTAATAAAGGTGACTTGTCCACTTAAAATGGCTAGTAAATAGGCTTTACGCTCTGTTTCTTCTGAACGTCCATGGAAATTAAAGTAAGACTCAAAATATTCCTTCTCATCCTCTACATCAATTTCAATGTCCTCTTCTGGAAGCATGCTAGATAGTAACTGTGTTAAAGCTTCTCCATCTACAAGCCCACTAATATATGCACAAAGGACCGGCAAATCTTTGACAAATAAGTGTTTAATACCAACGTCAAACGATTCGCCGTCACCAAATTGTTCTATAAGAAAATCTTCGGCTTCTTCTAAGCTGTTAAATAATTTATTTGTCATGCTGTCACCATTTTCTTAGATGTCTTTTTTTATTGCTTCCTGCTCCACTGTTGCACTTGTTGCCATCCAACTTTTCAGCTGGGCAAGGATTTTTTTCTCTAAACGGGAAACCTGTACCTGCGAAATACCTAATCTATTTGCAATTTCAGTTTGCGTGCAATCTGAAAAATAGCGAAGATATATGATAGACTGCTCTCTTGGCTCAAGTCTTGTTAGTACTTCTTTTAATGGGATGTAATCAAAGGGTTGCTCCGATTTTTCATCCTTCATTTGATCCATTAGTGTAATGGAATCCCCTTCACTCTCATACAATTGCTCATGAAGAGAGGCAGGGTCTCTCAGTGCATCGGATGCGGTAACAATTTCCTCTGTTGTCACACCAAGCACCTGAGCAAGCTCTTGAATGGTTGGTGGATGTTCATTCTTTTTAATAAATTCATCTGTAGCATGACGGATTTTAAAATTGAGCTCACGAATAGAGCGGCTCACCTTCACCATGCCATCATCCCTTAAAAAGCGCTGAATTTCTCCAATGATCATCGGTACAGCATAGGTTGAAAATTTCACATCATAGGTTAAATCAAATTTATCCACAGATTTCATGAGCCCTATGCAGCCAATCTGGAATAAATCCTCAAGCTCAACACCTCTCGTTGTAAAACGTTGAACAATGGACCACACAAGTCTCGTATTGCCTTCTACCATTCGTTTACGAGCCTCATGATCGCCCTGCTGTGCGCGTGCAATTAAATCACGCATTTCCTCCTGAGACAATAGCTTATCGGACGACTGTTCTAACGGCTTCACGGGTTTAACCTCACATTACCGCTGTGCGAACTGTGTAAAATTTCTTCGTGAATGTTACAGTTGTTCCTTCTTGCCATTTTGATATAACTGTCAGCTGATCTGAGAAGCTATCCATAATCGTGAAGCCCATACCCGAACGCTCCATCATACTTTTTGTTGTAAATAATGGCTCCATCGCTCGACTAACGTCTTCAATTCCTATCCCTTTATCCATGACAGATACTGTCACAATATCATCCTCACGTTTAGCATGAACTGTCACAACACCCTTACCATCTTCTTCATAGCCATGAATAATAGCATTGGAAACTGCTTCTGAGACAACTGTTTTAAATTCTGATAGCTCATCAATAGTTGGATCTAATTGAGCAATAAAGCCTGTAACAGCTACACGCGCTAAAGCTTCATTTTCACTAATTGCCAAAAAAGTTAATGTCATTTCGTTATCCATTTACAATCCCCCTTACGCGATCAATCGCTTGTTCCTCTGTTGCATCCATCATCCACGGTCCTAAACCTGAAAATTGAAATACTTTTCGCATTGTTGGCGATGGATTCAATAATATAGTTCGCCCAGCAACTGCCTCTAACTCACGCATACGACCAAGCACTAATCCAACTCCCGAACTATCCATGAAAGATAGTCCTTCCAAGTTCCAAATGATGGTCGTCACAGTGCCTTGAAAAATTGCTGCAGAAATTTTCGCTCGAATTTGTTCAACGGCATGATGATCGAGCTCCCCAAACAAACGTATAACGACTGTCTCTCTTGTGACCATTTCTAATTGATAATGCATGAACATCGCCTCCTCCTCGTGCAATTCCACATTCAATAGGTTGAATCCTTGTGGCTGACAGAACTAGTGCAAAGTCTTCCGAAATAGTGTCTAATCGACATACTTATAGCTTTTTAGGTTATGTGCAGTATGGGATAAATCTACAATTTCTAAACGCTATCGAGCTCTAAATTTTGGCGATTCATCGAACGCACAAAAAAGCGAGAACCCTTATAAGTGAGGGCTCTCGCTAATAATCTTTATGCAATTGTATAAGCTTGCTGAATTTTATTAATTGTCTCTTCATCAATTGACTGATTGGAATACAAATAAGCAATCGTATCGCCATTATTGACATGATCACCTTTTTTGGCGATTAGCTGAATTCCTGCATCATAATCAAGCTTTGATTCCTTCGTTAAACGTCCAGCGCCTAGACTAACACTTGCTTCTCCAACTAATAATGCATTAATCGTCTCCACCGTGCCCTCTGAAACCGCTGTCACTGCTACTTTATGAGCTGTGTCATTTTGAACAATATCAGAGACCACTCCTCCTTGCGCCACAATAAACTCCTCGAATTTTGCAGCTGCAGAGCCATCTGCTAGCACTCGCTTAACAGCAGCTGTTGCTTCCGCTTCATTCACACCTGCCGCAATTTGGTACATCAAGGAAGAGATGACAACACATTCATCAACCAAATCTTCATGCGTTTCTTCCATACGTCCACTTAATAGGGCATAAGCCTCCACTACCTCAAGCTTATTACCAATCATTTTCCCTAACGGATTATCCATATCACTGATGTGTGCGATGACTTTACGGCCAAGTTTTTCTCCAATAGCCGTCATTGTATCTGCTAAACGCTGTGCTTCTTCCTGCGTCTTCATAAACGCACCTGAGCCACATTTTACATCGAGGACTATACCATCGGCACCACTTGCAATTTTTTTACTCATAATCGACGCTGCGATTAATGGAATAGAATCGACAGTACCTGTCACATCACGCAATGCATATAATTTTTTGTCGGCTGGTACTAGATTACCTGTTTGTCCAGCAACGGCAATTTTATGCTGATTGACATTATCAATGAACTCCTGTGATGAAAGCTCTGTTTTAAAGCCTTGAATGGATTCAAGTTTATCAATTGTCCCACCAGTAATCCCTAAGCCTTTACCACTAAATTTCGCAACAGGAATTCCTAGAGCAGCAATAATTGGCGTAACAACAAGTGTAACCTTGTCACCAACACCTCCAGTTGAGTGTTTATCAATTTTAAAGCCTTCAATAGATGTTAAATCAATGACATCGCCTGATTCGATCATTGCCTTAGTTAAATAAAATGTCTCATCATCAGACATGCCTAATAAACGTATCGCCATTAATAAAGAACTTGCTTGATAATCTGGGATAGAGCCTGTCGTATAGCCTTCAACAAAATACTGAATTTCAGCTTGAGAAAGCTCTAATCCTTGTTTTTTCTTTTCAAACAATTGAACCATATTCATACAAAAAACCCCCTTATTTCAAATCATGTAAGAAACTTTTACCGAATGGCGGTGCGTCTACATGAAAGTTTTCTGCAACTGTTGCTGCAATATCTGCAAAGGTTTCACGAAGCGCAAGTTCCGCACCACCTTTAAAACGTGGTGAATAGACAATTAGTGGTACATATTCGCGTGTATGATCTGTTCCTGGGAAGGTTGGATCATTGCCGTGATCTGCTGTAATAATTAATAGATCGTCTTCTGACATTGCCTCTAGAATTTCTGGTAGACGTGCATCAAATTCTTGTAATGCCTGTCCATAGCCTAGAGGATCACGTCGATGGCCGAAATTGGCATCAAAGTCGACTAAATTTAAAAAGCTTAGACCACGGAAGTCACGACGTACAACTTCTGCAAATTGATCCATACCATCCATATTATTTTTTGTACGTACAGAATCTGTCACACCTTCACCATTGAAAATATCTGAGATTTTTCCAATTGCAATCACATCTAATCCCGCGTCCTTCAAAACATTCATTGTTGTACGACCAAATGGCTTTAACGCATAATCATGACGATTGGATGTACGAGTAAAGTTTCCAGGCGTACCAACAAATGGTCGTGCGATGACGCGACCTACTAAATATTCAGGCTGTAATGTTAATTCACGAGCAATTTCGCAAATTTTATATAACTCTTCTAACGGAATGATTTCTTCATGAGCAGCAATTTGTAAAACAGGATCGGCTGATGTATAGACAATAATCGCACCTGTTTCCATATGCTCCTTCCCGAAATCTTCAATTACTTGTGTACCACTTGCTGGCTGATTGCATAGCACTTTCCGACCTGTACGTTTCTCTAGCTCATCAATTAGCTCTGCTGGAAACCCATCTGGATACACTTTAAAGGGTTTATCAATATTTAACCCCATGATTTCCCAATGGCCTGTCATCGTATCTTTACCAACTGATGCTTCTTGCATTTTACCGTAGTATGCTTTAGGGTCAGTAGTTGCATGCATTCCATGCAATGGTTCAATATTCGCTAAACCAAATGACTCCATTACTGGCATTGTAAGCCCATTCATTTTTTCAGCGATATGTCCTAGTGTATGTGCGCCAACATCCCCAAATTTTGCAGCGTCTGGCGCTTCACCAATACCTACGGAATCCATGACAACAACATGGATTTTGTTAAATGGTTTATTCATAATGGTTGCCTCCTAATCTCATGACTCTATTTTACCAAAAAAATGCGAAAAATAAAGGTCAGACATCCGACTGAAATATAATTTTTTCCTATTAACTTTTAAGCCCGTGGATGGAATTGCTTATAGACCTCAGATAATCTTGTTTTGCTAATATGTGTATAAATCTGCGTAGTAGAAATATCTGCATGACCAAGCATCTCCTGCACCGCTCGTAAATCGGCTCCATTTTCAACCAAATGAGTGGCAAAGGAATGACGCAATGTATGTGGTGTTAATTCATGTTGGATGCCTGCCTTTAGCGCATGCTCCTTCATTAATTTCCAACAACCCTGCCTTGTTAAACGTTTCCCTCTTTGATTAATAAAAAACGCATCTGTTTTGGGGTACTTTCCCTGTAATTGACTACGAGCACCATTTAAATAGGCATTTATTGCCGAAAGTGCGCTTTTGCCGAGTGGAATGATTCGCTCCTTGCCACCCTTCCCAAATACACGTACAAAACCCATTGTTATATGAATATCAGCTAAATCTAGTGCAATAAGTTCACTGATGCGCATACCAGAGCCATATAATAACTCCAGCATGGCAAGATCACGTATACCTTGTGGCTTACTTTTATTAGGAGCTGTTAGTAAAGCTTCAATCTCTTGGATAGATAAAATATTAGGCAACTTTTGCTCAATTGTCGGCATCTCCAAATGGACTGTCGGATCAGTTTCTGCGCGCTTTTCTCGTAGTAAAAATTGGTGGAAACTCCGAATCGAAGAAATATGACGGGCAACGGTACGACTTGTCTTTCCCTGTGCCCGCAATTGCTCTAAATGGCGTAATATAGTTGTCCGTTCTACCACACTAAAATCAGACATACCTTCTGCTTCCTTTAAAAAATGTACATAGCTTTCTAAATCTCGGCGATAGGATGCTAATGTATTAACAGATAACTGCCTTTCCACCTGAATAAAATGGATATAGTCCTCTACTGCATATTGAAATTCATTCATCACAACGCCCCCTCACTGTCAATTATTCTCTATTTTAGCATGGCCTTAAGAAATGTGCTAAAGGACCCTCCATTCGACATAAACCACCAACCCTAATGGTGTCTATACTTCAATAAAAAAAACAAAAAACTGCCCGATTCAATCTATACCAAAGATTAAAACAGACAGTTTTTCGTTATTTTTCTTCATTCGATTCGTCGTTTTTATCATGACAGCGCCAGCATATGCCGTGGAAAGTTAGTCGGTGATCTTTTATGATAAAGTTCCAACGTTTTTCAACAACGGCTTCCACATCTTCAAGTAAATCTTCTTGAATTTCATCAACAGCACCACATTCGATACAAACAAGATGATGGTGGAAATGGGCAGCTCCCTCTTGGCGTAAATCATAGCGCGATACGCCATCGCCAAAGTTGATTTTGTCGACAATTTTGAGCTCAGTTAATAATTCTAACGTTCTATAAACAGTAGCTAGACCAATCTCAGGTGCTTTTTCTTTTACTAAAAGATAAACATCTTCAGCACTTAGGTGGTCCTCTTCGTGCTCAAGCAAAACAGCAACTGTCGCTTCTCGCTGCGGCGTCAGCTTGTAACTAGCACTATGCAACTGTTTTTTTATACGATCAATTCGGCTCTCCATGTGACGCCCCCCTAAACTCTTTCCATTATACCAAAGGAGTAAATCCTATTACAAGATAGTGAATAGATTTCTAACATGCTTCTACTTTTTTATCTGATCACAATTTTGGTCTATTCAATCCATCATTTTAACACATAAGAAATAACAATAAACTCAGCAACTATTATGATGAAAAATGCGATAAAATTCAACAAAATTGTCCGACCAGATACTTGTTTCCCGATTTTTCGCTTTGACCAAGCGGGTACAAGTAAATTGCATAGGACTAGCAACAATATACAATAGATGAGCTGAAATGGAAACCACCAAATCGTATAAAGCCAAAAAGCTTCAAGTTTTTGTAATAAAAAAACCGAACTAAAGCCAAAAAAAGTGGCACGCATGGCTACCGTCACACGCACTAACACCTTTAAGACGCTATGTGTTGCTAGTAATAATATAAGACCTATGGAAATAGCAACAGGCAGTACTAAACGAAAAATGGATTGCCTGTCCCCATCTGCTAAACGAGGCTCTATAAATAATAGAAAGGGTTCCGCTTTCGGTCCACCAATAATATGAAAGAAAATAACGCCACAAACAAAACTTACTGCAATGATGGAAGCGTGATAAAAAATAGACACCGTACGAGACATAAACATGCTCCTTTTCTATCAAGGTTTGTACAGCTTATGCTCGTCCGTCTCTATTATGCTAAAAGATTATTTTCTAAATTTGCAGCTAGCCATAGCACTGCGAATGCTGTTTTAGCATCATATATACGCTGGTCAGCCACCATTACTTGTGCTTCTTCCAACGAAACTTCTAATAGTTCGACAAATTCATCCTCATCTAAATCTGCTTTATTGTCTATTGTATATAATCCCTTCGCCACAAACAAATGAATAACTTCATCCGCAAAGCCTGGTGATGTTGCAAATGTTTGTAAAAAAGTAAGTTGATGTGCGCCATAACCTGTCTCTTCCTCTAATTCTCGACGTGCTGTCATCACTGGCTCCTCACCTGGCTCAAGCTTTCCAGCCGGAATTTCAATAATAGAACGCTCCAGTGCTTTGCGATATTGCTCTACTAACACTAGTTTACCCTTGTCCGTAACAGCAATCACTGCTACTGCACCTGGATGCTTTATTATTTCACGTTTTGCATCCTGTCCATTTGGTAAAGTGACATCATCAATTTGTAGTTTTATTATTCTACCGTCATAGATCGGTGTCGTTTTCGTTGTTTTTTCCTCAAACTTTTTCATTGACGATAACCTCGCTTGTTCTTCAGATATGTTCATTGTACCATTACAAGTAGAGAAATCGAAGGAGGTCATTCGTATGAAAAAAAGACAGCTTGGTACAAGTGAATTGTTTATTTCAGAGATTAGTTTAGGAGGCATGTCTCTTTCGACAGATAAAACACAAGCAGCTGCCATTGTCGATATGGCATTAGATGCTGGCATTAACTATATTGATACAGCGGATTTATATGATTATGGTGCAAATGAAGAGATTATCGGTACAACGTTAGGTAAGCGTCGTCATGATATCATTCTAGCAACAAAGGTAGGTAATCGGTGGGCAGAAGGGATAGATGGCTGGCATTGGGATGCATCACCATCCTATATAAAAGAAGCTGTCCATGCTAGCTTACGACGTTTAGGAACAGACTACATTGATGTATATCAATTACACGGTGGCACAATCGAAGATGATTGGGACGGGATAATTGACACATTTGAAGGACTGAAAAAAGAAGGGCTTATTCGTGAATATGGTATATCCTCCATACGTCCTAATGTATTGCAGCGATTTTTACCTGCAAGCTCCGCTAGAAGCGTCATGATGCAATACAGTGCCCTCGATCGCCGCCCTGAAGAATGGTTTAACTTTATTGCGAAACAGGGTGCTTCTGTTGTAACACGTGGCACAGTGGCAAAGGGCTTATTAACGAATAGCTGGCAACAACGTTTACAACATGTAAATGGTTTTAACACCTATACTGCTGAGGAGTTAACATCAACGTTAACAGACTTAGCTATACACTATGATGATTTGCATGCTTTGGCTATCGCTTTTAATCTGAAAGAGCCAACAATCGCTTCTACGGTCATTGGTGCAAGCTCACAACAACAACTAGCACAAACGCTTGCTTCCTACGAGAAAATTAATTCAATAACAGATTTCAAGGTAGCTAATGTGCTAACAAAAAATGAGTACTATCAAGAACATCGATGAAAAAATGGCTAATTTTACTCATTTGTCTAGTTGTACTAGTAATCTCCTCTAGTATGACCTATGAGCAACAAAGTATACTACCAGAATTAGAAGATTTGCTCGCCAATAAACCTTTCGAAGAACAACTATCTATTTTAAAAATTCCCTATTGGGGAATCATCGTTTCAGTGGAAGAGCGAGGTTATTTTCCATTTGTAGAGTTTTTAATTCGTAAATTGACACACTTCATGGGATTTGGATGCATCGCACTTGGCCTTTACTTTGCCTGGGGAAAAAGACGTTTTGCAGCAAGTATTGCTATCGGTGGAACAGCTATAATTGCGGTGCTTGATGAATTTCGTCAAGGCTTTACGCCAGGTCGTACAATGAGTGCTCAAGATGTGCTTGTCGATACAGCTGGAGCCATTGTTTTTGTTAGTCTCATTGTTGCAGTAAGAAAAATACTCAAAAATAAAAGACAAAAGGCTCAATTATAGCCTTTTGTCTTTTATTTTAAAGGTGGAACCGCCAAAAATAGAGGGACTTCGTTTCTTTAAACAAGACAGCCCCTGCTTTTTCCAAAACTCGATGGGAAGCCATATTTTCTTTTTCCGTGTCAGCGATAACGTATTTTACATTTGGCTGATGGAGTAACCAGTCTTTAAGAGCTATGATTGATTCTGTCATATAGCCCTGCCTCCAATAAGGAGGCAAAGTATAATACCCGATCACCACTTCCTCTTGCTCATTTGGCGTACCTTTTAGCATTATGCCACCAACAGCACAATTTTTTTCTTTTAAGACAAGTAACCAATTCGTGTGCCACAGATAATTTTGCTCGTCTTTTAATACTTTGGAAAGTCTAAAATACAACGCTTGTTTAAGCTCGTCATCTAAACTCCCTACACCTTTACTTAATGACAACTCCGCCGCCATTTGCTCCTCATGCGCTATTAGTAAATTAAGATACTTAGCGTTTAAAGGAATTAATCTTATTCTTTCTGTTTGTAATTCTACCATGTTGGTCTCCTAACATAATTTAATTGATACTAAATTACAATTAGGTATATGTTATTGGCAGCGTCTCCCGTTCCATTAATTTCAAAAATCTCTCCTTATATATCGACCACAACCGTATAAATTTTATGCTGTAAATATAAAACAGTGAACCCACCTATGTGAATTCACTGTTCTCTCTTAATATTTAGTACCTTTATCGCCGTATTCGTTCAAAAGTTCTTCAAACGATTTGTTTTTTTCTCGTTGTTTACGTTCAAAGGCCAGTTTTGCTTGACGTTCTTCTTCTGCCGCCTGCTCTTTAGCAGTTAAATCTTGCTTCGCTGCTTTTAATTTTGCTAGCACATCGCCACCTAGCTGATCTGCTAATGTAACGGCCTCTTGCTTAGGTAGACTAGCTGTTACACTATTGTCGGTATGTTGTTGCTGTTTTCGTTTCTTTCCCATTTCTAATCACCTTCTTATTGACATCAAGGGCGCTTCACAACTGTTGCTACGCCTTGTCCACCGCCGATACATAATGTGGCTAAGCCCGTTTTCACATCACGCTTTTCCATCTCATGTAATAGCGTTACCAAAATCCGAGCACCACTAGCACCGATTGGGTGACCAAGAGCAATGGCACCCCCGTTAACATTTAGTTTATCATGATTAAAGCTTAATTCACGATCTACAGCAATTGATTGTGCTGCAAATGCTTCATTTGCTTCAATTAAATCGATATCGTTTAAAGTAATCTCAGCCTTTGTCAGCGCTTTTTGTACTGCTTTTACAGGACCTGTACCCATAATTGCAGGATCTACACCAGCACTAGCATTCGCTGAAATGATCGCCATTGGTTGAATGCCTAGCTCTTGTGCTTTTTCCTTTGACATCACCACTACCGCTGCCGCACCATCATTAATACCAGACGCGTTCGCTGCTGTGACAGAGCCATCCTTTTTAAATGCTGGTCGTAGCTTACCTAATGATTCTGCTGTCACACCTGCTCGTGGAAATTCATCTTTATTGAAAAGCAGTGGCTCTCCCTTGCGCTGTGGAATCTCAACAGCAACGATTTCATTTTCAAACTTGCCCGCTGCAATTGCTGCCTCTGCGCGTTGCTGAGAACGAGCTGCAAAAGCATCCTGCTCTTCTCGAGAAATTTGATACATATCACATAAATTTTCAGCTGTAATGCCCATATGATAATCGTTAAAAGCACACCATAGGCCATCATGAATCATTGTATCTACTATCTTTTGATCGCCCATTCGGAAGCCTTCTCGTGCATTTTTTAATACGTATGGAGCCTGGCTCATATTTTCAAATCCACCTGCAACAACAATCTCTGCATCTCCCGCTAAAATCGCCTGTGTTGCTAAATGAACAGCCTTTAAACCCGATCCACATACTTTATTAATTGTTAAGGCTGATACCTCTTGAGGTAACCCCGCTTTAATTGCCGCTTGTCGCGCTGGATTTTGTCCAAGTCCAGCCGATAAAACATTCCCCATAATGACCTCATCAACCTGTTCTCCTGCTACGCCAGCACGCGCTAATGCTTCTTTAATGACAATGCTACCTAACGTTGTCGCTGGTACATCTTTTAATGTCCCCTGAAATGAGCCGATTGCAGTACGCACCGCGCTCACGATTACTACCTCGTTTGTCATAATCATTCTCCCCTTTTCCCCGTTCAAGAATCAACACTGCATGCATATGCTACTAGCAGATATGTATATTTTAACAAATATTATGACGATTTTCGATAATAGAAATAATCGCAGTTTTGCCAAAGATATTGTAAAATGTTGACGTGTTTTAAACAATCTTAGTTGGGAACATTACAAATAAGAAACAGCATGTGGAGGTGTTTTATGATGAAAAAGAAGATGCTTTTATTCTCTGGTATTACAACAACGCTAGCCGCCGCTGCAACAGGTCTGTTCGGCTTCGCGCTTTCCAATAAATTAATGTATATCCAACAAAAAGACCCTGAATTTATACGGGAACGAGAAACGACCGCAAAACGCTTTGATGA
The DNA here is from genome assembly GCF_004332175.1 of Lysinibacillus sp. OL1. Classification (NCBI taxonomy): domain Bacteria; kingdom Bacillati; phylum Bacillota; class Bacilli; order Caryophanales; family Bacillaceae; genus Lysinibacillus; species Lysinibacillus sp. OL1. The sequence goes on along the minus strand of NZ_SJDS01000001.1, from coordinate 56,351 downwards.
GGCTTGGTACAATAAAAACTTGAAATGTGAACTGAATATTGATTCTCCTAATGGCTATACAATTCGAGGCATTATGTTTCAGCCATTGCAAACAAATAACACGATCATCATTTGCCACGGTGTCACCGAAAATAAAATAAATTCCGTAAAATATGCTCGCCTTTTTGAAAGACTTGGCTATAATTCTGTTATATTTGACCACCGTCGCCATGGTGAATCTGGAGGCAAGACTACAAGCTATGGCTACTATGAGAAAAACGATCTTGATGCCGTGGTGAAAACAGTCAAAGCCATGATTGGAGAGGATGCTATACTTGGCATTCACGGTGAATCGATGGGTGCTGCAACCATGCTCCTCTATGCAGGAACAGTCGAGGATGGCGCTGATTTTTATATCTCAGATTGCGCGTTCTCCGACTTTTCTATGTTACTCAAACAAATTGCAAAAACTGAATTTAAATATGGCTCCATTATTCCTATTCGTTTTGCTGACTTTTTTGTTCGTCTCAGAGATGGTTACTCATTTAAAAGTGTAACACCTGCCGAAGCCGTCACACATATTGAAAAACCTGTGCTCTTTATCCATAGTATTCCAGATACGTTTATTCCAGCTTCCATGTCACTCGATCTCTACAATAAAAAAACCGGTCCAAAAAAATTAAAACTTTTTGATACGGGGGCACATGCACAATCCTTTAATGAAAATATGGATGAATATGAGGATTTAATTCATGATTTTTTAGACAATTTTATTTATCAAAAAATCAATCGGGATTCCTCTTCTTCGAATGTCATTCCATTCCATTTTTAGGGCAATGAAAAACCTTGCGTTATTTTACTCGCAAGGTTTTTATTTTATTTAATCTTCAAAAATAATATGCCATTCATCACGTTTCGCTAAAAACTCTTTCGCTAATGCTTGGGCCCCTTCTAAACTATGGCTAGCAGCCCAGCCACATTGCACTTCATTGCAGGCAGGCACTGCGGTTGCCTTTGTCACATCTGTAAATGTGTTCTCTAAAATAGCTAATAAATCCTCATAATCATTATGATTGATCAAGGACACATAGAAGCCTGTTTGACAACCCATTGGACTGAAATCAACAATATGATCAGAGTAATTACGGATAATGTCAGCAGATAAATGCTCCAAAGAATGCAATGCAGGCATTTCCATATGCTCCTTATTTGGCTGTTTAAAGCGAATATCGTATTTATATACCTCATCGCCATTTTTGCCCGTTTTCACACCTGCTAAACGAACATAAGGTGCCTTTACTTTTGTATGATCTAGATCAAAACTTTCTACATTTGTTTTTTCTTTTTGCAATATACACAACTCCCTTCCATATAGTAACTCCATTATACATAGTTTCCCGATAGAGTTGTATGATTTTTAAGAATTATTTAAATACTATTAAAAATAAAAAAACAACTAGTTAAGCTTGAACTAGTTGCTCGGAACATTCCAAATTACTTCTGGAATTTATTCATTTGCGCCATCATTTGACGTACTTGCTTTTCAGACGGCGTACGACCCATTTGCGCCATCATCATACGAATCATTTGCTCATTAATAGGTGGGTTTTCTTTCAAATATTTCATCATAGCTTGACGAGCGAAATAGAAACCAAGTGCTGCGCCCGCTGCTAATGCGATAATTACGATAATAATCCAGCCCCATGTAGGCATACAACCAACCTCCTCCACTACAATATACCGAGAAAAACTCTCCACGCTCCATTATACACCAAATAATAGCGTGTTACTATATATTGTAGTGAATTTTCCTAGTGCATTGTATACTTCATCGGCTTTAACCACCCACACTCATTATCCTGTTTATTAAAAGCAATAAAACGTTCACTCATTTTAGCAAGCATTTGAAATAAATCTAAATCTAGCATTCGCGAACCTTCACAGTAAACACAAATTTTACGATCTACTAAATAAATAGCCATTTTACCTTTGATCGGATGTTCTAAAAACAAAGCATTACGAGCTCTTTCTAGGTGTGCATATTTGGAATCAAGTTGATGCTCTAACATGGCTGCAATCTCCTCAAAACGAACGGATTCACATATATATGCAAGCTCTTTTAAGGATTTCTCATTGGCATCTTCACAACCTTGCATCATCTCTAACAACTTACGCTCTCTGCCAAAAATAAACGTTAAATGCTCTTCTTTTATCTTATATATAGAATAGGTTCTCACCAGAAATCCTCCTTCGCTCAGTTTCTTTTTCATAAGTATAGCTCATTCAATCTTGTTTATTTGTCAAACGAAGGAGGGATCTCTCTTCTATTTTTGTCGAAAAAATTCTAGTTTCGGGTCTATAAATGACTTTATGACAAATGGTATTTCCAACCAAAAATAATTAATATTTTTCCAAAAACAAGAAAAAGTCTTATTAAACACGGCTAAAAAGCTTCTATTTTGGCTGCTTAGATGAATCTCAGCCTCAAGACCTAGTTCAAAATCAATTTCGAGTCCGTTTTAGACAATCTTGTAAATAGGTAACATAAAGGTACAAACGAAAGGAGCTAAAACAAATGAAAAAATTTCTTTTATTAACTGGAGGCGTCATTGCAGCATGTGTTGCACTAGCGTTAATTGGACCACTGGCGGGGTTATTATTCTCTGGATTATTTGTAGCACTGGGCATGCACTTCTACATTGCTAGTAAGTCATCTTTCGGTAAAATTTTCTGGTTTACAGTTGGTCTAATCGGTGTCCTATCAGCAGTGTCTAACATTCCAGCAATGGTAGGTCTTGCTGCCATCGCCATTATCTATGTTATCTATAAAAAATGGAATGGTGAAGATGTAAAAATCCCTACAATTGAAGGAAAAAAAGAAGAAGATCCGTTTACAAACTTTGAAAAAGAATGGTCAAATTTAACAAAATAAAAGGAGCGATTTTAAATGAACTTATTTCAACGTTTTAGATATACAATAGAGGCAGACTTACACCAATTATTTGATAAGAAGGAACAAAAAAATCCGATTGCGATGTTAAATCAATACATTCGTGAAGCAGAAAAACAAACAGAACAAACAGGCAAATTATTAGAGCGACAAGGGCAATTAAAAGAAAAGCTAGAGCAAGAATATAAAGAAAACGCAGATTTACTAGCGAAACGTGAATCTCAATTAGCATTAGCAAAATCTAGCGGAGAGCAGGACTTAATTGATTTCGCTACGGATGAAGTAACAGCTTATTCAGCTCGTAACCTTACATTACAAGCTAGCATTGAAGCAAGTACTCGTGAATACTTCGAGCTCGAGCGTAAATTTGAAACAATGAAGCATAAAATTAAAGATATGAAAGTGCGTCAATTACAGCTGATGGGGAAAGAAAATGTAACTCGTGCCCATCATCAAATGGATGGAATGATTGCCAAAAATAATAAAACAAACTTTGAAGATTTAGAAGCATATATCGATAAATTAGCTTATCAAATCGATAAAGACCATGAGCTTACAACTTTTGAGGCAAGACTGGCAGAATTAGAAAAAAAAGCAGTAGAAGAAAGCTCACCACTGCTAATTGAAAATAAATAACATGGTATAATATAAACAGATAAGGGATGCCTCTATTTAGGAAGCATCCCATTTCTTTGAAGAAAAACAGTGTAGTTTATAGGAGCTTTTCTCTTCCAAATCCTTAATATGTGATTTTACTTGCGATTAATACTGGAAAAGGAATTAACTAAGATGAAAATTAAAAAGTGGGTCCATCATATGATTAAAATCTGCCTTTTTGTTTTAATTTTTCTCCTCGTACTTTCAATCTGTTTATTGTGTTATCGTTCCATTGTTCAACAGCAGATAAAGCAACAAAGTACGGCCATTATTGAAAATGGTGGTATTAGTGAACTAAAAGAAATAACTGTCAATGGAGATAAACAATTTATACTAGTAGAGGGGCAAGATAAAGAAAGACCATTTTGTTTATTCCTTCATGGTGGCCCTGGCTCCCCATTTCCATATGGGGTAAGTGCTAGAACGCTGTTTCCTGAGATTACAGAGAACTGCGTAGCTGTATTTTATGATCAACGGGGGTCTGGTAAAAGTTATAATAAAAACTTATCATTAAACACAATGAACTTAGCTCAATTCACAGAAGATGCAAATAGTATTGTGGATTTTATAAGAGTACATTACAAACAGGAAAAGATCTTTATCATTGGGCAATCTTTTGGAACAGTAATCGGAACACAATTAATAGCTAAATATCCCGAAAAGTTTCACGCTTATTTAGGCATTTCTCAATTAACAAATCCAACAAAGGGACAGGAACTTGGTTATGAGTGGCTAAAGAACGAAGCCCAAGCAATTGACGATGAGAAAACTCTTAGAATTTTGGAGAGTTTTGATAAAAAACCCTATCTTGAAGAAGATGAAGACCAGTTTAGTAAACTTATCAATCAATATAAAGGAATGAATTATTCTGATGATACCATAGAAAAGGTGAACCTTTTTAATTTAATCAAAGGGGCTTTCACTTCACCTGACTATTCTTTACAAAATATTTATCATGCATTTATTTCTGGTCCCCAATTTAGTCTTATCGAAAGCAAGGAATTAAAAAAAGAAATTATCCTTACTAATTTTTTCGAAACTGTTAAAACTATAGAAATCCCTGTTTATCTTATTCATGGAATATATGATAAACAGGCAAATTATGAATTATCTAAACAATATTACGAGATTTTAGATGCACCAAATGGCAAGGAGTTTATCACATTACAACACTCTGCTCACTATCCAAACAAACTTGATGTCACACTAATAAATGACACATTGAAAAAAATGCTTGAAAGGTATTAAAGCATGTAGAGAAGTTCAGCTTCTCACATCAATTTCTAGAAGGAAGGGTGACCCTCATGCAAAATTTCACAACAAATAAGCTCACATTTTGGGTTCTTTGCTTCTTTTTACTCGTCTTTGTGGAGCTAACTATATTTAATAATGGTGGCGCCTTCTGTTTATTGATTGGGGCTGTACTTCTTTATTTGAGTTTTTCCAAAAAAGTTCGATTTTTTAAATGGACAGGAATTTTCTTTATTGCCATTGCTTTGTTCACGATGTGGAGCTTACGTTTATTTATCGTCATCATGCTCTTATATATGCTCTATCAATACTTGCAAAGAGAAAACGAGCCAAAAGTAGTTGGCGCAGAGCTTTTTGAAAAACTCCCTGCGATTAAAAATGACCTAATTGGTACAATGCCAGCGCCTATAGAAGCTTATAAATGGCAAGATGTACAAATTCAGCGCCTCGCTGGAGATATTACCATCGATACAACGCAAACGATTTTACCAGCTGGCACTAGTCTTATTACAATTCGACAAGGTATTGGTAAAGTTCAAATTTATATTCCTTATGAAATTCCATTCCGTTTACAGTATACGACGTTATTTGGTGAGCTCTCCTGCTTACACGTAGGGCCGCAACGTATAGTAAATGAAAGTATTACTTTCTCAGACGGCAACCCCCAGGATGCTAAACGTGTACTGATTATTCATGTCGCAACCTGGCTTGGAGATTTGGAGGTGCTACGAAAATGATAGCCTTTATCTCAAGATTATTTACATTATTTTTCATTTTAATGAGTGCTGTTTTCGGTCTTCTTGTTGCACTATGGGGCAATCCTGATGAAAAAACATGGGAGCCCTTATGGCAGCAGAATTACGATAATATCCCTCTAGGTGGCATCATCCTAGTTAGCCTGTTTATACTTAGCTTCCTGTTTGCCAGCTGGATCAGTATGACTGCAAGGGCACGAGAAGCGCAGGCAACACGAATAGTGAAACAACTGATCGAGCCTGATTTTGTTTTTCCTAAAAAACAAGCTCTTCCGAAATCGTTAAAAAAGGCACTTGTCCAAACGAGTGAATTAATTGATACGCAACGTAAAAGTTTACAGCGTTTGTCCAATGAACGGGCTGAGGCCAATGATAAAATTATTCAGGAGCGTATTATTGCTGAACGCCAACGACTAGCTAGAGAACTCCATGATTCTGTGTCACAGCAACTATTTGCTGCCTCTATGTTACTATCTGCATTAACTGAAAATGACGAACATGCTACTAGCTTAAAACAGGTTGAGAAAATCGTTCAGCAGGCCCAGCTAGAAATGCGTGCATTACTGCTACACTTACGGCCTGTAGCTTTACACAATAAAACATTGGCACAAGGCTTAGAGGAATTGATTATTGAACTTCAGCAAAAAGTTTATTTCCATATAGAATATGAATTAGAAGAAATGGCCTTAACTAAAGCAGAGGAAGATCATTTATTTCGTATTGCACAAGAGGCACTCTCCAATACGCTGCGTCATGCCAAAGCAAGTGAGGTGGAATTACTTCTTGTGGCACGAGACGACTTAGCTATTTTACGAATTCAAGATAATGGTTTAGGCTTTGATGTGGAGGAAGATAAATCCACATCATACGGTTTACAAAACATAGCTGAACGAGCAGTTGAAATTGGCTGCACCTATAAAATTGTATCAGTGCCTGGTGAAGGAACAATTGTAGAGGTTAAAATTCCTTTACAAAAAGAGGAGGTCAATGTCGATGATACAAGTGCTCATAGTGGATGATCATGAAATGGTACGGATTGGTGTGTCAGCCTATCTTTCAGCACAGCCAGATATTACGGTTGTAGGTGAGGCTGAGAACGGTAAAGAAGCTGTGGAACGTGCCCTAGCGCTAAGGCCTGATATTATTTTAATGGATAATGTGATGCCTGTTATGACAGGAGCAGAGGCAACAGTGGAAATATTAGCAGCATGGCCTGAGGCAAAAATCATGATGGTGACTAGCTTTTTAGATGATGATAAAGTATATCCTGCCTTAGAGGCTGGCGCGGTAAGCTATATTTTAAAAACATCTAATGCCAAACAAATTGCAGATGCTATTCGAAAAACGATGGGTGGCGAAACGGTATTAGAGCCAGAGGTCACTTCCAAAATGATGCACCGCATGCGCCACGGCAATAGTACGCCACTATACGAACAATTGACTGAACGTGAAATGGAAGTATTATTGCTAATGGCCCAGGGTAAAGCCAATCAGGAAATCGCTGATGAGCTATATATTGCCTTGAAAACAGTAAAAACACATGTTAGTAATATTTTAGCAAAGCTAGAAGTTCAAGATCGTACTCAAGCCGTCGTCTACGCCTTCCAAAATGGGCTTGCTAAATAATCCTACATAAAAAAACTGCATGCTGACATGCAGTTTTTCGTGTTTTTAGAGGTATTTTAGGAGATCATTTACATGGTCCACAATATATGTAGGCTCTTCATTTTTTAATTCTTCTAGCGACCCAAAACCATATGTCACACCGATGGCATCGATTTGATTTTCACGAGCGCCAATCAAATCATATTTTCGATCCCCAATCATAATAAATTGCTCTTTTGGATAGGAATCAAACTGTTGAAGCACCTCTGCAATAATCTCACCTTTGGCAGAACGGGAACCATCTAAGTGACTTCCTACGACAAGATCGAAATAGGACTCTAGCTGAAAATACTTTATGATTTGTTCCGCAAAGACAGTTGGTTTTGAGGTGGCAATAGTTAGTATATATCCTTGTTGCTTTAAATGAGCTAACAAAGCTGGAATATCTTCATAGAGTTTATTTTCAAACATTCCCCTTTCCGTAAATCGTTCTCGGTAATCACCAATTGCTTGCGTTATTTGTGCATCATTGAATCCATAGATTTCTTGAAAAGATACTTGTAATGGTGGTCCGATGAATGGTTCCAGTTCATCCAAATCATTCACCATGACGTCCGCTTTCTGTAAAGCATACTGCACTGATTTAGTGATTCCTATTTTAGGATCAGATAATGTTCCATCTAAGTCAAATAACACAACTTTATAGTTCTTCATTTACTCACCCTTTTTATGAAGTTTTTACATATTGTGTTTGCCGCTAAAAAAAGTACCACAACACTCATGCGATGTTTATTTCGCTGAGTGTTGTGGTATTTATTATAAATTATAATGCTTTCACTTTTGCTACTACGTTTTCAACAGTGAAGCCGTATTTTTCCATTACTAATTCACCTGGAGCAGATGCACCGAACTTATCAATTGCTAGAACATCGCCTTCAAAGCCAGTATATTTATGCCAGCCGAAAGATGCCCCCATTTCAATTGCAAGACGTTTTGTAACAGCTTTTGGTAGAACAGATTCTTTGTAAGCGGCGTCTTGTTTTTCGAAGCGATCCATAGATGGCATAGAAACAACTGCTACATCTATACCGTCTGCTTTTAATGCTTTTTGTGCTTCGACAGCAAGCGAAACCTCAGAGCCTGTTGCAATTAAAATAGCATCTGCCACTTCTTTTGTAGCTGGAGACACTGTGTAAGCACCCTTTGCTACGCCCTCACGTACTGTTTCAATAGAAGCGTCAAGAACAGGTAAGTTTTGACGAGATAATACAAGAACAGTTGGTGTTTTTTCTGCTGCTACTGCAAGCTCCCACGCAACTGCTGATTCATTTGCATCCGCAGGGCGAATAACAGATAGGTTTGGCATTGCACGTAATGATGCAAGGTGTTCGATTGGTTCATGTGTTGGACCATCTTCCCCTACTGCAATCGAATCATGTGTGAATACATATGTTACAGGAAGACCCATTAATGCAGATAGACGAATTGCAGGACGAACGTAATCAGAGAATACGAAGAATGTACCACCGAATACATTTAAACCACCGTGAAGAGCCATTCCGTTCATAGCAGCACCCATTGCAAATTCACGAACACCGAACCAGATGTTACGTCCAGCATAGTCGTCTGCTGAGAAATCTCCTGCACCCTTCATCGTTGTTTTATTGGAGCCAGCAAGGTCAGCTGAACCACCAAAGAATGAAGGTGTTTTCTTCGCAATAGCATTAATTGCATCGCCTGAAGAAGAACGAGTTGCTACAGATTTACCAGCTTCATATACAGGTAACTCAGAAGCAAAGTCTTCTGGTAATTCACCATTCATCGCTTTCTCGAATTGAGCTGCTAACGCTGGGAATTCTTCTTTGTATGCAGCAAATTTTGCATTCCAAGCTTCCTCTGGTTGTGCGCCTTGCACTTCAGCAGCCGCATTAAATGTATCGTAAACTTCTGCAGGAATTTGGAATGGTTCATGTGCCCACTCATAGGCAGCCTTCGTTAAGACAACTTCATCTGTACCAAGTGGTGCACCGTGAGAATCTGCTTTACCAGATTTATTTGGAGAACCAAAACCAATCACTGTTTTCACTTCAATTAATGTTGGCTTGCCAGTAGATTTTTTGGCTTCTTCAATGGCTGCATTAATAGCATCTACATCTGTACCATCTGCCACTTTTAAATAATTCCAACCATAAGATTCAAAGCGTTGTTGAACGTTTTCTGAAAATGACTTTTCTAAGTCACCATCTAAAGAAATATCATTAGAATCGTAAAGTACGATTAATTTTTCAAGTTTTAAGTGACCAGCTAATGAAATCGCCTCTGCTGCTACACCTTCCATTAAGTCCCCATCGCCACATAACGCAAATGTGTAGTGGTCAACAATGTCATGACCTGGTTTATTGTAAGTAGCGGCTAAATGGCGCTCAGCCATTGCCATACCAACAGTCATAGCGATTCCTTGTCCAAGAGGACCAGTTGTTGCCTCTACCCCTACTGTATGACCATATTCAGGATGTCCTGGTGTTAATGAATCCCATTGGCGGAAGTTTTGAATTTCTTCCATTGGTAAACCATAGCCTCCAAGGTGAAGTAAGCTGTATAAAAGCATTGAACCATGACCTGCTGATAGTACAAAACGATCACGGTTAAACCATTTTGGATTTGCTGGATTATGGCGTAATTGTTTTGTCCAAAGCGTATAAGCCATTGGCGCTGCTCCCATTGGTAAACCTGGGTGACCAGAATTTGCTTTTTCAATAGCATCGATTGACAAAGTTCGGATAGCATTAATTGCTAAAAGATCCGCGTGTTGAGTCATTATATTGTGACATCCTTTCTCGTCCTATATATTGTTCTTTTACAGTTTAGTCAACATTGCTTTAGAAAACAATGCTTTTTGTTATACTATTTGCGTTTTCATACATACTTTATTGAATTGTGTCACATTAATTTAGAAATTTATTTTTTTGTGCTTGTTTTACCTTCTCAGGAGTTACATCATTTCCTTCTGCATCTACCACTTTAACGTTTTCAATCGTATCTCGCATAGTTGCTCTAAACGTATCTAAATACTCCTTGCGAAGCGCTGTTCGCTCCTTTGCTTCTTCCTCTGTTAATTGTCCGCTTTTTGCTTTAGCAGATAATTCATTAATTCGGTTAATTTTTTCCTTTGATAACATGGTTACACACCTTTCAGTACCTAGCTTAATGACCTCAGTATGCAAAGTATAGCATGGTTTCCCTTAAAATGCAGTTATACCAACCCTTAAAAACACTTCTTAGCCATTATTTACATGACTTCCAGAAGTTAGAGGTGTATAACTAATAATAAAAGGAAAAATTTGATAGATATTAGGAGGAGCTATCATGAACATCACAACACCTAGATTACTTATTCGAACATTTGAAGCCTCAGATTGGCAGGCCGTTTATAGCTATATGTCCGACAAAACGGTCATGCACTATATGCCAGAGGGTGTGTTGAATGAAGATCAGGTTCAAAATTTCATAACAGAGAATAGCAACGAGCAAGCAAAACATTTCGCCATTGTTTTACGTGAACAACAGCGAGTCATTGGTCATCTTGTTTTCCACAAATACTTTGGCGATCATACGTATGAAATTGGATGGGTTATGAATCCTGCCTATCACAATCATGGCTATGCTTCTGAAGCTGCTAAGGCCCTATTAGATCACAGCTTTAATAAAATGAAACTTCATCGAATTATTGCCACATGCCAGCCAGAAAATATCGCTTCTTACCGAGTCATGGAAAAAATCGGAATGCGCCAAGAAGGATTTTTCAAAAAATGCATTCCTCATGGAGAGACTTGGTGGGATGAATACTATTACGCTATTTTAGAGGAAGAATGGAACACTCAAAAGGTAAGAGGTGTATGAAATGAAGAAAACTGCGGTGTTATTATACCCACAATTTAGTGAATATGAATTGAGTGTTGCTTTGTCCATATTAATGCAAGGCGGTAAACCCATCATCACACTTGCATCGAATACCAAACCTATCAGAGGAGAATCTGGTTTAAATTGTATAGCTGATTTATCCGTGAATGAGGTAGAGCTTGACGATATTGATAGTCTACTATTACCAGGCTGTATGGATATTTCTACATTACAACTTGAAGAGAGCTTACTAGACTTCATTCATCTTCTATCTGCAAAAGGAGGAATGATTGCAAGTATTTCTAGCTCCCCTTACCTATTAGCAAAAGCAGGGGTCTTAAAGAACAAAAAATATACAGTAGGACTACCTTTAGATGGCATGGAGCAGTTAGGATGCTTTGAACTTCATAACTATTCAGATGAACTAGTGGTACAAGATGGAAATATCATTACAGCAAGAGGAAGAGGTTTTATTCCTTTCGGTATTTGTTTCGGGCATGCGTTAAAGCTAAATTTTGATGAAAATTGGTATTAAGTGATGATTTAAAACCCAAATGTCCAATTAATCGGGCATTTCATGTTGTTGAAAAAGATGATGTCATTAGTAGAATGAGAATTTTTAACAAGGCTGTGGGGTGATTTCCGTTCCGTCTGTGTGCTACAAGAAAGCAAGCAGCCTGCAATGGAAATCCATTTCTCCCCTTCAATTGACTGTTTTGTTTTTCACACCAAAAAATGTCCAATTAGTTGGACATTTTTTAATTCTTATCTTACGATATATGTCTAATACTTTGGACAAAATGGAGGAATAATTCTGAAGAACATCATCAAAATTTTAAGAAAAAAATTAGGCATAACACAAGCTGCTCTTGCAAAAGAGTGTGGAGTTGTGAGACAGACCATTAATAGTATTGAAAATGATAAATATGATCCGACCCTAGAATTAGCTTTTAAGATTGCTAAGGTTCTCAATAGCCGAATTGATGAGGTGTTTATCTATGACTAAATTTCACCCAAATTATATGATTACAATGAAGGACTTCGTGAAAGAACACTCAGCAATTTTAAGAAAACAAACTCAAGAAGTATCGATACCCGTGACCAATGAGGACCGAAATACCCTCCTAGCCATGCTACAATATCTGAAAAATAGCCAAAATCCAACGCTAGCAAAAAAATATAAGCTTCGCCCTGGGAGTGGGCTCTCTGCTAATCAAATTGGCGTAGATAAACGAATGTTTGCTGTACTCTTTGATGACCAAGAAATGATGCTGATTAACCCTAAAATAATGAGTCATTCCCTTAATATGATTTATCTACCGGAGGGAGAAGGCTGTCTATCTGTAAATCGACCTGTCCCTGGTTTTGTACCGAGATATGAGAGAATTAAAGTCAAAGCTTACGACATCGATGGACATGAAATCATTGTACAGTTACAGGGCTATGGGGCCATCGTTGTACAGCATGAAATCGATCATTTAAATGGCATCATGTTTTATGATCGAATAAATAAAGAGCACCCTTTCCAACTGCCTAATCATGTTATCATCGAAAGCTTTTCTTCGCTTCAGTAGTTTTTTACAGAAAAAAAATTAGCAGGAATATTATTTTCCTGCTAATCTTTCTTGGTGCTCTTGGAAACGACGATGTACAGTCGCCTTACTTACCTCAAATCCTAACCCTCTAAGCGTTATAGAAATTTCTTCAAAGGTAAATCCACGTTTGCGGAGCTTCACAATTTCCTCTACAGGTAGATCTTTTCGCTCCTGCCCCTGCGGATTACCTCGGTTCGATAAATTATTTTCTGGACGATAGCCGTTTTCTACAGCACGTCGCATACCTCGTCGAATTTTAGCATTATGGATTCTACGCTGATACTCCTCTACAATCGCTAAAATTTCAAGCAGCATCGTATCCATTTCATTTAATTGAACTGGGCCTGCATCACGCATCGAAAAAACGTCAGTTGCTGACTTTTGTAATAAATGTAATACAGCCATCCTTGCATTGCCTCGTCCTAAACGAGTTTCATCTTGGACAAAAAGAGCATTAATGTTCTTATCTTTTATAAAATCAAGCATTTCTAGTAAGCCTTCACGTTCTACATCATAGCCACTATGTTGATCTTTAAACACGCCCTTCACCGCATAGCCTTGCTCTTTAGCATAGCGCAGCAACTCTTCCTGCTGGCGCTCTAATGAGGAGCTTTGTGTTTCTTTTTCAGTACTTACGCGACAATAGACAACAGCCGATAGTTGATTATTTATCATTGTTCATTTCTCGCAATTTCGATAGTATTGATGGGACTGGCTTGATCACTCACTACAGGAATAACTAGAGATTTTCCCGCTACAATTTTAATATCTGCTAGTTCATTTTCCGTTTTTACAAGCTTTATCCAATCATCAGTACTCATTTTACCACGATATTGCTCAGCTAACGACCACAAGCTATCTCCATGTTCAATTTGAATTTCTGCGTAACTAACTTTTCCTGGATCAGTAATGTAAAGGTATGCTGCAAATAGTAAACAAGCTCCTATTAAAATTGAGATATGTGTGTTTTTCTTCAACCATGTCATAATCATTACCCCTTTTTAAGAATGTTTGTTCGGAATGTATGTTCCCATAATAAAGCGAACAAACGTTTTTGTCAAACACTTTTCGAACCTATGTTTGCATACATGTTCGCATTCTGTTATACTATCAAATAAGTAGAATGATATTAGAAAAAAGAGGTGAGCACTCATGAAAAAAGTTTCGAAAAGACAAGAGGACATTTTAGCTTTCATTAAGGAAGAGGTACGAGCTAAAGGATATCCACCATCAGTACGTGAAATTGGTGAAGCAGTTGGACTTGCTTCCAGTTCAACTGTTCATGGACATTTAGCTCGATTAGAACAAAAAGGCTTTATTCGTCGAGATCCAACAAAGCCACGCGCAATTGAAATTTTAGAGCCTGAAGAATCCATTCAAAAGCAACAGGTGATCCATGTCCCACTTGTCGGGAAGGTTACAGCTGGTTCTCCAATTACAGCAATTGAAAATATTGAAGAATACTTCCCATTACCCGATACGTATGGCACAAGTGAAGATCAATTGTTCATGCTAGAAATCATGGGGGAATCAATGATTGAAGCTGGGATTTTAGATGGAGATTTAGTCATTGTCAAACAAAAGGCAACAGCTAATAATGGGGATATTGTTGTAGCTATGACAGCTGAGGATGAAGCAACTGTAAAACGTTTCTTTAAAGAGAAAAACCATTTCCGTTTACAACCTGAAAATTCTTCTATGGAACCTATTATTGTCGATCAAGTTTCTATTTTAGGACAAGTTGTAGGTCTTTACAGACGTGTACATTAACGATTAAAGCAGGTTTTGAGGATTATGTTCCTTCTAAGAGCATGTATCCTCTTTTTTACGCAAAAAAAGAATCCATATACGATTGGATTCTTTGTATAATGCCCCTTCTAAGCTTCCTTCTTAAATTTTAAGCTCGCTTCAATAAAGGCTGAAAATAGCTTTTGAGCACTCTCATCTCCTGCTATGGCTAGTTCCTCAGGATGCCACTGAACAGCCAAGCAAAATGGCATCTCCTCATGAACTACCGCTTCGATAATACCGTCGCTGGATTTTGCTGCTACTTTTAATTTTTCTGCTAACACATTCACCGCTTGATGATGAAATGAATTCACTGCAATCTTCTCTTGTTCAACGATAGTCGCTAATAGATTGTCAGCAATAACCTGTACAGAATGGGTAGCTACAGCTCGACCTGATTGCTGCATATGTTGGAGTAACTTGGTACTAAAGTGATCACTATCAATATCCTGATATAAGGTACCACCTAATGCAACATTTAGTATTTGAATTCCTCGACAGATCCCGAAAATAGGCATCTTACGTTGGAATGCGGCTTCAATCAATGCTAACTCAATCGTATCTCGCGCTGGATGAATTTTTCCAAGCTTTAATGAAGGCTCAGCCCCGAATAGAAATGGGTGCACATCATGACCACCAGATAATAATAAACCGTCTGTAAGGGCTAAAATCTGGGCTGCCTCTTCTTCTACTCCAATTGGAATAATCAGTGGAATTCCACCTGCTTCAATGATGCTTTTACTGTAAGCAGCATTTAATTGAGAGGATAAATCATCCTCAACAAAGGCTGTAATACCAATAATCGGTTTCACTTGCTTCCCTCCAAATTCTTGAAAATTGCACAATTACCAAAAGCCTAGATACCAATTAATTAATACATCGCCATAGAAATAAACAATAACTGCGGCCAATGCAATAGATGGCCCAAACGGAATGGGTGTTTTTCTCCCCTGTTTGTTTTTCGATAACATGGTAATCCCGACAATCATACCAATCACTGCTGCTAAAAATAGCGTTAACAGTGTATCAATCGTACCCAGAACGAGACCAATTAAAAAGAATAATTTAATATCGCCTCCACCCATGCCACCGTTTGATAGCACAGCAATGATATATAATATGCCAAAACCAACCACAGCACCCACAAGAGAGTCCCACCACGGTGTTAATGGTGACAGCACTCGTCCAATAGCTAGCAAAGGTAAAAAGAATACTAACACCTTATCTGGAATTAGCATATAGGCCAAATCTGACACAACGATAATAACTAATAAGGAGATAAAAAGGAACGCTACTATCAATTCTATGCCCAAGCCTAGCTGCCAATAAGCAAAGGCAAATAATACACCTGTCATTAATTCTATGACTGGGTAAACCCAAGAAATTTTATTGCCACAACCCCGACATTTTCCTCCTAAAAATACATAAGACAAAACTGGTACTAAATCAAGCGCCGTTAGTCGTCTCTGGCATTTTGGACAATGTGAAGGAGGATGTACAATCGACTCCTTCTGTGGTACACGTAAGCCAACTACATTATAAAAAGAGCCAAAGACAAGTCCAAATAAAAAAATAAAGATCGTATAAGCCATTTCCAATTTTATGTCCTCCTAAACCAATAGGCGCCCATACAAATGAAGTATGGTGCGCCTATCAATAAAGTTTTATTGTTGTTCCTCGTAATAGAACGTCGTCACTTGCACTGTTGCCTTTAACGTAAGATCTGCATCTTTCTCAAGCTGTGCCTGCTCTCCTGGCAATTTAAATTCAATCTTATCGGTTTTCATGACACGCTCTAATTGTTCAACCTCCTGTAAAAAGCTTTCAAGAGAATTAAAATCAAGCGCACCCACCTCTAATATAAAAGTAATAAGCTTTAGATTAGTTGGTAAAGAGTCCTCCGAAAGAGATGCAATCGGTGTAGTACTCTCCTTGTTCTGCTGATCACCATTGACCTCTGCTTCAGCCTGCTCCAACATATTGAGATCATTCGATACATCAGAAGGTGTCACAGTGCCGTCTTCACCTTGAACCGTTAAAGACAGTATACGAGTTCCTGTCACCTCTTCAATCTCAGCTAAATCAAGAATAATCTTTTCAACGGCTCTTGTTGCAGGTAGCTTTTGTCTTAAGGCTAATATATTGATAGTAGGCTGTCCCTGCTCCTTGTCTAATTGTGCTAGTTGTTCTTTGACATTAGCTAATTCTTGCTGCACCTGCAATACATTACTCTCTTTTTCATTCACCTCATCCAATTTTGGTGACAGCAAATAATAATACAGCGCAAATAAAATAGCAGCTATCAACGCCAGTAACAAGATCATAGATGAATTTTTACTACTCGTTAATTTATTCATGAGCGTCGTCCTCCAGCTAAATACATAAAATCGATTGTTGCTGTGATGGACACTGAATATCGCGGTACTTCTTTAAATTTTTGTTGGGGTGTTAACGCCCTTTGTTCACCTAGCTCTATTTCAAAGTTTGAGACAGTGTTAATTTGAGCATCTGTAAAATAGCTACTCATTAAAAGTCGCTCCACATATTTCGATATATCTGTCATCGTTTCAAAATCCACTTCAATATTCACTGTGTTCTCTCCGAAAACGTAGCTACGTAAATAGGAATGAGTTGGTAATAAAGTTTTTGTTTCATCAATTAACGGTGTTACAGGATAAGAAACGCTTTGAATAAAAGTCACAGACTCTTCCAACGAACCCTGATCGACACTTTGTCGTGCGTCTAGCTCTTGCTGCAATTGATTAAGCTGTGTTGTTAATGCCTGTTCCTCTGCAGTCAATCGAGACAATTCACTTTTGGATGTAAAAAATAAAAAAAGTAAATAAGCTACAATAAGTCCCACAATGACAATCACCAAGCTATAAAAAAGCTTGGGAGAGGTTGTTCTTTTTTCAAGTTGTGGTAAGAGGTTTATATCTGGAACCATTAACGAACCTCCTTCAAAGCTAAGCCAAGCAACGTTGAAAATTCTCGCTTAAAGCGAGGAAACGATTTCTCAATTTTTTTCCCATCGACAACCCTCAGTGGTGGTTCTAAATTAGAAGCGAGTAAGTTCCCAATTGATTTCAATAGTGGGTTATCGCCAAGCATGATAATTTCATCCACTGTTTTTTCACCTTTATGTAAAGAAAACTTAAAGAAATTCATCATCCGATCAATCTCTAGAACCTGATCCATTACGACCATTTGATAATTCTCTGATTCGCCATTATAAATAAATTGATAGCTAAACTCATTCTCCTTCTTCCCCTGCCATTGCGTCATATCTACTTCAATGGTTTGATAGCGCAAAAACTCCACTTGGCCATTGGAAAAAATACTGATAGAGAGTTCATTAATCGACCATTCTGCTATTAAATATGTTTTATTAGGCATTAATAAGGACATGTGCTCTAATAAGCGTATATTACAAAGCGCACGAATATCGGCAGCTTCGGGTTCTAATGAAACATCTAACAGCATCCCTACTAGTTTCGTAATCTCTTCAGAAGGCGCAGCAAATAAGATAGCCTTGCCATCCTCGGCATCTGCATCATACACATCAATTAAAGGGTCCTGAAATGGTAAATGAATGGAATGTCCCAATTCCATCTCAGCATATCCTCTTAATTCCTGAGGCTTTACATCTTTAGGGTGCTCAAAGTTTTTTAATAGAACCGTCGTATCAGGGACAAACATGCGAACAGCCTGTTTTTTCCCTGTCCATTTCATTACTTGCTCTTTAATCACCTCAAAAAGAGCTACCTCGTCGATTATTGTCCCATTTTCAACGATTCCAGCTGCTAAAGGGTATTCATAGCCCTGCCACTGATTAGGCTCTGGTCCTTTCGCCACAATCGCACGTAGCACATAATCCTTCAGTTCAATCGAAACATGCGACTTTCTTTTTCTCTTAAACATGTGAAAAGACCCCCTTATCCTATTCAGTATAAATGATTTTTTCAATTAGTCATCCATTTCCCAGCCAGAAACGCAAATTTTCTTGCGCTTCTGAGTGGGTTGGGAGGACTGATTATTCCTTACCTTTTGTATCTTTATTATCTTCCGGTTTTTCCCCGCCAGCTTTTACCAATCTGTCATTAATCTCTTTTTCTGTTGCTTTATTATCTTTAACTTGAAATTCTGTTAACTTAATATCCTTTAATCTAGGGTACGTAACTTCCCAACCAGTTGTTGTATTTAATTCAACAACAGTACCAGCTAAATCTACACCATCTACATACGGTTTTAATGATTCATCATTACATTTATTTTCTTTACATGCCCCATCAATATAAGCAATTTTAGCACCTGCTAGAATATTTGATGCCTCCGCTAAAATTGCACGGTCCTTCGACTTATTAATAATATTACCAATTGCAGGTACAGCGATTGCTGCGATAATTGCTAGGATAACAATTACAGCTAATAGTTCAACTAATGTTAAACCTTTCTCATTTTTCAATAGTTTTTTATTTTTCCATTTTTTTAACATAATGAAATCCTCCTTAATAGTTTTATATGAAGTGTGTGTACACGCGCTTCTGAACATTATGGCGAAGCTGCACAATCTCGCCCAATACATTTGCCACCAGTTCCCTTGCTGCCCTTACGAATATCGTCTGCAATATGCTGTAAGGTGGCATTATCAAAATTAATATATTTGCCATTGCTGTAATAAATCGCATGTGCATTGAAATAGTAGGTGCCCTCGATAAATTGGACATTGGCATTCTGACCTTCTTTATCTGCCTCTAATATTTTGCCTGCACTGTCTAAATAACCATCAGATACTAATTTTCCCACTTCAACCATCTGCCATTGATCGGCGGTTGGATGCTCCATAAAATAGAACTGCGCGGCATGAATGACATTGATAGCATCTGCCTTTAATGCCTTATAACGTGAATTATCAATGACATTACTTATAGCTGGAATTGCAATGGCAGCAATGATAGCTAGAATAACAATGACTGCCAATAACTCGACTAATGTCAAGCCCTTTTCGTTCATTACCCTCATTTCCATGTCCAGTCTCTCCTTTAATACTTAACCATGAAGATACCTACTTGCCGCTTCCTTTTGTTAGCAAATCTAAGTAGATATTTCCCATTAAGCGGAACAAAAGGGCATCCATATCAATATTGTAAACATTACATATTTTCATATAGTTGGAACATTGGTAAGAATATAGCCGCAACGATCACTCCTACAACTAGAGCCAGTACCACAATCATTAAAGGCTCAATGAGTGACTTCATGGTATCGACAGCACGGTTTACTTCCTCTTCATAAAAATCAGCGATCTTTTCAAGCATGTAATCCAAGGAGCCTGTTTTCTCACCAATTGAGGTCATTTGTGTAACGAGTGGTGGAAATAGCCAGCTTTTTTCAAGTGGCTCTGATAATGTGCCACCCTTTTCTAAATTATCGCGCGCTTCCAGTACTACTTTCCCCATTACAGGATTACCACCAACCTTTTCGACAATCGTTAGGGCTTGTAAGATTGGTACGGAGCTGCTAAAGAGTGTTGACAAGGTTCTTGTCATTCTCGCGATAATATCCTTTTGCAAAAGCTGTCCAAAGATTGGCATACGCAGTAAAAATACATTGACGGCATAATGAAACTCTTTATTATTTTTATAGAAATAGTGTAGACCCACTACTAATACCAATAGCCCTAAAATCACAAGGTACCAAAACTGAATGAGCCAATCACTAATACCCACTACAATGACCGTTATTAACGGCATTTCCAAATTCATTTCCTTAAATGCATCCATAAAGGTTGGCACAATGAACACCATTAAAAACATACCAACCACTAGTGTTAAAAGCGATAAAATCGCTGGATAGGTCATCGCAGATTGAATTTTTTTCTTAATGTTGTATTGCTTCTCAAGTGTGCTTGCAAGACGATCTAATGTATCGTCGACATTCCCTGTAGCCTCACCAGCACGCATCATATTGACAAATAGCAATGGGAACACTTTGGGGTGTTTGCCTGCTGCATCTGAAAATGCCATACCATTTCGAATATCCTCTTCAACCTGCATTAATGCTCGCTTTAGTGGTTTACTCCGTGTTTGCTCACCCAAAATATGGGTTGCTTCAACGACAGGAACGCCCGCACGAATTAATGTCGCATATTGCCGACAATAAATAACAAATTCCTGGTGCTTCACTTTTGTCCCAAAAGCAATATCTTTATGTAAAATGCTATTTGATTCTTGAAGTTCTCTTGCATTAATTCCTTGTGCTCGAAGCTTTTCCATGGCCACCTTTTTATTCGGTGCCTCGATAATGCCCTTTTTAGGTGCTCCTGTTTTGGTACGACCACTATAACGAAATATCGTCAACTATAATCACCAGCGTTCATATATGGTCTTGCATCCTCTAGTGAAATCTTACCTGTCGTAATTAGGTGCTGCATCGAATATTCCAATGTGTGCATACCCAAAGCTTTACTTGTCTGCATCACACTTGGAATTTGGTGAATTTTTTCGTTACGAATTAAATTTGAAATAGCAGGTGCCTGTACTAAAATTTCTGTCGCAGCAATACGCCCTTTTACATCCTTACGTACAAATAAACGCTGAGAAACAATCCCTTGTAGTACATTCGCAAGCTGCACACGAATTTGACTCTGCTGATGCGGTGGAAATACATCGATAATACGGTCGATCGTCGTTGGTGCACTACTTGTATGCAGTGTAGCCATAACTAAATGCCCTGTTTCAGCAGCCGTAATAGCCGTTGAAATGGTTTCATAATCTCGCATCTCCCCAACTAAAATAATATCTGGATCCTGACGTAATGATGCACGTAAACCATTGGCAAAGCTCATTGTATCGACACCAATCTCCCGTTGATTGATGACAGACTTCTTATGTGTATGCAAATATTCAATTGGATCCTCTAACGTAATAATATGTTTAGATCTTGTTTCATTGATATGATCTATCATGGCTGCCAAGGTAGTTGATTTCCCTGAGCCTGTTGGGCCTGTCACTAATATTAAGCCTTGTGGTTTTTCTGCAAGCTTATATAACACCTGTGGCATATTGAGCGCTTCAATAGAAGGAATTTTAGCCTCAATTAAACGAGCTGCAATCGTTACTTCATTTCGTTGATGGTATGCATTGACACGGAATCGACATTTCCCAGGCAATGAAAAGTTAAAGTCCGTTTCTCCCTTGTCCTCAAATTCCTGTTGTTTATGGACAGGAAGAATGACCTTTACCATTTCCTTTAAATCCTCTGTTTCAAGTGGGACTGTGCCGTAATGCTCCAGTTGCCCATGGATACGATATACCGGTGGAATACCTTTCGTTAAATGAAGGTCAGATGCTTTTTCTTCAAATGCACGTGTTAATAATTCAACGATTGAATATGCTGTCATTTTTTTCACCCCTAGTCTGCACTTGCAACACGTAATATTTCTGATGTGGTTGTTTGGCCTGCTACAACCTTTTGTAATCCATCCACTAATAGGGTATGGTAGCCTTTTTCTTTCATATAATCACGGAGGACGCGATCACCAACACGATTTAAAATCATATCCTTTATTTGGCGATCAACAGGGAGGATTTCATGAATCGCCATCCGTCCTCTGTAGCCTGTTTGATTGCAGGCAGGACATCCACGCCCTTTTTTACCATGTGTTACGCCTTCCACCCCATTTTCCTCAAGTATTTCAAGCTCGCGAGAAGTGAATATATATGGTTCAGCACAATCACGACAAACTTTTCGTACAAGACGTTGCGCCATGATTCCTACCAGGGAAGAGGATAATAAAAATGGCTCGATCCCCATATCATGGAGCCGTGAGATAGATTCGATGGCACTATTAGTATGCAGTGTACTTAATACTAAATGGCCTGTTAGTGAAGCACGTATAGCAATTTGAGCTGTTTCAAGATCCCGAATTTCCCCTACCATTACAATGTCGGGGTCCTGTCGTAAAATCGATCGTAACCCTACCGCAAATGTTAAGCCGACTTCTTCTTTTACTTGAATCTGATTGATACCATCTAACTGATATTCCACTGGGTCCTCAACCGTAATAATATTGACGCCTTCTTCATTTAAATGAGAAAGTGCTGCATATAACGTAGAGGATTTCCCTGAGCCTGTTGGTCCAGTAATTAGCATCATACCGTTTGGATGGGCTATCATTTTCCTGAAAAGTGCTTCATTACTTGCACTAAAGCCTAATTTATCAATATCATTGGCTGAATTGGTTAAATCTAAAATACGCATAACTACCTTTTCACCATAAACTGTTGGTAGTGTCGCTAAACGGATATCGACAGGTCTAAAATTAACATTAGTTTTAATACGTCCATCCTGAGGAATACGATTTTCTGTAATATTTAAATTTCCCATAATTTTAATACGAGCCAACACGACATTTTGCATGTGCTTTGGCAAGGATCGCTCAGTACGTAGCACACCATCTACTCGATAGCGGACACGAAGCTCTGTTTCTTGTGGATCAAAATGGATATCGCTAGCGCGCTGTGCGACACCATTGGCAATAATTTGATTCACTAAACGAACAATAGGTGAATCCTCATTCTCTATTTCCTCTTGTGTTTCCGTACTTGTGGCAGCCAAATCCAACATGGCCGCATCCATTGATTCCTGTAAATCATAGTATTTTGTTATCGTCCGATATAAATCATCTTTTGCCGCAATACTTGTCTCGATTTGACAGCCTGTCGTCATACGAACTTCTTCAATGGCGAAATAATCCATTGGGTCTTCCATTGCAATAAATAATTTATTTTTTTCTTTGCGAATCGGCATAATATTTGTCCGCTTTGCCAGCTCTGCTGGAATTAGCTGTAATAATTCGGGACTAATAGAAAACTGATTCAGGCTGATATGAGGGATACCAAGCTGGAATTCTAAGACTTCAATAAGCTGCTGCTCTGTTAAGAAATTTTCTTTGATAAGGAAATCTCCAAGCTTCTCATTTTTCATCTTAGTCGTTAATGCGTACTCAAGCTGGTCAGCAGTAATAACACCTGATTCAACCAGTAAATCCCCTAAACGTTTACGCCCTGGCTTCATTGCCATAAACATACCTCCAATCGTTATGGACTTGTTTGTACAAAATTACCACCCTTATCATAGTAGCCATAGACAATTTCTGGTCCTTCTTGCTTTGTTTCCTCTGGTTTTGAAGGTTTCACATCAGGCAAGCCATTACCATCTAAATCCACTTCTAAATCAGGATCTGATGCAGCAGCCCCTACGTTCTGAGTAGGCGTTGTGTTAATAACAGGCTCCTGCGAAGAACGCGTAACAATTCGATTTTGAGGTGCATAATAATCTCTACTAATGAATTGTTCTTCTGTTGCTCCGTTCTCTACAATGGAACGATAAACTTCCACTCTTGAACCCTCTTTCCCCTCTTGCTCCACTCGTTCTTGTCCAGCCTTTAACTCCTCCGAATAGCGATAAATAATGCGTGGCTTTACAATTTTATCCTTGCTAACACGTACTGTAATGTCCTTGTCTTTCGCGGCTGCAAAAACTTCTATCTTTAATTGATTACCCTCTATAGATGCTTTCAGTTTACCGAGCTGCTCAGACCGATTAATAAATTGTAAGTCTTTTCCTAAAGCTGCATTGATATCTGCCTCAATTCCCTGTTGCAAATAGCTTGGATTTATTTCCTGAGAGTGTCTTTCTAAAATTTCGTAATCCGTTTGAAGAATAACACTATATAGCATTGATGCCACAAAATCTAAACCTGCATCATTGACAACCCCAGCCTGTTCATCTAAAAGTGTAAGCAACGAGATGGATTGATTTGGAACTAGATGGACATCATTTAATAACGGAATGATTTTTGCTACTCCTTGACTATTTGCTGGTAGCTCGGCAATCTGAAAGGCAATCCTTTCCCCGGTTTGCATGGAATCTTCATTGATAACGGCTTCAACCTTATGCTCCTTCAAATAGCTGGCCTGTAAGATTAGTTTCTGGAGTGTTTTATCTGTATCCCAAACACCTGCTTCATTTATTTGCTGCGTAATCGCTTCATTGACGGTAACAGGAATGGGAATATGAACTACTTTTTCTTTTTGCCAAAAAGCATACCAAGGCTTTTTTGTCAGCATTTCGTACTGAGCAATAGCTGCTGATAGATCAAAAACAAATTGTTTCGAGTCAATGGTTTTGGCTATACCCTCACTAACAATTTCCATTTCAGCATCTTGCCATTCTGAAATTGCATTTTGTAGCGTAGTTGCCAAATCTGCGGTTTTCACATCGTAGATCTCAATACCTCCAATGGTTGAAGATTCAGGACCTTCTTTAGCAAAAACTGTGTCATTTAGCACAAATGATGGAACAAAAAATCCCACAATTAGAACAATTACCAAAAACAAGCTAATTATTTTTATGTATATTTTCATCCACATCATCCTTTATTTAACTTAGTGGTTTTTCTATTTATATACAAATGATACTACAACTATGGTATTCTGGCACTACTAAAATGCAACTTTGTTCCGATTTTGACTAGATATTTCACATGAAAATTCAAAAATAATTCAACAATTAGTCACAAAGAACTATACATAACCTTAAATTCCTTTCGATACATAGTTTGAATTTGTTATAATAGCCTTAATCAACTATTATAATGCATTATATTTTGAACTTACTTACATAATAAGAAATTTTTATTTTATAATAAATTGAAGATAACTATATCTTTAGCATTAAAAATAATTATGATATTCAGGAGGTTTTACACACCTTATATGATATTTATTTTTATGAACACCAAATGATGAAAGATTTATTAGTCTTCAAACGGCTGAATAAAGCATTGCTCTGAGAAGTCCTCATTATATAGGTATGTGCAAAGAAATCAATAAAATAAAATTGGATACTCAAAACAGATCAAACTATTGATATATCAGTAGTTGTATAGGGAGGGAATTGATTTGATAAAACATCTTAAAAACAATCATGGCATGACGTTGATCGAAGTTGTTGCCGCCCTTTTAATAATAGGCATTGTGTTAATTTCATTTTTCGGCTTACTCGTTCAGTCAAATAAAACAACACATAAGTCAAATGATATTATGGATGCTACTTATGCGGCACAAAAAAAAATGGAGGAGATTTATAATTTGTCTAGCGGTGCTGATTCTTATGATGATTTAACAGGGGGCTATACATTGGATGAAGAAAGCACTAGAACGTCCTTGTCTTCTTTACCTACTAATCAAGTGTATAAATATCTACCACATGAAGAAGATCGTTATACTTACTATTTAACATTAGAAACATTTCCTGAAGATGACACTTATAAAAATGCGATTTATGTGCATCTAAAAGTTATTGAAAACAGCACAAACAGCACAGCCACTATGGAAAATGTGTATATACTAGGGGGGACAAAATAAAATGAAATGGCTTCGAAATAGCAAAGGTCTTACATTATTCGAAGTGCTTACAGTCGTTGTTATTCTTGCCATCGTATCCATGCTGAGTATTAGTATTGTAACATCTGCTACAAAGCAACAACTTGAGCAAAGTACACATAATCGTGATATTAAGGATATATCCTTTGCATTAAAAGTAATTACGCAGGATTTTCGGAAGAGTGATGACCTCGATTCAGAAAAAGATGAAACAACCGACCCTCCGACAGAACTACACACATTATTGTTAGGTGATGAAATTATATCAACTTATAGATTAGAAAATAATCAAATTATTCGAAATTCAAACGGCAAGGATGAAGTCATTGCATATAGAATATCATCATTTACGATCAGTGGAGGCGCTATTGAAATTATAAGTGAAGATGGTCAAACTGTTACAACAGATATTACTCAAAGGAGAGGAAATTAATGAGTAAACAAATTAAAAATCAACGAGGTTCAGCTCTTGCGCTTGCGTTATTTTTAGTTGTGATTATCTCAATCCTTGGTATTTCTTTACTCAGTGTCTCTTCAAACAGTCTAAAACAAGTAGACTATGAGCGAAAAGATCAGGCGGTTTTTTATATTGCTGAGGCGGGGGTTAATTTAGCTAAAGAGGAAGTAAAATTTAAATTAAGAAAAATTGAAGATGACGCAATTCAAGAAATGACGAGCTGGATTGCTGAACAAAATATTTATCGCAAAGCTAATAAATTACCAAAATTATCAAAGCAAATGGCAATGGAGCATTATGTAAATGAAGTTCTAAAAAAAGAATTTGATAAAGCAATTGATAATGGAGATTTTTCTGACACATCGTTTACTATCTCTCCAGGTAAAATAGCATCTGTTAATCTACAACCGACAAGTGTAGATTTTAAAGTCAAAATCATTTCATCTGGGACAATTGATTCTACTAGGGAGCGTGTAGTTGATCAAGAAATAAAACTTAGACCTTCCCTATATATTAAATTAGATGAGGATGATGAGGAGGAAGATGGCGACGAAATTGGTACTATACCTGGAGGTTGGGAAAATCATACCGTTCTGACATCTGGAGATATTGTATTTAATAGTAGTGGTGAAATTCATGGAGACACATCTTTAAGGTACGGGAATGTTATTTTTAATAACTATTCTGGAAAAATCCTTACTGAAGATGGTTCAATTGGTGGAAATATTAATATGGATAGTACAAAACAGTCCATTACAACTAAAAATCAACAACAAAAGAATGAGTGGCATTACCCTAAAGCCATATTACCACCACTTGCCATTGACCCAAAAAGCTTTTTACCGAATGATTATTGGAAAAGTACATCAGATAAAACAAATCAATTATCTGAGCTTTATCCATTACAAAAATATACGATAACCAAAAGTGGAAATAAAATAGATTTAGTGTCTAATGGTGTATTATCAACAAGAGAGGGGCAGCCATTCGCTTGGCTAAGAACTGATGTAACATTTAATTTAACAGAAGACACTCATTTAAAAGCTATTGAAATTTACAGTAATAGAACAATTACTATTAATGTAGATAAGGAAGTAAATTTATTAGTAGATGATTTTGATATGAATTATGGCACAATAAATGTCACAGGGAATGGGAAGTTGAATTTATATGTAAAAAAATTCACTGCTCTTAACTCTACTACTGGATTTAACGCAAATACAGCAGACCCTTCAAAAGTTAATTTCTATTACGTAGGCTCATCACAATTCACCTTAAATGGTTCGACACCATTTTATGCAACATTATTTAACCAAAGTGCTAATATGTCATTGGGTGGGAGCTCTAAAGTATATGGTAATATTATTTCTGGAGGAAGTAAAATCACTGTTTCTGGAAGTACACCTACTACAGGTCAATATGTTATTGCACCTAATGCTGAGTTAATTATAGATGGGAGCGCTTCTATTAGAGGTTCCGTTATAGCTGACTCTATAAATTTCACTGGTAATGGTAGAATTTACAAAGGTTCTAATTTACCTCCCCTGCCACCAGGTGTAGGGCCATCGGATGATTTCGAAGAATTACCTAACCCTGATGGTGGAAGATTACCTCTTGAAGAAGGCTCTATTATAGAAAGTTAATAACTACAAAGAAATAAACAATGCGAAACCTAATGATTTTCTAAACAAATGAAACAGCCAAGGAGAAATGCAACTCTCATTTGGCTGTTTTATCATCTTTCCTTTTAACATCGTTACAATAAAAGGTATACGCTTTGGTATTTTGTATTTAATGACTACCTTTTACTAGCAATTATATCTTTATTCTATTCATTTTTCCTCAACAACCTACCCGACAATAGCATTCCAATACCACCAATGGTAATAAATAGAACAGCTCTAATCAGTAAATCAAGGGCAGATAAGTCAAAGAAAATTAGCTTAATAAATGCGATAACTAAAATAATAAAGCCTGTTGTGCGCAATGTTTTTAAATGATGTGTGGAACTAATCCATAGTGATACACTAGCAGTTAAGAATAATGTAATAGTTGTAAGAGCGATACTTAGCTTCCAATCAAGGGCGTTGTTAAACGTAAACTGATGGATCAGCCCCCATATTGAAATCATCGTGAGCACAATCCCCGTACTTACAATGGCGTCCACATATTTCCCCAGACGGTCCTCGTACAATCGATAAATAATTCCTTTTACAAGCACATCAGCGACAATCGCTACAACCACTGCTAAATAAATTAATCTAGTGATAGTGTTTAAGCTTTCCAACATTGACACCCTAGTACTAATCATCAAGGAGACAAGTAGGAAAAATGCGCCAAGTACTGGCGTTAAAGCACGCCCTTTGTAAGTTTCCTCTACAAATAAAGAACCAGTAAATAATACAGCTAGTACGATACACACCATATATGGAATGTCATTTGTGGCTGTAAAGTATACGGCATCTAGCTTGCTAATATAGGCTAAGAAATAGCCAGCTGTGACCACTGCTAAAATATCGATTACATACAAATCCTTCATGACCTTTTCAAAAGGTGAGAGTGCCTCTTTAGGACGTCTTGCATATAAATAAATAATGATGAAATAGATGATTGGCATAAATAAGCTTAAATGATCGATGCTGAAAAATGGACTTGGTTCATGGAAAACAAAGTTTAGTGTAAATGTCATCACAAGGGAAAGTGAAGTAACGACCTTCATCATACTTGCACGTATTCGTAAGCTCATCATCACGCCTGCAAATGCAATCAAAGGATACAATAAATCATCCACTTTATTCGGAATATTCAATAGAAGTATCATATTACAGAAGGTGATAAACACAAGTGTCACAGCACTATCCAGTACCTCCTGCCATTTTTGACGATAGCTATAAAACGCTACAGCGCCAAATAAAGCCATTAAAATGAGGAGTAGCATTTCTCCATTTTCAAGAGAACGAATGATTAGGTTCAGCAGTAATAAACTAAATGAGCCTAAAGAAAATTGGAGTCCAATGTGAAGTGGCTTCCATTTGGATTGTGCGTTATACAGTAAACACCATATTGCATAAAAGATTGCTAGAATCACAAGTAAGCCAAGTGCAAAAACTACTTGCTGATCACTATTCATAAATGCTATAACACTCACTGCTAGCACTGAAAAGAATGTGGCGATATAAAGGGCTAGCTTTTGCTTGTGCTGGTAAATCACTAACTGCAATGCAGCAAACAATACGACCACAAATAATAAAATAATGACAGCACTAAAATCCATATATTCTAGTAAGTAAGGTAGTAATAATGATGTAAAGGCAACAAAAACAGTTAGTGCTTCATTTTTCTTCAAATAGCTAATGGCAATACCATAGGCAATATAAAGCAGCGTAATGCCTAGTGCTGGAATAAGACCAATGATTTCATATAATATGGCACTCGCTGCGGTTGTTAAAATACCAACAATAAATGCCCCACCATATAAAGAAATCGTTATAGCTGATGAGCCTACTTTCCTACGCTCTAGTACATAGGCTATAACCGCCAATCCCACCGATAGTACATAGGCAAGGATGATTTTCACGCCATCCGATAAATAGCCATAGTCACTGACAAGTTTTAGACCCCAAAGTACGCCCATTACTAAAATAACCATGAATACTTTTGGAAGTGCCCACATAACACGTTCCTCCATCGATGGCTGTGGTTGCACTTCTTTTTCCGCTACTTTAGTCGGGATAGGCTTCGACTCCAGTACTGGTTTTGGTTTAATTGGTTCTGATTGCTTGATCATCGACTGTCTGGCATCAAGAGTATTAATTTTTTCAGCTCTTTGCGAACCTTTTAATACTGACAACTCCTGACGTAAATCTGCCATTTCCTCCTCGAGCTTTGCAATTCTGCGCTCCAATTCAAGGGACATTCAATCATCCTCCCCACTTTATCAATTTTCTAACATTATAACATATTTATCCTTATTGTAAAATTACACTTTTTGTTCATTTTATCTCGGTCTCCGATACATTAAGGCACGTTCACTATCACTAGTGCCCCGTGTGGTTGGATCGACAATGACCCCCATTAACACAAGAATGGACAAGACTGTATTTAAAATAGATGATATTTGCTCACTCATCACCCCTGTAAAATCATAGCCAAAAATTGCAGCCACTTGTTGTGCGAGTAAGAGCAGCAATGAAAATAGCCCTAGTAGAAATGGAATATGTTGAAGACGAACCTTCCAATTAATTCTCATAAAAGCTCACCTCCCCCCCTCTTGCCACAGTATATGCATAGTGGTTATGTGACACATATGCAAAAATGGAATTCTCGCCAAGTTACTAGGATTTTTTGATAATATTTTGTGATGCAAACTATTTTCAAACATAGAAAGTGAAGGAAGCTTTTTCATGAATAACATGTTCATCTATTTAGTTTACTTAGAGCCCTCTCAAAAATGAGAAGGTTTTTTTTATGTAAAAATTTTTGTACATTTTTTTACCAAATCATTGACAATGGATGCCATAAGTTACATGGTTAGTTACACAAGTAATTAACCAACTAACAAGTGAGGTGGATTGTGATTCATTCTTTAAATAACGAAAAGCCCATTTTCCAACAAATACGTGAAAGAATAGAAGATGCCATTCTAGATGGACAGCTACAGCCTGAAGATCGCATTCCATCTACAAATGAGTTTGCAAAAGAATACCAGATTAATCCTGCAACTGCTGGGAAAGGCGTGAATGAATTAGTGGATAAGGGCGTCATTTATAAAAAGAGAGGTGTCGGTATGTTTGTCCATGCAGACGCCAAAAATATTTTAATTACTGAGCGTAAAGAAAGCTTTGTCCAGCAACATATTGAACCATTGAAAAAGGAAGCAAGACGTCTAGGCATTTCAGATGAAGAGTTACAAAAATTGATACAAGGGGGATCATGAATGAAAATTAATGTGAGTAATGTCACGAAATCCTATAAACAGAAAGCAGCTTTGAAAAATATCTCTTTCACCATGGAGGGACCAAAGATTATTGGCCTTTTAGGACACAATGGTGCTGGCAAAACAACTTTTTTGAATTTATTATCAGGCCTCATCTCTACAACAAGCGGAGAAATTTTAGTTAACGGAGAAAATGTCTTTAATGCCCCATCCACATTACGTGATATTTGCTTTGTGGCTGAAAGTGGCAACTTTCAAGAAGAAATGACCATTGCCCAAACATTAAAGGCCAATCGCTTCTTTTATCCAAAATGGGATGAGGAGCTAGCTCAGGAACTGCTACAAGTATTCGCCCTGAATCCAAAAGATAAAGTGCGTAACCTTTCAAAAGGGATGGTCTCCGCACTTGGAATTATTACAGGCTTTGCAAGTTGTACAGCTATAACTATATTCGATGAACCATATATCGGTTTAGATGTAGCCGCACGTAATATGTTTTATGATTTGTTAATTGAGCAGCAAACAGAAAATCCGCGATTATTTATTCTATCTACACATTTAATCGATGAGGCGAGCGAGCTATTTGAGGAAATTTTCATTCTACATGAGGGCGAACTTTTGCTCCAAAAGACCACTGATGAATGGCGAGATCATATTGTGGCTGTAAAAGGCAATGCCTCAGATGTTGAGAGAGCAATTGGGGATTTACAAGTAATCTATCAACATACATTTATGCAAGAGATGACAGCTATTGTCTTCGCAAATGGTCAATCCATTGAAGATCAGAACATTACGCTTGAATCTGTTTCTCTTCAAGATATGCTCGTCTATTTAAGTAAACAGAAAGTGAGGCCAGGGCGATGAACACGATGAAAGGCAGTTTTTATATCTTATTTCAAAGCTATAAGAAGCAAAATATTATTTTTTGGAGCATTTTATTTTCGATTGTGCTTTTGTCATTTTTCTTAGATGCATTTTTTGGTCAATATGTATCATTTGCTATGACTATTTCAATTCCTGTTTATATTTTTTACAGTATGATGGCAACAAAACTTCTCAATAAAACCTTACCCTATTTTTTAAAGCTAGGATTAAGTCGTCAGCAATATATGTTGTATGTCGGGCTATTTTTTATCAGCTGGAGTCTGGTCGGTGCCTTGATTATTGCGTGTGCTCATCAAATCATTTCTTATGTTTCTACCCTATTCAATATCAAAGATATTATTATCATCCACCCTATCTTATTTTTTGATATTACCCATTCATTTTTCCAAACAGTAGTATTGGATACGGTCTTGCTTTTATTTTGTCTAAGTTCTGGCCTTCTCCTTAACGTTGTTTTTTATCGTTTAGGCATACTAGGAGGCTATAGCTTAATTGGTTTCCTAGCATTAATACCTATATTAATGGTGATCTTTGAATGGTATTCTCCGTTGTATAAACTATTAGCCAATTCATCTATATTAGCGATTTTAGGGAGCATGTTTGTTTTTAGTATTTTCCTCTATCTAGTTATTTCAGCTAGTATGCGAAAGGTTTCTGTAAATCCTGTATAAATAGAATAGGAGGAAGATAATAACATGAACTCAAAAATGTTGATAAAAATAATTGGTTTAGAGTCTCTACTCCTATTTTTCTATGTTTTAAATGGTGCCTTTGTTTCTATCAAACAACCTTTAAGCCCTTTTCTACAGTTTGCGCTGTCAATCCCATTTGCATTAGGTCTCTTCATATATATAGCGACGAAAAAGAAATGGAGAGAATATTTCTTTTATCCTATTAATAAGAATCATTTCTTCATCACCTTACCGCTTCTTCTTATTTTCGGCATCATCTTAGTAAGCACAAAAGGATTGAATATGACATCTATTAGTGATTTAGTTGTCATGTTTATCATGCAAATTTTCATTGTAGCGTTTATTGAGGAGTCTGTATTTAGAGGCATTATGCTACGCATGCTATTAGCAAAAGGGGCTTTTTCTGCTGTCTGGATTTCTAGTATATTGTTTGGCGTCACACATGCGTTACAATTACTAGATGGCCAATCTCTAGAAGATACGATTCTTCAAATCATCTATGCTCTTTTAGTTGGCCTTGTTCTAGCTTTACTTGTATTGGAAGGTCAATCAATTATCGTAACAATTATTTTCCATGGACTGAATAATTTCTTTAACATTATGGGAAATACGGCAGGCTCCATGTTAAGTGCCTATCTTATCATTTTAGTACTCTTTATCTACATGCTGACGTTATGGAGACGTCTAAAGAAAATCGATTACAATCTGTTTATGAAAAATGCCAAGTCCATTTAAGACTTGGCATTTTAGTTAGAAGAGTAGGTGACCAACCAATGCGGCAATTGGAAGAGAAATAAGCGTACGTAGTATAAATAAGACGACTAAATCCAAAAATTTCAATGGAATTTTTGTACCTAAAATAAGTCCACCTACCTCAGACATATAGATCAGCTGTGACACAGAAACAACTGCAATAACAAATCTAGTAACATCCGATTCAATCCCTGCCCCTAAAATAGAAGGTAGAAACATATCGGCAAAGCCAACAACCATTGTTTGCGCTGCTTCAGCCGCTTCAGGTAAGCCAAGGACGGTTAAAATTGGCTCGAATGGTTTTCCTAAAATCACAAAAATACTTGTAAATTCAGCAAGCATTAAGGCAATTGTCCCAAAAGCCATAACGATAGGGGCAACACCCACCCATAAATCAATTACATTTCTAGAGCCATCTTTGAAAAATTGTCGAGGATCACGATTTGCATGCGCAATAGCAAGTGCATTTTCTAAGCCATGTGAGACAGAATTATAGCCCTCTGGTAATTTCTCACGTGAATAATCTACTGGTGTCCCATCTATATATGTATCTTCTTTTTTCGCAAGTGGATAGATTCGAGGCATAATAATGGCTAATACAATTCCACAAAGGACTACTGTCAAATAATAAGGAATAAAATAGCGTGCCAAATGCACAGTATCCAGCACAACGATACAGAATGTGATGGACACTACTGAGAAACTTGTGGCAATAATCGCAGCTTCTTTTTTTGTATAGTTCCCCATCTCATATTGTTTACTTGTCATTAACACACCTATTGTGCCATCACCAACCCATGAAGTAAGAGCATCAATGGAAGAACGCCCTGGACTTTTAAACAGTGGCCGCATAATTTTCACCATCATTGTCCCGAAAAATTCAAGTAAACCGAAGTTTGTTAAAAACGGTAAAAGGAAACCAGCAAACAAAAAAATGGTAAATAAAAACGTCACAAGTCCCTCATTTGGATCCATTAGGAGTCCACCTGTATTTTCATTATTAATGGCAGAAGGTCCAAAATTAAAGACCACCATTGAAGCAAAGGCTAAACCGATAAAACGAGTAATGGTCCAAAACCAATTAACATAAAACAATGAATCTAAAATACTAGGTTCTTTAGCATTTTTACGAGGGATAAATTTCGCTATCAGTGCACCAATCGCAGAGATGGCAAACATTATAATTGTAAAATAGCTAATGACCGGAGCCACAATCCCCGCTAAAACATTGGCTAGTATGGCAATGGGCACTTTCCAGCCCTCTTCTGTTAAAAGGGGGGTCATAAATAGAAAGATACCAATTAAAGACGGAATAATGAAGTAAAAATATGTAGCAACAGAATACTTTTTCATTTTTTTATAAAACCTCATCTCTTTTAATCTCAATAATTTATGTATTTTGCATTACAACAATTAAAATAGTGTTTATAAGAAACATTTATTTATCCATCGTTGTACTACTATACAAGCAAATATATGTTGTGTTCATTCACTATCTCATCCCTCCTTCTGTTATAGGACTATTTTAAAAGCTTTGAAGTATTGAGCATTAAATAGAATAACACTCACATTATTCATGTTTTTATACCATTAACGTGTTATAAAACTATTGTAAACGCTACAACACATTTGGTTCAACCTCGCAATATTCTGAATTTTTATACATCCATAAATAAAAGAGTCTAACTTCTTAATTCGAAATTAGACTCCTGTGAATGAGCTAGCAATTCTAGTATGCATCAGCATTTTTTTAATTGTTTTACTGGACCTTTCGTGACTTCAGTCAGTTTTGAATTGATCGCAAAGATTTTTGCGTTGATAGTAGTAATCCCAAATTCAGCTAGCCTTTTGGAATGCATTTCTATATATTGTTCAGCTGTGCGTTTAGATTCGAATAGATAGATGCCGCCTGCTTCGTTTGTTTCAGGGCTCTCTGTCCAAATTTTCCACAAAAGTCCTTCCTCTTCATAAATACTTTTGGCTAAATCAGAAAACGCTTCTGCCATCACATCACCAAATGGTCCATCCAATTTAAAATCTACCTGTAATACGTATGTCATTGCCATTCTCCTCATTATTTAGTAGTAATATAACATTCACCGAGTATTTCTTTCATTTCATATTGCTCTGATGAAAGCTCTTTTTTCACATAAGATATAACCTCTGACTTTTCCAAATCATACATGACTTCAATTTCTTTCGAAAATAGAAGCTTTTCTTTTTCAAGCAAGCTTAAAAGAGATGGCTGTTGTTTTGGTTGCAGCTCTTCCAAATTGAGAACCTGTTTTAGTCCTTCCACATAGTTTACAAATGGACGCCCACCAACAATTTTCAACCCTTTATTATCTTCATTCATCATAATAATAGTTGGAAATCCTCTTACGCCTAGATTTCTTGCAAGGTCAAAATCTTCATTTAATAACGGTTGCCCGTTTGTTTGTTCTGATTCGTTTACAATAGCCGCTCCATCAAGCCCCAGTCTATTTACAATGTCAATCATAACGGATGTATCTGCAATATTTTGATTGAATACGAATAGCGCTTCTCTTGCTCTGCGCAAATATTCAAATGCTATAGCATCATGCTGATTTTTTTGAATCACTTTAAAAACACGAGATGGTGGATAGGATGATTGCACTGGATTGTTCATCATCACTGTTCCATCTATTGGCATGCGATAATTTTCTCCCACTTCTCTCCAGTGTCCTACAACGTCGGCAGGTCCAGATATTCCATTAGCAGGATCTACTGGACCATCACCCCATTTTTCTAGTAATCCTCCCATAATCGTATGAAAGTTAAAATAGTGTCCGTACTGCTCGATAAAACGTCGAAGAACGGGTTCGAGTGCCCAACAATGAGAACATATTGGATCAGTTACATAGTATACTTCAATGGATTTCTTTGGTTGATTAAAATCAATCATCCCCAATTCCTCCTCGCCAGCTACTCCACATACACCTGTCTCTAAATCACAAACCATTGGATGATTCTTCAATTGACTATCCCCTTTTCTTACTTTCATTAAAAATAAATATATAACACTCTTATTTGCCTTACAGTTGTATTTTATTCATAATAAAATCATCAATAAACCAATAATCTATTTGAATTGTTGTATATACAACACTTTGAAGAAATTGTTTAAAAAGGAGTGCTAAGTAATGACCTCATCTAAGACAGATCTTCGTGTTATACGGACTCGTAAATTAATCATGGATTCTTTCATTGCACTTTCTAGTAAAAAAGAGTTCAAGGATATAACGGTTAAGGATATTACGACAGAGGCCATGATTAATCGTGCAACTTTTTATTATCACTTTGAAGATATATATGATTTGTTAGAGAAGGTCCTATCAGAAGTATTATTAGTTAATTTGAATGATGACTTTCTACAACATAACGAACTTAATGAAGGAGCTTTCCTTATTCTCTTTAAAGCGATAACTAATTTTCAAAAGTCATTGTCTAATCGTTGTCATCGAGGCTATGAAGAGACAATTGCTCGAATTATTAGAGAGCAGCTTGAAATTATCTTTTACAAAATGTTATTGAAACAAAATGCAGCGACAGGGAACGAAGCGCTAAAAATGACTGCTGTAATATTAAGCTGGGGAATCTATGGCGCTTCTATAGAATGGAGAACTAGCAATCAGGAGATACAGCCTGAAGAATTTATCAAACCTGCAATTCCTTATTTATTGGCAGGTATTGACAACCAACATAAAAGTGAATAAACACTTATGAAATGATAAGTGTTTACTCACTTTTGGTGGTTAGAGATTTTGTTGTTATGATCATCTTTTTATTTTTGGACAGGAGATACAAAAATCATTTGCTTCTTCAGAGGTATGATAATAGAAACAACATGTTTTTCTCAAGCGTACAGGTTGCTCCGATTCCATAATCGTCACTTTAGGACCACAATAGTTCGTCAAAGGATTTTTTCTTTCTCCAAAAATAGAGCCTGGTGCTAGGTTTACAATATAATGATAATCCTCTTGTATACGGGCCTTTTCTTGCTCACTGGCTCCTTCCCCTATTTTTGTTTCATAGAGCCAATTCACATAAATAGCTGTGTTTTCCCATAAGATTGTTTTTGGAATTTTACTTATTTCCGCCAATGACTGCCAAACCTTCGCTAAATTATTCGCAAAGATTTCTCTAAGAACCTCATCACGCCATTTTTCTCGGTCTTCAGTAGGTATTGACACTGTGCGATTGATTAGCCGAATTTTGGGAAGCCAAGGTTTTGTATATTCCGCTTCTACCCACATATTATCAATTCTGCAATGTAGTCTTTTATCGTATCTGGACATAGCATAGAAGGCTGAAGCTATCGTTAAGACGCTATAGCGCTTCGCAAATAACGATGCCGTAACTAGGATAGAGGGCGATTGAAAGAAATGGGCAATTTTTTGTAAATAATCTAGAGCTTGTTCATTGTCCAATAAATTTTTGGCATATAAAGAGTATGTAGCATCTACTGCAGGCTCTATCGCCAATCGATAGTCTCTTAGTAACACGGATGTTTCTTCAGCTGACAGTGATAGGCTCAACAGATCCCTACCTCCTCTAATTCCACTGTTTGAACTGTTCGCCCCTTGCCATGTGGCACACATAAAGGTGTACCAAAGAGCGGGTCTTTAATAATGGTACAATCCATACGAAAAACAGCCTGGACCATCTCTTCTGTCACCACTTCCTCTGGCTTGCCTTGGGCATAAACCTGTTTATTACGCACAGCCACAATATGATGGGCATAGCGACAGGCTAAGTTTAAATCGTGTAATACCATAACGACGGTACGCCCTTCATTTTCATTTAAATCAAATAGTAAATCTAAAATTTCTACTTGATGAGCCATATCTAAATATGTAGTAGGTTCATCTAGTAAAATTAGATCTGTTTTTTGAGCCAATGTCATAGCAATCCATACACGTTGCCGCTGACCACCTGATAATGCATCTACTGGGCGATCAGCAAATTCAGTCATCTGCGTTACTGCAAGCGCATTGTTTACAATTTCTTCATCCTCCGTAGACCATTGTTTTAACCAACTTTGGTGTGGATAACGACCTTGCTTAATCAATTGCTGAACAGTTAATCCTTCTGGTGCAACAGGGCCCTGCGGCAGAATAGCTAAACGTTTCGCCACTTCTTTCGTTGAAATGGCATCTAGTTTATTCTGATCTAAAAAAATTTCACCCGACTTCGCTTTTTGTAGTCGTGCAAATGTCCGAAGTAGTGTAGATTTTCCACAACCGTTGGCCCCAACTAGTACTGTAATTTTTCCTTTTGGTATTTGAAGATTCAAATCCTCTAAAATAAGATTTTCTCCATAACTTACATGTAAATTTTGTGCTTCTAAGACATTTTTCAAAACCCTGTCACCTTCTTCTCCTGCTTTTAATTTTTTTATCATGAAGCTTTATTGATTGCGCGTTCTAAATAATAAATAAATAAAGAATGGTGCGCCAATTGCAGCAGTAAAGACTCCTGTAGGTAAGTCCTTTGGTAAAAAGGCTGTGCGTGCCACCATATCAGCCAGAATGACAATGATTCCACCTATAATAGCTGTCACAGGAATTAATCCTGCAAAGGAACGCCCAACAAGCATTCTGCTCATATGAGGAGCCACTAATCCAACAAAGGCAATGCCACCAGCAAAAGCTACTGCAGAACCAGCTAGCATGACACTAATGAGTAGAAAAAGTAATCGATACACTTGTACTTTTACTCCTAGCCCTATCGCTATTTCATCGCCTAATTCCTTCACATTCACCGTTCTTGCTAAAATAAATGTTAGTGGCACTAAAATGACTAGCCACGGTAATAGCAAATAGACATCCTGCATATTGGCCCCATACAAACTACCTGTCAGCCATAAATAGGCTTTCGTTGTAGCGGCTACATTACTGATTACAAGCAGCATCGTCACAACCGCCTTTGCTAAGGCTGAGATACCAATTCCAATTAGTACCATCCGAATGGGTGTGACTCCTTTTCTCCATGATAGTAGATAAATGATGAAGGAGACAATACCAGCACCTAATATAGCAGCTAACGGTAAAAATTGAATACTGACTGAGCCCATAAAGTACACGATAAAAATAATTGCCCCCATCGATGCTCCACTCGTTACACCAATAATATCTGGGGCAGCAAGAGGGTTACGGATAATTCCTTGTAAAATTAAACCGGCAACTCCCAGCGCAGCACCAACTAATAAGGCCATTAAGACACGCGGGAGCCTTAATGTATGTAAGACAAAATCGTAATCTCCATTGCCATAGCCTAATAATTCTTTCACCACTGTGACAGGATGGATAAACTCGCTCCCCGCAGATAAACCAAGAACCGTAATGAGGACTAATAATAAGCTTAATAGTAGTAGAATCCAAGCCGTTCTTTTAGCAATTTGAAAAGATATACGATTAGTTTTCGTTCGAACCGACACATAATTAGGCATTTTTTGCTAACCCCTTTCGTGCAATATAAATGAAGAAAGGAGCTCCGATTAAGGCTGTCATGACACCAATCGGCATTTCCAATGGCATAATCACATATCTTGCCGCAATATCAGCCAACAGTAGCAATATTGCTCCCAACACGGCACTGTAGGGAATAATCCAGCGATAATCCGTGCCAACAAGATGGAGCGCCATATGAGGGACAATCAAGCCAATAAAGCCTATTGAACCTGCAACAGCTACTGAACTGCCTGCCAGTATGATAATAATTATGCCTAGCGTGATTTTCGTAATCATTGTTCGTTGTCCTAATCCTTTGGCAATATCATCTCCTGATTGTAAAATATTGATTGAACGCCCCATAAATATTGCCACAACTGTCACTCCTAAAATAAACGGTAAGACAGGCACGAGCATTTCAATACTACGCCCCGATACAGAACCCGCTAACCAAAACAGGACACTTTGTAAACCTTGTTCATCGATGACTAAAAGCCCCTGCGTAAACGAGACAAATAGAGCTGTAATCGCTGCACCAGCTAATACTATTTTTATCGGTGTTAACCCATCTCTTCCTAATGAGCCTAGGAAAAAAACCATCGCCCCCGCTGCACCTGCCCCTAAAAAGGCAATCCACATATAGCTCATTAAAGATTGAACGGAAAAAAGAGTAATAGCACTGACAATAAAAAATATGGCCCCTGCATTAATACCTAAAATATCAGGAGCTGCTAAAGGATTTCTTGTTAATGCTCGCATTAATGCGCCCGCAATGGCAAGGCTTGCGCCAACTACTGTAGCGATCACAGCTCTTGTAAATCTAGATGTTCGAATAATGACATGCTCCTTGTTAGCAGCATCAAAATGAAAAATAGCATCATAGATTGACGAAAAAGGTATGGACGTTTGACCAATAGCTATGCTGAATATAAATGCCAGCAAAAGAATCAAACAGCTGATGAATAAACCTATTTGTTTCATCGGTGTACTGGAAAGAATAATTCTCATGTTATGCCAACTTTCTTGATCCATGATTTAGCTTTTGTAGGTTTCTATTATGCTCAAACACTACAATGAGAGGGCTGTTATTCAAGTATTCTCTAACACTTTTAACAGCCCATCCTTCATTCATTATTTTTCTAATTCAAACTTGTCATAAATATCATCTAGCATTAAATTAGCACTAGTAATACCACCTGCTAGATTCCAATTAATTTCATCTACCTGATAAACTTGATTCGCTTTCACTGCGTCAAGCTCTTTCCAAAGTGGATGGTTTGTCCAATCTTCATAAGTTTTTTTCACTGTCTCATCATTTTCCATAAACATATAAATAACATCAGCATTCATTTGTGTGATGCTTTCCTTGTCAGTTAACTTCACAATTTCTAAAGAATCATCTGTTAAATTTTTAGGACCTTGGAATCCAAGCTCAGATAAAATAGAACCCGCATAACCTGTCACATAAATACGAGCATGGTCTGCTCTGAAGTTGACAACAGAAACATGGAATGGCCATTTATCGCCAAGCTTCTCTTTGATTTTTTTTTGGAAATCAGCT
This sequence comes from Lysinibacillus sp. OL1, assembly GCF_004332175.1. Classification (NCBI taxonomy): domain Bacteria; kingdom Bacillati; phylum Bacillota; class Bacilli; order Caryophanales; family Bacillaceae; genus Lysinibacillus; species Lysinibacillus sp. OL1. Next base: position 14,664 of record NZ_SJDS01000001.1, on the reverse strand, counting down.
ACTCGTGTATCCCAATCGCCAAGTAATTCATCCACCTTATCTTCTTGATTCATTGCTTGACCCATCATTTCAGCTGTTCCTTTGAAATCGAAAACCGTTTCATGAGCAACTGTTGGTGCAATCTGCGATAACTGATCATAAATTTCTTCATGACGTACTTTAGAAGCAATAATTAAATCTGGTTTAAGCTTTGCAATTTCTTCAAGGTTTGGTTGTGTTTCTTGTCCTACAATCGCAACGCCATCAAGCTCATTCTTCATATAATTATAAACAGGCGCTTCTGCCCAAGATTCTACTACCCCAACTGGTTTAATGCCCATAGCAACTGCAACATCTGTTGCGCCTTGATATAGTGTAACGATTTTTGTAGGTGTGCCTTCAATCGTTGTAGTACCCATTGCATGTGTAATCTCACGACTAGAAGATGCTGATTCAGTGTTGCTTTCTTCTGCTTTGTCGTTCTCTTGTGAACTACTGGAGTTCGATGTTTTCTCCCCACACCCAACTAATAATAACGCGAAGGTTAATAGTAGTGTGAAAAGTACAAAAAAGTTCTTTTTTTGCAGTGATAATTTTGGCATACATTTCCTCCTAAGAAATAATCGACAACGATAATCATTATCAATTAAAGAGTATACTGTACGATTGTTTTATTGACAATATCTATTTTTTCAAAAAACATACTTTTTTAATAAAAATTTATTTTAAAATTTCATGACATTTAACCAATAAGCTAATGACGCGAGGAAGAACGTTATTTTAATAAAACTAAAACCTACTCATTGTGTTGAAAAACAAGCAAGTGGATGGCTGTTAGACTCGTTACTTCTTCACTTCGAAAATATGTGCTATTTTGTTCTCTACTGTTAGTATGAAAAAAGTTTTGCACATGATCGAGGAGAACTTATGCCCTTTGGAAAGGAAAACGCCTCGCCCCGCGAAATTGCTTTTCCTGCCGTTAACATCATCTTTTTTCAACAATATGTCATGCTTTCATTTCACTCAAAGACGTAGGCAAATTGATTATAGATTTTCTACTATTTTAGTTACTTGTTAGATTTACCTATGCATTAATAGGCAAATAAATAGACCCTATCGACGTATATCTCATATCTTAATAATGAACTACAACTTATCAAAACAGGAGGTAATAACATGTTTCAACGAAGACGCCATCCGGCAAAAGGTCCACACTGCTGTCCGCCACAAATGATGCCCATGCAATATGATCCACCACAATTTTTACCACCAGAGCAATATGTACGCACAAATTATATCCATACAGTTGTTCCACACGTACAACCTGCACATGTTACAACAGTGAACAAACATATGATTGATCATCAGTATTATTTCCCATGCACAGAATCTGTCGTGAATGAATGCTGTGAAACACATACAATGTGCGGTATGCCACCTAACCCTTGCCATATGCCACACCATCATAAACATATGCGCTAATACTAAAATAACGATGGGGTTATCATATGACCTCATCGTTCCTAATATGTTCAGAAAAAAACCGAGTACCCTTTATCAGGCACTCGGTATCTTTATGATTAATACATTTTTAAATATTGATCGCGTTCCCATTGATGAACAGTTGTACGGTACATATCGAACTCGATTTCTTTTGCTTCTTTAAAGTTTGCATAAATATGCTCACCTAATGCTTCCTGTGCTACTTGATCTTTAGCAAGTAATGTTAGTGCATCATCAAGTGCTGCAGGTAGGTTTTCAATACCATTTGCTTGACGCTCTTCTTCCGACATCACATAGATGTTGCGGTTAATAGCAGCAGGTGGTGTTAGGCTTTGACGAATACCTTCAAGACCCGCTTCTAAAATAACAGCCATCGCTAAATATGGGTTTGCAGAAGGGTCTACAGAGCGTACTTCAACACGAGTTGAAAGGCCACGTGCAGATGGAATACGAATTAATGGTGAACGGTTTTGTGCAGACCATGCTACATAACATGGTGCTTCATAACCTGGTACTAGACGTTTATAAGAGTTAACTGTTGGGTTTGTTACAGCTGTGAAACCTTGTACGTGTGCAAGAACACCCGCCATGAATTGCATAGCTGTTTCAGAAAGACCTAATTCTGTAGATTCATCATAGAACGCATTTTCTTTGCCTTTAAATAGTGACACGTTAAAGTGCATACCAGAGCCCGCTTCACCAAATAGTGGTTTTGGCATAAATGTAGCGTGTAAGCCATGTTTACGAGCGATTGTTTTAACCACTAATTTGAATGTTTGGATGTTATCACACGCAGTAACAGCATCCGCATATTTAAAGTCGATTTCGTGTTGTCCTGGAGCTACCTCATGGTGTGATGCTTCAATTTCAAAGCCCATTTCTTCTAGCTCTAACACGATATCACGACGGCAATTTTCACCAAGGTCTGTTGGCGCTAAATCGAAATAACCACCATGGTCATTTACTTCTAATGTTGGTTCGCCTTTTGCATCTAATTTGAATAAGAAGAATTCTGGCTCAGGCCCTAAATTGAAGCTTGAGAAGCCCATTTCTTCCATTTTTTTAAGAATTCGTTTTAGGTTGTTACGTGGGTCACCAGCAAACGGTTCGCCTTTCGCAGTGTATACATCACAGATAAAACGTGCTACTTTCCCTTTTTCAGAAGTCCAAGGGAATACTACGAAAGTATCAAGATCAGGATATAAATACATATCAGATTCTTCGATTCGAACGAAACCTTCAATAGATGAGCCATCAAACATCATTTTATTTTCCAGTGCTTTGTCTAATTGACTTACAGGAATCTCAACATTTTTGATAGTGCCAAGAATATCTGTAAATTGTAAACGAATAAAGCTTACGTTTTTTTCTTCGATGAGACGTTTAATGTCCTCTTTTGTGTATTTACCCACAGTTTTCCACACTCCTATAATTTGTCTAGCTTTTATGTTTACCCTACCCTATTTATTAATAGAATCGAGATAAATCCCCTCTTCGGATGGACGATTTTTGCATGCGCTGTGCTTGACGCATTTCTTCGCGCATAATTTGGCGCAATTCTGAATCACTTAAATCTTGCTCATCAGTTGTTGCAACAGGATTTTTCTTTTTAGCAAATATTTTTTTAATCTTCGCCATATTCATACCCTGTTCTAAGTAGTCTTTAACCTCAAGCAATATATCGACGTCATTTAGTGAAAACATACGTCGATTGCCTTCTGTTCGGTGCGGCTCAATTAAATGGTGTTCTTCATAATAACGAATTTGTCTTGCCGAAAGCTCTGTTAATTGCATCACGATACTCATCGATAATAACGGCATAGTTCGTCTAATTTCACGACTCATTTAAGTCCTCCTCCAATACCCGCTTATCATATAACGAATTTTTTTTACTGTCAACCAACCATGTAAGGTTATCTAACATGAATGGCACTATTTTTTTCAATCTGATTAAAAATTGTAAAAAACTCTTCATATTTAGGCTTTATCTATTGTCTTGTTATGCTTTTTGAATGGCTTGAACCGCACTGCATATAGCAAATTTAACGTGTTCATATGTTAGTCCACCCTGGATAAATGCTGTATATGGCGGTCGTATTGGGCCATCCGCTGTTAGCTCAATGCTGGACCCTTGAATAAATGTTCCAGCCGCCATGATGACATCATCTTCATAGCCTGGCATATAGGCTGGTTCAGGAGCATAATGGGCATTTATCGGTGAGTTCGCTTGTATTTCGCGACAAAAGTCAATCATTTGCTGTGCTGTTTGAAAAGATACTGATTGAATTAAATCTGTACGCTTCGCATGATAGCTCGGAGTAGTACTCATGCCAATTTCATCGAGCATTGCAGCTGTAAATATCGCCCCTTTAAGTGCTTGCGATACAACATGGGGTGCCAGGAAAAATCCTTGATAAAAATCACCTAGTGTATTTAATGTGGCCCCCGCTTCTGCTCCAATACCTGGAGAAGTCATACGATAGGCACATTTCTCCACTAAATCTGCTCGGCCAGCAATATAGCCACCAATTTTAGCCAAGCCTCCACCTGGATTTTTAATGAGCGAGCCTGCCATTAAGTCAGCACCGACCTCTGTAGGTTCCTGTGCCTCTACAAACTCGCCATAGCAGTTATCTACAAAAATAACAGCTTTCGGGGCTATTTTACGTACCTTTACACACATATCTGCAATTTCTTCTATTGTAAAGGATGGACGTGTTGCATAGCCTTTTGAACGCTGAATCGCGATCATTTTGGTTTGTGCTGTAATAGCAGCCTCGACACCTGCCCAATCAATAACCTGATTATCTAGTAAATCCACATGTCGATAACCGATTTTATAATCTTTCAGTGAACCTGTATCTTTTTCACCACCATCGACAATGGATTGCAATGTATCATATGGCTGACCAGAAATATAAAGCAGCTCATCACCAGGACGTAAAATACCGAATAGACTAAGCGTAATTGCATGTGTCCCTGAAATAATTTGTGGTCGAACTATGGCTGCCTCTGCACCAAATACTTCTGCATAAACACGCTCTAGATTATCCCGTCCCTCATCATCATAGCCATAGCCGTTTGTTGGATGTAAATGATAATCACTTACTTGATGCTTTCTGAAAGCTGCTAGCACCTTCTGCTGATTGTAGAACGCCATTTCTTCTACCTTGGCATGATAAGGCCGAACTTGTTCCTCTACTTTTTCCGCTAACGATAGCGTTTCTGTTGATAACTTTGATGTAAACGTCATTCTTTCTTCTCCATTTCATAATGTCTCGCATTTCAATCAGTAAGATTTATTGACTATCTAAATTGACTTCAATCACTCTAGAATTCCCTAACCAACTACTGTTATATGAACGCTTTTGACGAATGTTTTTCTTTATTTTAATCACATTTTATCAATTTGTATGTGCACCTGTAAAACTTGCCTATTGTTTCTAAGGGCATTTTACGCTAAGCTAATGTGCGGACTCATTTCAAGAAGCGTATTTAATGACCGATTTTGGCTATTAAATTCATAGATTCTGTTACGTAAAAAGTCTTTTAACTTTTAAAAAAGTTTATTTATTGATAGAAGGGGTGAAAGGGATGGCTTGGGAGGTTTTTAGTATTATAGGAACAATTGCCTTTGCTATTTCGGGGGCAATTATTGCCATGGAAGAAGAATACGATTTATTCGGTGTATATATACTTGGTATTGTGACTGCTTTTGGTGGAGGAGCTATCCGAAATTTACTCATTGGACTACCTGTCACAACACTTTGGGGACAGGATATGATGTTTCAAATAGCGCTTGCTGCGATTACGATATTCTTTATTTTTCCCCATCATCTGATTCAACATTGGCATCGTTGGGGTAACTTCACAGATGCGATTGGCTTATCAGCATTCGCAATTCAAGGCGCACTCTATGCTGTCAAGCTTGATATGCCAGTAAGCGCAGTCATTGTAGCTGCTGTTTTGACAGGTTCAGGTGGTGGAATTGTACGAGATTTATTAGCTAGAAGAAAACCATTAGTTCTCCGTGATGAAGTTTATGGGGTTTGGGCAGCTCTTGCTGGATTGTTAATCGGCTTCGAGGTTTTTACAGGGGATATTTTCCTTTATATTTTATTCGCAGTAATTACAGCTTTACGTATTCTTTCCTATATGATGAAGTGGCGCTTGCCATTACGAAAATTAAATCGTGCATAAATACCATTCAGCCAATGACCAAAAATTAAGTCATTGGCTGTTTTATTGTTTTTATCTTTTTAACAACTGCATTGATTCTTCTAAAGTCACCATGTTTTTCATCATCGAGCAAGCTGCATCTAAAATAGGAAAGGCTAAGGCTGCTCCAGAACCTTCGCCTAAACGCATATTCATGTGCAACATTGGTTCAATGCCTAGTAAGGCAGCGGCAATTTTTGCCCCTGGTTCCTCTGAAGCATGGGAAGGAATGATATAATCGATTACTTTTGGTTCGAGCTTATAAGCAATGAGGGCGGCTATAGTCGAAATAAATCCATCAATGACAACGGGTTTAAGATGGGCAGCTGCGCCAAGAATAATACCTGTCATCGACCCTATCTCTAACCCTCCAACCTTAGCCAGAACATCAATAACATCATTTGGATTAGGCTTATTTAAGGTAATTGCTTTTTCAATAACTGCCGCTTTATAGGCAATGCCTCCTTGGCCTACTCCTGCACCAAACCCCGTTACTTCGATAGGGTTGCATCCCGTCAAAACAGCTAATATCGCAGCACTTGGTGTTGTATTGCCGATGCCCATTTCTCCAGTCCCAAGTACATCAGCACCTTTTATGATTTCCTCAGTGGCCACACGGATTCCTACTTCTATCGATTGAATGGCTTCTTGTTTGGTCATAGCGGGACCTTGTGCCATGTTATCTGTACCATATTTAATTTTATGAATAAGGACACCTGCATCAAGTGGAATATCTCCTTTTACCCCAACATCTACTGTGACCACCTTTGCATTGGTAATGCCAGCAATCGCACAAACGCCTGTACCCCCCTTAGGAAAATTTAATGTTTGAAAGACCGTAACATCTTGTGGATTCGTGGTTACACCTTCCTCGCAAACACCATGATCTGCAGCACAGACAATCATCACTTTTTTGTCGACCATCGGATATAATTGTCCTGTTATACCAGAGAGCTGTACGGCAAGTGATTCTAGTTTACCCAAGCTACCTGGGGGCTTACAAAGCGCATCAATCCGCTTTCTGGCTTGCTCCATACTTTTCATATCAGCCCCCTGAATGTTTTGAATCGTGTCTTGTAATAATTGCATGATTATTTCTCCTCTCGTTCTCATTAAGACAAAATAAAAAGTCTGTAGTTTATTGTCATGACAAATAAACTACAGACTTTTCCATCATCTATATCTTCTAAAGCATGTAGGCAGGTCTCCTGGCTCAAGTTCAACACCTCATAGTACCTTCCCAGCAATTTGCTAGTGGCATACACTATGAAATTCCCTTATACAGTGGCGGGTCCGCTAAAGCTTTTCACTTTATTCCCTATTCTCCCTAGTGGGCACCTATTGCTTTTATGTAATTATGTTAAATCTACTTTACAACTTTTTTAGTGTCAAGAGGAAAAAATTTTTTGAGTGTTAACTTAGTAACACCACCTATTCAAACAATATAGGCTTATCAAGAGCTTGTAACAACTAATGAATCCCTCTCATTCACTTGATGCTTATCAACTTCAAAAATTTTATCTGCTTCACTTATTAAAACAGGGTGATGAGTAACCAATATAACAGTCTTTTGTTTTTCTTTATTTAAATATAAAAGTAATGTTTCTATATTTATTTGATTGTCTTTATCAAGCGCAGAAGTAATCTCGTCAAACAAATAGATATCCGCATCTCTTAGAAGCGATCTTGCTATTGAAAGTCTTTGCTGTTGCCCAGTAGATAATTCAAGCCCGTTATGCCCTATAAGAGTTTCAAATTTATAGTCCAACGTTTCTATATATGAATAAATGTTAACCATTTTACAAATTTGAATTAATTCTTCGTCCGTTGCATTCGGCTTTGCTAATAACAAATTTTCCCTTATTGTCCCTGTCATTATAAAATGCTCTTGCGTTACCAAACATACCCTTTTTCTATAAACATCAATAGGAATATATCTAATATTTTGATTGGATAGAAATATTTCACCCTGATAATTAATGTATAAACCTGATAATATATTCAATAATGTCGATTTACCTGATCCGCTTTCTCCCTTAATCAATACAATTTTCTTCAAAGGTATTTGGAGATTTATATTTTCTAAAACTGGAGATAATGCATTAGTATAGGTAAAGCTTACATTCCGTAATACTATTTTATCTTTTCTAAAATGATGCGAAGAATTTACATAGTCAGGTACTTCTAATTTCTTTAGATGATATTTATTGTCTTGCATTAAGTTTTTTACTCTATTTACAGACACAATTGCTTCTTGTAAAAATGAATTTAGTTGAGAAAATCTTAAAAATGACTGACTAAAGTTATTGGCATAGGTAGTGAATGCTATTAATACTCCTAACGTGAGGCTTCCTTTATAAATAAAGTAGGCACCTATAATAAGGATAATCAAATAACTTGTAAAGTTTATTAATTCTATTATTGATGCTGATTTTATACTTAAACGCATTTTATCAAGAGTATTTTTGTATAATAAGGTAATTTTCTTTTGATAGTTATCTATTGCGTTTGTCTCAGTATTAAATATCTTAAATAATTTAAATGATGACAGTAATTCTCCCAAATAGGTTAAATAAGAATCTAAATCTTCTTTGATGGCAGTATCCATCATCCTTATTTTTCTTCCATAATATTTAAAAATGATAAGTGCTAAAGGACAAGCTATGAATAAAATACTAGCTAAAATAAAATTAAGATTTATCAATATTACTAACACAATTATTATGCTGATAAAATCTACAACAATATTTAAAAACTCTGATACTACTTCAGAAAATGCCTTTGTATCATTTTCTATTTTATTCATCAGTTCACCTTTTGCTTTTAATTGATACTCATCCATGTCCATAGCCATGATTCTTTTTATTATCTTTAACTTAATATCCATTTGTAGATAGCAGGCAAATTTCGTTAAATAATATTTTTGGATTACTTTAAAAAATAAATTAAAAAGAAACAAAAAAGCCATAAACACTATAATTATGAATGCTGAATTGAGGTCTTTTACTGTTATAGAATCAATAAATTTACCAAATAAAAGGGGGTGTACTATACTTAAAATCATAGAAATGCCCATCAAAATATTTACTTGAAATAATTTTGCTTTGTATGGCTTTGTATACTTAAATACCTCACCTAATATTTTCATGAAATAATACTCTGTCTCCCTAATTTAGTTAAGGTTTTCTTATAACCTTTTGATATACAGATAAGCATTTTTCGGTTCTTCCTGTAATATATGTAGAAACTTTTCCATATACGGATCTTTTTCATTACTTATGAACAAATTTTCTACTGACTTCTTTTTCGCCTCACTAAAGAGCATGCTTTTATTTGTGTATATAACCTTTTGCTCAATTGTTCTTTTTAAAACCTCATAGCAATTAGTTTGTTCCTTGTTTTCCCACTGTTCATTCATTAATGTATTTATCATGTCTTCTGTAATATTATAGCCATAGTTAAATTCAAAAAATTTATTAGAATACGGGCGTATTTCAATGATGTCGCCAGAGCTACTAATAATATTTTCTAAACTATTGTTATCTGGAAGGCTAAAAACCCTCGTTATTTTCAGCGTGTGATACGGAATGTTGTTGACACCAAAGCTCTCCATTATTTGAGTAATGTCTTTATAAACATTCGCATAATTCTTCATTTTTTCTATACTTACACCTTTGTATTGGACAGTAAGCCCGTTATATTGATAATTTTGATAAGGCTTATTTGACAGCTCTTCTTCTTTATATCCATTATAAAAATGTAAGCTTAATAGAACGAAAAGCATCATACTGGTCATAATTCCAGCAACCCACTTTTCCGTTTTATTGGTGGCCTTCCTGCTGAATAAAATCGCGAACGATATAGAACACAAACAAACGGATAAAACACCTATAACATTTAAGTAATGAATAAAATCTGGATACATAAAGTTAAGAGTTGGAGCTAAATATTGAATCGTTTCTAGTCTATAACCATGCATTAGCATTAATAAAAAATAAATGATGACAATTAAAATTATAGACACTGCTTGACTTTTAAAAATTGTTGCCATCAAAAATGGAATGGATATAGTAAATAGCTGAAAAATAAAAACGATAAGTAGAATTTTATATATTGGTGTCTCTACATATACAAACTTTACAAAACCAACTAGTAACATAATTGCAGGGGTGGTCAGAATAAAGCTGAAAACCCATTGCCATAATAAAAGCTTTCCATTCGATATTGGGGAAATCATTAAAATTTTCTCTACATGATATCTTTGATGCAAAGTTATAATTTGAATCGTTAATACACTTGAGAAAATCCCATATAAAGGAATCAATGCTTGAGCATCACTGACTGTAAAGAAATACTGAGAGATACATAATAGAATGACGATAGTATAATAAGTCAACAAATAATCACTTCGTAAGACCACTTTCGACCAAAATAAAAAGATATCTCTCATTTGTCATTCACCCTTCTTTTAAATAGCAACACATTTCCAAACATAAATAGTATGCCAATACTTAGAAAAATACCTCTCTTTACATTAAATAGCAGGTCAGTCATTTGATGTTGTATAAAATCAGGATTGAACCATATAGAAAAATAAGGAGAATTTAAATAAATGCTGAATACCAAATATATTATTAGTAAAATGTGTAGATATACAGTACGTTTCAAATAAAAGGAAATGAAAAAGCTAAAGGTAATGCTGTAGAAAATAGAAAGGAAGACTTGAAACAATGTAATTAATAGAATGCTAATAGGAACTTTATTTACATAAAATATAAAAAAAACTATGTAGAAGAAAAATAGATACACTGAAACAAAAAGAATAACTGCTACGATTTTTCCAACTATATACATCGACCTATTTGTCAATTTTAGTAGGATGACTGCTCTTTCAAAAGATTGAAGATACCCCTTCCAAACATATGAAACCATACTCGGTATTAAAATAAGTAAAAATACCATTTGTAATTGAAGTGTTCCATACCATTTTTCAATAAAAGTTTCCTGAGTGTCTAAGTTATTCATGATAATTGGAAGAACCAACATTATTAGTATAAGAATGACGGAAATAGCTCTACTTTTTATGAGTCTTTTTAATTCAAAGTTTATTAGAAAAGGTAATTCTCTCATATGGATAACTCTTTTCTATTTATATAAATATATGCATCCTCTAGAGTAGGCTCTGTCGATATACTTCCTTGTAATGGACTATCTGCAATGTAACGAATCTCAATACTGCTGCCTTTATCTTGTAAAGATACAAATAAATCCACATGAGGTATTTCATCATCTAAAACATTATAAAGCCATACCTTCCCTCGAACTTTATTAATAAGGTCTATTGTACTACCTAAGTAATTCACTTTTCCTTTTTGTAGCACCATCAAATTTTTACATGTAGAAGCAATATCTTGTACGATATGTGTTGAAAGCAGAATGATTTTATCTCGACTAATCCGAGTAATTAAATTTCTAAATGAAATGCGCTCATGAGGATCTAAACCTACTGTTGGTTCATCAATTAGTATTATTTTGGGATTACCAATTAAAGCTTGAGCAATGCCAAATCTTTGTTTCATACCACCCGAAAGTTCTTGAATATATTTTTTTTGTTCGCTTAATAGGCCCACCTCTTGAAGTCTTAAGTTGATTTCCTGTTTTCGACTTTCACTATTATTCATTCCTTTTAACTTACATAAATAGTCAAATGACTCTTCTAAAGTAACCTTTGGAAAAAAATCGAACTTCTGAGGAAGATAACCTAATATTTCACAAACCTTAAGTGGTTCTTTTTTTACGTTTAGCCCTGCAACTTCAATTTCTCCGTCATCAAATGGAAGTAATGTAGAGATTATTTCCATCAATGTTGTTTTTCCTGCCCCATTTTCCCCTAATAAACCAAATACACCATTATGAATTTCTAAGGAGATATTGTCTAGCACCTTTCTATTTTTGTAATTTTTTGTTAAGTTCTTAATTTTGATTTCCATTTTTAACAAACTCTCTTGTATTTTTCTTTTCTAATAATAGTTCTCTTTGTTCATCTGATAACCGTAAATATAAATGCAAGGTAGCTTCTAATTGCTTTTGAGTTAAAATGCAATAATGTAAAGGTGGTGTCGTTACTTTACCTGTTGATTCTAAATTTTCATGGTGACACCCACCCCCACACAAATTTTTTGCCCAGCATTTATTACAATTTAATCTATTTGAAACGTGTGCTTCTTCTAAAAATTTTGACTTCGCACTGGAATATGTTCCTTCAAAAATATTTCCTTGTTTATACTCTTTATTATTAACAAAACGATGACAAGGATATAAATCACCATTAATATCAACGGCTAAAAAATTAACCTCTGCACCACAAAAATATGTTGATTCGTGTCCAATATGAATACGTTCTAAATTTTTCATTATATTATTGAGTTTGACAGCTTTATAATATTCTTTTTTATTAACTAAATATTCGAAATAACAAATTAATTCATCATAACTTTTAGACAATTCAATGAATTGATCTTCTGTAAACATCTGCATAGCTGGGGCAGCATAGATACTTCTAAAATTCAAGTCGAATAGATGCTCATATATATTTACCAAATCAACATTATTCGGAGTAATGGTTGCCCTAACTCCCAGTTGTTTTTGCTCCCTTAATTCTTTTGTTCTGTTTAAAATAACATCATAACTTCCCTTTTTATTTCCATAAAAACGATTTATGTCATGATCGCTTTTAGTCCCATCAACACTTACTTGAACAGCGATGTTATTGTCTAAAACAAATTTTGTGATTTCTTTATTTATTAGCGTTCCATTACATGTCATACTAAAACCTATTTTTTTATTATGTAATTTTACTTTGTAATTTGCATATTCTACTACTTGCTTAATTACTGGAAAATTTAATAAAGGTTCCCCCCCAAAAAATACAATGGATAGATCATCACGATCACCTGACTGTTCTAGCAAATAGTCAATTGCTGATTTTGCTGTCATTATAGACATTCTGCCTTTTTCGTTATATTCTCCGTCACCAGCGTAACAATATTTACATCGTAAATTACATTCTTGGACCATCATTAATGTGAGTGCACTTATGTTTTTAACATTTTCTTCGTTAACAGCATTTCTATCAGTAGTATCATTGATTATCCTATTTTCTATTAGTGATTCAATAATACTATTAAATTCATTTTCAGCTATTTTATCATTTAATTGATTAAAAACTTCCACTATGCTTTTGTTGTCACTTGATAAAATAGAATAAACAATATCATCTATTTCAAATAAACCATTAGTATTCGGTACATAAATATATTTTTTATGATTAACTTCTAACTCTTTAATACTTGATACTTTAATTTTTTTCTCCATAGATTCAATCATAAATATCCCCCCATTTCTTGATACAATGTAGAGTAAATAATGATTTACTCTACATTGCCAAATAAAAAATTAAGCACTTGTTTTAACCATCTGTATCTTTTCTAAAACAAGTTTCCCAGCCTCCAGCACATCCCCAATCCATAGCATCACACTTATTGCAATAATCTTTAGCATCACAAAAAACACACCATTTAGATCTAGAACTAGCACTATTAAAACCATGATTAATTCTCTTGAGCATTTTTTCACCTCCTCAGATCCCATATAACTCCCACAAAACAATTAATTATTAGGTACTAATATGTAAATATTAATTTGTTTTGTAGTTCAAAGTTAACAAAATTTCTCAAATAAGGTATCCGTATTTTCCGCAACCTTAGGGAAAAATTAATTATTTTTTGAAAAATTGTCACTTTTTACATTTGATTAAACGGTATTTTTTATCCAGAATATAGAATAAAATGGAATTTATTGATACGATATCTTCTGAAAATAAATGGGGGGAGTATTACATATGATAAAGTTAACACCTAAAGAATATGAGATTTTAGAGCGTATTGCTGAGGACAAAACCAATAATGAGATTAGTTTAGAATTAGGTATGAGTAGGAGAACAGTGGAATATCATATATCCTCTATTATTCGCAAATTAAATGCAGAAACTCGTTTAGGTGCTGTTGTTACTGCTATTAAACTAGGCTTACTAAGAATCAAATAAATTTTTCAACTCATGAAAGATTTAATTTTGGAGAAATCCCTGTATATGACATGCCATTCAACTGCTCTGTTAGTTGAGAACGAACAAAACAAAAAAATAGACCAAACATATTTAAGTATATTGATATGCTCCCTATTAGGTAGACAGATTAAAAAATAAAATCTGTTTATCTAAGGGGAGTATTTTTTATGGGGCGAAGCAAACATCCACTCGAGTTGAAACTACATATCCTTCAATTGTTCGAAGAAGGTCACTATTCTATCAATGAATTGTGTGAAAGGTTTTCAATAGATCATCAAACTTTTCATAGATGGAAAATGAGATTTGAGGCAGGTGGACGTGAAGGATTACAAGAAGCTACTTCATGTAAGTTCTATTCAAAAGCGTTAAAACTAGCGGCTGTGGAGGACTACATTCAACGAAATTATTCACAGATGGAGGTGTTGTCGAAATACGAGATTAGCAGTACCTCCGTTTTAAAAAGCTGGGTAAAAAAGTATACTAGTCATAGTGAAATAAAAGATTCAGGTAAAGGAATGAGTCAAGCTATGACAGAAGGAAGAAAGACAACTTTTGAAGAACGTATTGAGATTGTCGAGTACTGTTTGAAGCACCAGAAAAATTATCAGTTGGCAGCACACACCTATGGTGTTTCGTATCAACAGGTATATCAATGGTCGAAGAAATTTGAAACGAACGGTGAAGAGGGATTACGTGATCGTCGTGGTCGCACAAAAGATGAAGTCGAATTAACCGTTGAGGAGAAATTGAAATTAGAGATTCAACGTGAAAATGAACGTTTACGTGCAGAAAATTTATTTTTAAAAAAGTTAGAGGAAATCGAAAGGAGGCGTCGTTAA